>JACZSM010000033.1 GCA_022574185.1 Pseudomonadota bacterium
ACCAGACGACAGCTACGTCTTGCCGTTCATCTTCCCTGATGCGTCAAAGTCCCCCCCGAAAGAGGGCATCGATTGCGGCATGACGGCATTACTGGCGCTTTGCGATATTGTTGCAGAGAAGGAAATTCGTCCGCTCCGTGTGGAATTGACCTGTCCGGCTACGGTACATCCGGACGCTTATCGGGACGCCTTGCGTGCGCCTGTACAGTTCAATTCCGAAGTAGGGAGCATTCATTTCGACAAGGATACCCTGAATGAACCATTACCTCATGGAACACCGAATATCGCAAAAGCGACCGACAAAATCGCTGAGCAATATATAGAAGCGCTTGACCCGCATAAAGTGGCATCACAAGTCAGGAGGCTGCTCATCGATTTGTTGCCTTCGGGCAAGGTGGATCAGGGGATGGTATCCAGCCAGCTGCATCGCAGCACGAGCACCCTGCAACGTCAATTGCAAGCAGAGGGTTTGAGCTATCGTGACGTCCTGGAAAGTACACAGCGCGGCCTCGCGGAGAATTATCTGCGTGACAGAAAATATTCACATGCACAAATTTCTTATCTGCTGGGATTTTCAGAACAGAGCAATTTTTCAAGGGCCTTCAAACGTTGGACCTCGTTGAGTCCCAGGCAATATCAAGAGTCTGCGGACTAATGGTAGATTTCTTTTGCGAAGAAAGATCAAGCCAGGTTTAGTGTTGTCGCCAGCTCCGGGCCAGAACGAGAATCAGCTGCTTTTTTCCAGATTCAGGGCCTCCAGGTCAATATCTGCGTTCTCCCGTTCATTGTCGAGAAGGACGTCAAATGAATAGATGCTGAGGTATATTGCCAAGTTCAAAACCGATTGATCCGATAGGCTGAATGCGTGGATCACAGGGCGATACCTGTCCGAATGTCGGGAGAACAGAATGTCTAAAGAAATATTCTACAGCGGAAAACCGGTCTTGTACTGGTAACTCTTGCACTCATGTTTGCAGCCTTTGTCTTGGTCGTCCTGTCGTGAACAACTCGCAGAACAACAGGCGACAGCCGGTTAGCGGATTTGAATCCGGCGAGATCATGTTGCTGTGCCAGTCGAGTATTCCGGTAGACAAACGCAAACTGCAAAGGGGTGAAACCCTGGCCTGGATATCTCAATTCGCGTTTCTAAAGCTGAGTAACGTGTGGGCTTCCAGTGCTTTGTGATCACCGCCGTCGACTATATCTGGCCGACCAGTAGCAACCGTCACCCTGTCAGCGGGGATCAACGTTTGCGGATCCGGTAAGAATTCTTTTCTTTGGCCGATAAGCGGTAGGCCAGGCGCGGTTATTTCGATAATCGCAGTCATGATTCTCGCTGGTGGTCTTGATAAAACCGGCGTCATGGAGCGTGTCGCCTGGGCAATCCTTCATTACGGCGGCAAGATAGAAAAGCAGATCGTGTCGCTGCCTTCCCCAGGTTGTGGCCGGGAACGGCTTCGACACGATTGCAGGGATGCAGGAGGTCGAGCAACGCAGGAGCAGTTGCCGAGGGTGTCGGCGGGTCTGAGAACGGACATTCGCGGGAACACGGCCAAATGAGGGCGGGTTTTCGGGGCAGTGCGCCGGATGCGGAGAAGATTTCCGGGTTGCTCAGGATGCAAAGTGGGCGCAACAGCGTTCCAATGCTGCTGGGCGCAGTGCAAAACGGTGGTTATTTGTCTTATACGCGATGCCCGCGAGCTTCTCTGGATCCATTTTCACGGCCCTGACGGCATCCACCTCATCAGCCACGACGGGCACACTCATCATCAGAGCTATACACAGCGCGATCCCCACACTCGTTGCCAGCATCCGATCCATATGATTTTTCATTCTTTTTACTCCCGCCAATAGTTATCTGGAATTTGCCAATGCAGTTACAGCCATTCGCAACTATACTTAACAGGTTGGTGTCATTTGATATCTAATTCGAACTAGAAGAGGTAATGAGCCATGTCACACAAATATGCCGGAGGGTGCGATCACGTTCACACTCATTCCGATAATGACCCGATCGACTGCCACACCTGCCACTGCTCCGTCTGTAAAGGAGTCACCGGGCAGGACACTACCCATGTCGTCATGTTCAACTACGGCGATCTGGCGGTGGACAACCTCGACGGGCTAAAACGTCAGCCGTTCAACGCGAATAACCCCGATGGCCCGCTGGAGCTGTGTGTGTGCTCGGACTGTGGCACACCCATTATGCTCGATGACAAGGAAGGACGGATCCGTGTGATCGTGCCGAACATCATGGGACACGACGCCGACAGCATGCCGGCGACTTACCATGCGTTCTTCGACGCCGCAGCGGGTGCTGACAAACCGGACGATGGTCGTCCCGTCTACGAAGGAATGCGTCCCGATTTCGTCATGCCGGCGTCCGCATAAGATGTGCACCTGAACTCGGACTTCTCGCAACGAGTTGTCATCCACCCGGAGGACTACCACTGGGTGGACTCGCCAATGCCGGGCGTCGAACGCATGATGCTCGATCGCATTGGCGACGAGGTGGCGCGCGCCACCTCACTCGTGCGCTATGCGCCCAACAGCACCTTCCCAGCGCATGTTCATGGCGGCGGCGAGGAATTCTTCGTGCTCGAGGGCGAATTCGCCGACGAACACCGGACCTACCCCGTCGGCACCTATGTGCGCAACCCGATCGGCACGAGTCACTCCCCCCGCATTGGTGAACAGGGTTGTGTCATTTTCGTCAAACTGCGTCAGTTTAATGAAGAGGACGACAAATCCGTTGTCATCGATACGCGCAATGCGAAGTGGCCGCTGCCACTCGCACCTGGCGTCGAGGCGATGCCCTTGCATGAGTTCCAAAACGAACTTGTGACGATGATTCGCTGGGCGCCCAATACACCATTCAAGGAGCACACGCATCCCGGCGGCGAGGAAGTGTTCGTCGTCGAAGGCTGTTTCTCAGACGAGTACGGCGATTACCCGGCTGGCACCTGGCTGCGAAATCCCGACCAGAGCAGCCACCGCGCCTTCACTCGCGACGAGGGCGCGCTGTTGTACCTGAAGGCCGGGCATTTGCCGGACGCCGAGTAGTATGGCGTAGGAACAAAACTGCATATCTACCGCAGTTTTGATACAAGACATTCACTACGGCATTGCCATAGTCTTGCGATGTGTATACGATTGTCGAATCTGCCATTTTTGCGAGAAAGGCTGACGAATTACTCAGCGACGAGAACCGTGAAGCTCTCGCAGCCTATCTTGCGCTGTTCCCTAACGCAGGTGTGGTCATTCCACGCTCAGGAGGACTTAGAAAACTGCGATGGAGTTTAAAAACTTCTCCGGCAAAGAGTTCATGCTATTTAAGAAGGCGTTCGATGATGACAACTAAGGAAAATATTTCACCAGAGGCAAAAGACATCCTCGAAGGTATCAGGCAAATGAAAGCGGGCGAAATAGGCCGCATATACACGCCAGAGCAGATTCTCGCGATTGCTGCGCGTCAGTCGTCAAAACTTACGCAAGTTGAATTCGCTCAGCTTCTTGATGTTTCTGTCGATGCGATACGCGACTGGGAGCAAGGGCGCAGATCACCACGTGGCGCCGCCCGCACTCTTTTACGAGTCGCGATGCAGAATCCGAAAGTCCTGCGACAACTCGACTGACGCTCCGCTGTGGTCTCCTGAGCCTGAGATTTGCGATTCTGCGCCCGACAATGCCCGGATTCGGGACGATGATATTGCTCTGGCATTCAAGGGCCTGGTCATGGCGCACGAGGGAGACCAGGATCGCTTCGATCAGGTTTATGAGGAGTTCAAAATCACAAATGCAGGGGACCGTTACTTGATGATCCTGGTAGCGGCCTGGCCTGGCCGCCACAACCGGTCATGGAGTTTCCGCTCAAGGATTGGTGAACTCGGATCTCAAATCCGGATCCGCCAGGTCATTTAAAACATTTGTCTGGCAATGTCAGGATCGGGTCGGTTGCATCCGACAAGCCCGTGATTACTATTTCGCTCGTGAAAATCTCTTGCGGACCTTTCGATTCTGATTCCTTGCGCTGCTTCGACATAAAAGCACCGCCGAGCCTGGCACCAAGCCCGCCAAGAGTGGTTGGTATCTCTTCGCCGTCATTGCTGTCATCGGCTTGAGCCTGCTGTTGGGGGCGAGAATCCGCTACGGTCGAGAGCCGCGTACTGATGCGCAAAAATGTGCCATCCAGTTCTGATTCTTTCAGTTGCAGTTCTGCCATCACTTCTTGCAGCGCCGGGCTACTCGCCAATACCTTGTTGAGGCTCTCGCCTATACCAAACATGTCACCGATCACGGCCGCCCACTTCATGTGCCAGTCCTGCACCTCGGTCCATCCATCAGTTTTTGGGCCAACGACAAACGTCGTTTCTAGAATCCCACCGCCTTCATCGACGGACAGACCGGGACGATGTGCGGTCGCTGTGAAAAAAAACACATCTCCGGTCATCCCGGCATGGGTTTCCTGCTCATCCGTCTGCGTAAAACTAAGCGTAATTTCGAACTCGGGTGCCTGTTCGGCGTCGTCAGGCATCTCGCCTGCATGCGGTCCATCGCCAAAAAAGGGCAATTGTTCGAGCGCAGCCATCTGCTCCCGGAATTCGTCAAAAGTTGTCGCTTCGCATTTCTTCGCTTTGCCCTTTCTGCTGACGGCATAACGCCAGATCATCTGTTCGCCGAGATCGATAACTTCGATGTTGCGGCCGGTCATGGTCGCCCGCCGTTCCCCACTAATCGCGGTACGTGTTGCAAGGCCCTCTTTCGCCACTTTGCCCGCAAATACGTTGATGAATTTACCGGCGCCACTAAATCGCGTTTTCAACAGTTGATCTATCGTCGTATCCGCGACTGCCAACGGCCCGGCCAGCAGCAGGATCAGCAGTGTGCGGTTCATGATATTCATGTTGCTCTCCAGGTTGATTTTCGATTTGGTAAGAGGAGACCCGTAACATGAGGATATCAGACATAAGCCGTTTTACGAGTCCACGCTCATACGACGGGCACATAGCCACGCCGACATTCCGTACAATAGGGCGCGAGACAATGCTGAGTACAGATTCTGGGCAATCAGACGACGACTAAATCCATGAGTGCAGATCTCAACCAATTACTCAAAGCCAAGATCGTTAATGGCTGGAACCTGTGGTGGCTGATAACGGTGCCCGTATCCGCGGTGATGGTGCTGGGCATGGCGCGCGTCGATCTGACCAGCGCCGAAAATGTTTCTTCGATGATTCAGCTTTCTGTACGCCATGCCGTGCCGTTGTTGTTCGTGGCTTTTGCTGCATCCTCGGTGCAGGTTTTGTTTCCCGGACCGTTCGGTCGCTGGCTGTTGCGCAATCGACCATTCATAGGGCTCAGTTTCGCGGCCGCTATGGGCTGGCAGCTGATGTTTATATTGTGGCTGGTGACAGTACATTCGGAGTATTACGTCAGCGAAGTTTATGTGCTCAGCGATGTTGTTGAAGGAGTATCGAGTTACGCATTTCTCATCGCGATGGTGCTGACGTCATTCAAATTTGGCCGTCGTCGCCTCACGCCCAGGCAGTGGAAGCTCCTGCACAGGACCGGAATCTATTGGCTGTGGTGTTACGCCTGGATCGTTTACTGGTACAACCTTTTCTACTATGAATCCCCGGCACTTTTTATCGATTACGTTTATTACTGGGGTGGTTTCCTGGCCTGGGGACTGCGACTGGCTGCGTGGAGCAAAAAACGCTCGAAAACCTCGGCACGACAATCCTCCACCGATGGACGATCTACATCACTATTTTTGACCGTGGGTTTTGCCGCGCTGGTCGTCGGCTTGACAGGCATTAGTTTTGGTCGAGACTGGAGCCCACAAGTTTTCGAATTCATGTATGGATTCAAAGTCATAGAATTCACGGGGCCCTATATCCCATATTCCCCGTTGATACCGTTGTACCCGATGTTCCTGATGATCCTGGGCGCCTCTTTGATGGTGAAATCAAGACGCGCGCCTGGCATTAGCTAATACGCAATCTACTCAGGCCAGTTCGGGCAACTCAAGTGATCGCCGATGTCGTCCTGCACTCGTTCGCAGCCGAACGGATAGCCTTTGGTCTCCCACACCGGGAATAACTTAAGCTTCTCGGCAACCTCGAGCATTCGCGGATGTTCCATCACCACTCGGCCGCTCGGAATGTACACATTGCGAGTCGTGTGCATAAAATCCGCTTCTATTGCCAACCACGCATCAAACATTCGATCGTGATCACCAAGGACCTGATAATAGTAGCTGTGCGTACGGTAGTCGCCATCCAAATATCTCGTACTTGCAAAAACTTCGGCCAGCTCGTCCGACGTCATCTCGCGTCGCAGTACTTTTTCGTCGATATCTCGGGCCAGATCGAGCTCAATTGACTCGTAATACCCATCGTCCACCCAGAATTTTCGACTGACCTCGACGGCAGCATCGATCTCACCAGTCCAAACGTATTCGAGAGCTGCCGTTTGAGTCGCATAAGGCCAACCCAGATCAGCTGCCCGCCGTATGTGCTGGTGGCCGAGCTCGCGCTGGCCGGCGACCAGGTAGGAAATGCCAAGCACCCCATTGTTGATTCCGGACAGCGGGTCAAGACGGTAGGCCCGTTCATACAACGGCAATGCTGCATCGAGATAGGCACCAGCATGGAAAAGTGTTTCAGCGGCCCACATAATGATACCGGCGTCGTCAGGCGCCAATGCGACCGCGCGATCGAGCAGCACGATCTCCTCGAGTCGGTCAGTATCCCGGGCAATTTGGCCGAGCACCGCTACGGCCAGTGCCTGCGTCGGATCCAATACCAGTGCTCGATCAGCGGCGTCCCTGGACTGGCGTATGTAAACCCCTGCAGTAGCCACATCCATCAGCTTGTACCCGGTCTGGGTTCTGAGGCTCGCTGCGAGGTATGACCAGGCTTCGGCAAACTCGGGGTCGCGGACCACTGCTGCTTGCAGATCTTCGATGGAATTCTCAAGCGTATCCGCTTCTCCGCGTTGGTAGAACAGTTGCCGCCCACGCAGAAACAACTCATAGGCCGCCATGTCGTCGGTCGGCGCCGAGACAGTAATCTGTCCCATGCCCAGCGCGCCCATCAGTGCTTCGGATATCGCCACCGCGATCTCTTCTTGCACAGCGAAAATGTCGTCAAGGTTTCGGTCATAAGATGCCGACCACAAGTGCGTGTCGGTACTCGCATCGATGAGCTGTGCCGTAATGCGCACGCGCATTCCCTGCTTGCGCACCGAGCCCTCGAGTATGTGGGCGACATCGAGTTGCGCGGCGATCTCGGGAATTGGTGTGTTGGTATTGGCGAACGAGAACGCGGAGGTACGTGAGGCAACTCGCAAACCGTCGATCGACGACAATACGTTTAGAATCTCTTCGGAAATTCCTTCGGCAAAAAAAGCATTCTCCGGATCGGGACTCATGTTTTCGAAAGCGAGAACCGCAATCGATGCGTCTGCAGAAGCCATAACGGGTACGCGATCCGAGACGCGCGATTCCCAAACGAAGTATCCGAGTGCTATGACGAGCAATACGATGATGAAATAGTCGAGCTTGCGCCCCGTAGGAGATGTAATTGACACCGAACGATCGACGTCCTTTTCTTTCTTTACCCCTTCGGGCGTGATCTCAAAGGCCCAGGCAAAGAACACGGCCAATGGAAAGCCGAGCAGCAACAAGAACAAAACGGTTTTCGATACCCACTCCGGCGTACCGAAGTTGTCGAACGCGAGGTCCGCAACCTGCGCGAGCAACCACGCGATTACAAGGTAGGCGATCGCTACGCGAAAGACGTTGCGGCGTTTTAACTCATTGAACAGGCTCATTGATCATGGAGGATAGGGACTTCGGTCGGGATTAGCCAACAAATGACCGGGAATCAAGGCGGTGGCGGAAACAACTCTGGGAAAAGGTGTCAGGCTTAATTGCAAGCCAATAAATAAACCTGACACTATTTTCCTTTCGGCCATTGGCTCGCAAGAGTCACTGAAAATCGCGCGGTATCGTCTCCTGCCAGGATTTCTCGCGTACCAGTTCGCCATTTTCGCTGAGCTTGCGCGAGTATTCGTAGTAAAAATTCTCAAGATCACTCGTGAAAGATAATTCCCCCTCCCATAGCAATGTACGACCCTCGAGTTGCAGCTCCAGGCGGTGCGTTCCCGTCATCGAGGTATTTTCCGGATGTGCATCCGATGTCTTGTGCTCGATGGTTTCGACGAACGTCTCCGTACCCCACGGAAACTTCGTGGCGCCTGAATTGGTGGCCGTCACCGTCGCTTCGCCCGTACGTGGATTACGAATGACAGCAGAGATCTCGCCATAGCCCGAAGGCATTCCCGTATCGATAGACTCGTAGCCCGGGTATTTCGGATTGGCCGCCGGCGCCAGAAATTCCGGCGATGCCCGATCGCCCGGCGGCACGATCGGCAACTCGACGTGCGAACCGTGGGCACCGCCGAGGCGCAGCGTCGTGGTCATCGGATACGGCGTTGGCCACAACATCGGCCACTGCGCATTGCTAACGGTAAAGCGAATCCGGTGGCCCTTCGGGAACACCCACGAGGTGAAATGCATCTCGATATTGAGTGCGAATTCCTCGCCCGGAACGATATCCTCGGGTTCTCGCGCCGAATTTCGGTGCGTGCCATTGAAGGCAGCGCCGGCTACCTGCGTGACCGCGCCATCCGGCGCTACATCAGATAATTTGACCATCCAGTTGGCACGCGGGGCATCGGCCGAGACATAAAGCCTCGCCAAGGGGAGTCCCAGGATTTCGGTATCCGATTCCAGCGGCTGCGTGTCATAGACCAGGCTGTAGGCATCCGTCGGTCGCTGATCGTGCGCCACATCTCCCCACCACATCACGGGCCCGCCCGCTTCGAGGCCGCTGGTCGGTGTGTAGCGCAGGGAATGCACGGTGGCGTCGGCCGGCTCTATAGATAAGGAGTGATTGTCCTGCGCATACATGCGTGTTTGTTGAATTCGATCGATCGGCCAGCCGTCTTCCCAGCGCCAGAATCCAGGTGCGTAATCGAGGTAAGGCCCGGGCGCATGCCATTCACGCACGTAAACGGCAAGCTTTGGTTCGTCGAGAATGCCCGTATCCTCGCCCTTGAGGAACTGGTCGAACCAGCGCACGGCTTCGTGCCGCCATTCCATACCCGGTTGCGGATAAGGATCGTGCGGCCAGGCATGCGACCAGGCGCCGATCATCGCCTTTACCGGCGCCTCCACATTAGCGAGCATGCGCGGCACAATATCGCGGTATCCGTCGTACCAGCCGGCAATGTAGAACGCGGGTATCTTGATCTGGTCGTACTTGTCGCGTGACGAGGCGCGATCCCAGAACGGCCCATCGCGTTGTTGCCTCTTAAAACTCAGCACCCAGGGTTCGGTATCGAAACGATTTTTAAAGTTGTCGTCGTCAATCAGGAAATCGGGGGCACCGGGACGAGCATTTTCAAGTTCCTGACTCATTTCCCAGGAATCCACGTGCATGATGCCGTCCATGAAATGCACATCGTCCTGGTAGAGATCTTCGGTCGCATGCACGGCGATGATGGCCTTCAGCGCCGGCGGCTGCCGGACCGCCAGTTGCACCGCATTGAATCCGCCCCAGGAGATACCGAACATGCCGACGTTGCCGTTTGAAAATGATTGTTTTGACAGCCAGTCGATGATGACTTCGCCATCATCCAGCTCTTCGTCCGAATACTCGTATGGAATCAGGCGCCCTTCGCTATTGCCCGTGCCCCGGATATCGACCCTGGCGACGATGTAGTCGTGGTGAATGAAATAAGAGAACAAGGAATAGTTTCGGGAGCGCGAATCGGTTTTACGGTACGCCGTGTATTCAAGCAGCACGGGTAATTTTGCGCCGAGCTTAAGGTCGGTCGGCTTGTACAGGTCGACGGCAAGTCGCACACCGTCGGGCATTTCGATCCAGACTGCTTCGATCGTGATGCCGTCGTCCGCAGCATTCGAGCATCCGGCAAGCATCAGCAAAACCAGCAACCCTTGCGACAGTATATGCGGTTGAAAAAAGCACTGGCTGGGACATCGGCACATCGTGCAATTCTCCAAAGGCAAGCGATTGCGCTAATATCGCGGTAGTCGAGCGATTTAGCAATTAATGGATGTGGAGTCCTTCAATGGCGGGTGGTTTTGCAAAAGACGGAGCGGTACAGGATCAAATCGATGCAACCGTCGAGGATGCCGTCAAACGCGTGCGTGACCAGTTAGCGCAAGGCGAAAGCCTGACGCATTGCGATGAATGCAACAAACCTATTGCCCAGGCCCGCCGCGAAGCCGTTCCCGGCGTGCGCCTGTGTGTGCCCTGCCAGGCGCAACAGGATGCCGAAGTGAAGATAGTCAGTGGTTACAACCGCCGCGGCAGTAAAGACAGCCAATTGCGGTGATGTTCTTTGGCATCGGTCAACGGGGTTCGCCCGCGCGGCGGGCTCCTACAGTAAGCGCGCCTATATCCGCACCAGCTATTGCACTTCGATGATTATTTTTCCGCGAGTGTGCCCGTCTTCCGAATGCCGGATGGCCGCCTGAACCTCACTAAGTGGGTAGCGACTGTCGATGACAGGCGTCACTTTGCCGGCCTGCATGAGGTCAGCCAGAATCATCAGATCGTCCTGACGCAATTTCGCCAGAATCATGACGAACTCCTGGTCCACGAACGGCGACAACATCAGTGCCTTGATCGGGGCCATCAGGGGCTCCAGCCAATTACCTTTTGCTCCTCCGACGATGACGAAGATGCCGTCGGGTTTAAGCGCTCGCCTGTTTGCGGTTAGTGAGTGATTGCCGACCATATCGATGATCAGATCGTATTGTTGCCCGCTTTCGGTGTAGTCCTCTTTTTTGTAGTCGAAGACGTGATCCGCGCCGATTGACAGCACCATCTCCACATTTCGGGTACTGCAGACGCCCGTCACTTCGGCACCCATCGACTTGGCGATCTGCACGGCAAATGTACCGACACCTCCCGACGCGCCGTTAATCAGGACTTTCTGCCCCGACTGTAATTTTCCAATGTCGCGCAGCGCCTGCAGCGCCGTGATGGCCGCGATGGGTACAGAAGCCGCCTGCTCAAATGACACGTTGGCCGGTTTGATCGCCAGCGCCCGGTCCTCGCGAACAGATACATACTCGGCAAAGGCTCCTTTACCCCCGCCAAACACCGCATCTCCAGGTTTGAACCGCGTAACGCTACTGCCGACCGCTTCGACCGTGCCCGCAAAGTCCACTCCCAGACCAGTGTCATCGGGTGCGCCCAGGCCCGACTTCAAACGCAAGAAATACGGCGTACCCCTCATGTAATGCCAGTCGAGAGGATTGACGGCAGCAGCAACGACCTTGACCAGGACCTCATCGTCCGCAGGCGTCGGCTTTTCGACATCTTCAAACTTGAGAACATCGGGCGACCCATAACATCGATGCACGATGGCTTTCATGGTCTCGGATTCGGCGGAGATTGCCGGTGCCGGTTCGCAGGCGGCGTTATGGCTTAGAACTAGCGCCAGTGACGTCATTGCTACGCCCAAGAAAATCAGGATACCAACCGCTATTTTGTAACGTAGCTGCATCGCATCTGTCTCTCGGTGGCGGATTGTGCCTACGATAGCACGCCTGGATTCAGGTTTTCCGGTCGCTATGGCGTGCCGTTAAAGAGTGATTCGGCCAGCGCGAAGGCACTGGGCCCAATCTGAGCACCGATCAGGCGCCCCGGGATGTCGTCTGCGGGTGGATGAATGCCACCCCAGATTCGCGACAGGCTGCATTGATCGGACGCATCCCTGTAGGTTGCCCACTGCAAGGTCATATCAACGCTCGGACCCTCCTCGAACACGAGGAATTCGTTCGCGACAATATCGAAGCCACTCATGCCACCGGGAAAGTACTCACTGCCGGTAAGCAAGGTCAGCACTTCGGCCGCGGCGCGAGAGTAGGTGGAGTGTCCCGATATGTAGCCTGCAAAAGGCGGCGTCACAAATGACGGCCGTTGGTACGGCCACCAGTTGTCAGCCAGGATCCAGCCCACCCCGGCCTGGTCAATGGCCGGATTGAGGATGTATTCCGGACCGCGCCACGTGTACAGCTTGATCTTGCCGACGTTCTCATCCGCCGCACCCGCCAACGGATCGCCGCTGCCGACAAGTTCGATAAGGCCTGCAACGAGCGGCAGTCCATCGACCGAATACGAAGCCGCCAGCGGCTCCGAACTCTGGCCGCGACCGGCCATTGCACGAATCGCGGACACGGGCCGCACGTAGTCGTACCAGCCCTTGATGCCCCATGCTGCGATCGCCGAGTCGTGCATCGCACCGCCGAGCGTGAAATAGGATTTCACATCCCACTCGAGCGGGCCAAGCTCGGGGCCCTGGCCACCGAACTGCCTGACGAGCAGCGGATGGTCATTGACTTCGTTGATGATAACGAACCAGTGTCCGGGCGGCGTTTCCGAACGCGGACCATCTGCCCAGAATTCAGCGAGCACGCGCGTATAGTCACCGCGCGGCACGATTTGCGGTACGTAGGACGCACCCGTCACCGGGTTGACGGCATAGCCCTGACTGCCATCGCCGCCATCGAGGTAATCGTAAAACTGATCGAATTCGTCCACACTGGCCGGGTACTGCTGAATATTGCCCAGAGCCCCAGGCGATATATCGATCATGACGCCATCGCTGGGGTCGAGATGAGACGCCCAGATTGAAACCAGCGAAAAGCCCCACTTGTAGTCATCGGCTGATGCGCCCGAGTAGCCCGGGGGCGCACCCGGGTCAAAGTAGACCTCGTAGTCAAAGCCGTCCCGCTGGTAGGTGGTTTTATCGGCGTCACTGAGCGCAAAGGGCTCGACCTGCCCCCACTCCGGACCCAGAAACGGGGGTTCGTTAATAACCGTGTTGCCCGATTGATCAATCGCCAGCAGTAACGATATCGGCTGCCAGCGATCGAGATCGACGATGTTCGGATTGCCAGGATTTACGGGCTCGATTGCAGGATTCACGGGCACATAGATGGTATTTGCATAGGCGTTGAGTTCATTCGCGCCGTCTTGAAATCCAAAGTCGATATAACACTGGGCGATGTAGTTGCCCATCGCGGCAGGCGTGCCATCTTGATAAGTAAGCGACGCATTACTCGTGTCGAAACCCAGCAGCTGCATCAGGTTGTCGGCCTGGTAAGTTGTCTCAACCGCACCCGGCGACGCAGCGAACCGATGCAATATCAGCCGGTAGGCCGCATACGCGATCGCCTCTTCGCGGGCCGGGAACAGATCATCGGGTGCCGTGAAGTTGTCGAGATTGCAGCTGAATGCTCCGAGCTGTTTGCCGAGCAGATACGATTCCGCAATATCGGAGTAAACCGACCAAGCGTCGTACATGGCCGACGATATGTGGAACAGGTTGCGTGCGTGCACGGTCGGGCGTGCAAAATCATTGCGAATCGCGCCCAAAACGACTTCGTTCCAGGACCGGGCGACCGACGGACTGCGGTCGTCGGCAGTCTGCTCGACCACTTCGACCCCGTCCGGCCAACTGCAGCCTCCGAATGCGACTATCAACACGATTGTCAATGCGACACGAATGCCGCGCCAATTCATCATGTGTACTCCCTCTTTGCAATGCCCACAATAGCCCAATTCTTGCCCCTGGCTCTTAAATAACGTGATCTAAGCCACATTTTCTCGGCAAATTTCGGTCGTTCTGTGGAACCGGTCGTATTCCATAATGCCCGTGTCGGCCATACTCGGCACGGTCAGGAAATACGGATATTTCCTGTGCGAGGCCACTCTTATCAGCATGAGGGATGAGTGATGGGCGGCTTGACCCCTGAAATTATGATGTATCTACTCGCCGCCGGCGCGGCTGGTGTCGTCGGTGGCTGGCTGATTCGAGCGAAATTCAGCCGGTCAGGTGCCGGCGAGTCAGGCGACTGGTTGCCGCCGAATTTAAGAGAGGCCATCAATCAAAGAGACAAAATTGCGACTGAATATGCCAGATTGCAAGCGACGGCAGAGGCCCTGCAAGGTGCCGTCGTCAAGAATCGCACCGAGCTTGCGGACCTGCACCAGAAAGCGAAAATACTGGCGAAGAGTGTGCTCACACTTCGCACAGAACGTGAAACCACCAAGCTTACGGTCACTGCCATCCAAAACGCGCTCATGTCCATGAAACAAACGACTTCGGCGCTGCAATCAGAATTCGTCAAATCAGGCGATTTCTACAAAGCCGAACTCCACAAGTCTTTCGAAAAACGTAAATTGCTCGAAGAACAACTCGAGGCTTCGAAGGCGGAGCGGGAATCCACTACCCATCTTCTGAATTCGTCACGTTCGGAACACGATTCCATCAACGAAGCGCTCGATTCAGCCCAGGTCCAGCTCATTCAGCTGGGTGTGCTGGAACGGAATACTGAAAAGCTCGAGATTGAAAACGCAAAGCTCTGTGACGTCGCCACGCGAGCGAAACAGGGACTTGACGACATGCGTCGCGACGTCGAGGCAATCCATGCACTCAAGATTCATAACAAGGAATTGACGCGTGCTCTCGAGTCAATTGAGGCCAGCCGCATGCAGTCCGAAGACGAGGCCGAAAAATATCGCGACCATGCTGACGAATCCGAAAAACAATCCGATACGCTGCGCGTCAAACTGGACGACCTGCAGAAAAATTTCGCCGAAATTGAACAGCAGCAAAAGGAGGCGATGAAAGAAGCGCGACAGGCAAAGGTGGTGCCAATATCAAGCGCGCCACCGCCCAATTCCGAGGACATGGACGATCTGCAACATATCGTTGGCATTGGTAAAGCGTTTGAACTGACTTTGCACGAACTCGGTATTTATACCTTTCAGCAAATCGCTGCATTCGACGTTGGCGACATCGCACGAGTCAATGTGGAGCTAAATGAATTCAAAGGTCGCATGGAGCAGGACGACTGGATCGGCCAGGCAAAGGACCTGTACTTCAAAAAATACGGTAAGACTGCCTAAGCCGCGATATCGCTGTGTACGTGTAACGGAACATCACCTTATTCGTAGAAAATATGGTGGCCAATTTTCGCAACCCGTTGCTTCGTCTTCGCCCATCGAGGTTCTATGCTATCGGCATGATAAAACAACGCGCCGTGAACAGTCGGTGCCTGCTGGCCGTCAAAAACTGCCTGCGCGGACGCTACCGCCCGTTGCCACGCGATGCCTTTGCCTCTGGAGTTTGCCTCCAGCTCCGTCCATGAAAATGCACCGACATAACGCTTGCGAATGCGGTCCCATCTCTTTTCATAAACAACGTCACACACTGTGTTTGGAAATTTCTTCGAAGCCACACGATTCATAGTCACTTCGGCAACCGCATGCTGACCGGCAATCGATTCCCCTCTTGCCTCAAAATAGATATTCCTGGCAAGGCAAGCTAATTCTATGTCACTTTGCTGCGCAGATACGGCACGAACGTGGTCGGTGTAGGCAAAATAGACCAGGCTACAAAGCAAGACGACAAATGCTCCAGACAGCGAGAAAAAAACAAGATTTTCTTTCTCCCGGGTAAATACATAGAAGAGCAGATCCCGGCGCCATCGGGCCATTCGTCGAACGACAGGCCACGAATAAATCCGCCAAAGCAAGACCCTGATCATACTTACCACCGCATCATTTTGCTGTCCCTAAAGCGTAGCTGCAGCCATCGCTTAAGCAATTGGACTGCGTCACAAATGCAGAATTCCGATATGATTCAGCTTGTGGCTAAAGACTCCAACATACAATGGTTTATAGCGATGCTGCTGGCACTCGGCACGGCGGGCGGGCTCTGGTATTTACTGAATACTGACGACCAGCCGGTTCCAACTACGGCCGTGCCAGAGCCGCTACCCGCCGAGATCGAGCCCGAGCTTCCGCGCTACCCGATGCCGGCACGCATCGAACCGCAACCGGGCACGGGACCGCTGATACCGATGCCGTCGCTCGACGATGGTGACGCGTACTTCAGAATGTCGTTGCTGAGCGTCTTTGGCAACAGCATCGACGAATTGCTCGTTGCGGAGTCGCTGATCGAGAAATTCGTGGCGACGATGGATAACCTGACACGCAGTCACATTTCCAACCGCATACGCCCAATCGGCCCGGCTCGCGGAAGATTTGAGGTAGACGTTGTCGACCGCGATCAGGAGTACATCCTCAGCGAGCGCAACTACCGTCGCTACGATTACCTCGTCGATATGTTCACGCATGCAGATCTCGATGCGCTTTTTGAAATCTATCGGCGCTTCTACCCATTACTGCAGGACGCCTTCACGGGGCTCGGCTATCCGCAGGGATACCTGAACGACCGAGTCGTCGAGGTCATCGATCACCTTCTCGACACGCCGCAGGTCGACATGCCGATACGCCTCGTCCGTCCGCATGTGCTCTACGAATTCTCCGACCCCGAGCTTGAAGCGTTGTCGAGCGGCCAAAAATTGTTGCTCAGAATGGGCCGTGATCATGCTGCACAGGTGCAACAGACGCTGCGACAAATCAGAACGCGGATCGCCGGGGCGTAAGCGGTTTTGGCCTGCAAATAGGTGTAGGCTTCGTGATATATAACAACTAAGAGGAAAGCACTATGGACTTTCTCAAAAAACTTGCACCCCATGCACACTGGGGTCTGCGCTTATCGTTAGCCGCGACGTTCCTTGTTCACGGCGTGGCCAAATTTCCGATCGAGGGGCCTATGGCGGGTTTGCCGGTTGCCGTGGTATGGCTCGTGGCGCTGGGCGAGATCGCCGCTGGCATCATGTTGATTGCCGGTGCATTCGGCAAGGATATGCTCACACGTCTCGGCGGCCTGATTGTCGTCATCATCATGATCGGCGCCATCGCGATCGTCCATGCCACGCAAGGTTTTCGCGGTATGGAGTTTCAACTCCTGATGTTGGCCGGCGGCCTGTACATGGCGACGAAAGGCAACGACGCCTGAGCAAATTGGTTTTAAAGCTGAAGCTTCTGCATCGCTGCGGCCGATCAGGCGTGACTGCTCTTGTCGCGTTCGGACTCTTGTTCGCATGCACATCGCCGGTCTCGTACGACCTCATCCTGCGCGGTGGCATGATCTACGACGGCAGTGGCAAACACGCCTACGTCGGCGACGTCGCCTTCAATGGTGACGAAATCGCCGCGCTTGGCGATCTCGGTAATGCCACCGCAGCAGCGGAAATCGACGTCGAGGGACTCGCCGTGGCACCCGGCTTTATCAACATGATGTCCTGGGCCAACGAGTCACTGATCGAAGACGGTCATTCGCAAAGCGACATCCGCCAGGGCGTAACCCTCGAGATCATGGGCGAGGGAGACTCCATGGGTCCGCTCAACGATGACATGAAAGCAGCAATGGTCCGGCTGCAAAGTGATATTCGCTACGATGTCGAATGGACGACGCTTGCCGAGTATCTCGAGTTTCTCGAACGACGCGGCATCTCCCCCAATGTAGCGTCGTTCATCGGCGCCGCAACGCCGCGCGAGTACGTCATCGGACACGAAGATCGTGAACCCACGCCCGACGAACTCGAGCAGATGCGCGACCTTGTGCGAGGGGCCATGGAAGACGGCGCTCTGGGCGTGGCATCATCGTTGATGTATCCACCCGGGCTGTTCGCGACGACCGACGAATTGATCGCCCTGGCCGAAGTGGCCGCCGAATACGACGGTATGTACATCTCTCACATGCGTGATGAAGGCGCGAACATCATTGAGGCGATCGACGAATTGCTGACCATTGCACGGGATGCCAACATTCGTGCCGAGATTTACCATTTAAAATCTTCCGGGCAGTCCAACTGGCATCTATTCGACGATGCCGTTGCCATGGTCGAACGCGCCAGAGATGAGGGATTGCAGATTACGGCCGACGTCTACACCTACCCGGCGGGCTCCACCGGCTTGAACGCCACGATTCCGCCCTGGGTGCAGGAAGGTGGCTTCGAAGCATCGCTGCAACGCATGCGAGATCCGGCATTGCGCGAAAGAATCGCCCGGGAAATGCTCGAGGAATCCGACGAGTGGGAAAACCTGTACCTGGGCGCCGGTTCGCCAGACAACATCCTGCTGGTCGGGTTCAAAACCGACGCATTGAAACCGCTGACGGGAAAAACCGTTGCCGAGGTCGCGGAAATGCGCGGCACCAGTCCGCAGGAGACGATCATGGACTTGATAGTCGAAGATGGCAGCCGAGTAGGTACCGTGTACTTCACGCAGTCCGAAGACGTGGTTCGCCGAGTCGTCGCACTGCCCTGGGTGAGCTTCAATTCAGACGCGGCATCGCTGGCACCCGAAGGCGTATTCCTGAAGAGCAATCCGCATCCGCGTGCCTATGGCAGTTTCGCTCGTGTGTTGGCGAAATACGTCCGTGACGAGAAAGTTTTATCGCTCGAGGAAGCCATACGCAAACTGGCGGCACTGCCAGCACAGACGATGAGAATCGATCGACGCGGCGAACTGAAAGTGGGTTTTTACGCCGACGTCGTCGTCTTCGATCCGAACACGATTCAGGACCACGCAACTTTTATTGAGCCGCACCAGTACGCGACCGGCATGGTGCACGTGTTCGTCAATGGCGAGCAGGTCCTCAAAGACGGCGAACACACGGGCGCAATGCCGGGTCGAGTCGTGCGCGGGCCGGGCTATTCAACTCATTGACATGCCGCCGTTCACGCGAAGGGTCTGCCCGGTAATGTAGGCAGCATCGTCCGAGGCCAGGAACGCCATGGCGGCGGCGATTTCTTCGGCTTTGCCGTAACGGCGCATCGGTACGAGGCGCAACGCCGCTGCAAGGCCCTCCGCATCGAGCTGACCGAGCATTTCTGTCGCGATGTAGCCCGGTGAAACGGAATTGACCGTTATGCCATGCTGAGCCATTTCGGCGGCCATCGGATGCATCATGTTAAGGATGCCGCCTTTCGAGGCCGTGCACACTGAATACTGGTTGCCGCCAAAATCGGCGACTTCGGTGATGGTCGACCCGGTCGCAATGACGCGGCCGAACTTGCGTTCGATCATGTGCGGCAGAATCGACTGCGACACATTGAAAAACCCGCGCAGGTTGGTATCCATCACGGCGTTCCAATCGTCTTCAGTGCTGTCGATAAACGATTTGTCGATGACGATGCCCGCGTTGCTAACCAAAATATCGATTTTTCCGAACGCTTCCAATGTTTCGTCACGCAGACGATCGGTGTCTTCGCGCCGGGAAACGTCGGCCCGGATCGCGATCGCCTCACCTCCCGCGGCACGAATCTCGTTGACGACGTCTTCCGCGAGATCTGCCGCAGTCTTGTAGTTCACGACAACCTGGGCCTGTTCCGCCGCAAAGCGCTGTGCGATTGCCTTGCCAATACCGCGTGAAGCGCCCGTGATAATTGCCACTCTGTCTTTGAGCATCATTGTAGGAATCTCGTCAGGCGATTAGTTTTGTGACAGTTTACTAAACTGTCCGAAAATTATTCCAGCTCGGCGACAATTCAGTAGACTGTCCCGAAATCTGCATTGAGGATTCTCAGAAGCCATGACCGCCGCGCCGATCGGGATAGTTCGTTAAGGTGAGTAAGCACTCCGCGCTATCCAACCGCAATTTCCTCATTTACCTGGCCGGCAGCACTGTATCTCTGCACGGACTGTGGATTTATCGCGTCGCGTTGGGCTGGTTCACCTGGCAATTAACCGGATCGGAATTCTGGGTGGGCATCGTGGCGTTTACTCAGTTTGCGCCAGCATTATTATTTGGTCCTCTGTTCGGTGTACTGGCCGATCGATTCGAACGGCGCAGAGCATCTATTATAATTAACTCGCTCAGTTTCATGAGCATGTTGCTGTTAGGTTCATTGATCTACTTAAATCAGGTCAATATCGTGGTTCTCACGACGCTGTCGCTCGTGCAAGGCGCGCTTGACAGCGCGCACACGCCGGTACGAATGGCGCTCGTCCCGAACCTCGTCAACAAAGATCAGTTACAAAGCGCTATTGCCACGACGTCAATATCCTTCAACGTATCAAGATTCGTTGGTCCGGCGATCGCAGGACTGATCATTGCGAATTTCAATGTCGGCACGGCCTTTGTCGTTAACGGATTTTCCTACCTGGCGATCATCGCAGCGATAATTTTCGTTAAGCTGCGACCCAGGGAAAACCGATCGGAAAAACCAGGTGATGTGTGGTCGGAACTGCTCGAAGGTTTTCGCTATGTCATGTGCCACCGGACGATTCGCGGATTATTGGTTGTCGTTGCGGTTGCATCAATTTTTGGTCGTGGTGCACTCGAAATGATGCCCGCTTTCGTCGATGCAGTGTTACAACGCGGTAGTTCAGGTCTCGCAATTCTAACCTCAGCCATAGGCGCCGGTTCCATCGCCACAGGGCTTGTCCTTTCACGCGGTACGGCGTGGCTCGACACGAGCGTCATTCGAATAGCCGTCATCGCAGCCGGTCTTCTGGTCGTAGCTTTCGGCGCGACAGAAATATTTTGGCTGTCGATACTGATCGTCACTGGGATCGGCGTCACGCTGTCCCTTTGTGGCGTGGGGTCACAGATCTTGATTCAGAGCCTCGTTGATGAAGAGGTGCGAGGGCGAGTCAGCAGTTTCTGGGGAATGATCGCTTTTGGCGGGACTGCGTTGGGCAGTCTCGTGATTGGAACCGCCTCGGCCGCGTTTGGCTTACAAGGAACGATCGTTGTCACTGGGATACTATGCGTGGCTGCGTCAGCCCTGTTTGGACGAGCGCGTCAGGTCTCATAATTTCGCCAACAAAAAGGGCCCCATTCAGGGGCCCTTACTTAATTAGTGCGTGTTGCCGGAAATAGACGCTATAACAATCCTTCCAGCCCGTCCAGATCGTTAATCACACGCCATTCGCCGCCGGTTTTTTCGACCCTGCCCTTCCATTCCTCCAACCGGTCCAGGTATTCACGTGGATCCATGTTGTCGGAGCGTAGCTTGGTAACATTGAGCGCGATGACTTTAAACCCTGCGAGTTCGATGTCGATGTCGCGGATATAGCCTTCGGCCAGGTCCTCCTTGAGATCGGAGAAGATCAGGATCGTTTTGTTGCCCGTATCCTTCTCATTGAGGAATTCTACGGCCTGCAACAGACCGCCCGTGATATCGGTGTACGGCGACGATTTCACATTGGCCACGAAATCGCTGATTTGCTGAGCGAACAGTCGTTTCTGGCGATTGACGGCACTCGGCCGATCGTCGAAGGACACTTTGGCGATTATGTCTTTTTCACTGAAACTGCCCGTATCGATGCGGGCAACTGCAAACGTGTCCTTCGCATCCAGTTTTGAAAGCGTATAGCGAATAATCTGCTCGGCCTTTTCGAGTTCCTGGGCGTAGGTGCCCGAGGTGTCGAGCAGCATGTATACGCCGGAGTTTCGCGGTGCCTCGCCGCCACAAGCAACCAGCAGCAGGCACAAAGTGGCAAAGATTCCTGTCTTCATTGTCGTACCCTCCCCGTAACAGCCCCGCCCTCGGCATTTCTTGCCACGCGTTCCTCGAGCCACAGTGGCACGAATAGTGGCAGGTCATAAATCTGCCTGAGCAGAGTGCCAAGATAAAGAAAGATGTTGCCCAGCAATCTTAGCGTGAGCGCCAAAGTCCGCAACAGCGAAATCGCAGCAAGTCCAATAACCGTACGCAATGAGTGTACGAAAGTCTCGAGCGGTATCGCCACGAAGGTCAGTGCGAACGGCAGGATGAATCCCATGCCCATCTGCGCCGCCGTCGTAATCCACATGTATTCGCCGGTCGCTGTCGCGCCGATATCGCCACGCAATATGGCGCTCGTCGCAAGCTCGTCATGCAGCAGTACTTCGCGCATATAGGCGAGGCCCGCCTCTACGCTTGCCAGCAGAAAGAGAATGGAGAACGTGATATAGACCATGCGCTCACGGGTCTTGTCGGGCAGCGCACTGATTACCGGGAACAGCCGCGTAATACGCAACGACTCCATCAGGAACAGACCCATCGAGATTTCAACCAGGATGATGACCAGCGCGGCGATATCGGCCATCTTGTAGCCACCGATGAAGTTCGTGCCACCAACCATTTCGGCCATCGGCCTCGCAATCAACGAGAAATTAATGGTCGCACCGCCGATGGCAATCACCAATACAAACGCCGACACGAAAAAATTCACGAGTGATGACGACGACAGCACAGAAACCGCACGGTCCTGCCCATGCACGATGTCCTCGTATTCCTGCATCAGTCGATCGATTGTGACCGAACGGCTCAACAGACTTTCGACGTTTTTGCCGACCTCTGCCAGTTTCTGCTGAATCAGACGCCACTCGGGCCGCATATGCCGCAACAGCTGGTGACGCTTCGCACTGGCCTCGTGATAAGCGGTCATCGCATCCTTGTGCGCCTTGATCAGCGACTTGTGAATATCACTGAGTATGTCACCGACCTGGCCGCGCCCTTCTTTCGAGTCAAGCTCGGCCACTGCCTGGACTGCCTTTACCCAGCCCGGCGGATCCGGCGGTACATCGATCGCGTCATCGTGGTCTTTCTCGATGCGACCGATTGATTCACTTAAAGAACGATGCAAAGACGAGTACTTCCCCAAGTCCTTGCACACGGACTCGTTGATGCGATCAAACTCGCGCTCGATGATGCGTTCTTTCGCCTCGCGGCCGGCCGCGAGCAAGACGTCGCGGTTGCGCACAGCAAGGCCAGCCTCAGAGCGCGACACGGCCTTGGATGCAATCCGGAAGTTGCGGTGTAAAGCGTGTGCCGTAGCCTGGATAGCCTTATGGGCTGTGCTGCGTATGAGGTAGAGCGCCGCTGTGATCAGGATGATCCAAAGTACCGCTGACGCGATCGGCCAAGGCGTAATGCCTAGCATAAACTCCATGATGGTAACCCCGCTGCCGTGTTAGTTAAGCGTAGACCGGTGGTTTTGCGAAGCGCCGTCTTACTTGGCGCCGTGCCATTTTCATCGTCGTGCGGAGCGTTTCACAGTGGCCGGTACAGTGTCAACGTCACGGCCCGCAATTCGCGCAAGTTCTTGTGATATTTGGAAAAAATGCGGTAATCGTGCCCTAAAATGCGACATAATGGAGCAGTCAATGCGATCGAAATCAGTCTTCCCGACCAGGCAGTTCCCCGGCCATCTTCAGCCAGGCCGACTGAATGACCGCGTCCGCCTCGTCGTATACGACGCCCAGTTCCGTTTCCATACCCGTTACGTCTTCGAGATACTGCAATGCGTTGTATATCGCCACATCAAGTGTATCGGGCGTTAGAACCTGTGGATTCGTGAGTCGGGATGTGGCACCCCGATTGGTCTGTTCATAGCGACTTTGCAATCCGTAGGTCAGTGACAGCGCAGAGACGAGACTGTAATCCATTTTCGCCAGCGATCCGGTCGCTAAAGCCGTCTCCCAGGCTGCGGATTGCAGCACGACAGGGCTGTAGCTGTCGATCATTTCGATGTATTCCGACATCGACGTAATGTCGCCGTTTTGATAGCGTTGGCTTATGACCTGATGCAGGCCCCGGTTGAACGGTGCCGCATCATCCACGCGAACTTTGTTTTGTGCGATCTCGTTTAGGAAATTCGACATCGCCAGTTTGATCGTTTCTTCGTCTTCGCGATTCTCCCGCCATTCATCAAGGCCGAGCGCGAGCAGAATGCTGACAGTGATCAACGCCGATTCCAAAAGGACTCTCGGCAGCCATTCGGCCGTGGATTTAGGAGACATAGCGATATAACATACCGATCGATGAATCGACCCTTACGATATCAGCTATTCACATTGCTGTTCGCAATTTCATGCGTCACGACCGCGCATGGGCAGGACGCTACGTCCTCCGAGACAGCTTACGTACCGATGGGCCCAGAGTTTCACGTAATGGGTTTCGGCGATATCAGCTACATATCGAAAGACGGCAGCAACGCAGACGGTTTTACAGTTGGCCAGGTGGTCGCACATCTAAGTGCTTCCCTTGGAGACTCGTTCGGTGTTTTCGGCGAGTTTAGTTCGACAGCCAGGGACAGCGGATACGCAACGGGCGTCGAGCGCCTCATCGTCAAGTACGATTATTCCGATCAATTCAAGCTCTCGGCCGGTCGATACCACACACCGATCGGCTACTGGAATTCCGGCTTTCATCATGGTGCCTGGTTGCAGACAACGGTAAGTCGACCCGAGATGGTCAAATTCGGCTCGAAAATCGTGCCGATACATTTCGTCGGCATCTTGCTCGAAGGTTTGATCCCATCCGGGGCACTTGGGCTTAATTATAAAGTTGGTCTCGGTAATGGCCGGCACAGCAATATTGCGGCAGCCGGAGATACGGGTGACATCAACAGTGACAAAGCGTGGATGGTGCAACTCAACTCGAAGTCCAGGAGATTCTATGGTCTTAATGTGGGCCTGGGTTTCTACAATGACGAAATTCCATTGGCAGACGGCACCGACGTTTTGGAAAATACCTTTTCAGCCCACGCGGTCTGGGCCAAAGAGTCGCCTGAAATCGTCTTCGAATACCTGCATTCGACGCATGAACTGTTAACGGACAGCAGCATATCGGGCAACGTTGACGCCTGGTACGCCCAAGTTGCTTACCGGCTGCCCGGCAGGCACAGTCAATGGAAGCCATACGTGAGATTTGAACAGAATCGAGTCGATGATTCGGATCCGCTACTCGGTGCTGAGGCCCTGAATTTTGACAGCGGCGTTGTGGGCGTGCGCTGGGACTTCAATCCGTACGCGACATTGAAAGCAGAGTACCGCAACGAAAAGTTTGACGACGGTATTCGTGAGAATAATTTTCGCCTGCAGATTTCGTTTGTACTGACCAAGATGTAAATTGGATGCTGATGCGTAATTCCTTTCACAATCTGCATCACATACTGCGAAGACTTGTAGTCGCCATGGGTCTGCTGATTGTGGGCTCGGTGCTATTTGCCGCAGAAGAATTGACTGAGAGCCCGATTGCGATCGTCGTGCACAAGGACACGCCGGTCGAGAACCTGTCGTTAGACGAGTTACGCAGCATCTTTCTGGCAGACCAGCAATTCTGGTCAAATCGTACTCGCATCACATTATTGGTGCGGGCACCGCAGTCGGATGAGCGAACGTTCGTGCTCGATCGCATTTACCAGATGTCGGAAGCACAGTTTCGTCATTACTGGATCGCCAAGATGTTTCGAGCTGAGGTGCCCCGTGGACCCAAGATCGTATTCAGCACCGGCATGGCACTGGATCTCGTCGTCGCAATCCCCGGGTCGATCTCGTTTACGCGTGCCGATGCGGTGACTGATAACGTCAAAGTTGTTCGTATCAACGGATTGTTGCCGGACGAAGACGGTTACCCGCTCAAGTAACCACTGCGGCCAGTCCGGGCAGCTCAGATGCTCGCCCACTAACGCATAACGCAACACTAATGACCGAAGCCATCATCGCGTTGACCATTGCAGCAACCATGCTGCTCGGCTCCCCTGGTCCGGCTACTTTGTCGCTGGCAGCCGTGGGTGCGACATTCGGGGTCTACAAAGGGTTGCATTACCTGGCCGGAATCCTGCTCGGGTTAACTTGCGCCATGACGGGCGCCGTTTTCGGCGTCGCCACGATCTTTGTTCAATGGCCACAAGCAAAGTTGGTGGTGCAGGTTCTCGGTGCGATCTATCTTTTTTACATCGCGTTCAAAATTGCTACGGCACCCGTACTAATGAATGGTGAGTATTCGAATGAGGATATGCCGGGCTTTCGAGATGGATTCGTACTCAATCTGCTAAACCCGAAGGCTTATGCCGCGTTCTTTGTATTGTTCAGCCAGTTCCTGCTACCGTTTGAAACGACCCCAGCTCAGTACTTTGCTGCGTCACTGGTCATTTTTGTGGTGGCCATCGTTGTCGACTGCATCTGGCTGGTGATTGGCTCCGCAATACGCTCATTTTTTCCCATCCCAGGTCGGCACGAGCAACGCGTCTGCTATTTGGCTTATCAATTGTTGTTGCGACAGCGTGGACATTGCTAAAATCATGATACAAGTACCAATTGCGTCGGGGAACATCGCTTGAGCATCTTTGAGGAACTGAGTCGCCGCAATGTATTCCGTGTCGCCGTAGCATACACGATCGGCGCCTGGTTTATTGCACAGATCGCCGACCTGGTCCTGAACAACATCGGCGCGCCGGATTGGGTCATGAAGTCGCTGTTTCTACTGCTAGTGATCGGGTTTGCCGCAGCACTGATTATCTCCTGGGCCTACGAAATTACGTCGGAAGGCATCAAGCGCGAGCGTGATGTGATCCGCGATAATTCGATTACGCATCTGACCGCAAGGAAACTCGACTACATTACAGTGGCCGCAGCACTCGGCGTGGCTGGCATGTTTGGCTGGCAGCAGATGGCCGGCGATCGACCCGCGACTGCATCGGTGCCAATGACCACCATTGCTGAAAGCAAGCCCGCTGCCAGGCTCGGTGCCCGGTCCATCGCTGTACTGCCCTTCGCCAATCGCAGCAACCGCGACGAAGACCTGTTCTTCACCGATGGCATCCACGACGACCTGCTCACTCAGCTGGCGAAGATCCATGATTTGAAGGTGATCTCGCGCACATCAGTCATGCAGTATCGCGACACCAATATGCGCATACCTGAGATCGCTGCAGAATTGGGTGTCGCAACCGTGCTCGCAGGCGGCGTACAACGTGCCGGGCAACGCATTCGTATCAACGCCCAGTTGATTGATGTTGCGACCGATCAACATCTCTGGGCCGAGACCTTCGATCGCGAAATGACGATTGACAATCTGTTCGATATCCAGACCGAGATTACGCGCAAGATCGTCGCTGCTGTCAGGGGGCAGCTTACGACGGAGGAACAGCAAGCAATATCGGGCGCGCCAACGCAAAGCCTTGAGGCCTATGATGCCTTCCTGCGCGCGCGCAATCTGCTGACCGGTTCCGGTTACAGCATGGAGAAGTACAAGGCTGCACAGCCCTATGCTGAAAAAGCTGTCGCAATCGACCCGAAATTTGCATTGGCGCACCTGCTATTGGCCGACATTCATGGTAATGCCGTCTGGATCGGCTACGACGTTTCGCCACAACGTCAACAAGCTGCGGCATCGGCGATGAACAAAGCGGAGGGGGTCCTCGGTGACCAATCACCCGAATTGCTGGCCGCACAGAGCGAATATCTGTACCGCTTCGAACAAGATTACCCGGCCTCACTGATTAAACTGCAGATCGCTCAAGCCGCGATGCCAGGTAATGTGTCGATCTTTGAAAAACTCGGGTTCACGCAACGGCGGCTAGGCCTTTGGGAAGAATCCGTAGAAAGTATGCTGCAAGCAGCCGAGCTTGATCCCGCAAACGCCAGCGCATTGTCGAGCGCCACCGAAACTCTGGCTCTAATGCAGCAATGGTCGCGCCTGAAAAATCTTCTATCGCGTTCACTAGAACGCTTCAGCGATGATACCGACATAGCCACAATCGCAGCATTGCTGCCGCTTTGGTCGCAAGGAGATGTTGGGGCCGCACGTGCGCGCTTCGACAATGTACGCCCCGACTCCGGCGCAATTTACGTTATTTCGGCGATGGAATTGCCTTGGTATGAGCACGATTTTGACGGAGTCATAAGTTCATTTGACCATTTGCTGAATAAGGAAATGATGTCGCTACCTGCTTGGGTGGGCTATCGCCAACTGAGTCTTGCGTTAGCGTACCGGCGATTGGGTGAGACTGACAGGGCCGATCAACTGCTTGAGGAAGTTGTTCATGAACTGGCCACTATTGACCGCAGTCTCACACCAACGAATCTGGCATCTATGCTCGATACATTGGCTCTGGCTCTGGCATTGCAAGGCGAAAAGACACGTGCGATCGAAATCGCCGAAGAGGCAACCCGGGTTCATTCGTTAGAGAGCGACAAATTCGAAGGCCAATGGCCACTGAAAGTGCTGTGCCAGGTGCTCGCGCTGAGCGGCGAACGCGACCGCGCGCTCGAAATGATGGCGCAACTGATCGACCAGCCCAACGGATTTGTGCGCTGGGTAATGTACCTCGATCCTCGCTGGGATTTCTTCCGCGACGACGAGCGTTTTAACGAATTGATTCGGCCGCATAATCTTGAGCAGTCTGTCCATGCACAGGAGGGCGCCGCGCAATAGCTGAGGAATTCGAATCGAGTCCTGTAGGAGCCCGCTGACACGATTTGCACGATTTGGGACAGTTTACTAATTAGACGATTTGGTGGATATCGCCCGCATGGCGGGCTCCTACAGCATTCTCCAACAATGCGGAGGTCATAGATCATGTCGAAATCAATGAAATTTAATACTGCAGTTATTTATGGCAGTGCCCGTCGCGACCGCCACGGTATCAAGGCGGCCCGTTTTATCGTACGCAAGCTCGAAGAGCGCGGTCATGATGTCACGCTGGTCGATTCGCAGGAATACGAATTGCCAATGTTGGACCGGATGTCACTGCTGTCCCGTTAACTTTCACAGCAAAGCCATTTGATTGATATCGGGAAGGCTATCACGAGGAGGGTCGCCTCGTAGCAGAGCCATAATATCCCTTTTTTCAAACAGATTGAGCTGCAATAACCGTAATATTTGTTGCATACTTTTCTTCAGTTTGGATTGGAATTTGAGGAAGGCCAGAAGCAGGTAAATACATAAGGCGATCCATATCTGTGTCATCACAGCATTCTTGCTGGTGCCGACAAACGATTTAATCTTCAGGTTCTGTTTGATCCATTTGAAAAACAGTTCCGCCTGCCAACGCGCCTTATAAATATCGGCAATCGTTTTGGCCGCCAGCTTGAAATTATTGGTCAAGAAGACGTAGCGTTTTCCGGTTTCCGGATCTCGATAGCCAATACGGCGTAATTGGATCGGGCATTTCTTTGCAGTCTGAGGACCCGTGAATTCGATGGTTTGGTCGCTGGTTAATCCTTTACTTTTCAGAACATCCCGACGACACACCACGCGGAATTTAGCATTGGTTTTTAATCGAGTGACAAAAGATATCTCTTTCTCCGTCAACTGCTTATACCAGGTGTAATCGTTATATCCTTTGTCAATGGCGACGATACTTCCTTTCGGAAACTTCAGTATGCGACCAATAGTGACATCATGCCTGTTGCCCTCTGTCACGGTGACAAACTCCGGAAGGTAACCGGCATGATTCAATCCCACATGAAGTTTTACAGCACCTTTGGTTGTTCGGAAATCTGCCCAGGGAAAGACGGACAAACACAAATCAATTGTTGATGCGTCCAGGGAATAAAGTGGATTGTTGAAACGAAAATCATGGCCGGGAGCTGTCTTTTGGCAACGATGCAACAACTTTCCAAACAGCGCTTCATAGAGCGCATAGGGCTTGCTTTCGTTGATGCGCGATAGATTGGAACGAGACAGCTTGGCACTGCCAAGATGGTAGAGACGATGGGCCTGTGCAGAAATATTTTCGACAATATCCCGCAAGCTATTGCGCCCGCACAATTGCCCCATCGACATGGTTACGAACTGCGACCATCGCGACGCCGTTCGGAAAGATCGACCGGTATGGTGCTGTTTTGCAAGGCTCTCGAATTCATGTCTCGGTATCAGTTTCAGCAGCTGGGAAAACACAGTGTTATAATGACTCATGGCCTGATTTCCTTTTTGTTTTACAAGGACTTGTAGTGATTTCATTGTAACAATTTATAGGGAATCAGGCCTACCTATTTACGTTCTTAACGGGACAGTAGTGTCCTCAATTAGTTTTAGCAGGGGGCTGAATTGCCAAATAAACTGTACTCCACAATTGTGCCGCATTGGATTCTGTGATGTGACCCTTTCCTTGTCCAAAAGGTGAGATGACAAATTCATTATCCACAATAGCCCACGACCATAATTCAGAAGTTTTGATCTTTTGTCCCTCTTTTATTACCTGCCATAAGTCATTTTGATAGTGCATTATGAGTTGACGAGTTGCGTCAGGTAAATCATCCCGGCCTAATTGTCGTTCGAGGCCTGCAGCCAGCAGAGCTTGTTGCCAGGACCAAATGACACTGCCATGATAATGACCGTTCGTAAAAATCCGTTTCAAATCATCCGATGCGTAGACAGGATTCGCGACAACAAGTCCAACCGGCGTCATTAAGCCAGCAGGGAAAGGCCGCATAATTCCATGAAGGGCATATTCAATTTCCTCCTTAGTTGGCGTATTAAAAAGCATCATAAATCCAATATCCGAGTGGATGATGGGAATTGTATTGCCCTCCTCATCCAAAGACACGGCATAATAGTCTACCCCTGTTACTGGCAAGGCAGACAAGGCCGGGGCAGCAGCTACCCCGAGTTGTGCCGAATAATCCGTAATTTTCTTCCTGGCCTCATTGAGTGGAAAAGAAACCTGGAAAAGTTTGGACGCCTTCTCGGCCCATACTTGCGCGAAAGTTTCCGCATTTATAAAAAAATCGTCCTGTTCGTGATAGCTATCGACGAGGCCGCTGTTTTTCAGATTTTTAATAGCCTGCAAGGCCGCGGGAACAAAAATAGCATTAACATTATAGGCGTATCTCCCGCCGCCTAATCCTTCGTTACTGTCACGCCATTCACCCACCGGAACGCCGTCTTTGAGGGCAACCAGATTGGTCGCGACAGGGTCTTTAACGAACGGCTCCGCCATATTCAGGACAAATCTCATGTTGTTGACCAAAGCTTCACCGTAAGTCTGTCCCCGAGCTGTCTTGCGGGCAAGAAATGCGTCTGCCCTGGCCCGGCCAACCGACGGATCAAGAAGATAATATGCAATGATCGTCGGCAACATATAGTCATCATCAACCATTTTATAATCAAAAATTGGCGAATTGACCGCTTCACCACTTTCCTGCATGTGACGAAGAATCGCAAACTCGCCAATATCTTCTTCATGGGCCACTTCGCCATTGCTGCTCAGGCGCTCGATGACCGAACCCAACCCGACTTCAATGACATCAAGTTTCAGCACCGGCATCAGCATACGTATGGACAGCAAAGTATCCCGACCGAAATAGGTTAAAAAGCGCCAGGACCCGGCGAGCATTTTTTCTTTGTAGCTCAAAAAAGCCAATATCTGCTGGGACAGAAGGTCAGGAGCGGCCTTTTCATTGAGCAGTTCACCGCTTTCGATCGGCGTTAAAGGTTCATCGCCTGACAATGCAACGATACGTAGGTGCAGTTTCTTGTCTTCTTTTGCCTTGAAAGTGATGGTCGCAGCCCCAGTGCTGATCACCTCGCCGTCAGTCACCTCAATTGAGAGCTTATATCCTCTTTGTTCATCAAGGCGTCCCCGTGACCATGTGACGGTATTATTAGTAACAGAGACAGTGCTTTTAATGGCTTCAGGTATCTTAACGCCAAACATAAAATCCCGGATGATGCGCACACTTCCCAATACGGCTTTTTCAATCACCAATTGCGATGCTGTGACTGT
>JACZSM010000034.1 GCA_022574185.1 Pseudomonadota bacterium
CGTGACCGGCAGATTCGCGGAAGGCGTACTTACCGAAGCAGGAGTTGAAAGCGTCGAACTCCTGGAAACGACAGCTCATCAGCGCCATTCGAAACAGCGTAGCGTGTACGTCGTCGACGTTTTCGAATTTGGCGTCGACAACATCGACATGGTGTTGACATTTCGCAATCTGCATAACTTCAGCAAAAAGCACAGGGACACTATCAACGCCAGTGTATTCAGATCATTGCAACACGGTGGCCTGTATGGTGTCGTCGATCACACACGACGTCACATGGAACCGAACAACGGCGAGAACCGCCGGCGCATCGATCCCGTGCTCGTTATTAAGGAATTGCTGAATCTCGGCTTCGAATTCGTCGTGTTTTCCAGTCTGCACTATCGGGCCGATGACGAGCTCGAATATGAGGTCGGCCGACGCTCAGTCAGCGGCAATACAGATCGTTTTACACTGCTGTTTCGCAAACCCTGAGTACACTCACGAGATAATCAAGCGCGCCCACCGTGGCTCAGTTTCGAATATCTTCGAGAAACCAATCGGTCGGGATTTCCCGCCCAAGTCCCTGCGACAACGCCTGCTCATAGACCAGGCCGCCCAGCGACGAGAACTGCAGGCCCTGGTTGCCGACATTGCGATAAAACGTGATCTGATCCCGATGTGTGCGCCCTTGCGCCTTGCCGGAGACGAGATCGGCAAAATCCGGCTTGTCGCCACCGCGACCCCGATCTGTAAATTCCGGCGAGTCGCCGCCGAAGCCCGGCTGCGGGTTTTGCGCCGGAATACGTTGCATTTCTTCTTCGGTCCCGCCAATGAAAGCCGCCGGTGAATGGCCGCGCTCGGCCTGGAATCGCGCCGTCTGGCGCATTTGCAATCCGGCCGTACCCTGACGAATGACGACATCGAAACGCTCGATGGCCGCCTCGGGCATTTCTCGACGACCCAGATTGGTCACGTGCTGACCAGGCTCGAGCCAGTCTGCATCATAGACGGGTTGCATGCTGTTTGTGGCCGAAGACACAATATCGGCACCTCTTAGGACATCACGTGGTTGGTCGCAGACCTTGACCTCGATGCCCAGTTTCTGCTGCATCTCAGCCGCATAGCTTGCACAATGATCGGCGTTAGGACTGTAAACTTTGCAAAGCCGTATATCGCGAACGCAGCAGAACGCTTCAAGGTACGTTCGAGCCATGCCGCCCGAACCGAGCATGCCAACAACGTGGCTATCCTCGCGCGACAGGTGTCTGGCACCGATTCCTGCACCGCCGCCGACACGCATGTGTTGCAGCACGCCGTCATTGATGAAGGCCAATGGTTCACCATTTTTTGTCGAACACAGAAAGATCAGTCCGCAGTAAGTCCCGGGTTCGCGGCACCATTTTTCTTCGGTCCAGCTACCATCAGGCCTGCTTGGCCAGGTGACGATATCGGACTTCATCCGAATGGCAAAATACCCACCGTTCGCGCCTTCCATGCTACTCCAACGATAGTAACCGTCGTCCCGATCACAGGGATAATAGAGGTCGATGCGCGGTCGGTGGATGGCTCGCCCGGACGGCAGATCTTTGAACGCGTCTTCCTGCACGCGGATGCAATCGGCCATCGTCAGGAGCTGTTGCACTTCGTCATTATTGATGATCAACACGATCGATTCCTAAATTAAGGTGGGCAAACACCGTTGGACCTGGTTTAAAAATTGCCACTGACCGTCAGGTCGACACGAACCCCACGGGCACGACTTCGGAGTTCCCGGCGCTCGACGGGGGAGAGATCGCGCAGACCCTCATAGATCGTGCGATCCCGGATCTCGGGCGCGTCAAGTATGTTTCCTGCAATCAAGTGAATCTTCACGTCAAACCAACGCGTGGTCTCTATGAATATATTGAATTCAGTACCGTCATCACCGATGTCCAATTCGTTAACCCGGAAAATGGGCCGCTCGCTACGCGACCGTACATCCCAACCCCACGCCACGCGGGTCGCCGCCAAATCCTGGCGAAAATCGATGGCGAACGCGTACTGGCTCTCAACGTCAAATTCCAGCGGGAACAACCGCCCAAACCGTCTTCTGGATGTAAATACACGATCCTCGCCCGTTACCGGGTCTTTGACAGTTGAATTCTGCCAGCGGCCGTTGATATCGATTTTCGCACCTTTGAGGCCCAGCCATGTCAGCGGCAACGTACTCTCCACCTCCACTCCCCAGCGCCGCCCGTCCCCGATGTTGCCGGGTGCCTCAAGGTTGGGGTCAAGCGTAGGGGCCAGCGGCAGTAAGTCCTCGACATCGGATACCCAATCGTGAAAGGCCGTGAGTTTGACGACACTGTCCTGGCCGAAGCGCCGCTCATGCCCGACTTCCAGCTTCCACGTCGTTTCAGGTCTCAGGTCCGGATTTCCCAGGGCCAGATTGTCGTCTTCGAAAATGGTCGAACTGACGAAATCCCTGAAGTCGAGTTGCGACACCGTTCTGCGTAAGCTTATCCGAGTCTGCTTGCCCTGGTGCGGTGCATAGATGAAGGCGAGCTGCGGTTTCAGAAACGAGAAATCTCGTTCCTGTTCGGCATCGCCGGTTTGCGTGATCGTCGATACTTCAGCACCGAGGCCAACCTCAAACTGATAATGGCCCAGGGTCCATGTGTCTTTGAGTAGCACGTCCCAACGAACCTCTTCGACGCGAGAATTTGCACCGGGCACATCAATAATTACCGGCCCTGCACCCGTATCCTCAGTCTGCAGCAATGTGTTATCCAGCGTGTTCAGGGCCCGTTCCAGGTTGATCTGGACCGTGTGACTGACCGATCCGCTCCAGACCAGCTCAACCCTGGCTATCGTCTCAGTCGTCTGCGTGTCCGTGTCCGAGATGCGTTCCCTTACCTGGGCGCCGGTATCGTCCAGAGAAAGCTGGCCAACAGTGGCCGTCTCATCCCGGTTCGTATAAAGAAAAATTGCCTTGCCGAGAAGATCGGCGCGCAGCGTCCGCTCCGCATCTATCCCTACCTCAAAATCAACTCTATCGTAGTTTTCCGGAAACCGCTCCTCGGTCGGAAGGCTGCCCGGAGCCTGTGGTGTGCGTTGGGAGATGCGCTCTCCGTCGCGCGTCTCCCCGGCAAGTTTGGTGTTGAGTCGAACAGAGGTCTCGCCAAACGGTATTGCGGCATTCAGGTTTGCGGCGCTGCGCTTACCATCCATATTGAGCACATCGAAGCGCTCCTCAATGAGGTTTCCGTCACCGTCAAACACGGATTGTGGCGTGAAATCGCCACGTGACAAATTACGTAGCTCCACTCCGGTGTTGTATTCAACGTCCCGCCAACGGTTGGCTACGGAAATTCCGCCTTCCGTAGTTGAGCCGAAGTCGACGTTATAACGATAGGTCCCGCTCCAACGGACTGCGGCCTGGTCGACATCGAGCAAAATTACATTGGCAACGACGGTTTGCCCCTGAAGGTCGACATTCCTGACCTGACTGCGTAGCAGTTCTATGCGTTCGACCCGGCTGGCCGGAATGCGGGTCAGGATTGCAGACAGTGCATCCTGTTTAGTACTCGGTCGCCGATCGTTGATCAGGACGTTCCCTGCCGACGAGGAAAACCCCCGATCGCTGGCGCCATCATCTAGTTGGAATCCGGGAACTTGAAGAATCATATCCAATGCCGTGATTGGTTGATAGCGATCGAAGAACGACGCGGGATATTCCACCGCCTGATCTTCGGCGGCATACGCGAAACAACACAGAAAAGACAAGGTCACCACAATCCGGGCGGCATACGAGAAGGTTCGTCCGGGCATCAAGTCCATCTAATCGTGAGATTCCCGATGCTTGTGCAGCCAGACTGTGATGCTCCCTGCAGCGGCAATCGCAGCGATCCAGAAATACCAGTGAACTGAAACTGTCGATTCGACCTCTGGTGGCACGTCATCGGGCACCATCAATTCCTGCTGCTCTTCTTCCAGCGGATCGACCGTAATCATATAGCCCGTCACCGGATCAAACACATGATAAGCACTCGGGCTCATGTCCTCGTCACCGGCGTACGCCGCCACGCCAAGTATTAGAACCAGCGGCAACAGCCCTGTGCTCGATACTCTGAACAGAATGAATTTACGTTTCCTCACCGCTGTTGCATATACTCGGGAATACCGGGCGGTCCCTTGAACACAAAGCGATTTTCCAGCGGCTTGGTTGGCCAGGTGGCCGGTCCGACGGCAGCAGTGTTGAGTTCACTGGCCAGGCCGGGTAGCAGGTGAATCGTCTTACCGCCGATGACTGTCATCAGGACCTTGACGTTGGGAATGTCGTCACGAGGAATGCTTAGCAAATCGCGGTCCAGCACGATGAAATCCGCCAGTTTTCCGGGCTCCAGGGAACCCAAGCGGTCTTCGCGCAGCACGTAATAGGCGCCCCAGATCGTCAGTGCTTTAAGCTGTGTCAAAAGGTCGGTGCCCTCTTCCGGCGCCAGCACAAGATCCATACCCGAATTGTAACGCGTCATGCCAACCCAGACGTTGTAAAACAGGAAATGCGGCAACGCCCGATCGACCTCTTGCGTATTCATGATCCCGGCTTTGGTCACACTGTTCCTTGGTACGGATAAGTGTAAATACTCCGCGCCATAATTCCGCAGCCGATAGGACGCGTCATAGCCCGTGCGGTTCTCCCAGATGACAGTGTTGATCATGCTGATCATCATGCCCAGATTCTTGATGCGCGGAATCTGATCTGGCCGCGGTGCACCCGAGGCATGATCAAACGCGTGCCGGCGCGCACGAATATCCTGCAGCGATAGTCCCGCGACTGCGCTTTGTTCCTCGATGATATCGAGCAGGTGATCGATATCTTTGTCGCCGCCCGAATGCATCGCTGCAATGCGACCACCACTGCGCACGATGTCCTCTTTCACACGCCGGCCATCGTCGCCGGGCTCAAGGCGGCAGAATTCCTGTGACTTGACGCGGTCCGATGCCGGCAACGTTGTACAGTTGCCGCCGGATCGTTCACCGTGCGCGCCAATATTCCAGAGATAGTCAGTGCCGTTACCCAGCAGCGCCGAGATCAGGCGAATGGTCTGATAATGCAGATCCGGCCCGGTGTAGCTCCAGGCGAACCTGCCCGGCATTCGTCCCTGTTGGTCGAGAATCCGCAGCGCGTTGAGGTTGCCTATCGTATACGGTGACGAGCCGTAGACGGTGACGCCATGCGCTGCCCACAATTCCATTTCCGATCTGAGCAGCTCGGCATTGAGATCGACTTTACCGTACAGCATGACGTCAGGCTCGAGTTGGCGGCCTGTCGGACCGCGGTTGCCGCGCCCTTCTATTTTTTGATCCGGAAATACACTAGCGACAACTTCGAGTGCCCGCGTATTGACGAGCCCATCAATCCAACTGTTTTTAACGCGCACCGGATTGTCCGGCGCCAGTTCGTCCAGCCGTTGCCGTGAAATCTGTGGCAGGAACTTGGGAAAGAGTTCAGGCATATACTCGAAGTTCGAACCCCAATCCGAACTGAGCAATATCCATTGACCCGGTTTGGCGTTGCTGACAGCTGTTCTCAGACCGTCTTCCCAATTCGCGAGTTGCTCTTCTGCATCGCCTTTGAGGAAATGCACGACGATGTGCTCGTTGCCCTCGGGGAAAACGTGATTGAGTGCGCTTGGTTCGGTCCAGGCCCAATCCGTGGGATGTTCATGGGTCAATATGAAACCGGGCAACACAGTGCGGCCATTGAGATCGACCTGGCGGGTATCCGGTCCTGCCAGCGAACGCATTTGCTTGCTCGACCCCACGGCCAGAATCTTGTCATCGCGAATCGCCATGGCTTCGGCGATGGTTCCGGGGCTGGATGAGAAGGATGCATCATCCATCGTAATGATCTTTGCGTTATGCACAATCATATCCGGGTAACCGAGCACCGATTTGACGGATTGGGCCGCGCCGATGCCTGGGATCATCGACAACATAATTGCTACGGTTGTAAGTCGTTTAGACATCTTCAGCATCACACTTGAGGTTGGCATACCGCATCTTAATCTGGGTGATTCGTTACATGTGTACGCATATTCGCGGCTGATGCGGACACCGTGGCACAGTCCCAGTACATGTGTGTTGCTTCGAAAAAGATACGACGGTCGGGTCGCGTATGTTGCGCACTGACTGTGTTGTTCGCGCTCTGCCCCACGGCCTCGGGGCACGAAATTCAGGAAATGGAAAACCTGCCGCGGCCTGATACCAATGCCAAGCGATTCGATGCGGAACCCGTGCTTGATGGCGACGTTCGCAATGATCCTGCATGGCAAAACGTACAGGCTGCTTCCGGTTTCGTGCAGATTCAGCCCATTCTTGGCGCGCCCGCGAGCCAGAAGACCGAGGTCTTCGTGGGTTTCACCGATACGGCGCTGTGGATCGGCCTCATTGCGCACGACGATAACCCGCACGGGATTATCATTTCCGAAGGGCGCCGCGATTCGTCGTTGAATGAAACCGACAGTTTTCGTTTCCTTATCGATGGCTTTCTCGACAAGCAGAATGGATATGTGTTCGGCACCAATCCGACCGGCATGCAATACGACGCACAAGTCATCAAGGAAGGCGGTGCGGGGCAATTCACAAGAGGCGTGGGCATCTTCGACGAGAATTGGGACGGCAGCTGGGAGGTGAGGTCTATTGTCGGCGACTTCGGCTGGAGCGCCGAGTTCGAGATCCCGTTTCGCACACTGCGCTACCGGAATGCTGAGACGCAAGTCTGGGGTGTGAACTTTCAGCGCAACATCCGCCGTAACAACGAGATCGTCTACTGGGCACCCATCGGCCGACAACACACGATTACGCGGGTGTCCGGCGCCGGCACGTTGCATGGCATCGAAGTGCCGGCGCAGCGAAACCTGCAAATTACACCTTACATGCTCGGCGTCTGGCGTCGTCAGGGCGACAGCCCAAGCAACGATCAGGAAGTGGGCTTTGATTTCAAGTACTCGATATCGTCGAGCCTGACGCTGGATGCCACCTACAACACTGACTTTGCGCAGGTCGAAGTTGACGACGTCGTCGTCAATCTCGATCGGTTCAGCATCTTTTTGCCCGAGAAACGTCCGTTTTTCCTCGAAAATGCCGGACAATTTTCGGTCGGCAACCAGCAGCAAGTCGAGCTGTTTTTCAGCCGCCGCATTGGAATCGTTGACGGCAAGCAGGTACCGATCGAGGCGGGCTTGCGACTGTCCGGCAAAGTGGGTGCAAGCACCAATATCGGCCTGCTCTACATCAGCGATAAAGGTCTGGATGGCATCGCATCGCCCAATGACTACTACGTTGCACGAATCAGCCGGGAACTGGGCACCCGATCATCTGTTGGTGCCCTCATTGTCGGACGTGATGGCGAGGGCAGTGCGACGCTCGCTGCTGCAGACGATCAAAATCAAACCTATGCGATCGACGGGCGCTGGGGAATTGGTGAGAACCTCATTCTCGAGAGCTGGGTAGCCAGGACCTCCACACCGAGCCTGTCAGGCGATGACTATGCCTATGCTGTCAAGGCCAGTTACAACTCAAGCACCTGGTCATCGCGGCTGGACTTCACGGAGGTCACAGAATCTTTCAATCCCGAGGTTGGCTTTCTCAGGAGGGACGATTACGAGCACCGCCAGTTTTTCCTGTTGCGGCGCTTTCGTGCAAGCGAAGAATCGCCCCTGCTCGAAGCCCGACCGCACATGAGGCTTAGCGATTTCCACAACCTCGACGGTTTTCTCGAAACCGGTCTGCGCCATTATGACGTGCATTGGGAGTTTAAGAACGGCTACCAACTGGAGACCGGCTACAACTACTTCAAGGATGGACTGCTGGAGCCGTTTGAAATCATCGAGGGTGTATTTGTGCCTGCTGGTACCTACTCGGGCGGAGAATTCGAGATTGAATTCAACACCGATCTGTCGGCGCCGTTGAGCTTGCACATGGAAAGCCGGGTCGGTAAGAAGTTTGGCGGCGACCGCATCGTCATCTCACCAACGTTGCGCTACCGTGCCGGCGAGTCGTTCAACGCCGAACTGGCTGGAGTGTACAGTTTGTTCGATCTGCCTTATCCCGGCGGTGATTTCAGCGTTTCGCTGACACGGCTGCGACTCTCCTATTCGTTCACACCGAAAATGAGCGTCCAGGCCGTGCTGCAGTACGAAGATGAAACCGACACCCTGTCGACGAATCTGCGCTTTTCGTTGCTGCGAACCGCGAGTTCGGGCCTGTATCTCGTCTACAACGAATTCGATGAGCGTATGTCGGGTCTTGGCCCCGCGCAGCGCGAGTTCGTCATTAAATACAATTACCTGTTCGACGTGTTTCAATAAACCCCGCAATAATTAGCAGGAAACTCACGATGTCGAAACTCCAAATGACGTTCGCCTGCGGCCCATACGACCGTATGGAGGCGCTGCAATACAAGCGTATCGAAGTCGAGGGAATTGACCTGAACTACTTGGAAATTCAGGCGCCGCGCGAGATCTTTGACCGCATGGTCGGTGACCATGCATTCGATATGTCCGAATTGTCCCTGGCAGAACACGTTGGCATGACTGCCAAGGGCAACAGTCCGTTTGTGGCGCTACCCGTTTTCCCATCCAAAGCTTTTCGCCACGGATTCATTTGCATCAACACGAAATCCCGTATCAAAGAGCCAAAGGACCTCGCCGGCAAACGCATTGGCGTGCCGTTGTACACGATTACAGCAGCTATCTGGATTCGCGGCGACCTCGAGAATATCTACGGCGTCGATCTGTCAAACGTGCAATGGGTGCAGGGCGCAGTCGAGAAGGCCGGAACGCACGGCAAGCCGCCCGCACCACCGAAGCTCTTGAAACCCGTCGACATCGTGCAAAACACCTCGGACAAGTCCCTGTCCGAGATGCTCAGGGACGGGGAAATCGACGCCCTGATCGGCTCACGCCTGCCTGACTCCCTGCGCACCGATCCGGATAAGGTCGCACGCCTGTTTCCCAACGCCCGCGAGGAAGAGCAGCGCTACTATCGCGAACACCATATTCACCCGATAATGCATACCGTCGCGATTCAACGCGAAATCTACGAGCAAAACCGTTGGATCGCGACCAGCCTGTTCAAGGCATTTCTCGAAGCGCGGCGATGGGCAATCGACAAAATGTATTTCTCCGCCGCGCAGCGTTACATGCTGCCGTGGCTATTCGACGATCTGCTCGAAGTGGATGAGTTTTTTGGCGACGACTTGTGGGCCTATGGCGTGGAGGAGAACCGGCCGACGCTCGAAGCGTTCGTGAAGTACATGCGACAGCAGCACTTCATCGAGAAGGAAATACCGATCGAAGACCTGTTCGTCCCGATTCACGGACGCATCGAGTAGTTAGCGTTTCATTCGTCGGGGCCCGGCCGTGTCAACATCCCACCGCAACCGCATTTGTTGGCCCAGTACTCCCAGGCGCGCCAGGTCTCGGGCGAATACGGTTTGTAGCCCTGATTGCGCGCGTCGATCTCACCCTGCGAGAGCGACTTGATGTTACCACCGAGGCGCAGTGCGGCGGACAATGCCCGCGCGTTTCGTGGCAAGTAGACGGACATGCGCACAACTTCGATCAGCGACCTGGCTGCGGCAACAAAGCCGTGACCGCGCATCAATGCCACGTTGTTCTCCGCAAGCGTTTTCGCCAGATCCCGTCCCTGCTCGACGTTCGCGACCAGCAGGTTGGTGTCACCAAAACGATCGGCAATATCCCACACGGGTACGTTGGCGCCGATAAAGCTGCCCGAATGGATAACGGGTCGCAGCGGTGTGCCATCGGCGATCCCGAACGGTAGAATGTCCTCAGCGTGCGCGTGCACGACAGACATGACGTCCGGACGAGATTCGAATATGCCGCCATGAATGAAACGCTCGAGATACAGGTGGCGGGACTCGTCACTGACCGGATTGCCCTCGAGATCGAGTTCGACAATGTCTTCGGCAGTAACCAGTTCGGGCGCGAGTGAGCGCGCCATGAAAAACGTGTTGGAATTGTTCGGATTACGAACGCTGACGTGTCCGTAAGCATCGCATACGTTCTCGTTGGCGAGGATACGATTGGCAACGACGAGATCATTAATCAGGCGATCTGTTTCATTCATAGTTTATTGAACCCCGCGAGTTTGGTACTTTGCATTATTAAACCCGATCATATTCCATTCAATTGAAATAATTACAAGAGGAAGTCACTTGGCTGAAGTCACGGTTTCGACCGGCAACCTGATCTCATATCACGACAGCGGCAGCGGCACGCCGATCCTGTTTCTGCACAGCTTTGGTCATAACAAGAACCTCTGGTTTCCGCAGCTCTCGCATTTCGTCGAACTCGGCTATCGCGTCATCGCGCCGGACATGCCGGGCCACGGCGATTCCTCCTTCGATCCCGACAATCATACCGTCGATGCGATCGGCCGCATGTACGGCGAATTTCTCGACCAGCTCGGCATCGGCAAAGCGATCGTCGCCGGTATTTCCATAGGTGGTTACATTGCGCTGCGCATGTGGGCGCATCGTCCGGAGCAGATATCAGCCCTTGTGATGATCTGCAGCAAGGCCGAAGCCGATAGCGACGAGATCAAAGACAGGCGTCGGGTTCAGATCGAGAATATCCGGAAAAACGGACTCGAGAATTTTGTTATAACGGGAGCCCCCAAAAGAGTTGCGCCAAATACGGCGAAACACCGGCCCTGGGTCGTCGATTGGATCAAGATGATGAACTTTACGGTCAGTGCCGAGGCCAACGCGGCCACACTCGAGGCAATGGCAATCAAGGAAGACGATACCGAGACATTACAGACGATTGACGTGCCGGCGCTGATCCTCTCGGGCAGCGACGATATTTTCATTCCTAAAGACTCGCCGCATAATCTCAATAACGGCATTGCAGACTCGGTGCATCATGTCATTCAGGATGCCGGGCACGTTGCCAGCCTGGAGAACCCGACCGAAGTTAACCAGTACATCGAAGAATTTCTGAACTCACTGTAACGAGGCGCAACTTGAAACTACTCACATTCACGACCACACCACATACGGCCCGCAGGCTTGGTGCACATTTCGAAGACAATACGATAATCGACCTGGCTCGCGCCTACGAGGTGTATTGCGATGCGCTAGCACCGGACTGGTTTGACTCAGTTAGCAATCTGCTCAAAGGCGGCGACCGTGCCATGGCGCTGGCGCAGGAATTCCACGATCTCGCAAGCGGTAAAACCAGAGCCGACGACTCCGTGTTCCTGAACATGGACGACATCGTCTTTCATCCCCCCGCCGGGGACTGCGCAAAGATTCTTTGCGTGACCATGAACTACAGTTCCCATGCCAAGGCGAGTGGCACCAAGCAATCCAGCGAGCCGTATTTTTTTATCAAGATGCCTACGCTGATGACGCCGCACCGGGCGCCGATCTGCCACTCCAAAACGTCGCAAAAGCACGATAGCGAGATCGAGCTCGCCGTGATAATCGGCAAACGTGGCAAATACATCTCCCGCGACGATGCGTTTGACTACATCGCCGGTTACACGGTTATCAACGACTTCAGTTTTCGCGATCGCCGATCGTTGTCTGAGGACCCTAATGCAGCCCGGTTGCACTGGTTTACGCTGAAAAACCTCGACAATGCGGCTCCGATTGGTCCGTGGCTCGTCACCAAGGACGAGATTCCTGATCCCTACGATCTGGAGATCACATTGACGTTGGATAATGAGCCTGAGCTCAGGCAAAGCGGCTCGACAGAGGGCATGATGCATCGAATCGAGGATCTCGTCATGCACGCATCCAACGGACTGACTCTCGAACCAGGCGATGTAATCGCCACAGGCACGCCGCATGATGTGGCGTTTGGCCAGCAACGCTTCCTGCAAGACGGCGACATTCTGCGAGCCGAAATCACGAAAATCGGCGCCCTTGTCAATCCAATCCGGAGCGAGGTCTGAAGCGATGAGCGCAACACCCAAACTCTCTCGAGTAGCGTTCATTGAGGACCTCGTTGCCAATAATTTCACGACGTATTTTGTCGCGACACATTCGAAGTCCTCCGATAGCAATCCGGCATTTCGATTTACTTCGAGCCCCGTCAGCATCGCCGTCCCTTACTCCTGGTCTTATAGCGACGCGAGGGAACGGCTGATGAGCCTGAGCTCACTTTTGACGACCGAAGAGGCCGAGCGGCGAAATATCAATTTTGTAAACCCCGCACTCAAGGACTTCATGCCAGCGGCTGCATTGCCGACATTACGCGGCGGTATTCAGTTGTTGTTACCCGCTGAAAAGGCTTACTCACATCGCCACAGCGCGAATGCATTCCGCTTGGTTCTCGAGGCCCCGAAGTCCGGCGCGTACACCAATGTCGAAGGCAATCGCCTGCCGATGTCGATGGGAGACCTGATACTGACCCCCAACTGGACCTGGCACGACCATCACAACGAAGGCGATTCCCACGTCATCTGGTACGACGGTCTCGATGTGCTCATGGCCTATTGGATAGGCGGCGTGTTTTTTGAACAGATGGTTGACGTCACGGGCGAGAAGTACCAGGCAATCAAGCACGAAGCGAACGCCATAACCGACAACTTTGGCCCGGGCATGATTCATCGCAAAAAAATGTACGCGGATCATTTTCCGGCGTCCAATAACCCCCTGATTTATTATCCCTACAGCAAAGCGCGGGCGTTGCTCGCAAACCTGGCAGAGCAATATGCCGGGGACCCGCACGAAGACATAGTGATCGAGTATGTAAATCCGGTGACTTGCGGCCCGACTTTTCCCACTATGGGGACATCGCTACGCCTTATTAAGGAAAAGTCTACCGTTGCGGCAATGCACAGGACGGAGAACATCTTGTTCATTACGATGGAAGGATCCGTGACCTTTCACACTCCCAATAATGATCAGTTCACGACCAAACCGCATGACGTCACGGCAATGCCATCGTGGGTGCCGTACCGCATTACCAACGACGGGGATACGCCGGCCGTGCTGTTTTCACAGACTGACCGCCCGGTATTCGAAGCGCTGGGATTTTATCGGGAGCAGAAAACGTAACTTGTGGGAGCGGCTTCCAGCCGCGATCGCGGCAAGATGCCGCTCCCACGCTCTACTGAAGACGCTGTACCGCTTCGAGTGATTTCTGGACATTCTCCATCGGGGTGACTCCGCCGATCGTCTCGGCGATTACGCCATCCGGCATCACGATGAACGTCGTGCGTTTGGCGGTGCCATGATTGATCTCGACGCCGCGCGTGTCCAACTTGCCCTCGCGAGCATCCTTGACCGCGACTTCATACGCTCTCGCAATTTCTCCTGTGACGTCAGAGGCCACTGCAAGCTTGCCCGCGCAATACTCCGGATCGGCCGAGAAGTCATTGAGCCGCTCGATGCTGTCGAGAGAGACCCCAATCACGCTTGCGCTTGCGGCCATGAACTTGTCCATGCTCTCTGCGAACTCATGCGCCTGAATATTGCATCCTCTCGTATAAGCCGACGGATAAAAATAGACCACCACCGGGCCTTTATCGAGCGCCTCGCGAAGCGAATAATCGAAGGGCTTGCCAGACAGCGACGCTTTCGCCTCGAAGTTCGGCGCAATGTCGCCTGCTTCGAGCGCCGCAAAGGCGGGCACCGCAATCACCGTGACACCCAGGAGACTGAGTAAAAGGTTTCTCATGGTTTGTATTTTGACGACCGCTAAATAATCGCGCAAGTTCTATATCTCACGAAACGTTACGCACGACTTTTGCTTCCCCGCGGCGGTGCTGAAGGAATAAAGATAATGCCTAAGAAAACCAGGTTAGGGCTCATCATTCTGACTGCAACAGGTTTATTTACCACAGGTTGCTCGGGCGAACCATCGGAGGAATCGGTGGCTGACACTGCGGTTAGCCCGGAGGGTCATAGCGGGATCCTCCAGGGCCTGGTTACGGATTCGTCCGGACAGCCTGTCGCCGGGGCGTTCGTAAGATTGGATAGCACCGACGGGCGCCTGACCTTTATGGTCATCAGTCAGGGCGCGGGCCGGTACACAGCCGATAGACTGCCGGCAGGAAGTTACGATGTGCAGGCGATTGGCAACGATTTCGAGAGCGCCTCGGGCGCCACTGTGGACGTATCTGAGCAAGCGACGACACAGATGGATTTGGCGCTGACCGTCGCGCGTGCGCCTGACTTACCTGCTGCGTGGCCACGGAGAGTGCCTGCGCATTTGGCGACAGCGAGCAATCTGCCGGAAGGGCGCGGCAAGGACATCATCATGACCCGCTGCACTGGCTGTCATTCGGCAGTGAGCGTGGTCGAAAGGCGAGTCGATCGCGAGACCTGGGAAGCCACTATCGCTGCAATGCGCGAGCTGATGGTTAGCGGTGATCTTCCTGATTTGACCGAGGAAGACGTCGCCGTCTTGACAGATTATCTGTCCGCGAATCTGCCGCCCATGCCGGCACCGGATCCGAACAGCCGCTTGCCGCGCGCGCTGATGCAGGGCGAGGCCATGAATTACCGGGTTGTTCAATACAACCTCGAGAATGAATTGGCGGAAACCCACGACGTTGCGGTGGACCCATGGGGGGTTGGCTGGGCCAATCAGCGCACCGGCGGCAAGATCAGTCGCTTCGATCCCGTGACCTATGAGTACCGCGAAATCGGTCCGCCCCTGAATACGGCGAAACGCGCACGCCCGGGCAATCTTCAGATCAGCCGGGACGGCATCATGTGGCTACCCGATCCGTTCGAGACGCGTTGGCTGAGTTACGACATCGCGGCCGACGAATGGACCGACTGGCCGTTCCCGACTGACGAGATTCGCGGACAAGTGCAGGGCAATAGTATGGCGCTGCATCAGGATGGGACCATCTGGTCTTCGGGCCCCGGCGCTGCACGACGACTCAATCCTGTCACGGGCGAATGGAGCGCGTGGGATACGCCGACCTGGACTCGGACGCAGGAAAATCCCGGCGGTTACGGGATGACCGTGGCGGGTGACGGCAGGGTCTGGATGGCCGAGAACCGTGCAGATATTATGGCGCGCATCGACGGCGAAACCGGCGAGGTCGTAGAGTTCGATATTCCCGTCGACGGCATCGCCTATCCACGCCGCATGGACCACGATCGGGAAGGCAATGTCTGGGTAGGACTGTGGGGCGCCGGCAAGATATTGAAGATCGATCAGCATACGGCGGAAATGACCGTTATCGAACCTCCGATTCCGTATAACGGCGCCTACTCGATCGACTTTGATGAGACAAGCGATCTCCTGTGGGTGACTTTGCAGAAGGTCGATCTATTCGCTCGCTACAATCCGCGGACCGAGGAATGGCTGCTGTTGCCGCTACCGCAGTCTGAAACAGACGCCAGGCGCATCGAAGTCGATCAGAATAATCCAAACCGAATCTGGTGGAGCAGCACTTCCAATTTCGCCAGAATTGGCTTTGTGGAATTGCTGGACAATGATTCCTGATGACAACATTTGTGTAAGATTTGCAGGAGCATGTAAGATCTGTGGGAGCGCGGCTTCCAGCCGCGATCGCGGCAAGATGCCGCTCCCACAAGATGCCGCGATTGGACTCTATGTTCATCAAAATATTTTTTATCACAGTAATCCTGTCCGTATCGGCCTGTGCACCGGATACAGATACCCAGTACTCGGGACACCCGGAAGAAAGTTCGAATATGTCGTTGCTCGGACATCACGACTTGCAGGGAAGATCTGCCTATCAGCCGGTGATTGAACGACAGGGGGGCCAATGGGTTGCTTACATCGGTCTCATGGGAGGACGGGCAAAAAATGCAGTGACGGGCAGCGTCGAATGGAATGGCACGCTGTTGATTGATGTCACTGATCCATCACGTCCGTTTACGCTGTCGCATATACCCGGGAGCGACGCCGAAACCAGCCGCGGCGGGAGCGGCGCGCAGATGAGCCGCGTCTGCACGATGCATGGAAAAACCTACCTGTTGAGGAGCTATGGAAATACCGGTCATGAAGTTTGGGACGTGACAGAACCGCGTGATCCGCAGTTTGTGGTAACCGTGGCTGATGGCCTGGCCGGCGTTCACAAGAACTGGTGGGAGTGCGATACCGGCATCGCGTACATTGTCGGACATGCTAAAGATTGGCGTTCCCGCCACACACAAATTTATGATTTAAGCGACCCGCAACATCCAGTATTCATCAGGAATTACGGTATCCCCGGACAAGAACCCGGCTCCAACTCTGAGCCTATTCCGACTAATTTGCATGGCCCCATTGTGCTGGGTAACCGAGTGTATTTTGGTTACGGGTCGTCCCGAAACGGCATCATCCAGATCGTCGACAGAAATAAGCTGCTCACTGGTCGTGCAGAACCGTCGATTGCAAACCTTAAGGCCCCGGAGATTGCGAGATATTACCTGGCCCCCAATTATGGCGCTCATACCACACTGCCGATAATTGGCGTTGAAGTCCCTGACTACGCCAGCAGCGCCATGGGGAGCGTGCGGGATTTTCTCGTGATGCCTTCGGAATCCACGCGCAACGAATGCCATGAAGAGAGGGACGCGGTACTCATTATTGACATCACCTACCCGGAAACACCGATGCCGATTTCGAGCTACCAGGTGCAGGAATCCGATGGCGATTTCTGCCAGCGTGGCGGGCGCTTCGGCCCCCACGCCGTCGATGAATCCATGTATCCCGGGTATTACAAAAAATTGATCTTCGTTTCCTACTTCAATGCCGGTGTGCGTGCGGTTGATATTCGCAATCCGTATGCGCCCCGCGAAGTCGGATATTATATTCCCGCAACCACACCCAACACACAACCAAGATGTATTGAAGTTGATGGCACCCCGCGCTGCAAAGTTGCTATTCAGACCAACAATGTCGAGGTTGATGATCGGGGTTTTATTTATATCGTTGATCGCGCCAACACCGGAATGCACATCCTCGAATTGACGGGCGAGGCACTGGGTGTAAGCAAGGACTAGTTGCCGGATCATTGCAGATCGAAAACGATGTTCAGGCGCAACGAATCTTGAATTTTACTCCAGAGGTTCGACTCGGATCAGTGTTCCCTCCAGGTTATTGCCAACCCAGAAAGACGGCGGGCTGGTGGAATTATCCACGTCCACGCGTCTGATGTTGGTTGTACCCGGCAACAGATACATGGTGATTTCGTCCGTTTCTGTATTGAGCCGTGCCACAAAATCATTGGTCATGCCGCCACTCCATGCGTACCCCGCCCGGTCCAGGACAACATCGTAGGGGTTCGTCCATGGAACAGGGACTTGCCATTCCCGGAACTGTTCTGTCCTGGTATCAAACATTGCGATTCGGTTGCCACGAAATTCGCCGAACCAGAGCCGATCCTCCGAGTCCATATGGCCCCGCCGCGGACCTGAATTCGGTGTCGGTGTGTGAAAAGGCGTGGAGACCAGGGTTTTGGCATCCACTTTGGTGACAAAATCTCCACGAAGTTGTAAACCGTAGAAATTATTCTTTGAGTCCACGGCAACGCCGTAGGAACCGATCGCGCTCGCGGCTTCCACCATGTCCGGTGTGACGCCCTTTGTATAGTCGATTGCAGTCCAGACGCCGGATGCCAGGTCCACCTGGAACTCGTCAACCCCACCCACCCAGACTTTGCCGTCCACGTCGACTCGCGTGGGTGTCACCATTGCAGTACGCGCGTCATCACCGTCGTCGAACAGCGGGCTCTTCCAGGAAGTGAACTCCTCCGTTGCACGATCGAACTTCATGATGACCCCCTGGTACATCATGCCCAGGAAAATGTTGCCGTCTGGATCAAAGTTTAAATCGAGCGAACCTCCAGGGGCTCCGGGCTTGGTCTTGGGGATCGCATACTCGATGATGGCACCCGTCGACGGATTCAGTTTACCCAGGTACTGGGAGCCGAAATCGCCGTACCAAACCATGCCATCCTCGTCGACAATGGCATCGTGTGGCAGCGTCTCGGGTCTGCGTAAGTCGTATTCCGTTATGATGACCTGTGTACCCAGTCCCGTTGGGCGCGGAAAGGTTTTGAGATCGTATTCCCAGCGCGGCACGACGCTCAGGTTGACCTTGCTGGCGTACTCGCCAATTCGACTTGAGGCCTCGCTGGGCGGCGGGACGAAGATGTTACCGTCAGGTCCAACACTGTCGGGTCGGATCTGTGGACGCAGTGGCGTGGAACCCTGTGACCAACCCCGCATTCTTTGCACGACGTGTGCAAAATCTTCGGCGCTGTAACGGGAATTCACTATCCTTTGCAACGTGTGACAGGAAATACAGCCGAGAAACTGCTGCTTTTCCTCGAGCGTACCGGGCATGCTCATCAGCCATTCGCCGTTCGAAAGGTGATCCGCAACATCAGCCGCTTTGCGCAGATGCAAATCAAGCCGGGTCGCAGATTGTGCGTTTACGCTAATCGAATGCCTGTCCGGCAGTTCATATCCGGCAGCGCGAATTCTGACTGCATAGGTTCCCGGTTGCAGCCGTTCAATCGGAAAACAGTAGCGGCCTTCGGCATCACTGACAACGGTAATAGAGAAGCTGTCCTCTTCGCGCCTGACAGTAACCAGCACCCCTTCCATGACTCCGTCATGCTGCGAACTAACCGTCCCGAATAGTGCTGCCGTGGGTGAATTTGCAGTTGTGGATGTGTTAAATAAAATCAGACCGAAACCGAGCACTAATTTCAGCACAAATTTTGCGTTCATCTCTATTTGAATTTCACAATCAAATACATCGTATTGGTCTTGCCCCAGCCGGGTTTGCGGTGCGCTACCCGAACCGAGTAGGTGCCGACGTTCTGGACCAGGCGCGCGGGCACGGTGGCACGTACTTCTCCAGGATTTATCAGTTCAGTTTCCAGCCACTGGCCGTCGAATTCGACGGTGGACGTGGAAATAAAATCGCCACCCGTAACGATCAAGCTAATGTCGCCGCCGCCTTCGACAACAGCCCGCGGTGATATCCCTTCTATGCTGGCCGGAATCTCGGTGACTGGTCCGAAGCCCTCATCTGCATAGCTGATGACATTGCCGGCCGGCCAGGGGATCGGGTTATTGAAGTAATAGTGAAAACCATGATCCAAAACTCGACCGTTCTGCATGACCAATTCAATGTCCTTGTACGCGGTGATGTCATCCAAAGGGTTCCGGGGCAGGATGAGCAGGTCGGCGATCTTGCCCTCCTCGACAGATCCCAGGTCTTCGTCCTGATGAATGGCCTCGGCCGCCCACAGGGTACCCGCCTGGATCGCCTGCATCGGTGAGATACCGGAATCCACCAGTAACTGCATCTCCCGGCGCGTGGCCACCCCCGGGAGCATGGTGGCATGGTTGATGGACGTCGTATCCGGCCCCAGTAATAACCGGCCGCCGGCGTCCACAAAAGTCTTGAAGAACCACTGGAAATTTTTGTAGCCCTTTTTCATCAGGGCCAGCTCTTTCTCGTTGACCTTATCCAGCAGCGTGTAATCAAGCACGTTCTTCCGCACAAGCTCGGGTATGTAATGCAGGTCCGGGTCATCGAGCAGCAGGTAATCCTCGGCTCGATATTGCTCCATGCGGTCATGCACATTGCGAAAGATGTATGTCAGGCAGGATTCGATGAACACGTTCTCGTCGACCATGAGCTTGATGAGATCCCTGGCCATGTCACGGTCCATCATGCCGAACAACATCAGGCGCCGCGGATCCTCCAGGTACAACCAATACTCGCTGATGTCGGGATTGGGGCCGCCGGTCCTGGACTCGTCCCACGATGAAATATGCGGCCATCGCACTCGCCGATAACCCGAGTCGATGACGCGCATGTCCGGGAGCATCTCGAGAACTTCGGGCCGGACAGTGGCATAGGCAATTCCGGAGGCGTGCGTGAGGCCGTCAATGCCTGCCTCGATGGCGTCCCGGGCACTGATCCCGAGGTGTCCCTCGATGTGCAGGCCCGCACGATGGGCCTCCTCGGCAACAACTTTTAGATGTTCCGCCGTAATGCCCGTATAGACCTTGACGAAGGACGGCCGCAACCGGCGTATTTCCGATCGCGCTGTGTTGCGGGCCTCCTCGACACTGGAAAATACATCGAATTTCCGCTCGCGGAAGAACATGCGCGGGCCGAGAATTTTACCCTTGGCCACGCCTTCGTTCTGGGCGTGCAGCCACGGCCCACCACCCTGCACAAATGCCGAGGTAACCCCGTTGGCGATCAGCATCTCGGGAAACCAGTCCTTGTAATGCAGGTGCTTGTCCCAAAGTCCCGGGACAATAAACTTGTCCGTCGCATCGATTACCCGGGCCCCGTTGGGGACTTTGCCGTCCGTGCGGATAGACTCGATTCGATCGCCCCGAATCACGATAATTGTGTTTTGCTGCGGCGACGAACCCGTGCCGTCGATGAGTGTCCCGCTGACAATAGCCGTAACATCCTGCGCCCATACGCCGGCGGAGTGTAAGACCAAAATTAACCACAACAAGTGGGCACAGCGGAATTTCATACTTGGCTCCTTGACTAGTAGCGAAAATTCACAAGCAGGTGCGCTTTGTTGGAGGTTCCGTCGCCCCATTCGGGTCGTTGCAGCGGCTTTGGATTCCTGACGGTCACGGGATAGGTTCCCACCTGTGCGATCAGACCTGCGTCGATAACGGCCTCCAGTTCAGTATCGCTGACCAGTCGGGCCGGGACCGACCGCTCGCCAAAATACACGATCGATTTCCTGGTGAAGTTCACGCCCTTAATCGTCAGGGCAACCGTCGCATCCCCTTCCGTAACCATCGTTGGAGAGATGGATTGTATTCCCGGCGGCGGCTGACCGAATTCGATCCCTTGCATGCTCTGGGTTCTCAAAGCCCGTACCCAGGCTGACCCTTCTACCGCACCGCGTGGTAACGGATTCTCAAACCAGGCATGGAAGGTTCGATCCACCACTTTGCCATCCTTGATAACCCACTCAATCTTTTGCAGGTTACTGATGTCCTGCAATGGATCCTCATTCACGATGAGCACGTCTGCCAGCTTGCCAGCCTCAATGGTGCCCAGGTGATCCAGGACGCGGAACCCCTCAGCGGGATTTCGGGTGGCCGCCAGAATGACCTGCATCGGCGTCAGCCCGACTTCATCTACCAAAATTTCCATCTCATGATGTACGCCGAGGCCGGGTACTGCCCAGCCTGCCGTGTCGGTGCCCGTCAGCACTTTGCCGCCTGCCTGAACGTATTCGCGGACAAAGCGCAGCATGTTCTGATAGGCCTTGTTTCTAAGCTTGTAGTCTGCTGGCTCCATATCGTCAAAATGATGGTAGGTCGCGAGTATCCTGAGCCGGCGCCGCTCGGGGACATAAGACAGTTCATGGCTGTTGAGCAGCCGTAAATCCTGCAATTCAAACTTGTCGCGCTGCTGATGGAAGCCGCGACCCATGGCGATAAAGTCGGGCTCCAGGTAGACGTTTTTTTCCACCATTAATTTGATCAGGGCTGCTGCCTTTGCGTCGTCCATATCCGCAAACGGCATGGGGCTCAGCGAGTGTATCTCGAGACTGCCAAAATCTTTCCATTTTGAGGGGTCCTTCGCGACCGAGATCGATACGCCGGCTGCGTGCTCTAAAATATCGGCGCCTGCCAGAATCGCTTCCCTCGCGAACACCGTGGGTCCCAGCGGTTGAGTCACTGCCGGCAATCCCGCCCGATGTGCCTCCTCGATGGCCGCCCGGTATGCCTCGACGGTAGGGCCGCGGTGCACCTTGACCATATCGGCACCGGCATCAATAAAGCGCCTGACAATCTCCCTCGCCTCTTCGGCGTTACCGGCCACTTGCCGGCCACTGAGTCCACCCGCCGCACCGCTTCGGGCAGACAACGCAGAAATCTTGGCGCCCGCCAGGCTGCCAACGGCCACGAAGTTTCTGGGCCCGGGGATCTTGCCCGCGTTGATCGCATCCCGCTGGGCCAGCGCCCACTCGCCGCCACTGCCAATTGAAAATATGGAAGTGACGCCGTAGTTGAGGGTCAGTTCAGCCATCCAGCCTGCGTAATGAACGTGCGCATCCATTAAACCCGGCAGGATGAATTTTCCGTCGGCGTTGAGAACTCGCGCATCCGCGGGATAGTTGGCCTGCCCACCGCTGGATACTGATTCAATCCGATTATCCCGGATAACGATTAAAGCGTCCTGGACGGGAGGTCCCCCGTTACCATCGATCAGCGTGCCCCCGTGGATTACGAGAATTTCGGGAGCACTCTGCTGCGCGACGACGGGCAGCGGCTGAATCCACGCGACGATAAAGATGCACAGGAATACAGAAATAAACGGATGTCCACGCATTTTTTTACTGCCGCGGCTGAATGTGCACGAGGTAACTGTTGTGATCCACGTACCAGAGTGAGACTGGATCCGTGGAATTGTCGATCCAGCTCTTGCGATTGTGGGAATACGGCTCCGGCAACACGTAGTTGATCCATCGTTCGGTCTTGGGATCCAGCCTCGAATAACGGCCGGTTTGCACGGCCCCGGCCCAGATCTCGCCGTTCTTGTCTGGGTTGGCCTCGTAGAAACTGCCGTAATAAAGGAGTGGAGCGACGAATTCCTTGAGGCGGCGCGTCGAGGACTCCAGGCGCACCAGCGCCCCACCCTTGCCGCCGGCCCAGAGGTTGTTCATGGGATCGAACGCACTGCGACCAGGGCCCTGATTGGGATAACTGGACAGTCGTTCCACCACTTCCCCTTTCTCGATGTCGAGCATGATCATCCAGTCTTCGCCCCACGCGCCGCCGCCAACAAACTTATTATCGTCGGAAACGTCGGTACCGTAAGTACTTCTGACATTTTTGACGGGCCAGGTTTGGACGTATTCGCCCGTCTCGGGATCGACTTTCACCACCATTCCCGTCCGCACCTTCCAGATGTAACCGTCCGGGGCAACGGCCCAGTTCCCGCCCATCGACATGTTGCAGGGGCGCGGCGTACCGTCGGGAAGCAGTCGCGGCGGCGGCTTGATCTGGTGCATCTCGCCTGTCTTCGGGTTGATGCGTGTCAGTATGTGCGCCCAATTCTGCGAGCTCCAGACCCAGTTATCCTTGGTTACAGTGATCCAATGGGTTCCCGGGAGGCAACCCTCCGGGACGGGAATATTGTATTCCTTGGTGATGCCGGTCGCCGGATCCACCTTGCCGACCCGCGGGCCACGATGCGGCGAATACCAGAGCTGATCATCGGCGTCCTGGGCCACGTCGTGAGTGGCGAGATAAAGACGCGGCAGCTCGTATTCCGTCACTATCACCTCGGTAGCCGGGCCGGTCGGATAGGGCATGACTTTGAAATGCGGATCCGCGGACTCCGGACCGCGCACGCGGGCAAGCCACTTCACCAACATCTCCTCCTGTTCCGGCTCCATGCGGCCGCTCGAACTGCGGTAGATCAACGGGGAACCCTGGTAATGGCTCATCCGGTCCACTACCCGACGCCAACCATGCTCATCGAAGCGCGCACGAAATACCTGCTGATAGGAATGACACCAGTTGCAGTTCTTGACGAAGACCCGTTTCTCCTCCATCGACCCCGGAAGATTGAACAGCCATTCCGCGCCGCTGATCTGACCCATGATGTCCAGCGTCGGGGGCAACAATTCCCGGTCCGTCACGCGCTTCAGGACGATCTCGTCGAGCTGCTTGGCGCCATCGATTTGCACGGCGTCTCTGCGGTAGGGCTGCCACCGCAATGGTCGGGCGATGCGCAACGTGTACTCACCGGTCGGCAGTTCCGGAAATTCGTATTCACCGGCCTCGTTGCTGTACACGGTCGTGCGGATATTGTTGTCACTGGCGATCAGCTGCACCATGATGCCTTCCAACGGCACCCCGGCTGTCGAGCGGACCCTGCCTGTCGGGCCACCATCCAGGTTATCCCGGTAGTCAAACTTCATGCTGTCATCACTGGACGCGATGTATCGGGGATTGGCGGGCAGAGTGACCCCGCCTGAGGCAAGACAACACTCACCACTGCTGATGTAGCTCACGAGGTCGGCAATGTCGGCATTGCTCAGGAAATGACGGAACGCGGGCATGAGGGCACCGCCGTTACGGATTTTGTCCGCGATGTTGGCGTCCGTGACCGGCTTGCCGGACATCATCATGCTTGGGCGGTCGTAGAGGTCCTCGAGCAGGGGCGCAGGTGTTCCCGCCGCTACCGTGTATGAATTGTGGCACGTCCAGCAGCTGTAATAATAAATTTCCTGCCCACGCGCGGGGCCTTCGGCAGCGGCTTGCTGGAAAGTAAACACCGTGGTGGAACGCTGCAGGTCATCGGTGTAGACACCACGGCCCGCATTGGCTACATCTCGCGAAGAACTCGTCTGCTCTGCCAATCCTGCGCCGTACAGAAATACCCCGATAAGCGCGACGCCAGCAAGATTTCTTAATTCCTGTTGCATGGTTCGATTTCCTACCCCTTATCTATAGGGTTTAGTGTGCTAAAGAATCGATCGCTGCCTGATAGTATTGAGCGTCTATATATTTATCCGGGGACGGCAGTGGCAGCTCCATCTGACCCATGACCTCTCGTAATTTGAGTATCTGTTCGATACCGGATGCTTGGATCCTGGCGTCGGGAGTAAACCCGAACGTGGGACTTACCGCATCAGCATAAATCTGTAGTGCCTCGATGGACGAAACTTCGTCGGCTGCCATAATGGTGGCGATCGCTTCCTGTTTGTTTCCGGGATCCAATAGCCAATTTATGGCGCCGACCATGGCTCGTATATAACGTACCAGCAGGCCCTCATTATCCTCCGCCCACTCCGGTCGAGCGGCCGTGACACCCCTTGCGTAATCAGTAATGTAGTCCAGAGACGTCAGTAGCGTGTGAAACCCAATTTTTTTGAGTTCATCGGTCAACGGCACCAGTCCAGCGAGAATTTCCCCTTTCATCATGGCTTCTTGCCGCATTGGCCCGCCACCGATCGACTTCAGGTCGTAATCCTTTTTCCAGACCAGGCCTTCTTCACGGAGCATGTACACCAGCATTGTTGAGTAGCCCGTATTGATCGCGTCCACCCCCAGGACTTTTCCCCGCAGGTCCTCAATATTCAAGACGTCTGGAGCTACCACGAGTTCCAATGGCTGTCGGCCTCTGTAACCTCCCATAATGATGATGAAATCATGTGTTTTTGCGTCGATGCCCTGACCCTCGGTCCAGGCGATGATAGTGTCCGCATTAGTTTGGATGATGTCGTATGTTCCGTTGATGAAATTCGTCATCAACTCAACCGAGGTGTCCACCCTTTCAAACTCGAGAGTTATGTCCTCGGCAGCAAGAAATCCTTGCTGTTGCGCCACATCAGTTGCAGCGCCTAATCCGGTGAATCCGCCCACGTGGAGAATGTCCTCCGCGTATATATTACAAGGAGAGACCATGGATATAAATGCGCCAAAAAACAAAACCAGGATTTTCACGTGTATCCTCCGCTCAAGGCGTCAAATTGCTGTGATTGAGAATGCATCGTATAGCTTACAATCACAAAATCACTTACAACTGTATTGATGAGCACAACAGATATGAATTGCACTGCTAACCGGCACAGGCCGCTAAAAATACCCTTATTTCTGCTGCTTGGTTTTTGTGGTTTCCCCATGGTCACTGCACAGACAAACAGCCAGACCGGTATCGCGTCTGTAAACGGGACAGAATTGTATTATGAAATTGCCGGTGACGGTCATCCCCTGGTTCTGATTCACGGCGGGGCGGTGGACAGCCGGGCTTGGGATGATCAATTTTCTGTCTTTTCGCAACACTATAAAGTTGTTCGCTTCGATCTTCGTGGTGCTGGTAAGTCTGGAAACCGGGATAAACCATTTTCCAATTCGCAAGATCTCTATTCTTTGTTAGAGTTTCTGAACATAGACAAGACTTACCTGCTGGGCATCTCACGAGGCGGTGGGTTCGCATACGATTTAACGCTTGAACATCCGGAGATAGTCAGCGCATTGATTCTCGTCTCTGCCAATCTGAGCATGCACGTGCCGGCATACAGTAAAATGTTTGCACAATCCACTGAAGCGGGTAAAGAATCCGGCGCGGCAGCGGCGGCTGAAGTTTGGGGTAATGACCCACATCAAGGCCCGATGCGAGATTCCGCAAGGCCCCGCGTATTGGAAATCCTTACCGATAATATGCCACGGTTCCGTTATTTTGACGGTCATGTCCCGGTAGAGCGACTTAGGTCTTCTGACATCCCGCGGTCACAACGGCTAACTGAAGTTCAGATACCAACACTTGTTATTTCGGGTAAGCACGACAATGCCGTTGCTAAAACCCATTACCGGGACTGGGCCGCCGGTATACCTAATGCCAATCTGGTTGAATTTCCCAATGCGGCACACCTCGTTAACATTGATCAGGTCGATGAGTTCAACCAAACAGTACTTGAATTTCTTAATGATCTTTAGAGCTGCTGTTCAATCTGATGCAGCGTGCGGTAACACTCCAGTACCTTGCCAACCGACGAGTTGGGTTCGCGACCTTCACTGATCGCGGCAAAGAATTCCCGGTCCTGTAGCTCGATCCCGTTCATGGATACGGCCACTTGTGACAAGTCGATCGGATTTTGCTTGCCATCGACAAGATCGTCGTAACTGGCGATGAAAGTGCCTTCGTCGCAAATATAGCGAAAGAATGTACCGAGCGGGCCATCGTTGTTGAACGACAGCGATAATGTCAACAGCACACCGTTCTCTGTCCGCATCTGAATGGACATATCCATGGCGATTCCCAGTTCCGCGTGTTGCGGACCCTGCATGCCGTTGACCTTTACGACCTTCTGTCCCGTCTGGTATTGAAACAGATCAACAGTGTGCGCCGCATGATGCCACAACAAATGATCTGTCCAGGAACGAGGCTCCCCCTTGGCATTGATATTCTTGCGGCGGAAAAAATACGTCTGAACATCCATTTGCTGGATATTGAGTTCGCCCGCCTGAATTTTGTTGTGGAGGAACTGGTGAGACGGATTAAATCGACGCGTATGACCCACCATGCAGATCAATCCGGTATCTTCCTGTTTGTCCCTGACCGCCTTCGCATCCGCCCACGAGTCGGCCAGCGGAATTTCGACCTGCACGTGTTTGCCGGCATCCATGCACTGAATAGCCTGTTGCGCATGCAGTTGCGTCGGCGTGCAAAGAATTACCGCCTCGACTTCCGGCAACTTCAGGGCCTCCGACAAGTCAGTAAACGCGTGCTCGATTCCGTACTTCCCGGCAACCTCACGGGTCGGCCCCAGTCGTCGTCCAACCAGACCGATGACTGAGACGCCATCGATTTTTTCAATGCCCTCAAGATGCTTCGTACCGAATGCACCCGCACCCGCCAAAACCACTTTCACTACTGTTTCCTCATGACTAATTACTTTGCGCGATTCTTAAATATGATATGACCGACTGCCGTATTGGACGCCGGCACATGGTAAAACCGGTGCAGTGTCTCGACGTCCTGATCCAACGCACCGCGCATTACCAGCCACATGACTAATTCGATTCCTTCCGATCCGGCGTGCTGCATATAGTCGATGTGCGGCATAGTGGCCAATTCTTTCGGATCGGATGCCAGCCGGTCGAGAAAATCCGCATCAAATTCCTGGTTGATCAATCCGGCCCTTTGGCCCTGTAGCTGGTGGCTCATTCCACCGGTTCCCCATATCTGAACGTTCAGGTCCTCGTCAAAGGACTCGACTGCCCGGCGAACGGCCGCACCCAGGTGGTAGCAGCGCTGTCCGGAGGGCGGTGGGTATACAACAACGTTCACAGCGAACGGAATTACAAGACACGGCCACTCTTTCGGTGTGCCGAACATCAGTGATAAAGGAACAGTCAAGCCGTGATCGACGGTCATTTCGTTTATCAAGGTTAGATCGAAATCGTCCTGAATGACCGATTGTGCGATATGCCACGCAAACTCGGGGTGACCATTGACGATCGGCACAGGTCGCGGGCCCCAACCCTCATCCGCCGGCTCAAACGAATCGCTACAACCGATCGCAAACGTGGGAATCATGCTTAAGTCAAATGCAGAGGCGTGATCGTTGTAAACGAGAAATATGACGTCCGGCTTTTCCGCCGCTATCCATGTTTTCGAAAACTCAAACCCCTTGAACACCGGTTCCCAGTACGCTTCTTCCGTCTTTCCCTGGTCCACCGCGGCGCCGATCGCCGGAATGTGCGACATCGCGACACCGGCTGTGATTTTAGCCATCCGCCTGATCCCCGTCGCCACTTTCGCCATGGGGCGTTCGTCCACCACTGAGCATCATGTTCCGATAGTCGTCCACGGTCATACCGGTCATCGATGCAGCGGCCTGCTCGAAGGATTGTCCATCGCAGGAAAAGATCTTTGCAAGAAAATAGATATTGCCGCCGAGTGCAAGCATCTGGTTATAGTCTCGATCAAGCACCGCTTTTTTTTGTTCTTCGGTCATGCGCCATCGGTCGAGATAGCTACGCTGATCGGATTTGAATCGTTGTCGGTTCTGTTCCTTCATCAACGACATACAGAACTGATTAAGATGATATCCACGTCTCGCCATATCGCCATCGAATATCGTTGTTCCAGGAATGTTTGCGTAGGGCTTCTCGAGCGCCATCACTCACACCTCGGGCCAATACAGTTTCATGGGATTGTCCACCAGCAACTTTTGTTGCAATGTTGAGGTAGGTGCTATTAGAGGAATAATATTCACCAGATTGCCGTCGTCCGGCATATGCGTTTTCATGTTTGGATGCGGCCAGTCCGTTCCCCAGAGAACCCGGTCGGGAAATGCCTCAATCACAGTCTTCGCGAACGGCAAGACATCCGAATATTCTGGTGGTCCAATATTCGAGAGGCGTTCCAGGCAACTGACTTTAGTGTAAAAATTTTCATTGTCGGCCAGGAGCTTCATGAACCGTTCAAATTCGGCGCCACTCACAGGCAGATTTACATCCGGTCGCCCCATGTGATCCACAACGACATTGCCGGGCAGTGACGAAAAGAAATCGTAAAGCTGTGCCAAATCCTGAGACTCAAAGTATATGACTGTATGCCACCCCAAAGGGAATATTCGTTCGACGATCTCAGCAAGAGTGTCGTGCGGCAAGGTATCGACGAGCCGTTTTACAAAATTGAATCGAACGCCGCGAACACCAGCATCGTGCAGGATTTGTAAGGTTTCGTCCGTTACCGTTTTCTGCACGGACGCCACTCCGCGGGCCCGGCCAGCCGAGTTAGTTAATCCATCCAGCAAAGCTCGATTGTCAGTGCCGTGACAAGTCGCTTGAACAATGACGTTGCGCTCGAATCCCAGGTAATCACGTAACTCCCAGAGTTTTTCTTTCGGTGCATCGCAGGGCGTGTATTTACGTTCGGTTGCGTATGGAAAAACGTTGCCTGGACCAAAAATATGACAGTGTGCGTCGACGGCGCCAGGTGGCAGTTTGAACACTGGCAGTGACGGACTAGTATTAAAAACCAACCAATCATCGTCCATTTGAAAAATCGACTCGCTCACGCGCTAGCTCACCTGGGTGCTATTGAGAAGGATTATAAACCGTGAATGATGCGTGATTGGTGCTATTGCATTGTCGGTATTAATGTGATGCTCTACCCTGACTGTTTGTCCACCAGACGAGAGGTAACCCAACGTAGAAATTGCAACAAACTCAGTGCCACAACTTGCGCTTTCCTTATATTCCAGTCGCAGTCGTCGTGGTTCTGATATGGCGCTGGAGCCAGCGCCATCGCCGTGCGTTGCAGGCCATAGCACGAATGCTGTTGCATTTGACGTTGATTACTTATGTGCTTCCTGACAGATAGATTACAGAAAATTCCGGACACATGGTTTACACATTTACGCATTTGGGGAGAACCCAGATGCCTTGGTATGAGCCCCTTGGGGGCATTTTGGAGCTTAATTTGACTACCGTCGTCGTTACCGGCTGCAATCGCGGCATCGGACTTCAGCTTTGCGGGCAATTCGCCGAGCGTGGCGATGACGTCATTGGTATTTGCCGTGCACCAGGCGATGAGCTTGGTGCATTGGGCATCCGGGTGATATCGGACATCGATGTTGGTTCAGGTGATTCCATGCCCACCCTCAAGGCAGCGATTGGCGACCAACATATCGATATTCTCGTCAACAACGCCGGAATACTGCACAGCGACGAACTTGGCAGCCTCGACTACGAGGCGATGCTTGAACAGTACCGAGTCAATGCGCTCGGCCCACTTCGCGTAACCGAAGCGCTACTTGAAAATCTAGGACATGGCTCCAAATTAGTCATCATCACGAGCCGTGTTGGCTCAATTGGAGATAACTCGTCGGGCGGTTACTACGGTTACCGGGCCTCGAAAACAGCGGTCAATCAGATAGGCACGAATCTCAAGCACGACCTCACCTCACGTGGCATTGCCGTGGCGCTGTTGCACCCTGGCCTGGTCGCCACAGAGATGACGGGCGGCCAGGGAATTGCACCCACCGAGGCCGCCAGGGGCCTGATTGAGCGTATTGACGGCCTGAACCTCAAGAACACTGGCACATTTTGGCATGCCGAGGGTTATGAGCTGCCGTGGTAGAATCTGTGGTATTGAACATTTAGGAGATTTCCAAATGCAGGAAAACATCAATTATCTCGCACCGGTTGCCGAGGGGTCTGTCGAGGATCGATCTGACTTCATTTGGAAGGTCTATGCTCACGTCGTCGGCGCGTTGCTGGCCCTGGTCGCGATCGAGGCCTACATCCTGACGTCTGGCATAGTCGACGGCATCATTTCAATGATGTACGCCAATCCGATGCTGACGTTTTTCTTGTTTATCGGTTCCTCAATGGGTGCGAATTACGCCGCTCACCGTTTCGAGTCGATAACCGCTCAGTACGCGGCATTTGCTGTTTACGTATTTGTTTTCGCGCTGATCATGGCACCGGCAATAATAGTCGCTGAATCGATGCAACCCGGAGTAGTCGATAATGCTATCGGCATAACCGTCCTGGGTTCCGTCGGCTTGATTGCTACAGCGATGATCACGCGCAAGGATTTTTCCTTTCTGCGCGGTATTGTCGTCTGGGGCATGATGCTGGCCCTGGTGGCGATTTTGGCGAGTATGTTTCTTGGATTTGAGCTAAGCCAATGGTTTTCGCTCGCAATGATCGGACTCATGGGCGCGGCCATCCTCTACAAGACGTCGGCCATCATGCGCCACTACCCGACGAGCAAGTACGTTGCGGCGTCTCTCGAGTTATTCGCATCAATTGCCCTGCTGTTCCTGTATGTGTTGCGTTTTATGCGTGATTGACCTGCAGACGCAAAGTAATGACAAAAGGGCCCCGCTAGCCTGCATTATTCATGAACAATTAGCCTGAGTGATTTTTTCGCTTCTGCGGTCCAATAATAAGGACATAAAGGCGTCGAGATTGTGTGGTACCGGTATGATCGGT
>JACZSM010000087.1 GCA_022574185.1 Pseudomonadota bacterium
ACCGAGATGCAGATTCACGGAAGCAGATCGGGAAGATTCACTCTTGCTACGTCCGAGCGCAAGACAATACCAATTGTACTACGCAACCCGAAGCGAAAAAATGAATGGCATATCTTCGACGAAAATGGAAAAGACCACTTCGTTCCTAGCGGGCCGATTAAATTGACGGTCGGAATCTATGGAGGGGAAACTAATAAGATGATCCTTATAAAAATCGCGGTTCTTGACGACTGGCAGATCGATGCATCTATTAGTGAAGTTCCCATAGACTACAGACTGGAATCGGCAGAGGAATTCTTCAGCAACCGCCACTGACTGACATGGACCCAGGTCCCTCCGCTCCTCGTTAGTGATACCCCTCCAGCGCGAGGCGGCTGAAGTTTACGCGGGGGACTTGTCCCCCCAATCTCTTAACGGGCATGCTTTACGAGATTCACGCGGTGCCATTAACCATCGGCTCTATTGTGCACTGTCGCTCGAGGTCTGATAGTGCTCGCGAGATCTCGCGCAGAATTATGTACTCACCCATCAGGGCGTCTCCGGACACGCACTCAGTGAAATCTAGCGCCTGCAACATCGCGATCATGCGCTGAACGTCCTCGAGCGTCCTAGCTGGGTTCTGCGGATCCGTCAGAAAGGATTGAGCGGATTCCGTATGGTCGCCAGCGATCGAGGCATCGATCACATCACCACCGAGAAAGTCTCCGATCACCGCGGCCGCGCCGTCACAAGCGGCAGCGAGCTCGGTCTTATTCTTGTCGTCACAGCCGTTCCACGATTGCTCCTTGATCGCTCTAAGTTGCGCTGTGATGTTGACGAGACAATCGAACGGATTGTTTTTGGGCTGTTGTGTACTGTTAGGATTCGCGGTAGCCATGTTGACCTCCATCTTGGTCGGCGTGGTTAGGATCGGCGGGGTGTGCATACGCCCTGCCGGTCCGCCATAGGAGACCAGACCGGTACCGTACTGTCCAGAATTCAAATACCGTACCAGTACCGTACAAAAGAAAAAGGCGGCTTAAGAAAGCCGCCTAAGTCTTTGATTTTTCTGGAGCGGGAAACCAGGTTCGAACTGGCGACCTCAACCTTGGCAAGGTTGCGCTCTACCAACTGAGCTATTCCCGCAGAGGGCCGAGATTTTAGCCGCTTGGACCTGCCTGTCAAGGCAAATCAGGTGCATCAACCCTATAGATTGTCTCTAATCGCCCCTACTCCTGATATACGGCCATGCCGCCAGCAAATACGTCATCATCGACCATATGGTCATGCCGGCCGCGGCAACCAGCAGCACGAAACCGATGTAGTAGATATCCAGGCCCAGAAAATCGTTTTGAAACACCATGAAAGCAATGCCGAACATCTGCAACACGGTCTTGAGTTTGCCTGCCCAGGTCACCTTGACGTTGGCGCGTTCTCCGATCGTCGCCATCCATTCGCGCAACGCTGATACGGTGATTTCGCGACCGATAATGATCATGGCAATGATGTCCACGTACCAGTCCGGGTCGCCCTGCACGAGCATGACCAGGACGATCGCGACCATGAGCTTGTCGGCGACCGGATCGAGAAATTCACCGAATTTCGATGCCTGTTCGTAACGGCGCGCTACCCAGCCATCCAGGAAATCAGTAATCGCCGCAACACCGAATAATATGGCTGCTATCGGCCGCGCATTGGGCATGGAACTGTAGAAACACACGACGACCGCGGGTATCGCGGCAATGCGAAACAGCGTCAACATCATGGCTAAATTCAGTTTCACGGGCCTGGCAGTATCCTAAATCTATCCGTCGAGATGCAGGTCATTGTATATGGAATCGGCGAGCGAGCGGCTGATGCCCCGAACCTTGACCAGGTCATCCACACCGGCAGCGATGACGCCCTGCAGGCCACCAAATTGCCTCAGCAGTTCGCGGCGTTTCTTCGGCCCGAGGCCCGGGATCTCCTCAAGCCTCGATGTCTTGCGTGTCTTGGCGCGCCGTAGCCGATGTGCCGTAATTGCAAATCGATGCGCTTCGTCACGAATCTGCTGAATCAGCAACAACGCCGGCGAATCCGGGGGCAAAATTATGGGTAACTTGCGGCCAGCCAGGAACAGCCTTTCTGCACCAGGCTTGCGTGCGCGTCCCTTGGCAACAGCAACGACTTTCAGCCAGTCAAGTTCGAGCTCGTCCAGCACCGTGAGCGCCGCGGCGAGTTGTCCCTTGCCACCGTCGACGAACAGCACATCCGGCATCGGGAATTCGCCTTTCTTCACCCTGGTATAACGGCGCTGCAATGCCTCTGCCATACCCGCATAGTCATCACCAGCGGCCTTTGGACTCAGGTTGAATCGTCGATAGTCACTCTTCAGCGGCCCGGCGCCATTGAATACCACGCACGATGCGACAGTCGCCTCACCGGACGTATGGCTGATGTCAAAACACTCCACGCGCTCAGCCGGCGCATCGAGCTCCAGGACCTCGGCCAGTGCGATAAATTGCCGGCGGATGGTCGCATTACTCGCCACCTGCAATCTGAGTCCCTGATCGGCGTTGGTCTTGGCCATCTGCAGCCATCGCGATCGATCTCCGCGCACACGACTCTTGATAACAACTTTGTGCCCCGCACGTTCACTGAGCTCCGCCTCGAGCAAAGTGACATCCTCGATGTCGGTTTCCAGAATGATTTCGGCTGGTGCATCTCTCCCCAGGTAAAACTGGGCAACGAAGCCATTGAGAATCTTCTGCCGATCAGACTCACCAGCCAGCCGTGGAAAATGATCGCGACTGCCAATGATCGCGCCGTGACGTATGAACAACACCGTTACCACGTGGACAGCGCCATTCGAAGCAAAACCGAGGATGTCGAGATCCTTGTCCGCGAATTTCGTGATGAGTTGCTGCGCCTCGATTTTCTTGAGCCGCGCGATCTGATCCCGAAAACGTGCCGCGAGCTCGTAATCCTGCGCCGCCGAGGCGCCATCCATGCGCGCGACAAAAGTGTCGATAACGCTTTGGTTCTTGCCTTCGAGAAACTCGATCGCGGCGCCGATGTCTTTCGCGTACTGCTCGCGCGTCACCAGATCGACACACGGTGCGGTGCATCGTTTGATCTGGTACTGCAGGCAAGGTCGGCTCCGGTTACGAAAAAAACTTTCATTACACTGTCGAACCATGAACAATTTCTGCAACTCGCTGAGCGTCTGGCGCACCGCGCTGGTGCTCGGATAGGGACCAAAGTACCGGCCCTTGCCTTTGCGCGGCCCACGATGAAACTGCAACCGCGGAAAGCGATGCTCTGTCGATACATAAATGTATGGATAGCTCTTGTCGTCTCGCAGCGTGACATTGAAACGCGGCTTGTGTTGCTTGATCAGATTGTATTCGAGAATCAGTGCCTCAGCTTCGGTGTTGGTCACCGTCACCTCGACATTTGCGACGAGGTTCAGCATCGCCGCCGTTTTGGGCGCGGCTTGAGTGCGGTGAAAGTAACTGGCCACGCGTTTCTTGAGATCGCGCGCCTTGCCGACGTAAATCACCTTGTGTTTCGCATCGAGCATGCGATATACGCCGGGGCGATGCGTCAGGCTGCGCAGAAACGGCTTCGCGTCAAATGTGTGTTCAGAGTCCACGTTGCTAGTTATCCAGCAACTCCCGTGCCTGCGCAAATATCGCCTCGAACATGTCGCTCGTCAGCCGGCGCGTGTTCGTGTTGTAGCGGCTGCAGTGGTAGGAATCGAGCAACCGCAAGCGCTCCAGGTCGTGTACGGCCGCATGTGCAAATTTGAATTCAGCCTGCCGGAAACCGAGTGCTTTGAGGATTGCGCGATGCGCAATACCGCCCAAGGCCAGAACGACAGACTGATCCGGCAGTTGCGCCAGCTCGTGGGACAGAAACGTGTTGCAGGTGTTGATCTCAGCGCCGACGGGCTTGTTGTCTGGCGGCAGGCACTTCACGGCGTTAGTAATGCGGCAGTTCGACATCCGCAAGCCGTCATCGGCGGAGATCGACTCACCGCGGGACGCGAAACCGAATTTGTGCAACATCTGGTACAGCAATATTCCGGCATGGTCGCCCGTAAACGGCCGGCCTGTACGATTAGCGCCATGCATACCGGGCGCCAGACCGACAATCAAAAAGTTTGCGGCAGCATCGCCAAACGACGGTACGGGCCGGCAATAGTAGTCGGGATGGCGATCTCTGACCGAATCAAGAAATTCGGCCAGCCGCGGGCAGGCGCGACAATCGATGTCGAATAGGCGTTTGTCCAAGCGCGAGAGCTACTTGCGGGCTTTATGCAGACCGGCGATGCGCATGGCGATCTCCATCGCCTGTTCATAATTGAGTCGCGGATCCACGGTCGATTTATAGGCGCGCGCGAGATCACTATCGGTCAGGCCCCGCGCACCACCGGTGCACTCGGTGACGTTCTCACCGGTCAGTTCGAGATGCACGCCGCCGAGGTGGCTGCCCATGGAATCGTGCACGCGAAACGCCGCCTCGAGCTCGCTGACAATTTTGTCGAAGCGTCGGGTCTTGGTGCCATCGGCCGTGCTTTCTGTATTGCCGTGCATTGGATCGCAAACCCACAATACCGGCGAGCCGGTTTCACGCACGGCCGTAATCATGTCTGGCAGACATTCTTCGATGGCTTTCGCGCCAAAGCGATGAATCAACGTCAGGCGACCCGGTTCATTGTTCGGATTGAGCGCAGCGATCAAATCCTGCAGCCATTCACGTGTCATGCTCGGACCGATTTTGACACCGATCGGATTCGCGATGCCGCGGAAATACTCGATATGAGCGCCATCCATCGCCGCTGTGCGCATGCCAATCCAGGGGAAGTGTGTGGTCAGGTTGTACCAGCGTTCACGCCGGTCAAGGTATCGCGTCTGCGATTGCTCGTACAATAAATGCAGTCCTTCATGACACGCATAAATGTCGGCCCGCTGAGTCTTGTGCAGCTCGCGTCCCGAAATCGTTTCGAGAAAGTCGAGCGAATCTGAAATTGATTCGACGACAGCGTGATACTCGTCAGCCATGGGCGAATGCCCTACCCAGCTGAGGTCCCAATACTCAGGATGGTGCAGATCGGCGAATCCGCCATCGATCAACGAGCGCACGAAATTCAGGGTCAACGCCGCGCGTTCGTAACCGCGCAGGATTAACTGCGGATCGGGTATGCGGTCATCGGCCGTAAACGGAATATGATTGACCAGATCGCCGCGAAAACTCGGCAGTGTGGTGCCATCGCGTGTTTCCGTGTCGGCCGAACGGGGTTTCGCGTATTGACCGGCCATGCGTCCAATCCTCACGACCGGCTTCTTCAGACCGTAGAGCATGACGAGGCTCATCTGCAGCAGGATCTTGAGCTTGGCGACGATATTCTCCGACGTACACTCGTCGAAAGTCTCCGCGCAATCACCGCCCTGCAGCACGAATGCCTCACCGCGCTGGGCTTTGGCAATGAGCTCCTTCAGCGCATCGACCTCCCAGGACGTAACGATCGGCGGCAACCGGCTCAGATCGGCAACGGCCCGGTCGAGCGCCACCTGGTCGGGATAGCTCGCTTGTTGCGCGGCCGGCAGGCTTTGCCAACTCGCGGGGTGCCAATCTGCTTTGGCAATGGTTCTGCTCACTCGATTTCCTGCATCAAAGTCGTCAATTCACGGGTTTTGTGCCCGATTGAACTCGCAACTATGCCATGCTCTGGCACCGTACTGCAAAAGTTTCTTGCGAAATCAGTGGTTTAGGATCGTGTGGAAAGCATGCCGGGACCTAGGCACAATGCGCGCCAGACAGGCGCTGGGCGCGACCGGTCTTTTTCTCCATTCTAGGATCTGAAATGCAGGATATTCTCGACAAGCTCGGCCTCGATGCCGAAAACCCAGGAACCTGGTACGGCGACGAACCTTCCGCAGATACATCGGCAGGACTCATCGAGTCAGTTAATCCCGCAACGGGCGAAGTGATCGCAAGTGTCCGCGCAACGTCGGTGGCGGAGTACGACGAAGTGGTTCGAAGAGCACGGGAAGCCTTCCTTGAATGGCGCAAGATTCCCGCACCCGTGCGTGGCAACGCTGTGCGATTGATCGGCAACGCGCTCAGAGATCATCGCGACGCGCTTGGCAGCCTGGTAACGCTCGAAAACGGCAAAATCAAGGCTGAGGGTATCGGCGAAGTGCAGGAGATGATCGATATCTGCGATTTTGCGGTCGGCCAGTCACGCATGCTCTACGGCAATACCATGCACTCGGAGCGTCCGCAGCACCGGATGTACGAGCAATGGCACCCGCTCGGTGTCGTTGGCATCATCACAGCCTTCAATTTCCCGGTGGCCGTGTGGTCGTGGAATGCCTGCATTGCCGCAATCTGCGGCAACGTCAATATCTGGAAACCGTCACCGAAGACAGCGCTCTGTGGTGTTGCGGTGCAGAAAATCGTCAACGAGGCGCTCGCATCGGAAAACCTGCCCGCGGTGTTCTACCTGATCAACGACGGCACCAACGAACTGGCGCAACATTTTGTCGCTGACTCACGAATCAATCTACTGTCTTTCACGGGGTCCTGTGCCGTCGGCCGCCAGGTTGGAGCAACGGTGTCTGCGCGCATGGGCAAGTGTCTGCTCGAACTGGGTGGCAACAATGCCATCATCGTCGACGAGCACGCCAACCTCGCTTTGGCCGTTCCCGGCATCGTCTTCGGCTCGGTCGGCACCGCCGGACAACGCTGTACGACAACGCGACGTGTGCTCGTGCATCGATCGCGTTTCGATGAACTCAAGAACAGCCTGGTTAACGCCTACAGCCAGGTTCGTATCGGCAATCCGCTCGATGACGACACGCTGATGGGTCCGGTGATCGATCCCGTTGTCATTGAGCGTATTGAAGCGGCTTGCGCTGCCGTTCGCGACTCTGGCGGCGAGATCCTGTGCGGTGGTCAACGGATTGACCGCCCGGGTAATTTTATTACACCGGCAATCGCAGTCGCTCAAAACGACTGGGACATCGTACAGACTGAAACATTCGGGCCGATCTTGTACCTGATTCCTTTCGATACTCTCGATGACGCCATTGCCATGCAAAACGGCGTGGTTCAGGGACTGTCATCGGCGATCTTCACCGACAATCTGCCCAATGCCGAATACTTCCTGTCGCATACCGGATCGGACTGCGGCATCGCCAACGTCAATATTGGTACTTCGGGCGCCGAGATTGGCGGCGCATTCGGTGGCGAAAAGGAAACCGGTGGTGGCCGTGAGGCCGGATCGGATTCCTGGAAGGCTTACATGCGGCGCCAGACGACAACGATCAACTGGGGCAAGGATCTGCCACTGGCTCAGGGACTGTCTTTCGATCTATAGCCTTGGGATCGCCCGCATGTCTCGATCCCGCTTGACGGCAAAGGGCGCCTCCAGAAATGGCCTAAAATCTCCTGTTTTCCTTTCAAAACCATGGAGTTAAGATATGCTGTATATAATTAAGGGGTATCCATTTAGCTCCACCACCCCCTATATGTTGTGTTTCGCGTTGTCGGTTATTTCGTCATAGGTGACGGGTTCAGTCACGACCGCTTGCTCGAGCAAGCGGTAGAACAACAGGCCCCGC
>JACZSM010000006.1 GCA_022574185.1 Pseudomonadota bacterium
CTTTCTTTTTAGCCTTTTTCTTGGCTTTCTTCTTACCTGCTCGCTTTTTCTTTTTCACCGCGCGACGTTTCTTCGGCGCAGCTTTTCTCTTTAATACCTTACGCTTCTTCGCGACTTTGCGCTTAGAAGCTTTTTTCCTAGACTTTTTCTTAGTTGACATCTGTACTTCTCCGTGTCGGGTACCCGGCGTTGAGTATATACAACAAATCCAAAAAATCCAGCGAGTTAAGTGACGTGCTTAACATTCTGATAAATCCACTTTCTAAAAGAAATTAAGATCCAATACCGGTATCGATCGAATGAGTTGGAAAAGAAACTTGCGGCTCGACTGTGCGAACCTTCATCTGCATCGAAATACACCGGCAATGACAGCCAAATTTGTTCAGGGATTGAAGTAAAAAGTGTAGTTGTTGTCGCGTTGAAAACAGCGCTATGTCGCGAAGGACTCAGCGTCGCTGAATTGCGACGGCGCGCATTCCTTGCCAGTCACGCTTCGCTGAATATCCCGTAAAGCCGTATATCCCAAGGGTTTGGCACAATTTTCTCTACTTTTTGACAATCAAATGCCAGGCCGACTAACTTCGGTTTGAGCCAAAATTGACGGTGCCGCAAAAAGGCAAAGCAACGATCAAAATATCCGCCACCCATGCCGATACGATTTAGCTCATCATCAAACGCGACCAGTGGTGTTATGACGATGTCCAGTGTTTTTACGGCGATCGATGTTCCCGAAGTCGGCTCCCAAAGACCAAAATGGTTTCTCTCTAGAGTAGTTTCGGGCCGTAATTGTCTAAAGGCCATATTGCCGTGTCGATCGATAACCGGTGAGAAAATGCGCTTATTCGCGCGCCATGCGCGATCGATGATGCGACGGGGGTCGACTTCGTCATGCATCGGCAGGTAACACCCAATCGTCTTCGCAGCAGTAAATTCGTGTGATCGAATGACGCGTTGCGTGATCGTCAGCGACGCCGCATCGCGCGCATCAGCACTTAACAGACGACGCGCATTGAGCGCTGTTTTGCGTAAAGTTGCGGGGCAAGTCGAATGATTGTCTGTTGAACTCAAAGTAATCACGCGTCAGCAGAATAGAAGCAGAGAAAGCGCCTCCCGCCTGTGCCGTTACAAACCGTCGCTCTCGAACCGGAGCAACAGGTGGGGTCAGCCGTGGCAACAACAGGCTTGCCGCAAAAGCAGCCCTGCTCAAATGCTGCCGACAGTGCGCGACCCCGAGGTAGAAAGTTAGGGTCGAAAGGTTTCCAGGTCAGTATCGAACACTGCAGGAGGCGCCATTTCGCTTGTTTGGTTCCGTATGTCAGAGGTCCAGTTGTTGAGATTCGCCTAGCGCACTTTCGACGCGATCGGAAATCACTCTCAGACGGTTGCTTACGTCGCCGTCGAGGAACTTGTCTCGAGTCTGCGCATGCAGCAAGTCGTTGGCCATATTGAGCGCTGCCATAACCGCTATGCGATCCAGACCAACTATTCTTCCAGTGTCGCGAATCTCTCGCATTTTTGCATTCAGTACCTCAGCTGAGTCAAGCAGGTCAGTGCGCTCATTCGCCGGGCACGCTACCTGGTATTCCTTGTCCAGAATTCTGACGCTGACCTGGGCGTAGGATTCGTTCATATTCAGGATCCTTGCTCCATTGCTTTAAGCCTTCCAATCATCGCTTCGACGCGCGCCCGAACCTGCTCGTTTTTTTGCAACAGGTTCGCTCGCTCGCCGGTTAATACGTCCTGGCGTTGTTTCAGTGACTTGTTTTCGTCCTGAAGCTGATCGCAGACGTGTACCAGCGCATCGACTCGCTTCTCAAGTCGCTTCAACTCGTGCTCGAACGTTGTGGTCGTATCGTCGGCCATAGGGTCAATATAGACACGCGCTCCAGCAGAATCAATCGTCAATTTGTAGTAAAGGCTATGAACGTGGCCTGAGAGTGCGTTACGTGGGATCATTAATACTGCATAAAATCGTCGAGATACGGCCCGGATGGAACAAGGAATCGACCACGACGCATTGGATAATGCGCTCAGACGCTGTGGCGCCAGTTGGGGTGCGGCTCAGACGCACGGCTTGCTGTCAGGGCGACTCGCGATCGCGGGTGCCAACAGCGGTTTCAGCTGGTTGTCCCAGGTTCTTGAGGGTACCGGGGATGCTGATGTGCGCAGAGTCGAATGCGAAACAATGCTTGTTTGCCTATTTGAAACCACGTACCGGCAACTATCGGCGCGAATGTCCGAATTCGAGCCTCTGTTACCAAATGACGAAGACAATACCGCCAGCCGCGCGGCTGCGCTGGCGAGATGGTGTGAGGGGTTTTTGCACGGCCTTGTCTCGGCAGATCATGGGGACGCTTTGAAGGCAAGACTCGCAGCCGATCCACTCGCCGACGTCATCCGGGATATGTTGCAGATCACACGCGCATGCGCAGATGACGAAGGTGACGATGAGACGAACGACGCGGCCTTTACGGAGCTTGTCGAGTACCTGCGGGTTGCTACGCAATTGACATACGAGGAACTGGCCGAATTTCGTCGTAACGTGGATGATAGCAACGCTGCAGGCATCTCCGACGCAGTGCACTAGGAAAATAACGATGAACAGCAAGGAATTTGCACGGCGTCGCAGACAGCTAATGCACATGATCGGTGACGGCGGCATCGCGATATTGCCCGCCGCACCCGTGCGTACGCGCAGCCGCGATATCGAATACCGATATCGTCAGGATAGCGACTTCTATTATCTAACCAGTTTTGCCGAGCCGGATGCTGTGGCCGTGCTGATACCGGGCCGGGATAATGGCGAGTACCTGCTTTTTTGTCGCGAGCGTGACGCCGGCAAAGAAATGTGGGACGGATCGCGCGCGGGCCCCGGTGGTGCGATCAGTATTTACGATGCAGATGACGCTTTCCCGATAGACGACATCGACGACATTTTGCCCGGCATCATGGAGTCCTGCAATCGTGTGTACTACACCATGGGTGTTTATTCGGAGTTTGATGCGCGCATCGCTGACTGGGTAAATTTGTTGCGATCTCGGGAATCTTCAGGCGTTCATACGCCGCAGGAATTCGTGGCGCTCGATCACCTGTTGCACGACATGCGTTTGTTCAAAAGCCGAGCGGAAATATCTGCGCTGCGCAAATCTGCGAAGGTTGCTGTCAACGCGCATACGCAGGCCATGCAGATGGTCCGTCCGGGATTGTACGAGTACGAAGTCGAGGCCGAATTCGTGCGCGAGTTTCGGCGCAATGACGCCTGCGTTTCCTACAATCCGATCGTCGGGTCCGGAGCCAACACTTGTACTTTGCATTACGTTGACAACAACGCCTGTCTGGAAGACGGTGACTTGCTGCTGATCGATGCGGGTTGTGAACTCGATTATTACGCCTCCGACATTACGCGGACGATTCCGGTCAGTGGGCGATTCAGCCCGGAACAAAGGGTCGTATATGACATCGTGCTCGAAGCGCAGCTTGCTGCGATCGAGAAAACGGTTAAGGACAACCACTGGAACGAGCCGCATGATGCAGCTGTCAAGGTGATCACACGCGGCTTGAAGAAAATTGGCTTGCTCGACGGAACATTGTCGCGATTGATCAGAGACGGTGCGTACAAACAGTTCTTCATGCACCGCACCGGCCATTGGCTTGGCATGGATGTTCACGATGTAGGTGACTATAAAGTCGGTGATGGGTGGCGCCTGTTCGAGACGGGGATGGTGACGACGGTCGAGCCCGGTATCTACATTCCGGCGAGCCGCAAAGTGCCAGCACGCTGGCGCAACATTGGTATTCGTATTGAGGACGATGTCGCGGTCACGAACAGCGGTCCTGATGTGTTGAGCAAAGGGTTGGTCAAGGACCCTGATGAAATCGAATCGCTGATGCAGCATTGATGGCAAGACGGCGAAATCACTACGATATCGTGATTGCTGGTGGCGGCATGATCGGTTCAAGTCTCGCGTTGGCCCTGGCGCCGCTTGGCCGGCGTGTCGCGATCGTCGAACCTGTACTCAGGTCGTCCGAAGCACAGCCGAGTTTCGATGATCGATCGACTGCATTGTCGCGTAGCACGCAGCGTATGTACGAGGCAATGGGTCTGTGGGATGACATTGCTGCAGCCGCAACACCGATATCGCGTATCCATGTATCTGACAAAGGGCGATTCGGTTTCTCGCACATCGAAGCAGCAGAACAAGGTGTCGAGGCACTGGGCTATGTCGTGATCAATCGCGTACTCGGTAATGTGCTGCAACGAGCTCTGGATGTCGTTGCTTCGCTTGATCTGCTGTGTCCGGCACGAATTGTCGCGACGAGCCTTGGCCCCGGGCGCGCAAGCGTAACACTCGAGGATGATACTGGGCACAAGCGAGACATCAGCTGCAGCTTACTGATCGTCGCCGATGGTGCGAATTCAACGGTACGCGACATGATCGGCATATCGGCTCGCCAGGTGAAATACGATCAGTGCGCTGTCGTGGGTAATCTCTTGCCCGAAAAATCACTTGATGGTTGTGCCTATGAACGATTTACGCAACAGGGGCCGCTCGCGCTGCTACCTGTCGGCGATGAAAGGGCAGGATTCGTCTGGACTTTGTCGGAGAAAAACGCCGATCGCGTAATCAAGCTCGATAGTCAGGCGTTTCTCACCGAATTGCAGGAGGCATTCGGGTATCGACTCGGCACATTTTCTCGAGTTGGTGAACGAGCGGCCTACCCGTTGGTATTGAGCAAGGCATTGCGACTGACTGCGCCAAGAGCCGTGCTCGTCGGCAACGCAGCGCACGGATTGCATCCGGTTGCCGCACAGGGATTCAATCTCGGTCTGCGTGATGTTGCGGCGTTGTGCGATTGCATCGCAGACGCGATTGAGGAGTCCGGTGACTCGATCGACGTTGGTGATGTTGAATTACTCGAGCGTTATGCTACATGGCGGCGCGGCGACCAACGCAAACTCGTCGGATTTACGGACGGGCTTGTGCGCCTGTTTGGCCATTCAAGCCGATCAGTTCGCGCGTTGCGCAACATCGGCATGCTTGGTTTCGATCTGGTTCCAGGCGTGCGCTCGCTGTTCGCGAGACACACGATGGGACTTGCAGGTCGATTGCCGCGCTTGTCGCGCGGGGTGCCCCTGTCGTGAAGGAACGTTTCAATGTCGTCATTGTTGGTGCCGGCGTAACCGGTCTGACGATTGCCGCGCTATTGTCGCAAGGCCAACACAGCGAGCGGCTGCGTTTGACGCTCGTAGACGCAATGGAGCGGCCCCAGTACTGCGCCGACGACGACATTGCGCTGCGAGTCTCTGCGATCTCCAACGGATCGGCCGCCCTGCTAGAGCGCATCGGCGCATGGTCGACTGTGCGCAAAACAAGAGCATGTGCCTTCGATCGCATGCGGGTCTGGGACGAGTCTTCTACGGTTGAGAGTTCGGAAACTCTGCGTTTTGACGCAGCCGAGTTCGCTGTACCACAGCTTGGCTTCATTGTTGAAAACGCTCTGCTGCGACACGCAATCCTCGATGTGTTGGGCGCCGCCGATATCGAATTCGCTTTTGCAGCGCCAATCCAGTCGTTGCGCCAGGACGGACAGCAGTATCGCCTGCAGCTCGACGATGCGCGCGAGCTCAAGGCCGACCTGATCATTGGCGCAGACGGCGCGCAATCTTTCATAAGGCATAGCGCTGCCATCGAGACGCATGACTGGCCTTATGGCCAGGCGGCATTTGTGACTCACTTGCGGCCGGAGAAATCGCATCGCAATACGGCGTGGCAACGATTCTTGCGCAACGGGCCGCTCGGCATGCTGCCGCTGCCGGATGGGCGACTCTCAATCGTCTGGACGACGACCGAAGAGCAGGCTGACTGGGCGATGTCAGCCAGCGATGAAGATCTGGGAAATTCGCTCAGCGAAGCCTCCGATCAGGTCCTGGGTGCGCTGACGGTCGCCGGCCCGCGAGGCAAGTTTGCCCTGGTCGCCCGGCATGCAAAACATTATGTAAAGCCAGGAATTGCGCTGATTGGCGATGCTGCGCATGCTGTGCATCCGCTGGCCGGGCAAGGCGCCAATCTCGGACTGCAGGATGCGATGACGCTTGCCGACGTTGTGGAGACGGCCCTCGGCAACGGCGAACACCCGGGCGACAGGCCCGTGCTGCGGCGCTACGAGCGTGCGCGCAAGGGCGCCAATGCCACAATGTTGCATTTCATGACTGGCCTCAATCAGCTGTTTGCGACAGACTGGCCGCTGATCGGAGAATTGCGCACGACCGGCATGTGTCTTTTTAATCATAGCGGGCCGATTCGTAAGCACGTGGCAGGCGTTGCGCTTGGCACCGAGCGGTAGTGAGGGGAAGCCGCAATGAAGCACCAATATGTTTATGGTCTCGCCGCTTTGCTGACGATTGTCGGTCTGTCCGTTTTTGCCTACAAGTGGCAGGTGCTTGGCTTTCCGATCAGCAAGGATCAGGAGACTCGCGTCTGGACGATTGAGTCGTCGATCAGTTTCGACAGTGGGCCGGGATCGATCAAGGTCAATTTGCACATACCAACCTTGACGCCGGGATTTCGTATGCTGAACGAAAACTCGGTCTCGAGAGGTTATGGATTCAGTCTGAACTATGGTACTGGCGGCCGTGAGGCACAATGGGCGATACGGCGTGCTGACGGTCGACAGACGATCTATTACCGTGTCTCAGTCTTTGAGGATCCAAAGAACGACCAGTCGGACACCACGCCGCCGTTCCCGCCGCCGCCTGCTATCAACGAACCCTTCAGAACGGCTGTCGAAGTTATCGTCGCGGATGTCAATGACCACTCGGCCGACACGGCATCATTTACGTCGGAGCTTTTGCGGCGTATGAATGATCAATCGCCAGATCCAAATATCGAGTTATTACTGTCCGATGCCGATACGCCCACCGAGTTCGTCGAGACCATAACCATGATACTCGCGTCGGCACGAATTCCGGCACGCATGGTGCGGGGTTTCAGGTTGCAGGGGCGGCAGCGCAATGCTGAACAGCTGGTCTGGCTTGAGGTCCACGATGGCGATCGGTGGCGATATTTCAATCCGCTGACAGGAGAAGAGGGCCTGCCTGATCGCTACTTGATATGGTGGCGTGGCAACGAACCATTGATCAGAGTCGAAGGTGGCAGCAATGTCCAGGTCGGGTTTGCCGTGCAGGAAAATAACCTCGACACCATTGCCATCGCCGAATCACGAGCCGCGAAGAAAGGTACGAGCCTGATCGACTTTTCATTATATAGCCTGCCAATCCGGACTCAGGCTGTGTACAGCGTTCTGCTAATGATCCCGATCGGTGCGATGGTCATGGTTGTCCTGCGCAATATTGTTGGCATCGACGCGTTCGGCACATTTATGCCCGTGCTGATCGCGCTCGCATTCCGCGAGACCAAGCTGTTTTGGGGTGTGATGTTGTTCACAATGCTCATTGCGCTTGGTCTGAGCATTCGTTTCCTGCTCGACCGCCTGCGGTTGTTGCTGGTGCCCAGACTAAGCGCTGTTCTGATCGTCGTCGTCCTGCTCATGCTCATCATCAGCATGATTTCGCACAAGCTGGGATTGGAAACCGGTTTGTCGGTGGCACTGTTTCCGATGGTCATCATTGCGATGACCATTGAGCGCATGTCGGTTGTGTGGGAAGAACGCGGTCCGGCCGACGCGATGCGTGCGGCGATGGGCAGTCTCGCCATTGCTATCGTAGCTTACATTTTCATGGGAATCGCGTGGCTGGAGCACCTCATATTTACTTTTCCTGAACTCTTGCTCGTCGCATTGGCGATGGTCGTGCTGGTTGGCCGATACACGGGATATCGTCTGCTTGAGCTCAGTCGTTTTCGGGCTCTGGCGGGTAGCTGATGTTCGCGATCGCGCGAAGACTGCGAGAGGCCGGTGTCCTCGGGCTCAACAAACGCAATACTAACTTCATCATGCGGCTCAATCCACGGCGATTGTATCCAAGAGTTGATGACAAGATATTGACCAAGGAGCTGGCGCTGGCCGCCGGTATGGCCGTGCCGGAACTCTACGGCATCATCAGTAACCAGCGGCAAGTGCGGGAGTTCGCGGGCATCGTCGGTGACCGCGAAAGCTTCGTGATCAAGCCTGCGCAGGGCAGTGGCGGTGACGGCATCCTGATTGTGATTGGCCGCAGCCAGCGCAGGCGCGACACGTATCGGCTGTCCAATGGCGTGCGCATAACCGAGGCGGAGATCGCCCACCATATTTCCAACATCGTCAGTGGCCAGTACAGCCTGAGCGGCAATCCGGACAAGGCGCTCATCGAGTATTGCGTGCAATTCGACCCGGTTTTCGCCGACCTCAGTTATCAGGGTGTGCCCGACATTCGCGTTATCGTCTATCGCGGTTACCCAACCATGGCGATGGTTCGTCTGCCGACGCAGGCGTCCGATGGCAAGGCAAACCTGCATCAGGGCGCTGTTGGTGCCGGGGTCGACATGAGCACAGGAGAAACGCTGACAGGCGTGCTGGAGAACGAAATTGTCGACGAACATCCTGACACCGGCACATTAATCGCCGGTCTGCGAATTCCGCAGTGGGATTTCATTTTGCAATTGGCGGCGCGTGGTTACGACGTCACGGATCTTGGTTACCTTGGCGTAGACATTGTCGTCGACCGTGACCTGGGGCCGCTGATTCTGGAGATGAATGTGCGCCCCGGCCTCAGCATTCAGATCGCCAACTGCACCGGACTCACCGGCCGCCTCGCAAGAATCGACGAGCTGTACGACGAAACTGCGACGCCAGCTGAGCGCGCCCGAATCGCGCGCCTCGAATTTCCCGCTGAACGACAGGCGTCAATGCCGTTCGGTCAGTAGCCACTCCGCCATGGCCGGTGCGATGGCACCACACCGGGTATTTGCTCGCGCTTAATCTCGCTCGGCGTCCTGCCTCACTCGCATCGGCCTGCGCTGTTGGCAATCGCCCGTATGACGGGCTCCTACAGTTGTTTGAGCAGCCAGGCGTCCATGCGTTGTTCGAGGATGTCGAGTGGCAATGCGCCGCCGCCGAGCAGTTCGTCGTGGAAGGCCCGAATGTCGAAAGCATCGCCCAGCGTGCGCTCGGCATTTTCGCGTATTGACTGAATCTTCAGTTGCCCGATCTTGTAGGCGAGCGCCTGTCCTGGCCAGCCGATGTAGCGATCGATCTCATTGATGATGTCGAGTTCGGTCTTGGCAGCATTGTCCTTGAAGAAATCGATTGCCTGCTGGCGTGTCCATCCCTTGTAATGAATGCCAGTGTCGACGACGAGACGAACGGCTCGCCACATTTCATAGGTCAGTTGGCCGAACTCCGAGTAGGGATCCTTATAGAGCCCGAGATCGTAACCCAGGCTTTCGCTGTACAGCCCCCAGCCCTCGACGAATGCCGTGAAGCCGGAATAGCGACGGAACTCAGGCATGTCGCCAAGCTCCTGTTGCAAGGAGATTTGCAGATGATGACCTGGCATCGCTTCATGCACGGTCAGGACTTCAATCTCGTACTTGGGACGAACTTCGGGCCTGTAAAGATTGACCCAGTAAATACCGGCGCGGCTGCCATCGGCCGCAGGTCGTGAGTAGTAGGCTGTGGTTGTATCCGGTGCAATCGTGTCGGGAATCGGTTTTACGCCGTAAGGAATGCGCGGCAGCTTGCCGAACAAGCGAACGAGTTCCGGGTCGATGCGTTTACTGGTGGCCAGATACGATTCGTAGAGCGCATCGGCGTTATCGAAATAGAATTGCGGATCCGATCTCAGGAAAACCAAAAACTCCTGAAAGCTTCCCTCGTAATCCAGGCCGTCAATGACCTCCTGCATTTTGTCTCGAATACGCCGCACTTCAACGAGGCCCAGTCGATGAATTGCATCGGGCGTCATGTGCGTCGTGGTGAAACGACGTGCAAGATATTCATACCACTCGCTGCCATTGGGCAGTGACGAAAGTCCGATGCTGTCGCGGCTTGCCGGGAGATAGGTAGCGGAGAAATAGCGAGCGAGTTTCTGGTAGGCCGGTAAGATGGTTTTCTCGATCGTGCTGCGGGCAGTTGCTGTCAGGCGGGCCCGGTCACTGCCGGTTATCGACGCGGGCAGGTTCTCGAATATTGTGTAGAACGGGCTGGCCTCCGCATCGTCGACGAGTTGTGCGGCAATCTGGTCAGGAATCCGGCGCATCAGGATTTTTGGCGGCATGTATCCCGATTTACGGCCGCGCTCGGCCAGCTCGATGACTTGCTCGACGACGTTCCCAATCTTGCTGAGCCGTGAGAGCCAGTCTTCGTAATCCCTGACCGTGGAAAAATTCAGGTAGTTGGTATTGCTATCGAGATTTTGCACACCGCCGCGATGACTGAATGGCATCAGGTGGCCATGGAAAGCAATTGCATCGACATTGTTTTGCAATTCGCGGCGAAACAATTCGTAGTTGAGCTGATCTGCGTCGCTCAGGGAGGATCGGTCGATTGCGTAGACACGACGCAGGAAATCGCGCGTTTGTTCGTGACGAGCTTCGATGGCGTCGAGGCTTCGATCGGTCCATTGATCGTTGTAACGGCGGTCACCCAGCTGTGAGGAAAACAGTGGGAAACTGCTTAGTTGCCATTCCCAGGCCTCGTCGAGGAGCGTCGTAAAATCTTCGCTGGCCGCGCCATGAACAGGGCCGATGGCAAATACCAGCGCGATGAGCGCATTGCGAGCGTTGCTCATGTTGACCTCCCTATACAGAGCTTCGCATTGTTACCGTCCTCCGGTCGGCTGGCAACCGGTGGCGCGGTTGGCTATGATTGTGCGCACCAATAGATAACTTGCACAGAAGAGACCCCGTGGTCATCGGGGCGCCGAAGGCGCAACTCGCTCGGAAACGCTCAGGCAGAAGGACTGTGTACGGTGATTGGCTCTGGAGAGAGGCCCGACAGGGGCCCACCGAAGGGGTACGTGGCTATACAGCCACTGATCTCTCAGGTCTGAAGGACAGAGGGGCGGCAGATCGCAAGGTCTGTCGTTTTTTTTGTCAGTCGAAATAAGAGTGCAGAGAATATGGGGTCGAAGACACCGCTGTATGACAAACACATTGAAGCCGGCGCACGTATCGTCGACTTCGGTGGCTGGGACATGCCGCTGCATTACGGCTCGCAGAAACAAGAGCACCATGCCGTCAGAAACAATGCCGGTGTTTTCGATGTCTCGCATATGACGATCGTGGATCTTCGCGGTGAACGCGTTCGTGAATTTCTCCGCCACCTGCTGGCTAACGATGTGGCAAAACTTCGCCAGGCAGGTGAAGCGCTTTACACCTGCATGCTGAACGCGGCAGGCGGGGTCATTGATGACCTGATCGTCTACTTTTTTGGCGAGTTGCGGTATCGGTTGATCGTAAATGCAGCGACACGGGACAAGGACCTGGCCTGGATCGAACGGTGTGCGGAATCCTATGGTGTCGAGATCAACGAACGCGCGGAGCTTGCAATGATCGCAGTGCAGGGGCCGCGAGCACGCGAGCTCGCGGCCTCTGGCATCGGGTCCGAATGGCGCGAGCAGGCTCTCGCGCTAAAATCCTTCACCGGGATGGAGGCGGGCGAGCTGTTCGTTGCAAGGACCGGCTACACGGGTGAGGACGGTTGGGAGATCGTCATGCCGGCAGCGAGCGCCGCAGCGATCTGGGATCGCTTGCTGGCGGCGGGCGTCGAACCATGCGGACTGGGTGCACGAGATACCCTGCGCCTGGAGGCAGCAATGAATCTTTACGGGTCGGACATGGACGAGTCAGTCTCACCACTGGAGGCCGGCCTCGGTTGGACCGTCGCCTGGGACCCTGAAGACCGAAATTTCAACGGCCGTGCCGCGCTCGAGCAGATTCGCAAAAATCCCGGCAGGCGCCGCTTCGTGGGCTTGCTGCTGGAGGATCGCGGCGTACTTCGTAGCCATCAGCGCGTGGTCATCGATGGCGCGGATGATGGAGAAATCACCAGCGGCGGATACTCGCCGACAATGGGTCGATCCATCGCCCTCGCCCGTGTAGCCGCGGGCAACTGTAGCCGCGCGAAGGTCGATGTACGCGGCAAAATGCTGGAAGTGCGGATCGTAAAGACGCCATTTGTGCGCAACGGACAAGTACGTATCGAACTGTGACAATCACGGCGCGAAACAACAAGACTACAAGGTGGAGTGTAATACGATGAGTGAATTACCCGGTGACCTGATATACACGAGCGAGCACGAATGGTTGCGTCGCGAAGACGATGGTAGCGTTACAATCGGTATTACGGATCATGCACAAACAGCCTTGGGCGACCTCGTTTATGTCGAAATGCCTGAAACAGGCCAGACGCTGGAGCGTGGTGGCGATATGGCCGTGGTCGAATCGGTTAAAGCGGCGTCGGACGTTCTTGCGCCGATTGCCGCGTCTGTTGTCGCTGTGAATGAGGAGCTGGCCGATGATCCGGAGAAGATGAATGTCGATCCGTACGGCGCCGGCTGGATCGTCAGATTGCGGCCGAGCGACGGTGTCGATGAGACAGAATTTCTGACGCCCGACGCCTATCAAAGCTTGATCGACGCAGCAGACGGCTGAAACGAGTAAAGGGCATGCCTTTCATTCCGCACACAAAAGATGACGTCATCGAAATGCTGGCGGCGATCGGAGCCGACGACATCGGCGCGCTCTTTGATGAGATCCCTGCCGAGTTGCTTATTGAGTCTCTCGACCGTATGCCCGTGGGCCTCAGCGAAATGGATATCACGCGGTTGATGCATGTACGCGCAGCCCGCGATGGAACACCGTTGTGTTTCATTGGCGCAGGGGCGTATGAGCACCACATACCGACGGTTGTCTGGGATATATCGACACGTGGCGAATTTTACAGCGCTTACACGCCATACCAGGCTGAAGCGAGCCAGGGTACGCTGCAGACGATTTACGAGTACCAGACGATGATGACCGGGTTAACAGCACTCGACGTCAGCAATGCGTCAATGTATGACGGCGCATCGTCGCTGGCCGAAGCCGCGTTGATGGCAGTCCGCTGTAATCGCAAAAAGGATTCGGGCTGTATTTTACTCGCGCCCGGAGTCAACCCAACGTACGAAAAAGTTGCGGTAGCAATCGCCGGCAGACAGCGCATAACTTTCGAACGTCTGCCGATGGATGAGACTACGGGCAATGTCGGTGGCGACCTCGACGATTCGGCAGACCCGGTTGCAGTCGTTATTCAGCAGCCGTCGTTTTTCGGCACGCTTGAGGATGTTGATCGCCTCACCAACTGGGCGCACCAGCAAGGTGCGCTCGTCATCGCAATTGTCAATCCGACGTCACTCGCCTTGCTCAAGGCACCAGGACATTGGGGTGAGGATGGTGCGGATATTGCGTGCGGCGAAGGGCAGCCCCTGGGTGTGCCGTTGTCCTCGGGTGGACCGTATTTCGGTTTCATGACCTGCAAGAAAAAATACGTTCGGCAAATGCCGGGCCGCATTGTTGGCCGCACGACCGATCTCGACAATCAACCGGGATATGCGCTGACGTTGCAGGCACGCGAGCAACACATCAGGCGCTCCAAAGCGACGTCGAATATCTGCACGAATCAGGGCCTCATGGTGACCGCAGCAACGATTTATCTGTCCTTGTTGGGTTTCGACGGCCTGGCGCAGGTCGCGCGCCGATCGCAGCAGAACGTTACCAGACTGGCTGGCCGCCTGACCGCAATCGAGGGAGTAGAGCGCCTGTTTGAGGGCCCGCACTTTCACGAACTCGTGCTGCGACTGGATCGCCCGGTTGCTGCAGTTCTGGACGCACTGGCTCACCGGGACATCCTCGGTGGCTACAATCTTGCTGAATTCTACCCGGAGCTTGGTAACGCGTTGCTGATCTGTGCGACCGAAACGAAAACTGAAGCCGATATCGATGCATACGCAACGGCGCTCGCTGAGATTTTTGAAAATGGGAGCAGGCGATCTGCCTGAGACAAAATGGCAAAAATATATTTTGAGAACGCAAGCTATCGGACATTCGGTGAGTTACCGGCGGTGGGTAGCAACGCGCCTGACGTTTCGCTCGTTAACACGCGGCTGCAAAACGCGACGCTTGCAAATTGGTCCGGTATGCGCAAGGTCATGAACATCTTTGTCAGTATTGATACCGACGTATGCGCGAAGTCTGTGATCGAGTTCAATCGTCTTGGCCAGCAGCTGGACGATGTCGCGATGCTAATGGTGTCCTACGATTTGCCATTCGCCCATGCGCGATTTCAGGAGCAGCATGGCCTCAAGAACGTTGTCGGCCTGTCAGCTATCCGGCATGCGGGATTTGGCGAAAACTACGGCGTGCAGATTGTCGACGGGCCACTGGCAGGCATGTTTTCACGAGCAGTTGTCGTACTCGATGAAAACAACACGATCGTTTATCAGGAACACATCGACGATATCGAGACAGAACCAAATTACGAAGCGGCGTTGCGCGCGCTCGGCATCAATGTAGACGAACGCTGAGGATAAAGTGTCGTGGAAAAACTGATTTTTGAAAAATCACGTACGGGTCGCAGGGCATTTGCACAGTCTCCTGGGGAATCTGAGGACATAAACATCCCGGAGTCATTTTTGCGGGTTGACAGACCACAGCTGCCGGAGGCGTCCGAGCTGCAGGTGGTGCGGCATTTCACGCGTTTGTCGCAGATGAATTTTTCGATTGACACGCAGTTTTACCCGCTTGGATCCTGCACGATGAAATACAACCCGCGAGCCTGTAACGCGCTTGCGATGTTGCCGGGATTTGCGGGCAGGCATCCTCTGGGCCCGGTAAGTCATGGCCAGGGCTTCTTGAACTGCATGTTTGAGTTACAGGAAATGCTCAAGGATGTGACCGGCATGCAGGGCGTGTCACTGACGCCGATGGCTGGAGCCCAGGGAGAATTAGCCGGCATTTCGATGATCTGCGCCTATCATGATGCAAGGGGTGATCACGAACGTAATGAGATCATCGTGCCCGATGCGGCACATGGTACGAACCCGGCTACTGCGACAATGTGCGGTTGCGACGTTCGCGAACTGCCAACTGGCAGTGATGGCGATATCAATATTGAGGCGCTCAAAGCGATGGTCGGTCCTAAGACGGCCGGCATCATGCTGACGAATCCGTCAACACTCGGTGTGTTCGAACGCCGCATCATCGAGGTTGCGAAAATAGTTCACGGCGCGGGCGGACTTCTCTATTACGATGGTGCCAATCTGAATGCGATTATTGGCAAGGTGCGGCCGGGTGACATGGGATTCGACGTCATCCATATGAATCTGCACAAGACCTTTTCTACGCCACACGGTGGCGGAGGCCCAGGCTCGGGCGCGATTGGTGTTGGCGATCGCTTGCTGCCGTTCATGCCAATTCCTGTCGTGGCCGCCGCGACGATCGATGGTAAGACGACTTATGACTGGTTGACCGAAGACGATCTGCCACAGAGTATCGGTCGATTGTCCGGGTTTATGGGTAACGCGGGTGTGCTGTTGCGAGCGTACGTCTATATGCGCATGGTGGGACGCGAAGGCATGCATCGGCTGGCCGAATACGCAACGCTCAACGCCAATTACCTGCAAGTACGGCTGCGTGATGCAGGTTTTGAACTCGCTTTCCCCGACCGGCGCGCAAGCCATGAATTCATCATCACGCTGAAGCGAGACGCAAAAACATTTGATCTGACGGCAATGGACGTCGCGAAGGCGTTGCTTGATCACAATTACCATGCGCCGACGACGTATTTTCCGTTGCTCGTTGACGAATGTCTGCTAATTGAGCCGACCGAGACCGAGAGCAAGGAAACGCTGGACGGTTTCGTTGCGGCGATGATCGCCATCGCCACCGAGGCGCGAGAAAAGGGCGTAAGCTTCAAGGAAGCCCCGTACAAAATGCCTGTGAGGCGCCTCGACGACGTAAAAGCGGCTCGGCAACTCGATCTGGCCTATCGTCCCGATAAACGGCTGTAGGCGACGGGGCCTTAATGAGTAACGATCCGGAAAATCAATGTGGCAATTAAGTAAACTGTCCCCGGAATCAGTCGGTTTTTCTGTTGCAATACGGAACCGTCGCGCGCCAGCCAAGTCCAGATACCGTAACGTTAATGACTTGAGCTGTGCCCCAGGATCAGGATATCTATGAATTACGGCAGATCTATTGCAGCAATCACGGGATTGCTGGCTGCAGCAGCCCCGGTTCTGGCAGCCGAGGACACTGAGTGGAGTGAAACGCTCGAACGCATATCTTCGGGCGTCGTGTCGATTCGAGTCGACAGTACCCGGGCTTTTGACACCGAATGGAATTCCTCCAGCCAGGCCACGGGATTTGTCGTCGATGCTGAGCGCGGACTGATACTGACTAATCGTCATGTGGTGGCGCCGGGCCCCGTTGTCGCCGAGGCGATATTCCGCAACAACGAAGAAGTACGACTGACTCCCGTGTATCGCGATCCAGTGCACGATTTCGGATTCTTCCGCTACAACCCGGCCGACCTGCGTTATATTAAACCCGCTGAATTGCCGCTGGTGCCGAGCGCCGCCGCTATCGGACGCGAAATCCGTGTGATTGGTAACGATGCGGGCGAACAGTTGTCGATTCTCGCGGGGACCATTGCTCGTCTTGATCGCAAGGCGCCGGACTATGGTCGCGGCAAGTACAACGATTTTAATACGTTTTATCTGCAGGCGGCGTCGGGTACCTCTGGCGGGTCGTCCGGTTCACCGGTCATCAACATAGACGGCGAGGTCGTCGCGCTGAATGCCGGTGCTAACAACTCTGCGGCGAGCAGCTTTTTCCTGCCACTCAATCGCGTCCGTCGCGCACTCGGCCTCATACAGCAAGGGGCTCCGGTGACTCGCGGCTCACTGCAGACAATGTTTGAGCGCAAGGCCTACGACGAATTAAAACGATTGGGTCTGAGCGATGAGTCGGAACGCATTGTGCGATCCGCGTTCCCGGATCAGACGGGCATGTTGATCGTTGGCCAGGTCATTCCCGATTCGCCTGCGGCGGGCAAGCTTGAGCCGGGCGACATTTTGTTGCGGATCAACGGTGAACTTGTCACCGAGTTCGTGCCGCTGGAATCGGTGCTCGATGATAGTGTCGGTGGTGAAGTTTTGCTGGATCTAGAGCGCGGTGGGCGCTATTTCAGCGAAACCATTGTGGTCACTGACCTGCATGAGATTACACCGGACGAATTTCTCGAGTTTGGCGATGCGATCGTCAATAACCTGTCCTATCAACAAGCGCGCCACTATAACCGCGCCGTTGACGGTGTCTATGTCGCCAACCCGGGATACTTGCTGTCGAAGTCGGCAATTCCACGAGGGGCCGTTATTACCGAGTTCGGTGGCGAGCCGATTAGAAACATTGACGATCTTGAAGTATTGCTCGATGGGCTCGCCGACGGAGCTCGCGCACTGATTCGCTATGTGACGATGGACAATCCACAAAACAGCATCGTGCGAGCATTTGAGATGGATCGCGTCTGGTTCCCGGTGCGACGTTGCACCCGTAACGACGAAACTGGCGTATGGCCCTGTCGTGACCTCGGCGCCGGGCCGGAGCCGAAGCCCGACAAGATCGGCAGTACACACCCGACGAAATACGATGACCCCAGGGTTCGCGCAATTGCACCATCGCTGGTCGTAGTGACTTTCGACCTGCCGTATACGGTCTCAGGCGTCGCGGATCGGCACTACTATGGTACCGGGCTCATCGTCGACAAGGAGCGCGGACTGGTTCTGGTTGATCGCAATACGGTGCCGGTCGCAATCGGTGACGTCACCGTGACGTTTGCGGGATCACTGGAAGTCCGTGGACAAGTAGAACAGCTGCATCCGCTGCACAACCTGGCGATAGTGTCATACGATCCCAGGACGATCGGTGACACGCCCGTGTCAGAGGCAACTTTTAACACTGCACCGCTTGCATCGGGCGACAAGGTCTGGGTGGTCGGAATCAAAGGCGATCATCAACTCGTGCATCAGGCAAGCACCGTATCCGCGGTAGAGCCGCTGCTGCTGCCACTATCGCGAACCCTGCGTTTTCGCGATTCGAACATTGACGGCGTGTCACTTGTCAATGCGCCAAAGAACGTCGACGGAGTACTGGTTGACAGACGCGGCCGTGTCGTCGCGATCTGGTCGAGTTTTGCCGTTCAGGCAGGCGGAGACAGCTCACAGTTCAACCGCGGCATCAGCGCTGATCTTGCCGCAGAGTTCGTCGATATCGTGCGCGATGGGCGACCTTTTTACTCACTCGAAGCCGAATTCGTTTACAAGCCCTTGTTTGCGGCACGCAATAATGGTCTCGACGAGGCATGGCTGGACAGGCTGGAGAAAAACAACCCGGTTTACCGTCGGGCGCTCAGCATCACGCGGCTCGTCGCCGGTACACCTGCGTCGAAGCTCCTCAGAAATGGCGATATGGTTCTGGCGGTGGACGGCAATGTTGTAACGTCATTTCGAGAACTCGAAAAAGCCGTGCAAAAACCAAAAGTGACAGTGACGGTGTGGCGCAATGGTCATGCTCGGGATATCGAAATTGAGACGGCTGCGCTGGACGGTCGCGGTATCGACAGGGCAGTTTCGTGGGCTGGAGCTTTACTACAGGACCCACATCGTGCGATGGCGGCACAACGGGGCATTGAGCCACATGGCGTCTATGTCGCGTTTTTCAGCTACGGATCTCCGGCGACCCGGTACGGTTTGTGGGCGGGGCGTCGCGTCATCCAGATCGATGAAACGCCGATTCCTGATCTGCAGGCATTTGTGGATGCAGTATCCGGCAAACAGGATCAATCATCGGTGCGCGTGAAGACCGTGACCTGGAACGGCACCGTCGACGTAATTACGTTGAAGCTTGATAATCAGTATTGGCCCGCTTATGAAATTCATCGGACAGAGAATGGCTGGCGCCGCGTCGCGCTCGATCTCTGATCGGGCGTTTACGTGCGGCGACTCGGTGTGCCTGGCCGCGCTGATCCTGCTGCTGGTCACAGGTGCATCGGCGTCAGCACAATCGTTGTACAAATACCGCGGCGAAAACGGCGAATGGATTTACTCCGATCGGCCGCCCGATGATGGCGGTATTGCCGAAATTCGCAAAATTAAACCCTCGGTGTCCGACACCAAAGTTTCTGTTATCTATGAATTTGTAGGCCGCACTGTCGAACTGGTTGCGAATAATCAATTGCACGCGCCGGTCGAGCTCAGGCTTGTCATTGAGAAGATTCGCGGTTTGAAGTATCCGCATCCAGATGACGACCTGCGCTGGGTGTTGCCGCCGCGAAGCAGGACTAATCTTATAGGCCTCGACCTGCTCGAAAATGCCACGGCACCTGTGCTTGACTATCGAACCGAGTACCTCGTTGGCGATCCCGGCGCCGTACACCTGCCTCCGGTCGCCTATCGTGTGCCATTTGCGATCGCGAGCAATTTCCCTGTGTCACAGGCATTTCCGGATGTCGTTACGCATAAGTCACCTGACAGCTATTATGCCGTCGACCTGGTAATGCCGATTGGGACCGACATATTCGCAGCGAGAGACGGTATCGTATTCGCTGTGGCCAGTGAAAATTTTCGCAGCGGACTCGATATGGTGCGCGACGGACCCGCGGCAAACGTCGTTCGGATTCTGCACGACGACGGTACCTACGCTATCTATGCACACCTCAACTGGAACTCGATCCGTGTGCGGCCGGGCGACCGCGTTCAGCGCGGCGAGTATATCGCCGATTCCGGCAATACCGGTTTTTCGAGTGGGCCGCATCTGCATTTTGCCATTTTGCGTAATGTTGGCATGCGCATCGAGTCGCTACCGGTGACGTTCGCCGGCCCCACCACTAACGGCGTAACACCCGCGACCGGCACGCCTATCACGGCATATTAGAAAAAGGCGCTGTAGGAGCCCGCCATGCGGGCGATTCCACCGGATATTGTGGCAATCGCCCGGTCCGATCGCTAGCTCTTTACCAAATGGTTGGTTCACTATTCTATTAGTACGGCGGGCTCCTACAGCGGTCGAAGAACATCCCGCTCGCGGTGCTACTCCCCGGCTCCGTCGATGATCGTCCCTCCCGGTCCCCACGAAGATCGGCGGGCGGCCACGATACGGTGGCTCGTCGAGCGTCGTCGAATCCGAGCGGAGCAGGGACAGCGGGAGCGAGGATTCGCGGATTGGAGCGAGACAGAGACCTCGAAGCGACATTAAGCGAGAGGAGCTACCGTGTTGGGTCCGCCTTTCAGATAACGGTGACGTGCCCTTGTAGTTGAATCGTAATTCGTCGCTCACGCAGTTCCGAGTTGTGGTCGATATCGCTGCTACAGACGTTGCAGCAGGGCTTCCAGGCTCGTGACCGGCAATTCGCAGTGTGTGCCGACACATCGGTAAGCGACGGTCTCGCCTGGTACGGATTTGCGTTCGGCCAGGATGCCAGGAAGATCCTCGACATCGTCTTCGATCGCAAAGACGAGGCGAGCAGGTGCATAGGTTCTGGCTAGCGCATCCCTCCAACGTGTTATCGCTTCGGACTCGCCGCGAATGATGATGATCTCTGGTGGAGTCAGGTACTCCTCCAGGGCCGTTAACAATGTGACATGTCCGTGCGGGTATGCAGTCATGGCCTGCCAGGCATTTCGTAACGCCCGTTGCGCTGCTTCGGTGTAGCGTGTTTCACCGAGCAAATGACCGAGCCGCTGCAAGGCGAATGCCGCGATGCCATTGCCCGATGGCATTGCCTCATCAGCCAGGGGTTTGGGACGATGCATCAGCGCTTCGTGATCATCGGCCGTAAAGAAGAACCCACCGCTGTCGCCGTCCTCAAAGTGTGCCAGCAACAGGTCGGCGATCTGCGCGGCGAATTCGAGATGAGCGGTGTTCCATCGTGCCTGTAGCAGCTCAATTAGCGCGTCGACGAGGAAAGCATGATCGTCCAGGTACGCCGGGAAGCGTGCCTGTTCATTCTTGTAACTGGCAAGCAGGCGAGTGTCATTGACGAGCTTGTTACGAACGAATTCGGTGGCCTCGGCAGCGGCATCAACGAGGTCGTCGCGTGCCAGCGCTCGCCCGGCAATAGCGAGGCCGCGAATCGCCAGCGCATTCCATGCCGTGAGCTGCTTGTCGTCGCGTTGCGGAGCAACGCGCTTGTCGCGTTCCGCTAGCAAAATAATTCTCGATGCAGCGATTGCTGTTTCGACATCGTTTTCTGTAATGGCCAGATTGTCTGCGATGTCGTGTATCGATTTTCGTACTGTCAGGTGCCAGTCGCCTTCGAAATTTGCGTCCTGGTCGAGCCCGAATCGTTGCGCGAAAATTTTGTAGTCAACTGACGGCAGTAATGCAGCGACCGCATTTGGCGTCCAGACATAGTAGCGGCCTTCCTCGCCCTCAGAATCGGCATCACGAGACGCATAGAATGCTCCTTCGGGTGAGCGCATGTCGGTGAGCATCCAATCAGCCGTTTGCATAGCCGTGTTGGCAAAACTTTGCTCGCCTGTTGCGAGAAATGCCTGCGCATACAGCGCCAGTAACGGACCATTGTCGTAGAGCATTTTCTCGAAATGCGGGATCTGCCAGTAGCGATCGACCGAATAACGGCAAAAACCGCCGCCGATGTGATCATAGATGCCCCCCTCCGCCATACGAGTCAATGTCAATGTGGCCATGAACAAGGCACCCGTATCCGGTTCGGCCAGGTTCGCTGTGCCGCGCCAGTGGCGCAGCAGCCGGTCAATCGTTCCAGGGTGGGGGAACTTCGGAGCACTACTAAAGCCGCCGTAGTCGCTGTCAAAGGTATTTGCAAGCTGTTCACGAACTTGCTGAATCGGTTTTGAACCCAGTGTGTCGTCGGCCGTCGCGGTTGCGGGGTCGAGGCGTCCCAGCGCATCGTTGAGCCACTGTCCCTGTTTGCGTACGTCGTCAGGTCGTTCGGCGTAGTAGGTTGCGACACTTTGCAGGAGCTCGCCAAAAGCGGGCATGCCGTAGCGGCGATCTTTCGGGAAATAGGTGCCGCCGAAGAATGGTCGCTGGTCCTCGGCATTGAGAAACATCGTCAACGGCCAGCCACCGCCGCGCTGGTTCAGGAGTTGATGTGCAGTCTGATATATGCGATCGATGTCAGGCCGCTCTTCGCGGTCGACCTTGATGTTGACAAACAGTCGGTTCATGAGCTCGGCTGTCGTGTCGTCCTCAAAGGATTCGTGTGCCATGACATGACACCAATGACATGCGGAGTAACCGATGGACAGCAATATGGGTTTATTCGCCTCGCGTGCGAGATCGAAAGCGTCTGACTGCCACGGATACCAGTTTACAGGGTTGTTCGCGTGCTGCAGCAGGTACGGGCTTGTTTCGTTTGCGAGTCGATTACTCATCAGCGATCTCAGCATGCGCTTTGACGCGCTGTGGAAACTCACTATGATACAGGCCTCCTGACGACGCCGAGCAAGAACTAATGCTGGTTTATCCCGAGATCGATCCGATCATTTTCTCAATCGGGTTCGTGAAAATTCGTTGGTACGGATTGATGTACGTCATTGGTTTTTTGCTTGCCTGGGGGCTCGCGAGGCAACGATGCCGACGCGCCGACGCTCCGGTAAATGCGGCGCAAGTCGACGACCTGATTTTCTATGCGATGCTGGGTGTCATTATCGGCGGTCGTGTTGGCTACTGCCTTGTCTACGGTTGGACGCAGTTGCTAGCCGATCCTTTATACCTGTTCAAGATCACCGAGGGTGGCATGTCCTTTCACGGCGGTCTTGTGGGCGTGATGACCGCAATGTGGCTCTACGGCCGTACGCTTGGTAAGACAATCTGGCACATCACCGACTTTGTTGCCCCGATCGTGCCGCTCGGACTCGGCTTCGGACGTATCGGCAATTTCATCAATGGTGAGCTATGGGGAAAACCGACCGAGGTGCCCTGGGGCGTGTTGGTGGGCGGACAGAAACTGCACGCGTCACAACTCTATGAGGCTCTGCTGGAAGGATTTCTGCTGTTTGCAATTTTGTGGTTTTATTCATCGCGGCCGCGTCCTTACATGGCAGTATCCGGTGCGTTCCTGATCGTGTACGGCATGTTTCGGTTTTTTGTCGAGTTCTATCGCGTACCCGATCTTGACCTAGGCTATCTCGCGCTAGGCTGGGTTACGATGGGTCAGATACTGAGTGCGCCGATGATTGTCGTTGGTGTCGTCATGTTCGTCATGGCTTATCGGTCGCGAAATTCCAAGGAGGCGGTTGCCTGACATGCATCAATACCTGGCGTTGATGCGGGACGTGCGCGAAAATGGTACGCGTAAACAAGACAGAACCGGCACCGGTACTCTGAGTCTGTTTGGCCATCAGATGCGTTTCGATCTGAGCCAGGGTTTCCCTCTTGTCACTACCAAGAAATTGCATCTTCGTTCAATCATTCATGAGCTGTTGTGGTTCCTGAGCGGCGACAGCAACATTCGATACCTCAAAGAGAATGGTGTGTCGATCTGGGACAAGTGGGCTGACGAGAATGGTGAACTCGGACCGGTCTACGGCGTGCAATGGCGCAACTGGCGAGCGGCCGATGGCGGCGTCATCGACCAGATCAGCCAGGTTGTGCAGCAGCTTACCGAAACACCCGATTCACGGCGCATTATTGTCAGTGCATGGAATGTTGCTGAGGTCGACCAGATGGCTTTGCCGCCCTGTCACTGCCTGTTTCAGTTCTATGTGGCCGATGGCAAGTTGTCGTGCCAGTTGTACCAGCGTAGCTGTGACATTTTTCTCGGCGTGCCATTTAATATTGCTTCGTACGCGCTGCTCACTCATATGCTTGCGCAGCAGGCCGATCTTGGAGTTGGTGATTTCGTCTTTACCGGCGGCGACTGTCATCTTTATCTCAATCATCTCGAACAGGCCGACGAGCAGCTGCAACGCGAACCGTTTGCATTGCCACGGCTCGCGATAAAACGCCGCCCATCGAGCATATTTGATTACACATTCGACGACTTCGAAATCCTGAACTATGAGTCATACCCGCATATTCGGGCTCAGGTCGCCGTGTAGTCACAGGTGATCGCCCGCATGGCGGGCTCCTACAGATTTCGAACAGAGCGCTGTAGGAGCCCGTCATACGGGCGATTCCAAAGTACAGAGTTTCTAATGATTTCACTCATCGTTGCGATGTCGACGAATAACGTAATAGGGCGTGGCGGTGAGCTGCCGTGGCGCCTGAGCGACGATCTGAAGCGATTCAAGGTCATCACGATGGGCAAGCCGGTGGTCATGGGCCGCCTGACCTACGAGTCCATCGGCCGACCATTACCTGGGCGGCAATGCATCGTGCTTTCCACGCGATCCGCTTACACGGCCGTGGGTTGCGAGGTTGTGTCGTCGCCTGAAGCCGCGATCGTCTGTGCCAATGCAGCAGACGAAATCATGGTCATCGGCGGTGCACAGGTGTACAGGCAGTTCCTTTCTTTAGCCAAGCGTATTTATCTGACGCGTGTGGAGGCCGAAGTAGACGGCGACGTGTATTTTCCGGTTCTGGACATGCAAGAGTGGACGGAAACAGCATATGAGAAGCGTTCAGCCGACGAGTCGAATGACTTCGATTTCGTGTTTACGACGCTGGAGAGAACTTGATCGCCTCTTGCAGTCGGTTGGCAAATTCGAACACATCCATGTAGCTGTTGTAGAGCGGTACCGGAGCAACGCGGATAACGTCGGGTTCACGCCAATCGCCAGTCACGTTGCGCTGACAAAGCTGCTCAAATAACGTTCTCGGGTTGATGGACTGGTCGCTGACGACGAGCGACAACTGGCAGCCGCGGGCATGCTCTGGCGTTATCGACTCGATTTGTCCTGCGAAGCGCTGTTTGATTAACCACTCCAGGTATCCTGTTAGCGTTGCCGCTTTTTTCGTCAACGCGGTGAGATCAACTGCGGAGAATATTTCGAGCGCGGCGATCACGGGCGCGAGTGCGAGAATCGGCGGGTTACTCATTTGCCAGAGTTCTGCGCCCCCGGCAGGCGTAAATGTTTTCTCCATTTTGAAGCGTGTCGCCTCATCGTGGCCCCACCAGCCGTGCAAAGTTTCAAAATCCTTCGAGCCGAAATGGCGCTCATGGATGAATGCGCCCGCGATTGCGCCAGGGCCGGCATTGAGGTACTTGTAGGTGCACCAGGCCGCGAAATCCGGTGCCCAATCGTGCAGAGACATCTCGACATTGCCGATCGCGTGGGCGAGATCGAGGCCAACGGCACAGCCGGCGTTGCGGCCAAGTTCGCATATGCCGGCCATATCGAGCACTTGTCCCGTGTAGTACTGCACGCCGGGAAGCAACAACAACGCGATGCTGTCGCCATCATGGGCCAGCAAATTCTCGAGGTCACTGAGGTGCAACGCTGTTTCACCCTCACGTGGTGTCCACTCCAGTAGTCCCTCGTGCGCATCGAAGCCGTGCATGCGTAATTGTGAAGCGGCGACATAGCGGTCGGAAGGAAACGCCTGAGATTCAATGACGATTTTGTAACGATTTTCAGTGGGGCGATAGAAACTCGCCATCAGTATGTGCAGATTGACCGTCAGTGTGTTCATCGCAACGACTTCTGACGTCTTGGCACCTGTCAGTTCAGCGAATCCTCCTGCCGCGCGTCGATGATAGGAAATCCATGGCGTGTCCGAATGAAAATGTCCGTCAACGGCAAAGTCGGCCCAGTTAGTGAGTTCCCGTTGCACATATGTCTTGGCCAGCAGTGGTTGCAGGCCCAGCGAATTGCCACAGAGATAGATGGGCGAATAATTGTGCCTCGCGCGTGGGAAATGGAATCGATCTCGAAACGGGGCGAGCGGGTCTTCGCGATCAAGAGACGCCGCGAATTCGTGCCGGTCTTCGTAATTCATGCGAATTTTCCGATCGGACCTTGCCCCTCGACCTGAACGATTCGCAGTATGCGTTTATCCAGGCGAATGGACGTCAGTTGTCGACCCCAGACGCACCCTGTATCGAGACTGATCACCCTCGGCAGTGCGATCAGCCCGAGGGCAGACCAATGGCCAAAAATAATTCGCGTACCCGACCACGCCGGGTCCTCGACGTCAAACCACGGCACGAGGTTCTTGCGCGTGGGCCAGGGCGGTCCGCTGTGCGAGAAATTAAGCCGCATTTTCGTCGTTAGCATGCGCATCCGAGTCAGGCAATTGATGATAAAACGCAGGCGCTTATAGCCTGTGAGTGTTGCCGACCAACGCGTCGGCAAATTGCCGTACATCTTGCGAAGTAGTGCTGGGTACTGGTCACCTTGCAGCGCAGCTTCAACTTCGGCGGCATACGCCAGTGTCTTTTTTACGTTCCACTGCGGGTGCGTTCCCGCGTGCACGAGCAAGGTATCGAGTTGCTTGTCGTAATGTGCGAGCGGTCGATGTCGCAGCCAGTCGACGAGTTCATTACGGTCGGGTGCTTTAAGCAATTTTCGCAATGAGTCAAAGCGCTGCACGGAGCGGATCTTGCCAGCGGCAAGGGCGAGGAAGTGAAGGTCGTGGTTGCCGAGCACCGAGATTACCGAATCACCCAGGGATTTCACAAAACGCAGTGTTTTTAGTGACTTGGGGCCACGGTTGACGAGATCTCCGGTCAGCCAGAGAGTGTCTTCCGCGGGATCGAATGTTATTTTATCGAGCAGTTTGCGAAAAGGGTCGTAGCAACCCTGCAAATCGCCGATCGCATACACGGCCATGATTGTGCTAGTGCAGCATGCCCGGCACCGCGAGCGTAAACGGCGCAATCGGTGCGTCAAAATTATCGCCGTTGTCGGCTTTCATCCGGTACAGGCCCTGCATCGATCCGACGGGTGTCTCAAGTACGGCGGCACTTGAATAACGAAACACCTCACCCGGTTTCAGATGTGGCTGCTCGCCGACAACACCATCACCGATGACCTCCTGAACTTTGCCATTGGCATCGGTGATGATCCAGTGACGACTAATCAGGCGCGCCGGCACGTCGCCGTCATTCGTAATGGTGATCGTGTAGGCGAATACGTATCGATGGAAATGGGGCTCGGATTGCTCGTCAATATAGTTTGTCGTGACCTGAATTCGGATGTTGCCGCTGGGTTTGTTCATCGATTAGGGTTCGGTGTTTGGGCAGCCAACGAGTATTCTAACGTAACGCGCCGTGCTCAGGGGCTGCATTTGCGCGTCTAGCGATGCTGTTCGCGAGAGCGACGTAGAGGCTGATCGGAATGACCTCGGCTCGCAGGCTGGAGTCTATGCCTATTTCCGCGAGTTCGCTTTCAGTGACAACTCCCTGCAGCGAATTGCGAATCGTCTTGCGGCGCTGACTGAAAGCTGTGGCAACGAGTTTCGATAGCAATTTCTCGTCGTCGATGTCATAAGTACCTGCAGGCAGCGGTGTGAGACGGACAATAGCTGATGTGACTTCTGGCGGCGGATCAAACGCGTATCGATCGACTTCGAAGAGCGCATCAATCGCAAAGCGACAACCGAGCATGATACCGAGCCGTCCGTATGTCTTGCCGCCCGGCGTCGCCGCCATGCGATCTACAACTTCTTTTTGCAGCATGAAGTGCATGTCGCGTATGTGCTGACGGTAATTGAGCAAGTAAAACAGTAGCGGTGTCGATATGTTGTACGGCAGGTTGCCGACGATGCGCAGCGACTCCCCGAGCGCACCGTAGTCAAATTGCAGCGCATCGGCGGCATGGATGGTTACACCTGAATGATTGTCGAATTGCCGCCGCAGTCCGGCGACGAGGTCTCGATCGAGTTCTATCGCATGCAATGAGCCGCAAAGCGTTGCCAGCGGCTTCGTGATCGCACCATGTCCGGGACCAATTTCGACAAGCAAATCGTCACGGGTTGGTGCTATTTCACGAATGATCGCGTCGATTACGCCCGGGTCCTGCAGAAAATGCTGACCGAATCGTCTTCGTGGACGATGAGAGGTCATGAACAGGCCAATTTCGCTGCGAGTTTGACGGCTTCGATCATGCTGCCGGCATCGGCGCTGCCTTTGCCCGCAATGTCGAGGGCCGTACCGTGATCGACAGATGTCCGCACGATCGGCAGCCCCAGGGTGACGTTGACCGCGCGGCCGAATCCTGCGTATTTGAGCACCGGCAGTCCCTGGTCGTGGTACATCGCGACAACCGCATCCTTATGCCCGGTGGCAGCAGTAAATGCCGTGTCCGCCGGCAGCGGGCCGCGTATCTCATAGCCGCGATTTGCTAATTCGCGTACGACCGGCGCGATGATTTCGATATCTTCCGAGCCGAGATGTCCGCTTTCACCGGCGTGTGGATTGAGCCCGCAAACGATAATTTTGGGGTTGTGGATGCCAAATCTTGAGCGCAGCTCATCATGCAAGACTTGCAACACCTCACGCAGTCTGTCTTGCGTAAGAAAGTCGGGCACTTCACGCAATGGCAAATGAGTGCTGGCGAGCGCTACGCGCAAATCGCCAGCGACCAGCAACATGACAGCAAGCTTCGAATGCGTGAGTTCGGCGAGATATTCGGTGTGCCCGGTAAAGGTGATACCGGCGTCGTTGATGGTGCTCTTTTGCAATGGTGCCGTTACCAGGCCTGCAAAATGACCATCGAGGCATCCGTTTACGGCGTGCCGCAACCCATCGAGCAAAGTCTGCGCGTTAGCAGGGTCAGGCCGGCCGCATTCGGGTTGCTTGGGGAAATGTTGTGCAATGCAGAGCAATTCTCCGGCAGCAGCGCGTGTCTTGCCGACATCATCGATGCCAATTTCACGGACGGCGACCTCAATGCCCGCCATCGCACCACGGGTGCGCAATACCTCGGGGTCTGCGATGACGATGATATCGGCAGGGAGCTCAGTTTGGCCTAAAGTCAGACAGAGCTCTGGCCCTATGCCGGCAGGTTCGCCAGCGGTGACGACGAGAGGTCTGTCAAGCGTCACGTTCGTGTACCCGGTCGCCTGGGGTCCTTCTCAGGTACGAATTTCGACGTAGGCTTCGTCGCGAATGCGTTGCATCCACAATTGCGTCTCTTCTTCCATCTTGCCGTTGCGAATTCTGATATCGCAATTGCTTTCCTTAAGGTCTTCTGTGTTGTCATACACGCGCCGTTCGAGGACCTCGACGATATGCCAGCCAAAACGAGTTCGAAACGGATCGCTGACTATGCCGATTTCGGAGTTATTGACGATTTCTTCGAATTCGGGAACAAATGTGCCGGGCCCGCTCCAGTCCATTTCGCCACCGTCATTCGACGAACCTGGATCGTCGGATAGCAGTTTGGCCAGTTCGCCGAAGTCTTCGCCGTTGTGCAGCTTTTCCAGTGCGTCATTGAGTCGTTGCTTTGCCGTCTCGTCGTCAATGATCTCGTTCGGCGTTACAAGAATATGCCGAATTTTGACCTGATCGATATTGCTGCGCTGCGCAGCACTGCGCAATTCATTGACTTTGACGATATGAAAGCTGCTCGAGCTGCGAAACGGCTCGGATACGTCACCGGCCTGCATCGTTGCAACGATACCGGTGTAAAATGTTGGTAGCTGGTTGCCCTTCATCCAGCCCAGCGATCCGCCATCAAGCGCAGTCTGTGCGTCAGAATGTCCCATCGCCATCAGGCTGAAATCCTCGCCGCCAAGAATCTGTTCATAAATCTCGAAAATCTCGCTCCGGGCTGCCTCGATTCGAACGGCGGTTGCTGCCTCGGGCATCGAGATCAGAATGTGTGACAGGTTATAGTCGGAGTTGATCGCGACGCTGCCTTCAAGATCTGCGATACATTGCTGGATCTCGCGCGGTGACACACTGATGCGCTGACCTACATCGATGCGCCGCAATTGATCAAGCGTAATCTCTTCGCGCAATTCACGACGAAAGACCGCATAGTCGACACCTTCCTCGGCGAGCAATCGCGGCATATCTTCGAATGCCGCGTCACCCTGTGCCGCAATTCGACCGATCGACTCGTTGAGCATCTGATCCGATACCTGCAAGCCGATCATTGCCGCGCGCTGCAACTGGATCTCGGTCAGGATCAACCGCTCAAGCAATTGTTCGCGCAGAATGTCGGCGGCTGGCAATTGCATATTTTCTTCAGTTGCGCGCTTTAAGATCCGCACTGTCTGTTCGCGCAGCTGGCTTTTCAGGACCACGCCGTCATTGACAATTGCGGCAACGCCATCGAGAAATGTGCCGGTGTCGGAGAGTTCTTCGGCGTTGAGGACGGGCGCGAGTAATATCGCGACGATCGCGTATAATTTATTGATTTTTAACACTAATTCTTACCGGAAATCTGCAGAATAGCCAAGAATACCACGTTCCAGGAGTTTGTCAGCGGCGGTGCCAACGCTCGTCATTCCCTTCAATATGAGTTGCAGACCGAACGAAGAATCGCGAGTTCCGTCACGAGTAGAAATATGTCGCCGCGACACCAGCCGCAGTCCCCAGCAACAACTCTCGTACTCGAGGCCAAAAAATTCTTCCAGGGTCTCGCGGTCACGGAATGAAAAGTTGTAGCGTCCGACAAAATTCCACTTTGAACTGATAGGCCAGGACCACGACACATCTCCCTGTTCAAGAGATTCGCGGCGAAATCGATACGAGAGGTTGAAAATTTTATTGCTTGCCGGGCGATACTGTAAGCGAGCCTGCGATTGCGTCGTGCCGCGGCCGGCGGTACCCCATTGATGACCGATATCAAAATTAAGATTGTCGAACAAGAGGAAGCGCACTTCGGCGATATAGTCCGACGATTCTTCGGCGACAAATGATTGTCCAGGCAGCGATACGCCACTTACGCTCAGATAACGTGTCTGGCCGATTGTCGCGGATATGAGTTCTTCGCCAGTAGCGGCATCGACGATGCGAGAAGTAATGCCGAAACTGATTTGGTCGGTGTCGGCGATTCGATCAACACCGAGGAAGCGATTCTTGCGATATAGCTGTACGAGATTCAGGTCAGGTGTGATCGTGTCAAAAACGGGCAATTCGGATTGTTCCCGGTGTGGCACATGAACAAATAAAAATCTTGGTTCGAGCGTCTGGATTCTATTGCTGCCACTTATCGTCCGTTCGAGAACGAGACCGGTGTCGAGACTTGCGATTGGCACTGTGCGACTTGGCTTGGTTTGCTGGCCTGGAAGCGTGTTGCTCAAAGCATAGCGTGTGTAATCGACGGTTACGCCTGGGGTGATAAACCAGCCGGGGCGGGCAATCGGCAGTTCGACTTCCGGTGCGAGGTTAAGCCGCCAGCCTGTAACACCAACGTTGCGGTCGAAATTAACAAGCTCACCACTGAATCCGTAACGTATGCCGAGCCATCGATTCGGCCACGTGCCTTGCACGAGCAATTGCGGCACGCGCCGATAAGGTTCGTCACTCGGGATGATCGCATCATCGATAGTCTGGAAATCCTGTAGCTGGCCAAAAAACGACAACGAGTCGGTGTAATAGTCAAAGCTCAAGCTGCGATCGAGGTGCGTAATGCTCGATTGACTCAGACTGCCACCAAGATCCTCGAAGTACTGGCTGTCCGAAACCTCGCGAAAGTCGATGCGATTGCGCCAACCATTGGGGAACAGAAACAGGTGTCTCAGCCTGAGCATATGACGAGAGTTGTTGAGAATGCTGTCACTCGCCAGGTAATCGGCGTCGATGCGACCGCGCATGGCTGCGGTCAGATAACGGAATTGTGTCTGCATCTGCAGACCACGATCCGTCAATAGTCGCGGCGTAATCGTTGCGTCGATATTGGGAGCGATGTTCCAGTAGTAGGGGACACGAATCTCGTTGCCACTGCGACCGGTGCTGCCTATCTCGGGTGTCAGGACGCCCGACTTGCGGGCATCGCCAATCGGAAACGACAGGTAGGGGGCGTACAAGATCGGCACACCCTGAAATCGAAGTTTGATGCCGCGGGCCGTGCCAACACCTTTGCGCGTATCGAGAACGATTTCATCCGCTTGCAACAACCAGTCGTTTGACCCGGGTGGGCAAGTTGAATAGCTGACGCCATTGAGTTCAAGCCGGCCTCGCTCGTTAATTTCAAGCGCGTCGGCGGCGCCATGCGCATTGTTGCTGCCGAGCGAAAATTCGGCGCCCTCGAAACGAATGCGACCGAAGTCATAGGAGAATTCCGCGGAGTCGGAGGCGATCTGGGTACCCGAATCCTCATAGCGCACTGCGCCTTCAAGAAACAGGGCCCTTTGATCGGGGTCATAACGCGCACTGTCGGCTCCCGCGACTTTGCTACCCTGCCGGAGTACGACGCCGCCTGTCATTAAAGCCGTCGGATTGCTACCAAATTGGGCTTCGAGCGCGCCAACTTCGAATTCGATTGTGTCAGGATTTTCGGACGAAAACGCCGATATGTCAGTCTTGTAGGTCAATCGGTCCATCGATGCTGCACACGCAGTGGGCTCTGCGGCGTGCGCATTGGACAGAACCAGCAGACAACTGATGATGAGATGGGTTCTTAAAAACACGCGGTGACCGGAATGGAGGATTAACGGGAAGCGATGCGACCGGGATTTTAGCATTTGCACTATGGGTTACCTTCGCATAGTTTTGCAGGTGCTTCAATGCGTTACGGAGACCACTGATTAGCCGATCGAGCAATTCGACCGATGTCCGCCTCGCTGCGCTGATTGACTGGTTGCGCGGCATCGATGTGCTTGCTGGAGACGATCCGCAGCCTGCATCAGATGACGCCAGCTTTCGGCGTTACTTTCGAGTGCAGTCAGGGTCTGAAAGTTTCATTGTCATGGATGCGCCGCCAGATCGCGAAGACTGCACGCCGTTCATACGCGTTGCGGGTTACCTCGAAGCCATGAATCTCAATGCACCGCGCATAATCGAGGCGAATATCGAGCAAGGTTTCTTGTTGCTCACCGACCTTGGCGAAATGCGTTACCTCGACAGGCTGAATCAAGAGCCGGGTGCAGCCCCGTCATTGTATGGTGACGCGCTGCAGGCGCTGAGTCTGATGCAGAACCGCGGCGCGGCGTACCAGTCGCTGTTACCGGCCTATAATCAAGAGTTGCTGCGCTTCGAATTATCGCTGTTTCACGACTGGTTATGTCAGACGCACCTCGGCCTGGAATTTTCTGACAATGATGAAGCGCGCTGGCAATGTCTCTGCGATTTGCTGGTAGCGAATGCTCTTGATCAACCACCGGTCTTCGTGCATCGAGATTATCACTCGCGCAACCTGATGCTGACCGACGCGAACAATCCGGGAATTCTGGACTTTCAGGACGCGGTCGAAGGTCCGTTGACCTATGACCTCGTGTCGCTGCTCAAAGACTGCTATGTGCGCTGGGAACCGCTACAGGTGCGTGAATGGGCCCTTGGATATTTCCAGGATCTCGATGAGTCGCTGCACCGACAGCTGGACAAGGATCTGTTCATGCGCTATTTCGATCTTATGGGTGTGCAACGCCACCTCAAGGCGAGTGGGATTTTTGCGCGCCTGAAGCATCGCGACGACAAAGCGGCTTATATGAAGGATGTACCGAGAACATTGCGCTACATCGTTGAGCTTGGTCCGCACTATGAGGAACTCGGCTTTCTCGTCGAGTGGCTGAAAACGCGTTGCCTGCCGGTACTTGGGGATGCGTCTTGATTGCAATGATTCTTGCGGCAGGGCGCGGCGAACGACTGCGGCCCGTGACCGACACCATGCCGAAAGCGCTGGTCGACGTCCGCGGCGAGAATCTGCTCGAAAGGCATCTCGGCCATATCAAGTCGGCTGGAGTGGATACGGTTGTCATCAATCTGGGCTGGCTTGGCGAAAAAATTATCGAACAGGTCGGATCGGGATCAAATTACGGGATCAATGTGGTTTACAGTCCTGAAGCAGACAACGTCCTGGACACCGGAGGCGGTATCCATCGGGCACTGCCCTTGCTAGGCGACGAACCGTTTCTGGTTGTCAACGCCGATATCTATACCGACATGCCGATGCTGATGCCAGACCTCGGTGAGGACATGATGGGCCACCTGGTGTTGGTACCGACGCCCGAGCACAGGAGCGCTGGTGACTTCGATCTCGTTAACGGCCTTGTTCGCAATGGCCAAAATCCTGAGCTGACCTTCAGCGGCGTCGCGATCTATCGGCCTGAGTTCTTTGCACAATGTTCAGCGGGTCGATTCCCACTCGCACCGATGCTCCGGGCTGCGGCCGATGCTGGCAAGCTCGCCGGGTCCCGGTACTCGGGACTTTGGGAGGATGTTGGCACGCCGGCACGGCTGGCAGAACTCAATCGCTGCTGAGGCCCAGGTTGAGCAACAGGTGTGGCAGCAGCCGATCGCGGACAGAGGCCGGATCACGCTCGGCCCCTAAGCTGCCTAAATCTGTCACCTCGAGGTTGGGCAGGCCGCAGGGATTGATTCGCGAGAACGGCTCCAGGTCTACATCAACATTGAGTGCCATGCCGTGAAAACTGGCGTTGCGCCGAATGCGCAGGCCCACGCTCGCGAGTTTTGCGCCGGCTACGTATACGCCGGGAGCGTCACGACGGCTCGTTGCCTCGATGCCGTACTCGGCGGCCAGATCGATGACACTCTGCTCAAGTCCCGTCACAAGGTCGCGCACGCCGAGCCCGGCACGGCGGATGTCGATCAAGGGATAAATCATGAGTTGGCCCGGTCCGTGATAGGTCACCTGACCACCGCGGTCGATCTGGACAACCGGGATATCGCCCGGCTCAAGCAGGTGTTTGCGCGAGGCATTGATCCCAAGCGTGAATACCGGTCGGTGTTCGGTAAACCAGATTTCGTCCGCCGTCGTCGAGTTGCGCGTATCGGTAAAACGCTGCATGTCACGCCAGACTGGTTCGTACTCCTGCAAACCCAGATTGCGGATCGTGACAGGACTGAATAATTGCGCAGCCTGGTTCATAGCGCCATCAGGACGTCATCGTGGGCGCAGGCATCTCGATATATATCGTCGAGCTGCTGCTGACTTTGTGCAATGACCGTAACCGTTATCGACACAAAGCGACCGTTTTTGCTCAAGGTGCTGCGAATGGCATCATCACTTAGCGGCCCTGTATGTTTCTCGACGAGCGACCGCGTTGTGCTGTGGAACCCGGGTGTGTCACGTCCCATCATCTTGATGGGAAAACTGCAAGGAAATTCAAGGAGTGATTTGTCGTTCATCGGACCATGCGTGTTATTCGAATAATAGACTCACGCCGTCGCGCGTCCGCTGCCAAATTGTCCCATCGGGATTGTCATCAAGAGCGCGAAGCGGCGCAACGATCAGATCGTCGCCGTTAAGGCTGACCTTGAGCTCGGCAAGCGGCTGACCCTGAGCGACGGGAGCGACGATTACCGCCGGAATGTTCAGGACAGATTCCAGCGCATCGTATGTGCCGCGTGGCACAGTGATATACAGGTCTTCGAGGACGCCGAGCGATGTGTACTCGTTGGCAGACTTCCAGATGCGTGTTGTGGTGATTTTCTGGCCGGCTTTATACAGGAGGTGGGTCTCGAAGAAACGGAAACCATAATCAATAAGGGCCTGACTGCCGTCAATCCTGGCCCTGGAGCTCGCAGTGCCGAGCACGACCGAGATGATGCGCATGCCGTTACGTTCAGCGGAGGCAACGAGACAATAACCGGCCGCGTCAGTGTGCCCTGTTTTCATTCCATCGACAGAGGCATCACGCCACAAGAGGTTGTTTCGATTGGGCTGCTTGATATTGTTGAATGTAAATTCCTTGACCGAGTACCAGCGGTAATAGTCAGGAAATTCTTCGATTATCGCTCGCGCCAGCATCGAGAGATCACGAGCTGTCGAATAGTGTTCGTCGTCTGTCAGTCCGGTCGCATTGACGAAATGACTGGAGTGCAAGCCCAACGTCTGTGCGTACTGATTCATTACGTCGGCGAAGGCCGATTCGGTGCCGGCCACATACTCCGCAAGTGCGACACTGGCATCATTGCCGGATTGAATAATCATGCCGAACAACAGATTTTGCACCGATACGTGTTTGCCTACTTCGATGAACATTCTTGAACCCGGTGTCCGCCAGGCCTTTTCACTGATCGTTACCTCATCTTCGAGCCGAATCTGTCGTGCCTGGAGGGCGTTGAACACGACATAGGCAGTCATCAACTTGGTCAGGCTAGCCGGAGCGACTCGCCTGTCAGGCTCAAGCGTTGCCAGTTCGTAACCAGACTTGCTGTCAATTACATAGAAACTCGTGGCGCCGATAATAGGCGGAGCAGGCGCCGGGCGCGGCACAGCAGCGAACGAATGGGTGGCGGCAATTAGCACCAGTAACGCAAGTGACGGGACTTTCATTGGCTCTCGGACGGGTATTGAATCAGGGCGCGTATTGTAGCGGGATTTTCAAAAATCTGTAGGAGCCCGTCATACGGGCGATTGCCGCGAGCTTACTGCGTAACCAGGTAGGGATCGGTGATGCCGAGGTCAGCGAGTTTCTTGACCACCACATCGTATTGCACGATGCCGTCAATAGGGCCAAGGCGCACGCGGTACAGGGCGCGGTTAGTGGCAGCGGCGTCCTCGACAATAAACGCGCTGCCGATGCTGCTCAGTAACATGAGCCGCCGTTCGGCGTTGCTGCGATCGCCAAATGCGCCGACCTGTACATATATGCCGGCTGCGGACTCAGCTGCCGGTGTGGGAGAATCGGGCTGCCGGATCGACACCTGCCGTGTCGGACGATCACCGGACGGCTCGTCAAAGCTGATGGCCTCGATTTCAACGAAGCTCGTACCATCGCGAACCATGTCGAGCTTGAGTGCTGCGACATATGACAGGTCGATGATGCGATTGTTGACGAATGGCCCGCGATCATTGACACGCACGATCACACTCCTGTTATTGCGCAAGTTACGTACGCGGACATAGGTTGGCAATGGCAACGTCTTATGCGCTGCTGACATTGCATACATGTCGTAGGGTTCGCGGTTGGCCGTCAGATTGCCGTGAAATTTTTTGCCATACCACGAGGCGACGCCACGCTCTTTGTAACCGCTACTGCTGGCCATAACGGTATAGTGCTTGCCAAATACTTCGTAGTCCGGGCCGTTGCCGTAGCGGCTTCTGAGTTCGGGCCGTGGCACGGCATCTCCGGGGAGAGCAATTGGACGGCTACCCCGGCCGGGAGGGCCATCTTTGACCCTGCCTGAGCCGCAACTCGCGAGCATCACAAATATGAGTAACGCCGACAGGTATCTGGCGGCGTTACGAGGCGCCATGGCCTATCTCCAACGCGATTTCCCGGCCGAGCTGGTGCACGGCAAGCGCATACATGACGCTGCGGTTGTAGCGGGTGATAACAAAAAAGTTGTGAAAGCCAACCCAGTGCTCGGTGCCACGATCGCCCTCGAGAGTAATTAACTGGCTTTCACTGTCATTGGGCAAATTGGTCACAAACATTACGCCCAATTCGCTCAGCGAGCTGACTGTTTCTGCGGGCGTCAGCGTGTTGTCAGGCAATGGGCCGCGCCATCGACTACTCAAAGTCGCCCGCGACGTAATCTCTTCGCCGGCATTCCAGCCGTGCGCGACGAAGTAGTTTGCGACACTGCCTGCAACATCGGCCCAGTTATTCCAGATGTCTCGTCTGCCGTCGCCCGTGGAATCTACTGCGTAGGCTCGGTAACTCGATGGCATAAACTGCGGACGGCCCATTGCGCCCGCATAAGAGCCGAATGCATCGGTCGCCTGCATGCCTTCCTCGCGCACAAGTAACAGGAATTCTTCGAGTTCGTGACGAAAAAACGTTTTGCGTGGCGGGTAATTGAATGCAAGAGTAGTCAGCGCATCAAGGACGCGATGGCCGCCGGTGATACGACCAAAATAGGTTTCGACACCGATGATGGCGACCAGGATTTCGGCGGGTACCCCGGTGCTTTGACTGATGTCATCGAGCGTGTCGCGATTTTCTTGCCAGAAATCGGCCCCTGCTCGAACGCGTTCCCGAGTCAGGAAAATCAGCCGGTATTCGGCCCAGCTCAGTGTCTTTTCAGCCGGCTTGCTGATCTGCTCGATAATTGACTGTTTGATCTGTGCCTGGCCGAGGATGTCGCGAAGCTCTGCGCGGTCATAGTCGTGTTGCTGTGCCATCGATTCAATAAACGCCTTGACGTCGGCGCGCTCGACATCGACGGCAATACTTGGCGAGCAAGACAAACCGAAAACAGCAATGCTTGCGAGGAATCGGGCAATCATCAGTGCGGTAGCAGTTTCCGGTGCGATTGAATTGACATCAGAATACCGAAACCCGCCATCAGCGTCACCATCGATGTTCCGCCGAAGCTGACCAGTGGCAGCGGGATGCCGACAACCGGGATGAGTCCGGTCACCATCGCCGTATTAACGAACACATAGACAAAAAACGTCAGGCTGATAGAGCCTGCAAGCAGGCGCGAATAAGTATCGGGCGCCTGAACCGCAATGTAGAGGCCACGCCCGACGACAAACAGGTACAGACAGAGCAGCGATAGTACGCCCAGCAGACCCAGTTCCTCACCCAATACGGCAAAAATGAAATCGGTATCGCGCTCCGGCAAAAATCGGAGATGTGCCTGTGAACCATTGGTCCAGCCCTTGCCGAACAAACCGCCCGAGCCGATCGCAATTTTTGATTGAATGATATTGTAGCCAGCGCCCAGCGGATCACTATTTGGATCGAGAAGCGTGATGACGCGCTGCTTTTGGTAATCCTCCATGAATGTCCACAGCAACAGCGCACCCGGTACTGCCAGGGCAGCCAGGGCGACCATGAGCCTGATCGACAGCCCGGCAAGAATAATTACGATCAATCCCGATGCGGCGATTAGCAGCGCGGTACCCAGATCGGGCTGTCTCGCGATCAACAGCGTGGGCACCGCAATGATGACGGCGAGCAACAGCAAAGCTCCGGCGCGTGGCGGAATTTGGCGATCGTGCAGATACCACGCGGCCATCATTGGCACTGCGAGTTTCATGATCTCTGATGGTTGAAAACGAATGCCCAGGTTGAGCCAGCGCTGTGCGCCCTGACCTACTTCGCCCGTCGTCAGGACGAGAATTAGCAGGACGAGGCCTGCAAGGAAACCCCAGGGAGTCCAGCGCCGCAAGAAATCAGGCGACAGTTGCGCAACGACGAACATGGTGGCGAGCGCAGCGCTGAGTCTGGCGACCTGACTGAGCCATAGCCGCATGTCTTCGCCGACTGCGCTGAACAAGACCACCAGTCCCAGCGCGCTGATCAACAACACGCCGCCGAGCAAGGGACCATCGATGTTGAGGCGACGCAACACGTGCACAAAATCACCATAAGGCTCCGCCTTACTCGAGATCAGCCGGTGAGTATCACTGAGTCGCATTGTTGCCGAAGCCGAGGTATGCATCCATTATCTTGCGCGCGATGGGTGCCGCCACACGACTGCCACTCGAACCGTTCTCAACAATAACGGCGACAGCGATGCGTGGCTTGTCAAGCGGTGCGAAGGCAATGAACAGGGCGTGATCGCGTAAGCGTTCGTCGATTTCTTCCTCGTCGTACTCCTCGTCCTGCGAGATTGAAATAACCTGGGAGGTGCCGCTCTTGCCTGCCATTTCATAGGCAGCATTCAGACCCGCCTGGCGTGCTGTGCCCCGAAGTCCTTGCATAACCTCATGCATGGCATCAATGACGATGTCCCAGTGGTCTTCGTTTTTCAGCACGACATCATCAAGTCGCGTGGGGGAAATCATTGTGCGCTCCCCCGTCAAAGTATCCTCGATGGCGGCGACGAGGTGCGGCTGATAACGGATACCGCGTGTCGCGACAGCCGCAACTGCGTTCGCGAGTTGCAACGGAGTCGCGAGCATGTACCCCTGGCCGATCGAGGCGATAACGGTCTCGCCATGATACCAGCGTTGATCTTCGGGATTGCGAAACGCATTGCGTTTCCATTCACGTGATGGCACCAGACCCTGGTGCTCGCCGCCAATATCAAGGCCCGACACTCGGCCGAGGCCAAATCGATTGAGGTAGTCGTGTATGTTGTCGATGCCGATCTTAACACCGAGTTCATAGAAATAGACGTCGCACGACTGTGAGATGGCCGTGTGCAGATCGACCTCGCCATGCCCTTCGGGCTTCCAGTCTCGATAACGATGCGTTGAGTTTGGCAGCATGAAATAGCCGCGACACAAGATCGTGTGTTTGAGGTTGGTCGCGCCGGTCTCCAGCGCAGCAATCGCGAGCATCGGCTTGATCGTCGAGCCGGGTGGATAAGTGCCGCGAACCGCCCGGTTGAAAAGCGGCTGCTCGAGATCGTTTTTCAAGACCGCAAATTCCGATGTGCTCATGCCCACGGCGAACAAATTAGGATCAAATGACGGCGCACTGACGAGCGCCAGGATCTCTCCCGACCAGGGATCGAGGGCGACAATTGCACCACGTTTACCTTGCAACGCCTCGGTGGCCAGCAGTTGCAAGTCGAGATCCAGACTCAGGTATACATTGGCGCCTGGGTTTGGGATTTCATTCGGCGGCAATGATTCAAAAAGATCGGCCGATTCAGAGGGCAATTGTCGCCCGAGCGCATTTGTCACGATGTTTCGGTAGCCGACATCACCATGCAGGTTTGATTCAAAACTGTTTTCGACGCCCGTCTTGCCCGTATGTGCGGTGCCGGCATAATTCGATGCATCGAGCCTTGCAAGGTCGTTTTTCGAGAGTGCCCCGACATAACCGATGGCGTGCGCCACTGCGGCCCCATAGGGATAATGTCGAACCAGGCGCGGCCGGAAATCAACTCCCGGAAATCGGGGCCGTTGAATTGCGAAATTTGCGATTTCCTCGTCGCTCAGACGAAGATTGAGCGTCACGGGTTTGAAGCGTGGGCCACTTTCGCTCAAGTCCTTGAGACGGGGAATGTCCTCAGCTTCGATAAGCCCGAGCAGGGCAAGCCGTCGCAAGGTGTTGTCGAGATCATCAACCTGTTCGGGAATCAGTTCGAGCTGGTAGGCGGGCAGATTCTCTGCGAGTACTCGACCCTTGCGGTCAAAAATGAGGCCGCGAATCGGCGGCACGGCTTCGATGCGATACAGGTTGCCCTGCGATTGCGCCGCGAAGTCTTCATAGTTAAAAACTTGCAGCTGCACCAGTCGTGCAATGACAACGCCGAGCAACAGGATGCCGATCGTAGACGTCAGGGCGACGCGGCCGATAAACAGCTGTCGCTCGGAATGGTGATCCTTGATCGGGGATAATAAATCCACCTTACATTCCTATTTCAGGTGCTTGCCGCATCGATATCACATCGACAGAGCACTAACGCACCATTTGCATCTGCACGCGCACGCCGGATAGCAACATCGACACAGCGGGCCAAATGATGGTGCCGCCGATTACCGGTGCCCAGTAATGGATCGGCGACGCAGACAGGTGAGCAACACCGTTAATCCAGAACAAGACAAACTGGTACAGCGCAAGTATTGCGAATACCGTTGCAGTGAGCTGGGACATCGGAAAAACGCGCATCAACAGGTGAAATCTGACCGTGACAAAAACGATAAAACACAGGGCCAGGGCGTGCTGCCCGAGGATCGCACCTTGCGCGACATCGAGTACCAGGCCGACCATCCAGGCTGAGCCGACACTCCAGCGGCGCGGCAACATCATCGCCCAATAAATGAGTGTCAGGGCAACCCAGTCCGGGCGAAAGAGCGACACCCAGTCTGGAAGTGGGACGATCGTGAGCATCAATGCCAGGAAGATCGATACGATTACCGGCAGACGGCGCGACTCGGAGTTCCTAATCATCCCGTTCGCCCGTTTCACTATCGGCGCCGACAGTCGTCGCATTGTTAGCGGACCAGATAAGCATGACCTCGCGGACCTGATCGAGAGCTGACGACGGTACCGCCGTGACATCAGCAAACGGCTGCTGTGGAATGCGATTGACCGTAGCGACGACAGCAACAGGATATCCGGCCGGAAATGCGCCACCGAGGCCCGACGTTACCAGCAGGTCGCCTGGCGCAATGTCGGCATTATTGGGCAGGAATGGCAAATCGAGCCGATCAAATTCACCGGTGCCGATTGCGATCGTGCGCAAACCGTTGCGACTTACCTCCACGGGCAGGGCGTGACTCGGATCGCTGATCAGGATCGCCTGTGAGGTTGCCAAACCCGTCTTTATGACCTGGCCGACGACTCCATCAGCGTCGATGATGGACTGGCCATCGTAAACTCCGTCGCGTTTGCCGATATCGATGACAAGACTATGGCGGTATGGATTTGCATCAACGGCCATAATTTTGGCGACGCGAATCTCATCGCGTTCATGCGGACGCGCCTCGAGCAGGGCACGCAGGCGAGCGTTTTCAGCTTCGAGGGCCGTGAGTCGTTGCAGTCGGCCATTCGTCAGCAAGCGCTCTGTCTTCAGAAGGTTGACCTCGAGCTGCAGCTCACCGCGATTTGCGGTGCTGTCGCGAACCCAATGCCAGAACCTGAACGGAGCGTCCACGACGACCTGAATCGGGTAGACGACAACACCGATGGTTCGCTGCACGGTGTCCATATAGTTTTGCCGATGATCGAGCACCATCAGCACAATACTCAGTGACATCAGGGTCAGGACCCGAATGCCAAGAGCGGGGCCACGAGCCGGATTGCTCTTATGGGATTGGAAAGTGATCATCGGGCTGTAGTGTCCGCAAATCCTCAGTCCGGCCCGATTTCTGGCTTACTCCAGACCGAACACTGCGGGCCCATGCTCATCGATGAGTTCTATGACCCGGCCGCCGCCACGAGCAACGCAGGTCATCGGATCGTCGGCGATGACGACCGGGAGCCCCGTTTCTTCCATGAGTAGCTTGTCGATTTCGCGGAGCAACGCGCCGCCGCCGGTGAGTACGATGCCGCGCTCAGCGACATCGGCACCCAGTTCGGGTGGCGTCTGCTCCAGCGCGTCTTTGACGGCGCCAACGATGCCTTGCAGCGGTTCCTGCAGGGCCTCAAGAATTTCGTTGCTGTTCAGGGTAAAACTGCGGGGCACGCCTTCGGACAGGTTGCGCCCTTTAACCGAAATTTCGAGCACCTCATGTACAGGAAACGCCGAACCGATTTCGTGTTTGATGCGTTCAGCCGTAGCTTCACCGATCAGGATGCCGTAATTGCGCCTGACGTAGCTGATGATCGCCTCGTCGAAACGGTCGCCACCGATCCTGACCGATGCGGCATAGACGATACCGTTCAATGAAATGACGGCAACCTCGGAGGTACCACCACCAATGTCGAGCACCATAGAGCCGCGCGCCTCGTGGACCGGCAGGCCAGCACCGATTGCAGCGGCCATCGGTTCGTCGATCAGCAGGACTTTGCGCGCGCCCGCGCCTTCTGCCGATTCGCGAATCGCACGACGCTCGACTTGCGTTGAACCGTAAGGGACACAGATCAGTACACGTGGGCTCGGACGAAAATACCGCGTGTTGTGGGCCTTGCGGATGAAATGCTGCAACATCTTCTCGGTGATCGTGAAGTCGGCGATAACACCGTCCTTCAATGGCCGGATTGCTGTGATGTTTCCGGGTGTACGGCCGAGCATGTTCTTGGCTTCCTGGCCGACGGCCTCGATGACACGGCCGCCACGACCGCTGTCCTCCCGAATAGCGACGACGGACGGTTCGTCGAGCACGATGCCGTGGCCACGCGAGTAAATCAGCGTGTTGGCGGTGCCAAGGTCGATCGACAGATCGCTGGAAAAATAACCCAGAATGTTCTTGAACATGTGCGGGTAAGGCCCCGAAATTGAATATAACGCGCTAATCTAACAATGCGCACGACTTTGCACAAGGCAGTGTGTATCATTGCGGGCGCGTGCCTGATGGCGATTCACGCGCACTTTTGAGCAGGATTCCTCCCGTGTCACTCGATAAAGATCAGGTTCAGCATATCGCATTGCTGGCGAGACTGAAGCTAGCCGACGACGAGTTGGACGAGACCGTCGATAAATTGTCGCGAATTGTCGATTTTGTCGACCAGTTGAGTGCGGCGGCGACCGACGATGTATTGCCCATGGCACATCCTCTCAACGAATCACAGCGTTTGCGTTCGGATCGGGTTACGGAAACGGACGAGAGAGATGAGATCCAGAAAAACGCTCCCGCGATCGAGAAGGGCCTGTACATTGTGCCAAAAGTCCTGCAATGACCTGAGCGGCAATCTTATGAAGTATCGACCGTGATGCAGGAATTGCATACTCAGACACTGACGCAACTCGCTGCAGGCATGCAGCGCGGTGACTTTTCGTCCGTAGAACTTATCGAGGTATTGCTTGGTCGCATTGAATCATTGGATCAGTCCCTGAATGCTTTTATAACGGTAACAGCCGATGCAGCGCTGGCGGCGGCCGCGCGCGCCGATGATGCGCGTGCGGCAGGCGACGCCGGCGTGCTGAATGGCCTGCCAGTCGTGCATAAGGATATTTTCTGTACCAAGGGTGTCACTACGACCTGCGGGTCGCGCATGCTCGAAAATTTCGTCTCGCCCTACGACGCGACCATTGTTGAGCGACTAGCCGCTGCCGGAGCTGTCGTGCTCGGCAAGACCAACATGGACGAATTCGCGATGGGTTCCTCGAGCGAGACGAGCTACTTCGGGCCCGTCAGAAACCCCTGGGATCGTGAGCGGTCGCCGGGCGGATCGTCGGGCGGATCGGCCGCAGCGGTCGCGGCGCGACTTGCGCCGGCGGCGACGGGTACGGACACAGGCGGGTCGATCCGGCAGCCGGCGGCGCTGACCGGCACGGTTGGCATGAAACCCACGTATGGGCGCGTGTCCCGATACGGCATGGTTGCCTTTGCGTCAAGCCTTGATCAGGCGGGCGTGATTACCCGCAGCACCGAAGATGCGGCGCTTTTGCTCGGTGTCATGGCTGGCTTCGATCAGCGTGATTCAACGTCGATTGACCGTCCGGTACCGGACTATGTGGCGAGTCTCGCTAAATCCCTCAAGGGCCTGCGTATTGGCATCGTCCGGCAGCATTTCGATGCGGGACTGGAAGAAAAAACGGCGGCGGCAGTCAGGGAATCGCTGGCTGTACTCGAGGCGCAGGGCGCGATTCTGACTGAGGTTGATCTGCCGAATCTCGATCTGTCAGTGCCAACCTACTATGTCGTCGCGCCAGCTGAATGCTCGTCGAATATGTCGAGATTCGATGGTGTTCGATTTGGTCACCGCGCCAAGGATCCAGAGGACCTGTTCGACCTTTATTGTCGGAGTCGTGGCGAAGGGTTCGGCGCCGAGGTCAAACGCCGCATCATGACAGGAACCTATGTTCTGTCCGCTGGCTATTACGACGCGTATTACCTCAAAGCGCAACGAGTCCGCCAGCTGATTGCTCAGGACTTCAACAAGGCGTTCGCCGAGGTCGATATTATTGCCGGGCCAACGTCACCGACCCCGGCATTTCGCCTCGGTGACAAGACCGACGATCCAATCACGATGTATCTCAACGACATCTATACGATTGGCGCCAATCTTGCCGGCCTGCCTGCAATCTCGACACCCTGTGGATTCGTCGACGGGCTGCCCGTCGGATTGCACCTTGTTGGACCGCATTTCGGTGAAGAGACGGTTCTGCGGTGCGCACATCAGTACCAGCAACAGACCGACTGGCACGAGGCTTGCCCGGAGGGCTACCAATGAGCGGCCAGTGGGAAGTCGTCATCGGCCTCGAAATTCACGCTCAGCTGGCGACGCGCAGCAAGATTTTTTCGGGTGCTGCGACGGCTTACGGTGCCGAGCCCAATACGCAGGCCTGCCTTGTGGATCTCGGCTATCCGGGAGTGTTGCCAGTCCTGAACGAAGAAGTCATCCGCATGGCCTGCAAGTTCGGACTCGCTGTCAACGCGACCGTCGCGCGCCGCTCGGTGTTTGCGCGCAAAAACTACTTCTATCCCGATCTGCCCAAAGGTTACCAGATCAGTCAGTTTGAGCTGCCGATTGTTGAGCACGGCGAACTCTATATCAAAGACGCCGATGGCAACGACAAGCGCATCGGCATCACACGTGCGCATCTCGAAGAAGATGCGGGCAAATCGATTCACGAGGGTCTGGACGGTTCTTCGGGCATTGATCTGAATCGTGCAGGTACGCCATTACTGGAAATCGTCTCGGAACCGGACTTGCGCTCGGCGAAGGAAGCGATCGCTTATATGCGCAAGATTCATACGATCGTGCGTTATCTCGAGATTTCCGACGGCAACATGGCCGAAGGGTCGTTTCGCTGCGACGCCAATATATCGGTGCGTCCTCGCGGCCAGAAGGAACTGGGCACACGCGCCGAACTCAAGAATCTGAATTCGTTTCGCTTCGTTGAGAAAGCCATCAATTTCGAAATCGAGCGACAGATCGAGCTGATCGAAGACGGTGGCAAGGTCGTGCAGGAGACGCGTCTGTACGATTCCGATCGCGACGAGACACGCACAATGCGTGTCAAGGAGGAAGCCAACGATTATCGCTACTTCCCGGATCCGGATTTGTTACCGATCGAGATCGACGAGGAGTATATCGAGGCTGTGCGCCGCACCTTGCCGGAATTGCCCGATGTGAAACAGCAACGATTCGTCAAGGAATACAGTCTGAAGGTGAGTGATGCTGCCATTCTCACGGTCAATCGGGCCTTGGCCGATTATTTCGAAGCTGCGGTCGCAGCCGGTACGGCCAGAGCACAAGTGGTCGCAAACTGGGTGATCGGTGATCTTGCAGCTGCACTCAATAAAGATGGCCTGGAGATTGTAACGAGCCGTATCGCCGCTGGCGATCTGTCCGGTTTACTGGACCGCATCGACGACAATACAATCTCCGGCAAAATAGCCAAGGAAGTTTTCGACGCAATGTGGACAGGCGAGGGCACAGCCGACGAAATCATCGAGGCACGCGGCCTGCAGCAGATCACCGACAGGTCGGCAATCGAGGCCGTGGTCGACAAAGTCATCGTCGCCAATCCTTCGCAAGTCGCCGAATATCAGTCCGGCAAGGACAAACTGATCGGTTTCTTCGTCGGCCAGGTCATGCAAGAGACGGGCGGCAAGGCCAATCCCGGCCAGGTCAACACGATCCTCAAAGAGAAACTCGCCAGGTAACGCTCGGGCAGTGCCCGCTGTAGGAACCCGTCAGGCGGGATCGAGGCATTCCGGCAAGGAATGTCCGGACTGCCGGCCGTGCAGTCGTGGCAGGACGCCGAGCGAGGTTTGGCGCGAGTAAATACCCGCAGACGCGCCTGTATGCCGGGTTCAATTTGGACAAAGAGAACGTAGCCGATAGCGTGACCACACGGCCGTGTGCTAGGCTATGTAATCTAAATATAAATAAATCTTTATATATTTATATTATGCAAAGATCGACCGAACAACTGATTTTCCAGCTCAAGGCACTGGCGAACCCGATCCGGCTGCGTCTGCTCGCTATATGCATGCATGGCGAGTGCAGTGTCTCGGAACTCGCACAGGTGCTGGTGCAGAGTCAGCCGCGCATTTCTCAGCATCTCAAGCAGTTATGCGATGCGGATCTGCTGCAACGATTTCGCGACGGGCACTTTGTCTATTACAGGATGTCCCTGCGTGGCGATCAGGCGGCAGTCCGGCGTCGATTTTTTGCTTTGCTGCCGACAGACGAGCCGGCGTTCGAACGAGACCTGGAGAAGCTACGCAATTTACGCAGCGCCAAAGGTGGGGTGCCCGCGTCGGCGCAAGATGACGCATCGATACGGCACTTACATCATGCCCTTGTCGAGCTGACAGTTGCGGCGCCGCTCGGCGCACTCATCGATATCGGCAGCGGTCAGGGCCGCATACTGAAGTTGCTTGGATCGCGCGCGCAACGCGCAGTGGGCGTTGATATCGACTCAGATGCCAGGCAGCTTGCGCGTACAGAATTGTTGCTGGCCGGCGTCGAGAACTGCAGTGTTCGCAAAGGCGACATGTACGAGTTGCCATTTGCCGATGCTGAGTTCGACACGGTTATCCTCGACGATGTGCTCGGCACAGCCGACAGACCCCTCGTGGCAATTATCGAGGCGCGCCGGCTGCTGAAACCTGGCGGACGATTGCTGCTGCTTGGGCAGGCCGATCGCCGCAACATCGCTCTGCTCGAAGAGCACTTTGTGCAATGGTGCCAGGCTACCGGCCTGCGTCTCGCACCGCCACGCCGCATACCCCTGCACGAACCTCGCTGGTTACTTGCCGTCGCGATAGCGGCGGACTTCGAATTGGCGGCGGCCTGACGGACGATATGCCAATGGGTGATCGAGCTACAGGCACTGTCAGCGTTTCGTTCGAATTCTTTCCTCCGCATAACCCAGAGATGGCGGCGATTCTGTGGAGCTCGATTGAGCGGCTGGCCGAACTCGAACCCAGGTTCGTGTCCGTGACGTATGGTGCGGACGGTTCGACACGCAAGCGCACGCACGCGGCGGTGGCGCGAATTGTCAGCGACACAAATCTGACGGCCGCGCCGCATTTGACGTGCATAGACGCAAGTCGTGGTGAGATCGACGATATTGCGCGCGCGTACTGGGATATGGGTGTTCGGCACCTTGTCGCGCTTCGCGGTGATCTTCCGGATGACTATGTACCAAGAGCCGATGGTTATACTTACGCTTCGGATCTTGTCGCCGGCCTGCGCAGGATCGGCGATTTCGACATATCGGTCGCAGCGTATCCCGAAGTCCATCCCGATGCTGCTAGCCCGTTGTCCGATCTCGAAAATCTCAAGCGCAAGCTGGATTCCGGAGCGTCGCGAGCCATCACGCAGTTTTTCTTCGATGTCGAGGTTTTCCTGCGTTTTCGCGATCTCGCTGCGATCGCCGGCATCGAGTCGACGCTGGTGCCCGGCATTCTGCCGATTACACGATTTCCCCAGTTGCAGCGATTCGCAGAGCGCTGCGGTGCAAACGTGCCCAAGTGGTTGCATGAACGATTTGCAGGTCTTGAGGATGATGCCGGGACACGGCAGATGATAGCGGCGAGCGTGGCAATTGAGCAGGTTCGCAAGCTGCAGTCCGAAGGTGTCGACGAGTTCCATTTCTACACGCTGAATCGCTCCGAATTGACGTTTGCGATCTGTCATGCACTCGGCGTGCGTGCCCATCAAGCTGCCGCGTGAGATAGAGATTTGGACCGCAACAGACGCATAGCGTCGCTCATAGAATCGCTCAACAGCCGCATCATGCTTCTCGATGGTGCGATGGGTACGATGATTCAGGGCTACGCACTTGGCGAGGAGGAATTTCGCGGCGACCGCTTCGGCGACTGGACCAGTGACGTCAAGGGCAACAACGACTTGTTGACGCTGACGCGGCCGCAGGTCATCCAGGATATTCATCGTCAGTTTCTCGATGCTGGTGCCGACATCATCGAAACCAATACTTTTAATGCCAATGCGCCATCGATGAGCGATTATGCGATGGCTGCGCTGGTGCCCGAGCTGAATCTCACCGCCGCGAGAATTGCGCGTGAATGCGCTGATACGCATGCGTCCCGTGTCGGTAGTCCGCGGTACGTCGCCGGCGTATTAGGACCCACGAATCGGACTGCTTCGATATCGCCCGACGTCAATGACCCCGGTTATCGCAACATTCGATTTGCTGAACTGGTCGCGACCTATGAGCAGGCGACGAACGCGCTGATTGAAGGCGGCGTCGATTTTCTGATGGTCGAAACGATTTTCGACACACTCAATGCGAAGGCCGCGATATTCGCGATCAAGCGCTGCTTCAAGACCATTGGCGTGACGTTGCCGGTCATGATTTCAGGCACGATTACGGATGCCTCGGGGCGTACATTGTCGGGCCAGACGAGCGAGGCGTTCTGGAATTCCATCCGCCATGCCGACCCCTTCATGGTTGGTTTTAATTGCGCACTGGGCGCAGATGACCTGAGGCCGTATATCGCAGAACTCTCTCGCGTTGCAGACACGCGTGTCTGCGCGCATCCGAATGCAGGTCTGCCGAATGAATTCGGCGAGTATGACGAAACGCCAGAGCACATGGCAAAGACCATCGAGGAGTTTGCACAAAGCGGGCTGGTCAACCTGGTTGGTGGCTGTTGCGGAACGCGGCCTGAGCATATTCGCGCGCTCAAGGAGGTAATCGAAGGGCTGGCGCCGCGAGTGCCGGCCACGCCGCCTGTGCGTTGCCGGATTGCCGGGCTCGAACCGCTGAATATTGGACCGGATGACCTGTTCGTCAATGTGGGTGAGCGCTGCAATGTAACGGGATCGGCACGATTTCGGCGTTTGATTGAGGCCGACGACTATGCTGCCGCGGTCCAGGTTGCTCGCGACCAGGTGAACAATGGCGCGCAGATCATCGACGTCAACATGGATGAGGGCATGCTCGACTCTGAGAATGCGATGGTGAAGTTCCTGAGCCTCATCGCCTCGGAGCCGGATATATCGCGGCTTCCAGTTATGATTGACTCGTCGAAATGGTCGGTGATCGAAGCCGGATTGCAGTGTGTACAAGGCAAGGCCATCGTCAATTCGATCAGCCTCAAAGAAGGCGAGCAGCACTTTATCGAGCAGGCAGAGCTTGTGCGCGCTTACGGCGCTGCCGTCATTGTCATGGCGTTCGACACCAAGGGTCAGGCTGACACCATCGAACGCAAAGTCGAAATTTGCAAGCGCTCGCACCGGATACTCACTGAAAAGGTGGGATTCGAATCGTCGGACATCATCTTTGATCCGAATATTTTCGCTATCGCAACGGGTATTGAAGAACACGCGAGCTACGGGATCAATTTTATCGAGGCGACCCGGCAGATCAAGGCGGCAATGCCCCATTCGCTGGTCAGCGGCGGCGTAAGCAATGTGTCGTTCTCGTTCCGCGGCAATAACGTCGTGCGCGAGACGATCCACTCGGTATTTCTGTACCACGCGATTCGCGCTGGTATGAGCATGGGTATCGTCAATGCGGGCCAGCTCGCGATTTATGAGGACCTGCCGACCGATCTGCGTGACGCCGTGGAGGATGCCGTTCTCAACCGCTGCGAAGATGCTGCGGAAGGTCTGCTCACCGTGGCCGAACGCTACAGGGGCCAGGCCTCAGGTGCCAAAGCGAAGGTTGCGGACCTCAGTTGGCGAGAATTGCCCGTCGCGAAGCGCATCGAACATGCGTTGGTTAACGGTATTGACGAGTTTGTCGTCGCTGACGCCGAGGAGGCCAGACTTGGCTCCGCCCGGCCACTCGATGTCATCGAAGGTCCGTTGATGGCGGGCATGAATGTTGTCGGCGATCTGTTTGGTGCGGGTAAAATGTTCTTGCCGCAAGTCGTGAAGTCTGCGCGGGTGATGAAAAAAGCTGTCGGGCATCTCGTGCCGTTTATCGAAGCAAGTCAGGATGGCAAGATGCGTAGCAACGGCAAGATCGTGCTCGCAACCGTCAAAGGTGACGTTCACGACATCGGCAAAAACATTGTCAGTGTGGTTCTGCAATGCAACAACTTTGAGATTATCAACCTCGGCGTCATGGTGTCGTGTGAGAAGATCCTTGAGACGGCACGCAGCGAGAACGCAGACATCGTCGGCTTGTCCGGGCTGATTACGCCGTCGCTGGATGAAATGGTATACGTCGCCAGCGAAATGCAACGGCTTGGATTCGACTTGCCATTGTTGATAGGCGGCGCGACAACGTCGCCAGTCCACACTGCGGTCAAAATCGAGCCGGGTTATGAAGGCCCGGTCATTTACGTCAAAGATGCTTCGCGTTCGGTCGGCGTGGTGCAGGCGTTGATCGAACCTCGAACGCGGGATGCGCTGATCCAAAAGACTCGCAAAGACAACCAGCGACGTCGCGAAAACCACGCGAACAAAAAGCGTCTTGCGCCACAGCTGTCACTGGCAGAGGCGCGCAACCGGCGGCATCGTTGTGACTGGGACAATTACCAGCCGCCAGTGCCGTCGTTCACGGGCACGCGCGTTTTCGATGACATCGATCTGCAGACGGTGCGCGATTACATCGACTGGATGCCGTTCTTCAATGCCTGGGAATTTCATGGAAAATTCCCACAGATTCTCAGCCACGCCAGGTTCGGTGAGGCGGCGAGTTCACTCTACGCGGATGCAACCGCAATGCTTGATCGCATCATTGCCGAGCAATGGCTGCAGGCGAAAGCTGTTTTTGGCTTCTTCCCGGCCAACAGCGATGATCACGATGACGTATTGATCTACGCCGATGATGACAGGCAGCAGCAACTGTTGCGCTTTTGCCATCTGCGCCAGCAACGTTCGAAACCTGCAGGTCACCCGCAAAGCTGTCTGGCTGATTTCGTTGCTCCTGCCACGAGCAATCTGCACGACTACCTGGGTGCGTTCGCCGTCACGGCAGGCATTGGTATTGATGAGCATGTTGCTTGCTTCGAAGCGGATGATGACGACTACAACGCGATCATTCTCAAGGCTCTGGCGGACCGCCTCGCGGAGGCGTGTACCGAATATCTGCACGCGCGCGTACGCCAGGAGTATTGGCAATATGCGCCGGATGAGGAGTTGTCCAACAAAGAATTGATTGCAGAAAAATATCGGGGTATCCGTCCTGCACCCGGCTATCCGGCATGCCCCGATCACACAGAAAAAGCCAAGCTTTGGCAATTACTTGATGTCGAAGCGAGTATTGGCCTGCGCCTGACGGAGTCTTATGCGATGTATCCGACAGCGGCAGTCAGTGGCTTCTTTTTCTCACACCCGGATGCGCGTTACTTTGCAGTCGGCAGGATCGATCGTGATCAGGTCGAGTCCTACGCTGATCGTAAGGGCATCTCTTTGGCCGAAGCCGAGAAATGGCTCGGGCCGAATCTTCGTTACGATCCCAGAGCCGCGAACGCCGCATAGTGTTCTGTTGGAGCCCGCTGTTGGAGCCCGCCATGCGGGCGATTACCACGATACCTGTAGGAGCCCGCCATGCGGGCGATAATCACCCGACACGAATAGCACCGCGGATATCGCCCGCATGGCGGGCTCCTACAACAAGCAAGTGCCGCAACCTTGGCAGTCGCGTCGTTTTTTTATGGTTACGGAGCTGGATTCGCCGCTCGCAGCGTCGTAGAGGCGCAGGATGCCGCGCGGTGATGCGATGCCGGCAAGATGTTTCAGTGTTTCGACGGCCATCATCGTGCCAATGACGCCGGGCACCGGGCCAAGCACGCCATTGCCGGCACAGTTCTCCAGCGACTCATCCGCGTCGCTGTACAGACACCGATAACAGGGCGAGTCCTGGTAGCCGGGTCCGAATACGGCTATCTGACCTTCGAAGCGTATTGCGGCGCCCGATATCAGGCAGCGGGCGGCTGCGACGCATGCATCGCTGACCTGAAACCGGGTAGCGAAATTGTCGCAGCAGTCCAGCACGACGTCGACCTGACTGACCCTGGCGGCCAGCTCGTCACCATCGAGCCGCTCAGTGAGCGGTGTGATACGTATGTCAGGATTGATGTTGGCAAGATGCTCGGCAGCGCATCTTGCCTTGAGCTTGTCGACGTCGCCGGGGCCATAGAGCACCTGTCGGCCGAGGTTGGTCACATCGACGGTGTCGAAGTCGCATAGCAGCAAGTTACCCACACCACTGGCAGCGAGATAGCTTGCCGCCGCGCAACCGATGCCGCCGACGCCAATGAGCAGAACGGAGCCCTGCTCGATGCGCCGCTGGCCGTCGTTGCCCACCTGCGCCAGGGAAAGATGGCGGGCGTGGCGACTGAGTTGCGGATTGTCGCCTGCCATTTGCCTAGGCGTCGATCGTGACGTCCAGAATCGTCACGGATTCAACCGGCACGTCCTGGTGACCCGCGCGATCTTCGGTCTCTACGCCCGCAATGGCATCGACTACGTTCATACCGTCGGTGACACGAGCGAAGACTGCGTAGCCAAAATCCCGGCCACTGTGATTGAGAGGGTCGTTGTCGCGCAAATTGATGAAAAACTGCGCGGTTGCGCTGTCAACTTCGCCTGTACGTGCCATCGCGAGAGTGCCCCGGTCATTGGACTCACCGTTGTCTGCCTCATTCTTGATCGGCTCCCGCGTCTGCTTGTCCGACAGGCTCACATCCATGCCGCCACCCTGGATCATGAATTTTGGAATGACGCGGTGAAATATGGTGTCCTGATAAAAGCCGTCGGCGATGTATTGGCGGAAATTCTCGCAGGTGATCGGTGCCTTATCGTCGAATAATTCGATGGCAATTTCGCCGTGGCTGGTTTTGATCGTAATCATGATCGCTCGCTGTATTAGAAGACCTGCGCTATTTACCACAGATCGGTCACGGCTGTCCTGCTGGCCTGTGCGCCAGGGTAACGCGCGGATTTCCAGCATAGTCGTTATGGCACTGAATCTGCTCCCAGGCACAAGACGTCAGGATGTCGGCAACACTGCGCTGCTGATCGGCACCATGCTCTAGCATCATTACGCCGTCGTTTTCCAAAATCGACCTACAGTCTCTTGCGAGGATGCGAATCGCATCAAGCCCGTCCACGCCGGCGAGCAGCGCCATACGAGGCTCGGCCCGAAGCGTTTCCAGTGCTGCATCGTTGGCACGGACGTAGGGCGGGTTCGAGACGATTACTCTGAACTGGCGGTTCTGGACCGGGTGCGTCCAGTCGCCCTGCAGGCAAGTGACATTACTCAAGTCGAGTTGTCGAACGTTCTGCCTGGCAACTGCGATCGCATCGATACTCGAATCCACAGCCGTGATTGCACAGTTGCATCGTTCGTTCGCAATGGCGACGGCAATCGCACCACATCCCGTGCCCAGGTCCAGGACCTGCCATTCGGCCTGACGCGGAATTTCCTGCAGCGCGAGACTGACGAGTGTTTCTGTCTCCGGTCTGGGCACCAGAGTTGCAGGACTGACTACGAGTTCGAGCGACCAGAACTCCTTGATGCCCGTGATATAGGCCATCGGCTCGCCGCGCAAGCGGCGTTCAAGTATGTATTCCAGTCGTTGCTGCGCGGACTCGTCGAGATCGTCCTCGGGGTGTGCGAACAGGTAGCTGCGTGGCATATTGATCGAGCGAGCGACGAGCAATTCGGCGTCGAGTCGTGCGGACTCACTAACAGCAGCAAGACGCGTGGTTGCGTCAGAAACAGCTGTTCCTATAGAAGACGAATCGGTCATGGAAACTGGTCGAAAGCTCTGAATTTCGCGTACACTCGCGGGCAAATCCAGTCGGAACTATACGCGCATGCAGGTCTATTCCAATATTCTGGACATGGTGGGCAAGACACCGATGCTCGAGATCAGGCGTCTCGATACGGGCCTCTGCCAGCTTTTTCTCAAGCTCGAACTCTTGAATCCCGGCGGATCGGTCAAGGATCGAATCGGCATCTCGATGATTGAAGAGGCTGAGAAGCGCGGCGACATTAAGCCGGGCGATACGCTCGTCGAGGCGACGGCAGGTAATACGGGCATCGGTCTCGCACTCGTCGCGGGCCAGAAAGGCTATCGAATGGTGCTGGTATTGCCGGACAAGATGAGCCAGGAAAAGATTTTCAACTTGCGTGCAATGGGTGCCGAAGTCATTTTGACGCGCTCCGATGTCAGCAAGGGACACCCGGAGTACTACCAGGACCTTGGTCGGCGAATTGCCGCGGAGCGGGGCGCCTATTTCATCGACCAGTTCGGTAACGACGACAATCCGCTGGCACACGAACAGACGACGACGCCCGAGATTCTCGAGCAGATGGAAGGCGATCTCGATGCGATTGTTCTGGGCGTGGGTTCCAGCGGCACAGTGACCGGTGTCTGCAGGTACCTGACCGAGCATGCGCCGAATGTCGAAGTGATCCTTGCCGACCCGGTTGGCTCGATACTTGCCGACTATGTCAATACCGGCGAGCTGAAAGATAAAAGCAGTAGCTGGCTGGTCGAAGGCATCGGCGAGGACTTCATTCCAACGATTGCCGATTTTTCGAAGGTGACGAAGGCATATGCGATCACCGATGCAGAGTCGTTCGCTACCGCACGGGAATTGCTCAAGGTCGAAGGAGTTCTTGCGGGCTCGTCGACTGGAACTCTGCTGGCTGCCGCACTCAAGTACTGCCACGAACAGACCACAGCGAAACGTGTCGTGACCTTTGCGGCCGATACTGGCAACAAGTACCTGTCCAAGCTGTACAACGATTTCTGGATGGAGGATGAGGGATTCATCCAGCGCGAGCAGTTCGATGATCTGCGCGACCTGATCGGGCGCCTGCACGGAGAACAGGCAACAATTACCGTGGGCCCGACCGATGTACTGACAACAGCACATAACCGGCTTCGCAACGCGGGATTTTCACAATTGCCGGTCATGGAGGACGGCAAACTGGTCGGCATCGTGACCGAAGACACGATCATTCAACACGTCTTCGGTAAACCGGCGTTGATGAATTCGATCGTAGCCGACTCGATGCAGACAGCGTTTATCAAGCTCGACAAGACAACCAGTGTTAACAATCTGGTTGCGATGCTCAGCGCACAACCGTATGCAGCCATTTTGGACGACGACGAGTTTCTTGGCCTGATTACGCGCTCCGACGTTCTAAACTACCTGCGCCGGCAATTGTAGGCGTGCAGACTCCGCGATTGCCGAATTTGGTTCCTTCAGTCAGAAATTGCCGCGAGCTGGTCGGCCTGGTATTCGCTGATCAGCGGCTGAATGATCTGATCGAGCGCGCCTTCGAGTATTTCCTCGAGTTTGTACAGCGTCAGGTTGATGCGATGGTCGGTAACTCGGCCCTGCGGAAAATTGTATGTGCGGATGCGTTCGGAGCGGTCACCCGAGCCCACGAGACGTTTACGTTGCGCAGCCTGCTCGGTTATCTGCGCCGTGACTTCGGCATCGAGCAATCGCGCCTGCAGCAGCGACATTGCGCGTGCACGATTCTTGTGTTGGGAGCGCTCATCCTGGCATTCGACGACGATGCCCGAAGGCAAGTGTGTCAGGCGAACGGCTGAATCAGTCTTGTTGACGTGCTGTCCCCCGGCTCCCGATGCCCGGTAAGTATCAACTCGCAGATCTACCGGCAATATTTCGATCGCCTCGATTTCATCGGCTTCTGGCAACACAGCGACCGTGCATGCTGAGGTATGAATACGACCTTGCGACTCGGTTGCCGGTACGCGCTGTACGCGATGAGCCCCCGATTCGAACTTGAGGTTGGCGTAAATGCCGCTGCCCGTGATGCGGCTGATTATTTCCCGGTAGCCGCCGTGCTCACCTTCTCGTGCCGTGAGAATCTCTATCGTCCAGTTCATTGTCTCAGCATATTTGGAATACATGCGAAACAGATCGCCGGCGAATATAGCGGCCTCGTCGCCGCCTGTGCCGGCCCGTAATTCAAGGAAGACATTGCTGTTGTCGTGCGGGTCCTGAGGAATCAGTGATCTCTGCAGCGCCTGTTGCAGACCCTCACGCTGCGTTGTCAGTTTTTGCAGTTCTTCGTGCCCCATTTCACGAATGTCGCTATCACTGTCATCCGTCATCTCCTCGGCCGCCGCTATGTCACGATCAAGCGTTTCCAAATCACCAAACAAGGTGACGATCGGTTCGATGCGCGCGTACTCCTTAGACAATTCCCGAAATTTGTTCTGCTCGGCGATGATGTCGGGATCGGCGAGCAAACCGGCAAGCTCCTCGAAGCGGTCGCGTACAGATTCAAGCTTGTGTCGTATTGAATCTTTCATGGTGCGTCATTCTTATCGAGGCCAAACAACTCCCTGGCAGCCTCGATGATATCTTCTTCAGAAGCTTCACCGGCTTCACGCAGACGCACGCTTGGATTGTGCAGCATTTTTTTCAACAGTGATGCTGTCGCAAATTCGATCACGTCAGTACTGTCGACACCCTTTGCAATTCGGCGTTGTGCCTGCTCGAGTACTTCATCACGAATTGCTCTGCCATGTTCTCGTAGTGCCGTGATGACCGGACTGACCTGCTTGGCGTGTTCGATGCTCAGGTAGCGCACGATTTCGTCGTCGAGAATACGATTTGCGTCGATAGCGGCCGCTTCGCGACTACCCTGGCCATCCTGAATTACCTTGTCGAGATCGTCGATCGTGTACAGATAAACATCATCGAGTTCGGCGGCATCGGCGGCTATATTGCGTGGCACGGCGATATCGACAGCAAATATCGGCTTACGCCGGCGCGCCACAATCGCTTTTTCAAGTTGTTTACGCGTGATGATGGGTTCCGGACTTGCGGTTGCGGTGATCAGGATATCCGCCTCCGGTAACGTGCCTTCGAGTTCTGACAGCGGCACGGCATAGCCGCCGAACTGACCGGCAAGTTGCCGGGCCCGCTCAAAATCCCGATTCGCGACAAACAAGCGGCCTATGCCCTTGCTCGAAAGCTGTTTCGCCAGTATTTTGACTGTCGCACCAGCGCCAACCAGCAGCGCCGTGTGCTGTTCGAATCCGGCAAAAAATTGCTGTGCGAGGCTAATTGCAGCAGACGCGACCGACACCGGACTTGAGCCAATTTTCGTATCGGTGCGCACTTTCTTGGCAACCGAAAAAGTGTGCTGAAACAGACGCCCAAGTTGTTTGCCCAGACTGCCGACCTGCTCCGCCTCTCGAACCGCTTCCTTCAACTGGCCAAGTATTTGCGGTTCGCCGAGGACCATCGATTCGAGACCGCAAGCGACGCTAAAGATGTGGCGTATCGCCTCGTCTTCGGCGAGCGTAAACAGCGAGTCGCCGAATGCCCGGTCCAGATCGCGATCATCGTGAAGCCAGGTTCGAATCTGCTCGCAACCCGCGTCATTGCCGATGACATAAAATTCGGTACGGTTACAGGTCGATAGCAGCACTGCCTCGGCGATGCTTTCGATCTCATTCAAGCGTACGAGGGCCCGCCCTACATCGTCACCCGCGAACATAACTCGTTCGCGAATTTCGACAGGTGCCGTGTTATGGTTCAGCCCGAGTATTTGCAGCCGCATAGCCGTGATCGTGTTTGGATCGAGAATAAGGGAATCGGTCAGTGTGTGGGTATCATATGCGAACTGACGACTCAGTTCCTTGTCTGAATTAGCCATGAGCTGCAATATCGCAGCTGCCCCATCGATGAACAATAGAGTCCCAATGCATCACTTTTATCGACGAATGCCTGCTGGCTTTCTACTGGGGGCACTGATTGCTGTGGCCCAGCCATTTGCATTGGCAGCTACCGAAAGCGATGCAGAGTCCAGTACGCATGTGCTGCAAGCGGAAATCGCCTTGCAGGCCGACGACTATCTGCAGGCAGCCAGAGAATATCGCAAGGCAGCCGAACTGAGCGATAACGTTGATATCGCACGACAGGCGACGCGGATCGCCTACGGATTCGGCCTCAATGCAGAGGCACTGCGATCAGCGAAACGCTGGTACGAGCTCGACGAAGAAAGCGACGATGCGCTACGAGTTGTCGCACAACTCGAATTGCGCATGGGCAATCTCAGGGCAGCGCGTCGCAATTTCAAGAAATATATCGAATCAGGTGACGAGCCGGGTGACGAACGTCTTTTTTCACTCCTCCCGGTCCTGGCAGCCGAGGACGGTGAAAAAGCAGATCAAGTCATGCGCTGGTTGGCCAAACCTTACAAGGACTCGGCGTTGGTGAATTACGCTTCTGCGGCGTTGGCATTGCAAGGTGGCGATACCGTGTATGCGATGAAGAAATCCTTGCGTGCGATTGAGCTCAGTCCGGAGTGGCTCAAGCCAAAACTGTTGTATGCGCGTGCCCTGCTCTTGAATGGCGAGAAGGCCAGGGCAATCGACTACACCGCGCGCATCATCGGTGACGATCCGGACCCTGATCCCGATGCACGAATGGAGTTGGCCTTGATGCTGATGTCGGTGGGTCGCATTGATGACGCGCTCAGCCAGGTCAACCAGATTCTGCTTGAGAAGTCAGGCAGAACGGATGCGTTACGACTCATGGCGATCATCAATTTCCGCCAGAACAACCTCGACGCAGCCTGGGACGATTTCGAGGACCTTCTCCGGAGCCGCAGCTTTACGATGGACGCCTTGTATTACCTGGCGCGCATCGCTGACATTCGTGGCGAACACGATCGGGCGGTGCGCTTGTACTCGCAGGTATCTTCCGGGCAAAATGCACTCGCCGCGCAGCGCCGCGCAAGTGCCCTGATCGCATACCAGCATGACGATCCTGAGCAAGCATTGCAGCGCCTCGAAGAGTTTGCCGCCGAAAACCCGAACCACGCAGTCGACATGATTCTTGTAAGGGCGCAATTGCTGGCCTCGCTGGGCCGTTACCCGGAAGCTCTCGAATCTTACGACAAGATCGTGACTTATCGGCTGGAGGATGAGGGTATCGCTCTGGGCCGGGCCGAGTTGTTGCTGCGGATGGGGCGCCTTGACGAAGCTCTGGGCGAATATCGCAGGTCCGTGCGTCGGTGGCCTGAGAGTGCCCTGTCCTTGAATGCACTTGGCTATACGCTGGCGGACCGGACCGAGGAGTATCGTGAAGCCGAAAAACTCATACGCAAGGCACTTCGTTATGACCCAGACAGTCCCGCTATTATCGACAGCCTTGGATGGGTACTTTACAAGCGCAGCGAGCATGAGGCGGCGCTCGAGCAACTGCAGGTCGCATACGATCGTTTCCCTGATCACGAAGTTGCAGCGCATCTTATCGAGGTGCTGGTCACGCTTAGGCGCAACAGCGAAGCGCTCAAGCTCCTCGTGGTGGCTGAGCAACAGGATCCGGACAGCGAGTTACTCAGAGATGTCCGCGAACGTCGTTTCCCGGCAGCTGATTGATCCGCTGCGGCCGATCGCGGTCGCCGTCGTTCTCGCATCGCTGCTCGGTGCTGGCTGCGTATCCCGCCAGAGCGTGCAGCTACCCGACATCGATAGTTGGGACACACGCATTCAGGTATTAGGCAACCACGAAAACTGGGAATTTTCAGGACGCATCGGCGTCAGCGCCAGCAATGACGGGTTCAATGGCAAATTGCGCTGGGTGCAAAAGAGCGACGCTTTCAGCGCGACCGTCAGCGGCCCGCTGGGTATCGGTACTGTCCGCATCGAAGGCGACGGCGAATCAGTGGTTCTTACTGACAAGGACGGTGTACGCACTGCACTCAGCGACGCCGAGATCGAACTCCAGGTTCGCTATGGCTGGACGATTCCAGTCACGAGCCTGCGCTACTGGGCGCTGGGCATTCCAGATCCAACGGCACCAGCGCAAATCGAATTCAATGCAGACGGGCAACTGGTCGAAATCGTGCAGCGTGACTGGACAGTCACGATTTCGCGTTATCGTAATAGCGGTGGCCAGCCTATGCCGAGCCGGCTGTCGGCAAGCAATGCGGATACGAGGGTGCGAATTATCATCGACAAATGGTTGTTTTTTGACTAAATTGCGCCGCACATACAGGGTATTGGGGCGTAGCCAAGTGGTAAGGCATCGGGTTTTGATCCCGTGTACCGCAGGTTCGAATCCTGCCGCCCCAGCCAACCCAGTCGCAAGGGAGGAATCGTGGATCTGGCATCTATGGCGGTATTTTCGGGAAACGCGCACCCGAAACTCGCCCACGACATAGCGCGTTGTCTGCATTTGCCGCTTGCGCGCGCCCAGGTAGGGCGCTTCAGCGATGGCGAAATCAACGTCGAAATCCTCGAGAATATTCGCGGTCGTGAGACGTTTATCATTCAACCGACCTGTCCGCCGACGTCCGAAAACCTGATGGAATTGCTCGTCATGGTCGATGCGATCAAGCGCGCGTCAGCGGCCCGAATCACCGCGGTTATCCCATATTTTGGCTTTGCACGTCAGGATCGGCGGCCACGTGCAGCGCGTGTACCCATCACGGCCAAGCTGGTTGCGAAGTTGATTGGCACGGCCGGCGTGGATCGGGTGCTGACCGTCGACCTGCACGCCGATCAGATTCAGGGTTTTTTCGATATCGCAGTGGATAATGTATACGCATCACCGCTGCTGCTCGGCGATGTCTGGAAGCACAAGTACGAAAATATGGTCGTTGTGTCTCCTGACGTCGGCGGCGTTGTTCGTGCTCGCGCTCTGGCAAAACGACTCGACGATGCGGACCTCGTCATCATCGACAAACGTCGCGCCAAGGCGAACCAGTCGGAAGTCATGAATATTATCGGTGAAGTCGCGGGTAAGAACTGCATCATGATGGACGATATGGTTGATACCGCTGGCACTCTCTGCCATGCAGCGGCCGCGCTGAAAGCCGAAGGCGCGGCGACCGTCCACGCCTTTATAACGCACCCGGTCTTGTCCGGGTCAGCCGTCTCGCGAATTACAGAGTCCGAGCTTGACGAGGTTGTCGTCACCGACACGATTCCGCTCAACGAAGAGGCACAGGCCTGCAAGAAAATCCGCCAGCTGTCGACGGCGGACTTACTGGCCGAAACGATGCGGCGCATCTCCGACGATGAGTCTGTTTCCTCGATCTACGTCGATTAGTCGTATTTGAGCGGGCCCGGGTTTCAACTCGTGGGCTTGGCCGAATCGTCGGTATGGGTTAAGATGCGCGACCTCTTTCGGAACGGTCGCAGTTTCGATTGCGGTGAAACTGGAGATATTTCCAGAGAAATCAATCAGATATTGGAGTTCAGTCATGGCTGAAAAATTCGATCTGATTGCGGAAATCCGCGAGGACATGGGGAAAGGTGCGAGCCGCCGCCTGCGTCACAAAGGATTGATTCCCGCAATCATCTACGGCGCCGGCCGTCCGCCACGCGCCTTGAGTTTTGAGCACAACAAAGTGATGCGACAGCTCGAGAACGAGTCGTTCTATTCGAGTGTCCTGAACATCAGGGTTGGTGATAAAAGCCAGGCCGCCATCATTAAAGACATTCAACGTCATCCAGCAAAAAAGCAGATCTTGCACCTGGACCTGCAACGAATTGTTGAGGACGAGAAGATCAAGATGAACGTGCCGATTCATTACACGGGCGAAGACTTGGCTATCGGTGTCAAAGAAGGCGGCGGCAAGGTTTCGCACCTGCGGACTGAAGTTGAGGTGATCTGTTTGCCGAAGGATCTGCCCGAGTACTTTGAAGTCGATATTTCCGCATTGCAGCTCGATGAAATGTTGCACCTCTCAGATATCAAGATGCCCGAAGGCGTCGAAATTCCCCAATTGGCTCTGGGACCCGAGCACGATCAGGCGATCGTGTCGATCCATGTGATCAAGGCGGCTCCGGTCGAAGAGGATATTGTCGAAGTAGCGGCAGTCGAAGGGATCAAGGACGAAGAGGGCGCTCCGGACGAAGCCGAGACACCGGCCGAGTCCGACGAAGGCAGCGACGAGAAGTAGTCATTATCACCCATTGGAGAAGACCGCCTGCGGGCGGTCTTTTTGTTTGACTTTGTTTACCATTGCATCGCTATGACGCATTTGAGCATTATCGCTGGCCTCGGAAATCCGGACGACAAGTATGCCCGCACGCTGCATAACGCGGGTTTCTGGTTTGTCGATGCGCTCGCACGGAAATTTAGCGGAAAATTTCGCTACGAGAAGAAGTTTGATGCTGATTGTTGTCGTATCAATATTTCCGGTACAGATATCTGGCTTGTCAAACCGCAGAATTTTATGAACCAGAGTGGCCCGCCGATACGTGGCGTGCTGGACTACTATCGCTTACAGGTAGAGCATCTGCTGGTCGCTCACGACGAAATAGATCTGCCGCCCGGCACCGTGCGACTCAAGAACGGCGGCGGCCACGGTGGCCACAATGGCATCCGTGATGTCATCACGCACTGTGGAGCCGATTTCATTCGCCTTCGCATTGGAGTCGGTCACCCTGGCGACAAAAGCGCGGTCACCAACTACGTGCTCAAGCGTGGGTCGAGCGATACTGAAGCGGCTGTCGAAAAGAACATTGACGAAGCGGCGTCAGTAATGCCGTTGCTAATCGATGATGGGCTGAACGCCGCCATGAAAAAATTACATACGAAGGCAAGTACTCTATCAATACCACCTCGGCGGAGTACTAGTTAAGTGACATTCAAATGTGGCATCGTCGGGCTGCCGAATGTCGGCAAATCCACCCTGTTCAACGCGCTGACAGCGGCCGAGATTCCGGCAGAAAACTATCCGTTCTGCACGATCGAACCCAATGTCGGCATAGTACCGGTACCGGACTCACGACTCGGCGTCCTCGCCGGGATAGTCAAGCCAAAGAAAACGGTTCCGACGACTGTAGAATTCGTTGATATCGCCGGACTCGTGGCCGGCGCATCAAAGGGCGAGGGTCTTGGCAATCAATTTCTGGCGAATATTCGCGAAACTCACGCGATCGCGCATGTCGTGCGTTGTTTTGAAGACGACGATGTCGCGCACGTGTCGGGAGCGATCAGCCCGGCGGATGACATAGAGATCATTAATACTGAGCTCGCACTTGCCGATCTCGAATCGATTGAGAAGCAACTCTACCGGGCAGAGCGCAATGCGAAAACGAATCAAAAGGAGGACCTGTACATTCGTGACGTCATTAAGAGGATCAAGGAACATCTCGATGAAGGTTTGCCAGTGCGCTGCCTCGATTTTGACGACAACGATCGCAAGGTGGTGCAAGAGTTGCACATGATTACGGCCAAACCGGTGCTCTATGTTGCCAATGTCAGCGAAACCGGGTTCAAGAACAATCCGCATCTCGATGCGGTTCTTGAGCACGCAGCCAGTGAAGGCGCTGAAGTTGTTGCGATATGTGCCGCGATCGAAGCCGAGATTGCGGTGCTGGATGAAGAGGACAGGACAGAATTTCTTGCAGATCTGGGATTCGACGAACCGGGTCTCGACCGCGTGATTCGTGGCGGATATTCGTTGCTGGGGTTACAGACCTTTTTTACAGCAGGTCCTGAAGAAGTTCGCGCGTGGACGACGAGGATAGGCGCGACGGCACCCCAGGCGGCCGGCGAAATTCATACGGACTTCGAAAGGGGCTTCATTCGAGCGGAAGTCATTTCCTTTAGCGACTATGTAGCAGGCAGCGGCGAGCAAGGCGCGAAAGAGGCCGGTCGGCTACGCCTTGAGGGCAAGGAATACGTAGTCAACGAAGGTGACGTCATGCACTTTCGATTCAATGTCTGATCAATGCCAGGCCTTCTGGCTGGATTCGACCTTATACAAAATATAATCGCGCAATTGTTTTGCGGTCGCGTGATCTATATACGGTATGCGCACACTACCCGATGCCATGTACATATGCAGGCTTGCGAGATCTTTGCGTCGCTGGTATCGAGACTGCGTAACCGTCACTCGCTGAACTTTGCGAAACAGCAAGCCCACAGTGCGATAGCCAAGCAAACCCGAACGTCGCACGATTTCGTTGTCGTCATGCAGGTATCCTGCGCGGCGCCAATTGCGATACACCAGCAACGCTGTAGCCGGTGCCCACAACAGGAACATCAGGCTGCTACCACCGAGCTTCGGCCACAACGCGATTGTGGCAATCGCGGCCGGCAATAAGCCGAGAAAAAGTAGTCGCGAGCGCATGTAGTACGGGGAGATTGGAACGAACTGACTGCTTGTGGGTACCTGGGTCAATGCCCCGCCTTCGGGTGCCAGCAACTGCTTGCGGAGTTGATCAGCCAATGCTGCCGTGACAACGGGGATATCAAATACTTTCCTGCTTCGAGCCCCGCCGCCGCTTATTGCTTGCCGCGCTGTCATGCGGTAACGCCCAAGCAGGCGTTGCACGATTCCTTGTTGTAACCGCAAGGTCTGAATCTTGCCGAGATCCATCGAATGTTCGTGACGAGTAAACAGTCCACCGTGCGAACGCAAGGTGCGGCGTTCAAGAAATAACTCATAGTTGTGGAACCGAAGGGCTGCAGCCGCAATAGAAACTACAATCAGGAGCAAAACCAGTAGCAAACCGATCGTAATGCCAATCGTAACGGCATTGCCGGCATCAACCTGCAATCCCATTTCCGCAGCGACGGCGACGAATTCAGAAACAGCTCGTTCGGCATTTTCCTCAATGCGCTCGAACAACGGGCCAGCGAATGCAACCAGAATCAGGGCGCGACGATCGGCAAGCCCGATACGAATCATGTCGCGCCAGTCAAGACGCATCAGCGCACGGGTCGACGGCTCATCCTGCGTGTCGTCGATCTCAGCGACATCGTGTTTACGGCCGATTCGCGCACGCAATGACTCTGCGAACGGTCGCGTTACGGCGGGCAGGTTGCCCTCACTGCTTGCAGACCCCGCCGTGTCAAAGCTCACCGTGACGAGTCCGAGGTATCGGTAGACCACATTCTGCTGCGTATTGATGCCCTGAATGCGATCAAACTTGATGTCGAGCTGTTTCTTCTTTAGTACGCCCTGACGAATCAGAATCGAGTCATCGAGAATCTGGAAACGGAAAAACCAATAACTCAGAACAGATCCAGTAACGATAATAATTGCGAATGCGACTCCGCCAAGGACTATCTTGTCGAGGAGACCTCCTTCGGACGAGAGCATGACCACGAACAAGGGCGCCAGCGACTGCCAGGCGTTCTTTGCTATCAGCCGCAATGTCCTGCCGATGAAAAACAGGATCGCAAATGGCGAAGTGCGTTGCCAGTCCCCTGTCTCAGGTGCTTTCAATACTTGTTCCGACTTTTTCGAGAACGAAATATCGTAACTGCTCAGCAACATCTTGACCGAGGCCATCGATCTTAAGGTCGCCGCTCGAGCCGCCGGCGGTGAACAATTTCAGGGTCGCGATTTTGAATCTTCGATCCAATGGTGTGCTGCTCGTTTCGACATGCTGAATGCGGTTGAAAGGAATAGCCGTTACGGATTGCCAAACAACGCCGGAGCGGAATACGATGTCCTTGTCTCGCACGACATAGCCTTGGCGTGGAACCGAAATTGCGGGCCAAACCAGCAATACAAGGGCTGGAACCGCAACGATGGATAAAAGCAGTCCGGCCTTGAGCAAAGGAACATTCAAAAGCATCGTTGCGGTCGTAATTGCAGCGACCACAATTAAAATGCCGATCGTTCGTTGAATTCTTAGACAACGTTTGTAGTTGGGGTGCAGATTCTGCCAATCAAGAAGTTCGGTTCCTGGCAGTTCATCCAAAGCGATCTCGGGATTTTGAAACATCGTTGTTCCGTGGCGGCGAAAGAGCGCATTATACGGTAGCCTTGATTTTTCGACTCCATATCGTTGCTCGCCTGTTGCGTGTGTTACACGACTGTTGCGGTTATCGATCTAACTTGTTCTTGACAGCTGCTTGCTGCTTCCGGACAATCTTCGCCCCGCGGGCCGCCTGGCCCGCCCGAACATAGGTGATGTAGCTCAGATGGTCAGAGCGGCGGACTCATAACCCGCAGGTCGGTGGTTCAATTCCACCCATCACCACCAAACAATAAAAGAGGGTCCCATCGGGACCCTCTTTTTGTTTGGCCATGAGGTGGGGTGGAGCACCGAGGTGGTTCACAAAATCGCCGGGAGCGATTTTGGACGCACTTAGTGCGCCTGAAGGGCGAGCGCCAGGGAGGGCGCGAGTCCATTCCACCTGTAAGCCTCCCTTAGAATAGCGCCACGCGGATTTGGAGTTCTCCGGCATAATGATGCTGAGATGGAGAACGGAAAATGCGCAGAGCACGTTTCAAAGAAACCGAAATTGTTCGGGTATTGAAAGAGGTCGAAGGCGGCCGCCAGGTAAAGGAGGTCTGCCGCGAATACGGAATATCGGATGCGACCTACTACAACTTGAAAACGAAGTATGGCGGCATGGAGATCGCGGACATTCGCAAGCTCAAGGAACTGACGGATGAGAATCGGCGCTTAAAGCAGATGTTCGCTGACCTCAGCCTCAAACATGAAGCGCTTAAGGACATTGTTGAAAAAAAGCTCTGAAGCCTGCTGCGAAACGAGAACTTGTCGACTTTGCACAGCAGGCGCATGGAATCAGTCAACGAGCGGCGTGTGAGATGTTGAATTTGAGTCGATCAGTGTATCGCTATCAACCCGACATGGACCGTGATCTTCCGGTCATAACGGCGATCCAGGCTGTGCTGGAGATCAATCCGGGTTACGGCTTCAGCAAGCTGTTCAAAACGCTGCGGCGGCAGGGCTATCGCTGGAATCACAAGCGAGTTTACCGCGTGTATTGCTTGCTCAAGCTGAACAAGCGACGCAAAGGCAAGCGCCGCCTTCCAAGCCGTTTCCCCGAGCCGTTGGCCGTGCCACCAGCAGCGAACTGCTGCTGGTCAATCGACTTTATGAGCGACGCATTAATGTGCGGTCGACGCTTTCGCACGTTTAATGTCGTTGACGATTTCAACCGGGAAGCGCTGGCGATTGAAATCGATCTGAGCCTACCTGCACCACGAGTGATCCGGGTCTTGGAGCGGGTGTCGCTGTTCCGCGGCTACCCGGAAAAACTGAGAGTCGATAATGGTCCTGAGTTTATCTCGCTGGCACTGGCCGATTGGGCCGAGGAAAACAACGTAATGCTCGACTTCATCCAGCCGGGAAAACCAACACAGAACTCGTACATCGAACGCTTCAATCGAACCTATCGAGATGAGTTGCTTGATCTGTACTTGTTTCGAACGCTCAGAGAGGTCCGACAGATGACCGAAGACTGGATGCTTCGATACAACAATGAACGACCGCACGACTCATTGAATGACATGACGCCTGTGGAGTTCTTACAGGCAAATAATCGACCTGGAAACTCTAATCCTGCGTGGAACTAATTAGGGGAGGTTTACACGCATATTGCCGCCGCAGTTGACGCACTCGAGCGGATCGACCTCGTATTAAACGCTCTCGTATTTAGGTACTACTAAATATTCCTTTAAATAACATTCCTAGTACCCAAAACATTCCTTTGGGCCCATCTTGCACAAAGGGTTCTGGTTCTTTTTCAAAATGTCTTTTACAGCCTGAACTACAAAAATAATAAGTTTTATTATTATATAACGCCGTTGCTCCCGGCTTTTCTTTTTTTACTTTCATTCCACATACTGCATCTATTTCCATCGTTAAACCTCCTGATATTCACTCATGTCTGAAACAAGTTGATTGTTAAGCAGACTTAGAATTTCATTTACTCTTTGTATTTCGCTTGGTTCTACTTTATTTTCTTTTAAAAATGTATCCATTTTAAATCCAATATTTCTAAGGATCTTTTTTGCTTTTTGGTAGTCTTTTTTTCCCTTAGTCGTCAGTGACCATTCCTTTCTTCTCACATCATTTGGATGTGCAATAAATTTTATTATTTTTTCATCATTAAGACGTCTTAACATATCAATCATGCTAGGAGCTTTTTGATCTAATTTCTTGCAAAGAGAGGCCTGATTTTGAGGCGCTTCATTAAGTGCTTGAAGTACCCAAAAACGTCCCCACGAGATATGTTTCATGCCATTCTTAACCAATTCTTTTTTACCAAAATTGGTTAAGTTTTGGCCTAGTAAGATAACGATACCGCCTAGTGATCCATGTGGTTGCCAACTCTCTTTCAAATTTTCCTCCTTGACTTAGGTACCTATATTATATACACTTAGGTACCTAAGTCAAGCTTAAATCTTATAAACTTGGTTTTAATCATAATTTTAGTTTCTTAAGCACAAGAGTGATAATGGAATCTCAAATGAACAATACAATCTATGTATCAATTTACTTACCGATGGCATTTTATCTGGTCTATATAATATTTTTGCTCTTTTTAAATTTTCGGGTTCGTTTTGATGCAGTCAAAAGTGGAAACTTGCCAGCTAGTTATTTTAAACTTTTTCAAGGGACAGAGGTGCCTGAAAAGGTCGCTGTATACAGTCGTCATATTGATAACCAGTTTCAAGTTCCACCTTATTTTATGTTGACTTGTTTAGTTGCGGCCCAAGTAGATGCAGTTTCAATTTTAACTGTGGTTTTTGCTTGGGTCTTTGTATTTTCTCGCTTAGTTCATAGTTATATTCACTTAGGATCAAATAATGTCATTCAGCGAGCAAAAGCTTATTTCGCAGGTTGGTTTTTTATATTTCTCATCTGGGTACAAATTATAATGACAACTTTGTAGGACGCATATACGGGCTGAATCCTACCCCCGCTACCAACCTGCAGAGAACCCTGGATACCGGGCATTTGCCCCGCCGACGGCGCCAATTGCTACCCATGCTGCTACCCAATGAACAAAGGGCTGCGATGGGATCCTAATATACGTCGCTTACGTCGTGCTATAGGGGCAACTCTGGGGGCAACTTAGATAGGTATGATGTAAATTCTCGTTTAGAAACAATAATATAACTTCGTAAATCGGTAGTACCTATCACCACCAAACAAAAGAGGGTCCCATCGGGACCCTCTTTTTTGAACCATTTCTCGTATGCTGTCGGGCATGGCCAAACTGAACCAGATCATTGCTGCTTTTCTGGATAGACATCAACTTCCGGAATCGTTCGCTCGCACGGCAACCGAGTTTTTCGAGCCACTTTGCTTATGGGTGGAGCAACGGCTGGCAGACAGGCAGGGTAGCGTTCCTTTCGTGTTGGGCATCAATGGTGCGCAAGGAACTGGTAAGTCGACGCTGGCCGATTTCATCTACGAGTACCTGGCGGTCGCGCATGATCGAATCACGGTGGTCCTGTCAATTGATGATCTGTATTTAACCCGGGCACAGCGACAATCACTTGCGCGGGACGTTCATCCTCTGCTCGGTACGCGTAGCGTGCCTGGCACCCATGATGTGGAGTTAGGACTCTCGATAATTGGATCTCTCAAGAAACTCGAGCGGGGTCAGACATTGCTCGTACCGAGGTTCGACAAGTCCACAGATGACCGGTTCGCCGAGTCAGAATGGACTCAGGCCAATGGCCCGGTCGATTTGATCATTCTCGAAGGCTGGTGTGTCGGTTCCGAGTCGGTACCGGATGACGAACTGTTATTGCCGATCAATGATCTGGAAACCAGCGAGGACCCGAGTGGCATCTGGCGAAACTATGTCAACCGTCAGTTGCAAGATGTGTATCCACAGCTCTTCGAGAGTCTCGACGCCCTGGTGTTCATGTCGGCGCCTGACTTCGACTGTGTGCTTCGGTGGCGAACGGAGCAGGAAGAGAAACTGGCGGCTTCTACGAGCGCAGGAGAGACCCGCGTAATGACGAAATCACAGATCAAGCGTTTCATTCAGCAATGTGAAAGGATTACCAGGCAAAACCTGAAATCACTTGCCACGAGTGCAAATGTGCTATTCGAACTCGGACCCGATCACCAGGTGGTATCGGCGCGCTACAAGGAATAGCGCTGCTACACGCAATCTGGCTGGTTCTCCGGAAGCGCATCCTGAAACTCAGGCCTTGCGTTGCAATGTTTCTCGATCGCAACGAGTCGTGGGAAATCATCCAGCGGCACTTTAAAGCGTCGCGCGTTGTACATTTGCGGAATCAGGCAGGCGTCGGCGAACGACGCTGATTCACCGAACACGAATGGCCCGTCGCAGGCCGTCGCAGTGATCTCGGCCGCACGAAACCCTTCGTAAATCCAGTGCGCGTACCAGGTATCGCGTTGTTCGTCAGTAACGTCGAGTTCGCCTTGCAGATACAGCAGGACGCGCAGGTTGTTGAGCGGGTGGATATCGCAGCAGATCGAGCTGCTAAATGAACGCACGGCAGCGCGCTGTTCGGCGGAACTCGGCAGCAGCGCCGGCTCAGGGTAGGTCTCCTCCAGATATTCGAGAATCGCCTGCGATTGGCCAACGCCGAATTCGCCATCCTCGAGGAACGGCACCAGCATCTGCGGATTGCGACTTCGGTAGTCGTCCTGGCGGTGCTCAGATTTACCCGGCGCCAGCGACACCGAGATTGTCTCGAACTCGAGGCCTTTCAAGTTCAACGCCAGCCGAACCCGGTACGCCGCGGTCGAGCGCCAGTAGCTATAGAGCTTTATTGCCACGTTATTATCTAGCCCGTGTAGTGCACGACGGTCTGATCGATCACACCGAATATGGATTCATCATCGGCATCGCGCATCTCTATTCGAATGCGATCGCCGAATCGCATAAACGATGTCTGTGGTGAGCCCGATTGAATGGTCTCGATCGTTCTCATTTCGGCGATGCAGGAGTAGCCGACGCCGCCGTCGGCAATCGGTTTGCCCATGCCGCCGTCGAGTTTGTTTGAGACGGTACCGGAACCGATAATCGACCCTGCAACCAGTGGCCTGGTTTTCGCGGCATGAGCGAGCAGCTTGCCGAAATCAAATGTCATGTCGATGCCAGCCTCGGGCTTGCCGAATAGCTCGTTATTCAGCGTCGACAACAGCGGTAAATGCACCTTGTTGTCCCGCCAGGCGTCGCCGAGTTCGTCCGGGGTCACGGCGACCGGCGAAAATGCACTGGACGGCTTTGATTGGAAAAATCCAAAGCCTTTTCCGAGCTCACCGGGAATCAGATTCCTCAGTGACACGTCGTTGACGAGCATAATCAGTTGCATGTGCTGTCCGGCGTCATCAGAGCTCACGCCCATGGGCACATCGTCGGTGATGACTGCAACCTCGGCTTCGAAATCGATACCCCAGGCCTCATCGCCTATCGGAATATCGTCCCGGGGACCCAGGAAAGAATCCGAACCGCCTTGATACATGAGCGGCTCAGTCCAGAAACTCTGCGGCATCTCAGCGCCGCGTGCTTTACGAACCAGTTCGACGTGATTGACGTAGGCCGATCCATCCGCCCATTGGTAGGCGCGCGGCAAAGGTGATTCACAAGCGGATTGGTCGAACGCATCGCCTTTGGCATCCGATTCGAGATCCATCGCCAGTGCTTGCAAAGCTGGACCGACACCGGACCAGTCGTCGAGCGCCGCCTGCAGGGTTGCAGCGACGTCACTGGCGTCAAGGCATCGCGTCAGGTCACGAGATACGACGACGAGCCGGCCGTCGCGGCCGTCTTTGAGAGTTGCGAGTTTCATTGGTACTCCGTAAATATCACTTTGACGGAGTACTAGTCCGTGCCCCGGAATTCGAGTTCATGCAGCCAGGCAGCGTGCTTGGGCGCTTTCTTGGTTTCACTCCATTCGGCAAGCATGGCCGGAGCGACGCGCTTGAGCTCATCGAGTTGTTCCTGCGTCTGTGTATTCGCAACGAGTTCAAGCCGATGCCCGTTTGGATCGAAGAAATAGATGGACTGAAATATGCCGTGATCGATGGGCCCCACCACCTCGATACCTTCGCCCTCGATATGGGTCTTGGCGGCGAGCAGGGCATCGTAATCTTCGACTTCAAACGCGATGTGCTGTACCCACACCGGTGTATTGCGGTCACGGTCCATCTCGGGCTGAGTCGGTAATTCGAAAAAGGCCAGGACGTTGCCCATGCCGGCATCCAGGAATACGTGCATGTAGGGATCCGGCTCCTTCGTCGAGGGAACCTGGTCTTCGGCAATGGCGAGCAGGAATTCCGTCTTGAGTACGCGCTTGTAAAATTCCACGGTTTCCCTGGCGTCCTTGCAGCGATAGGCGACGTGGTGAATTCGCTTAAGCATTACTTGGCCTCCGCTTGCTGGCCTACGACGCCGCGCGTAATCTGCTCGCGCTCAATCGACTCAAACAATGCCTTGAAGTTTCCTTCACCGAAACCATCGTCCTTCTTGCGTTGAATGAATTCAAAAAATACGGGTCCGATCATATTCTCTGAGAAGATTTGCAGCAAAAGTCGTGGTTCACCGCCCTCGGTCGAGCCATCGACGAGGATACCCCGCAGCTGCAATTCATCGATGGGCTCGCCATGACCCGGAATCCGGTCTTCGAGCATCTCATAGTAGGCATCGGGTGGTGGTGCCATGAACTTCAGGCCGCGATCCTTGAGCCGATCCCAGCACGCAAACAGGTCATCGCAGCTCAGTGCGATGTGCTGAATGCCTTCGCCGTTATAGGACATCAGGAATTCTTCGATCTGCCCGATACCCTGCGACGCGTCCTCATTCAAAGGAATCCGAATGCGACCATCCGGGGCCGTCAACGCTTTCGAGAACAACCCCGTGTGTGTGCCCTTGATATCGAAATAGCGAATTTCGCGAAAGTTGAACAGTCTCTCGTAGAAATCGGTCCAAAAATCCATACGGCCCCGATAGACGTTGTGCGTCAGGTGATCGATTTCATCAAATCCACAGCCTTGCGGGTGACGTTCGACGCCATCGAAAAACTCAAAGTCGATGTCGTAAATCGTACTGCCGGGTTTGTAGCGATCGATCAGGTACAGCGGTGCGCCACCGATGCCTTTGATTGCTGGCAGGCGTAGTTCCATCGGACCCGTGGGAATGTCAATGGGTTGTGCGCCGAGTTCGATCGCCCTCGTATAGGCGAGTTGGGCGTCTTTAACGCGAAACGCCATTCCGCACGCACTCGGGCCGTGTTCCTTTGCGAAGTACGCGGCACAGCTATTGGGCTCTTCATTAAGAATGAAGTTGATTTGGCCCTGTCGATAGAGCGTCACCTTTTTTGAGCGATGCCGAGCGACGGCCTCGAATCCGAGCAGATGAAATACGGGTTCGAGGATGCCCGGTTCGGGTGAAGCGAATTCAACGAACTCGAATCCGTCCAGTCCCATTGGATTGTCGAATAGATCAGACATTGCGGCTCCTGAACTGTGGCATGTCCTTTAAACATTATGCGCGTAAATACTCAAAAATGTGTTCAAATATTGTCCTTTTAGCTATAAAATTGAAATGAATAGTGCAAATTAATTGAAAATATGACAATATTTGTTCAATGAAGCTATCAAAAGCCGATCTGCGTCTGCTCGATGCGTTGCAAAGCGATGCGACGCGCAGCCAGAGCGAACTCGCCGAGATCGCCGGCATGTCACGGACGTCCTGCTGGCGTCGCATCCGCGACTTTGAAGAAAGTGGCTTGATTGCACGTGAGGTCGCACTCCTGGACCCACAGCTTGCCGGTTTTCATATTCAGGTGCTGCTTGCTGTCGCGATGACTGAACACACTGATGAAAACAGGCAGGACTTCGAGGGCCATGTGGCGCGGTTACCCGAGGTCACCGAGTGTTTCTCCGTTTCCGGTGAGCGTGATTATGTACTCCACGTTGTCGTCCGGGACATGGACGCCTACAACCAGTTTCTCAATGCGCAGATCCTCAAGCATGCCGCGGTGCGATCGGCCAGTTCCACGTTCGTGCTGCGCCGCGTCAAATACACTACAGCGCTACCGTTGCAGATGTAGTGGCAATCCCTTCCGGGAACCATTGCCGTCGGAACTACACGAGATCAGGAGTGTCGAACGGGCCATGCGACCAATAAGCGTATTGGCATTATTTTTCCTGGTCGGATGCACGGCGTCGCCGACGCTCGAGGAACTCAAAGACACGGCGATCGTCAGTGGTGACTGGTCTGAAGTTGAGAAACGCGAACGTTCGTTGCAACGACGACTTACAGGAGTGGCGCCTGTATGCCCGCAAGGCTACACGAGAGTCTGTATTGAGAATGGCTCGCAGGAAAATTGCAGCTGTTTGCGCCCGACGGGTCAATAATTCCTGATTATTCTGCATCCACAGAAGACATAATCGCCGAAAATGACTGCGCTGATTGGCAAAAAACCAACAACTCGGCGCCAATTTTTGTGACGGCGGTCACATCTTTACATAAATTTTCAAGGTGTGGTTTTTTTTCCACAACAGGTCATTTTCTTGTCTGACCGACACCTTCGCTTGTTGCCAAAATACACGCCACGCTCTAACGAAAAAATGTAGAAATTAATTGCGGACTGCTTCACCGAAGTCACGCTTAATTCGAAGTACCAAGGAACCGTCAGTAGTCGTCAAAAAGGACGTGGAGAGACGGGTTATGAAAATCTTGGGTATTCTCGCTATATTATTTGTGGCCGGTTGTGCGGCCCGACCGACAATGCAGGAACTTGAAACACAGGCAATGTTTTCAGGTGATTGGTCAGTGGTTGAAAGTCGCGAGCGTGCGCAATTGAGGCGCAAGGCACGAAATGGCATTCAGTGTCCGAATGGAAAAGTAGGTTATTGCGTAAAGAGTCATTTCACCAATCGTTGCACCTGCATAAACAGGGCTACATTTCGCTTGATGATGACCGGCCGTTAGGTCCAAGCAGACGTCGCTGCGGCCCACCTGCGCATATGAGAGCATAGGTTTTATCTCTCACAGGCAGGGCAATCGATGGCCGGTGCGTGTCTTTTAATCGGTGATCTCGGCGGTACCAATGCGCGCTTCGCGCTGGCTGACAGTGAAGCGCCCGGTTTCTCTGAGTATCTGGAATTGCGGTGCGATCAGTTTGCCTCGGCCGACCTGGCTATCAGGCATTACATCAGCACAATTGGCGCGCCGACACCCGACGTAATTTGTCTCGCTACCGCGGGTCCGGTGATTGACCAGCACGTGCATTTCACCAATAACTCCTGGACCATCTCGGCAGATGAACTTGTTGAAGACTTTGCAAGTCCTGCGGTGCGTCTGCTCAATGATTTCGAGGCGATCGCTTACTCGATTCCGTTTCTCACCGGCGCAGACTGTGCACCGATCGGTGCGCCCGAACCCGGAATGCTCGCCGAGGAGCATTTTACGATCGGGATCGTCGGGCCTGGTACCGGGCTAGGTACTGCTGGGCTGCGCAAACATGGCGACCTGTATATTCCGATTGCAAGCGAGGCGGGTCACGGCGGCTTTGCGCCCGAGACCCAGGTACAGCTCGACATTCTTGCGGCTTTGCGTGAGCGCTTTGACCGTGTGACGTCGGAGCGACTTGTTTCGGGGCCGGGTCTTGAAAATATCCATTGGGCATTGTCGCGAATACAGGGTGAAGAAACCCCGCCTTTGTTGGCGTCCGAAATCTTTGCCAAAGCAGGTGATAACAGCGATTTGCGCGCGGTTGAGGCAGTGCATTTATTCTTCGAAATTCTTGGTCAGGTTGCCGGGGATATTGCGCTGACGCTTGGCGCGAGTAACGGCATATTCATTGCCGGTGGTATCGCCCGCCGTTATCCGCAGCTGATTCTCAGCAGTCGCTTCCGCTCGGGCTTCGAAAATAAGGGGCAATATCGGTCGCTGATGGAGCGCATTCCGACTCAGCTGATCCTGCATTCGCAACCCGGCTTGCTTGGCGCTGCCTACTGCGCATTGCAGATGTCACGGACCTGATCACGAAAAGACATAAACCGATGTCCGGATGGTGCGCTGCGGCCGTCGCAGCGGTAGAAGATGCGGTCAAGAATCAACTGCCGTTCGCAATCGTATTTCTGGACATCCGAATGCCGCCTGGGATAGATGGCATTGAGGCCGCCAAGAAAATTCGCACAATCGATCCCGATGTAAACATAGTGATTGTCTCGGGGTCGACAGGCGCCAGGATCGACAACCTGCATGTTCAAATCCCGCCGGCAGACAAAGTCTTTTTCTTCAAGAAACCGTTTCACGCCATTGAGTGTCGGCAGCTAGCGGCGGCTCTGTGTGGCAAGTGGCACTCCGATATGGAGTTGCGCCGCGTGAACAACGATCTCGAACGTCGCGTGGATGAACGTACCGCCGAGCTGCACAGACTGGCCTACTACGATCCAGTAACGCGGCTGCCGAACCAGCTACTGCTGCTTGATGAATTGCAGGCGTTGATCGACGATGTCGAACACAATGTCGGTGATGCTGTCGTTGTGCTGCTCGATATCGATCGTTTCAGTTTCCTCAATGAGACGATGGGTTACGACTCAGGCACGGAATTATTGCGTTCAATCGGCAATCGTCTGAGTCGAACGTTTTGTGAAGAGAAAGGGGATTCTCGCGCAGTTGTCGGACGATTTGGCGCCGACGAATTTGCCGTGCTGATGTCGGGCATCGAAAACGATATGGTGATGGAAGATGTGAGCGAGCAAGTGAAGCGGGTTGTGGAAGTGCCGTTCCTGATCGATGGCAGGGACATATTCCTGAAGACCAGCATCGGTGTTGCCGCGTATCCCGCGAATGGTTGCGATGCGAAATCGATATTTCGTTGTGCGGAAGCGGCGTTGCATCGTTCAATGCGCAGCCCTCAGCACGCGATTACTTATTACAACAGTGAAATGCAGTATCGTGCGAAACACAGGTTTGACCTGGAAGGCGAATTTCGCAATGCGCTGGAAGACGGGCAGATCACGGCGTTCTACCAGCCTCAACAAAGCACGATAACCAGCAAATTAGCCGGCGTCGAAGCCCTGGCGCGCTGGATTCGTCCAGACGGACGCATCGTACCGCCAGCGGATTTCGTTCCGCTAAGCGAAGAGATGGGTATTTCGGACAGGTTGTTCGAAACCATTCTTCGCGATGTCTGTAGCAACATTGCAGCGTGGCAGTCTAAGGGTGCGTGGGATGTTCCTGTCAGCGTAAATTTGTCGGCACACCAGCTGCGCAACGCCGATCTGGTCAAGTTGATAAAGCAGATTCTAAAAAGCCATAACGTAGATCGAAAGCTTATTAACCTCGAGCTGACTGAAACCGCATTGCTCGAGGATCTGGAGATCGCGCGCCCGGTACTTAACGATCTGAACGCCTATGGTATTGGCATTCACATCGACGATTTC
>JACZSM010000035.1 GCA_022574185.1 Pseudomonadota bacterium
GCATGCGCATCGAGTCGCTACCGGTGACGTTCGCCGGCCCCACCACTAACGGCGTAACACCCGCGACCGGCACGCCTATCACGGCATATTAGAAAAAGGCGCTGTAGGAGCCCGCCATGCGGGCGATATCCGCGGTGCTATTCGTGTCGGGTGATTATCGCCCGCATGTCTCGATCCCGCTTGACGGGAGCGGGCTTGTATGGTCAACCGCGCCCGAAATCGGGATGATGGAAGGCGCCGGGGAGGGAGGGACCGTTAGCGGGCTTCTGACCTGTTGGTACAGACTGTAGGAGAGTTCTCCCCCTCCCCTCACCAAAGAACGCCGATTAAGAATCTAGCTGTGTAACCAGCCAATTTCAACAAGCTTGCGTGCGGTGAGTCCCCGGCTTCACGGCAATTAACCGCGGAGGTCATTGTGGCAATACTCGTCTCAAAAATCACCCTCGGTATCGACGTCAGCAAAGATGAATTGGTCATCGCCGACTGGGATACCGGACAACTGACTCGACTGGCGAATCAACGCAGCCAGATAAGATCCTGGCTGAAGGCTCGCTATGGTCCGGTCAGGCTCGCGATCGAACCCACCTCGCACTATCACCTGGCAATCGTTGAAGAAGCACAGGCGCTGGGCTTTGAGGTCTATCTGATCAATCCACGGCAGCTAGTGCACTACCGCGAAGCGGTCAATGTGCGCAACAAAACCGACCCTGAAGATGCCTGGTTGCTGGCTCGATACCTGGCCCATGAAGCCAGCCAACTGCGACTGTAGCAGCCGCAAAGCCATCAGGCACAACGTCTGTGGACCTTGCTCAAACGTCGTGGCGTGATCGTGGCGAGCCGCAAACAACTGCACTTGAGTCTGCAAAGGTTGCCAATCTCAAGCCAGGCACTATTCCGCCAATTTGATCAGCTCTTGAAACGCATCGATCAGCACCTCAAACGGCTCATCCGCGAACTCGGTTGGTGGCCTGATTATCAGCGCTGCCTCAGTGTGCCCGGTATCGGCCCCATCAATGCTGCCGCACTGCTGTGCGCCTTTCACCGCGGCTCTTTCGCCAGCAGCGATGCCTTTGTGTCCTTCATCGGCCTCGATGTCAGGCGCCGAGAGTCCGGTCAATACAAAGGTAAACGCAAACTGACCAAACGCGGCGATGCCGAGCTACGCCGACTCCTGTATTGCGCTGCGCAGCCAGCACGATGTTATTACCCCTTCGATCAGTATCTACAAAAACAGCTCGATAAAGGGCTCTCTAAAATCGCCGCCAAAGTCACGCTCGCACGAAAACTCGCCAGAATCGTCTTTGCCCTGCTCAACAATCAACAATCGTTCCGAAAACAGGAGTGCATGCCTATACATTCGCCATAGAATCTCCTACAGCGAGAATATCCCGCCCTCGGTGCTGCGCCGCATTGGTCGACAGGGGCGCGGACTACGACGAGCCGCGCATCATCTCGTTTAGTTGTTCGTGGATGGGTGCGGCACCGCCGAGTGCGAGCATGATGACGAGGTCACCGGGCTGTGCCCAGGCCATCGCAGCGGCCAGCGACTCGGTTTCCTCGTCGAAGTGATCGATTTGATCGGCCGTAGCCCCGCAACGCAATAGTTCGTCTTGAATGATAACGAAAACCTCGCCGGGCTCGCGGCCGCGATAATAAATCGCCAGTTCCGAAACGATGACGCGATCAAGACCGATTGACCAGGCGTCCCGGGCGAGTTCGCGAATGAGATCATCAGGTCGGTCACCTGCCTGGCCGAAACACAACACACGCCGATTGGCCGGCATGGCCTGTGCCATGTCGAACACTGCCTGCATCGCGTGCGGATTGTGTGCAAAGTCGACCAGCACTTTGCGTCCGCCAACATCGTAGATATTGCAGCGACCCGGATTGTCATCCTGTGACATTGACGTCAGACCCGTACGAATATTGGCGAGCGACATGCGTAGACACCAGGTCAATGCCGCCGCCGCGAGCGCATTCGCGACGTTGTGGCGCGCTGCACCACCGAGGGCGATGGGAATCTCGTGGTCGTGGCAGATCAGTTCCTGGGTTTCACCATCGACAACAAGCAAGTCACTGCCATCGAGTACGAACGCCAGCCCACCGGCCGCTGTGTGTTCGCGCACTATCGGGTTATCGGCGCTTAGCGAGAACCACACGAGCTCACCGTCATAGCCACGCCCCTTGTCAGCAAGCAGCGCGTCATCTGCATTCAGGATGAGCCGGCCGTTGCGAACGACCGCACGACTGACAATCCACTTGATATTCAACAACTCGTCGAGATTCTGCGACCCGAAATCGCCCAGATGGTCTTCGGCAATGTTGGTAATCAGCGCAACATCCGCCACTTGAACGCCAAGCCCGCGGCGCAATAAGCCGCCGCGGGCTGACTCCAGGATTGCAATATCTACATTCTGTACTCGAAGTACGGCTCGTGCCCCTCCCGGACCCGACCAGTCGCCGCGATCGATAATGTGATCGTTGACGGCGATCCAGTCAGTGGAACTCAGGCCGACATTGTGGTCTGCCGACCGCAAAATATGGGTCGCGAGCCGCACCGTAGTCGTCTTGCCATTGGTACCCGTAACCAGGCCGACAGGAACATCTGCAAATTCTTTCCAGTCGAGCGTCTCTACGTCGGGAAGCTCGCGAACCGGCCAGGTCTGTGACCCTCGACCGAGACCGATCGACACTTCATCGTCGTCCCACAGAAACGTCTTTTGATGCGCCTGTGATTCGGCATTGAGATGCAGCAGGTCGGGGTTCAATTCTTCGGCCAGCGCAGCACGAATTTTTTCGAGTGCTTCGCCGTAGTCTGGTGCGTCGCTACCTTCTAATTCGCTCTCACAGGCTGCCCATGCCCATTCGTTCACCTCTGATGCCGCGTACAACGCGTCGATAGCAGCAGGAAATGCCAGGCTCACTCCCCCTGTCAGTTTAAGTGACTCGAGACCGCTATCGTCCCAACCGAGGTCCCCCAGCATGTGCCGCACGTGCTTTTTCCACAGCGGAATCAGCCGATCGGCTTCATCAGCCGTGCAGCGAACATCGAGAATTGCCCCAGGCGCGTCAAAGATCAGGCTGGGGCCCGTCAGTCTGCGCGCATCGAGAAACTCCATTGTCATCGGCCGGACAAAATGCTTGTTAATCGCCTTCTTCGCGTGCGATGCGCACGCCGCGCTCATCGCTGATTATCTCGAGCTCATCGTCGAAACTGAAGCCCTCAACGTCCGGCAAATTGATGGAGGCGGGCGTTTTCCTCGCAGCATCGTCAACCTTGGCGCCCGAATTGAAGTAAATGATCTGTTTCCAGGTGCGTTTTATGTTGTCGGCAAGTATGAGAACCAGGTCGCCCGCTGCGGCGATTTCCAGCGCCCTGCTGGTCGCCTCCTGTTCATCGGGAATAACATCAATCCTGTCCGCCGACACACCTTCCTCCAGCAGTTTGTTCTTCAGCATGACGGCGACCTCGTCCTGGCTTCGCCCACGACGATTGTCGTCACAACGACAGATGAAGTGGTCAAAATGTCCGGACGCGACCGCAGCTATATCACGAATATCTTCGTCACGCCGATCGCCCGGCGCCGACAGCACCACAATGCGTTTACCGTCGATCTCGAACCGGTCGACCAGATTGCACATGGCGGCGACGGCTGCCGGATTGTGCGCGTAATCGAGAATGACCCGAAATGGATGCTCGTTGTAAATATTCATGCGCCCCGGCGCCTGGAAGAATGTCGAATCGAATGTCCGCAGGCCGTGTCGAATATCTTCCAGGCTGATGTCCATGTTGTAGGCCAATGCCGCAGCGAACATCGCGTTTTGCACATTGTGCATGGCACGACCTTCGATCGTCGCCGGTATCAAGTGCGTCCACACCAGCGGTGTGTGATGCTCGTTGTCGTATATTGTGATCATGTGGCCGTTCATGCCCTGCTCGAGCACGAAGGCCTGACCGCCGACACGAATGTGCTGCTTCACAAGCGAATGTTGCGGGTTCATCGTGACATAGCAGAGGCGTTCAGCTTTCGTGTAGTCCGCCATTTGCAAACACAGAGCGTCATCTGCATTGAGTACGGCCGCCTTCGTAGCGACCTCGATGGGCACTCGCTTGATCTCGGCCAACTGCTCAAGCGTGTTGATGCCGCGGAGCCCGAGGTGGTCAGCAGTTACGTTGAGACAACACGCAACGTCGCAACTCTGGAAGCCCAAACCACTGCGAAGCATGCCGCCACGAGCAACCTCCATTACGGCCGCATCTACTGACGGATCGCGCAGAATCATTTGCGAAGACACAGGCCCCGTCATATCACCGGCAACGCTCAGCTTGCCGTCGATGTAGACACCATCCGTCGACGTCAGGCCGACAATGCGGCCCGACATCTTTAGGATGTGCGCCAGCATGCGTGATGTTGTCGTTTTTCCGTTCGTGCCCGTCACGGCCGCAATCGGAATGCGGCTCGGCGAATCTTTCGGGAACAGCATGTCAATTACCGGGCCGGCAACATCACGCGGAGTTCCTTCACTGGGCGCGACATGCATGCGGAAGCCGGGCCCGGCGTTGACCTCGCAGATGCCGCCGCCCGCGTCACGATACGACTCAGTGATGTCATGCGTCAGGAAATCCACGCCACCAATATCGAGGCCGATCGCTTTGATTGACCGAATCGCCATGTCGCGATTATCGGGATGGATGATATCCGTCACGTCGATTGCGGTACCACCGGTCGACAGGTTTGCCGTGGCTCGCAGGTACACGACCTCGTTCTTCTTCGGCACGGTATCGCGCTCGTATCCGAGCTTCGCCAGCAATCTTTCCGCCTCGTGATCAAACTCGAGCCGCGTTAGAACTTTCTCATGACCGACACCGCGACGCGGGTCCTCGTTAACGATGTCGACGAGTTGCCCGATCGTATGTTTGCCATCGCCAACGACATGTCCGGGCATGCGTTTGGCGGCCGCGACCAGCTCGCCGTTGACAACCAGCAGTCGATGGTCGAATCCTTCGATAAAACTCTCGACGATTATTGTCTTGCCGTGCTCCGTCGCTTTCTCGAAGCCAGCCTCGACTTCTTCAGGCGTGCGCAGGTTGATCGACACGCCGCGACCGTGGTTACCAGACAATGGCTTGAGCACGACGGGATAACCGATACGCTCGGCGGCACGCACAGCATCTCGTGCGTGACGCACCAGTTTCTGCTTTGGAACCGGGAGTCCGAGGTCGCGCAGTATGGAGTTCGTCTCTTCCTTGTCCGACGCTAATTCGACAGCAATATTGCTCGTCATGCCTGTCGTCGTCGCCTGTATGCGATGCTGGTAACGACCGTGACCGAATTGCACGAGACTATGGCGATTGAGGCGTAGCCAGGGAATGCCCCGCGCCTCTGCCGCAGCAATTAGCGACGCCGTACTCGGTCCAAATGCCCGTCGCTGCGCGTAACGAATAAAGCTGTCGCGCTCTGCAGGAAAATCCCAGTCATCTTCGGGTGCGTCACCAGGCTTGAGATCGTCGGGTAACAGGCTGTGAATCAGCATAAGTGCGAGTGCACTGGCTGCGCGGCCGACCGCCTCGTCCTTGTATTGGAACACCATGTTGTAGTGCCCAGGCTCATCGTCAATGGATCGCGTACGACCGAACGTCACGGCCGATCCCGCCACATTTTGCAGCTCGATTGCGATGTGTTCCATGACATGCCCAAGCCAGGTGCCCTCGTCATCACGCAGGCGACGCACAAAGCCGCCCGGCTCCCCGTACGAGCACCCGTGATCGTGTAGTCCCGGAAGGTATTCCAGCAATGGCTCGATGAACGCATCACCCAGTCGCCCGGTCGGCCATTGCTCGAGTTCGGCGAGGTCGAGTACATGGCGGATGACCGGAAAGTGCGCGTACACGTTGGGTCCGACGAATACGTTGGTGCTGACAATTCTCATTTCTTGTATTCCTGTCGTAGCTACTCTGCCACAGCCTTTCTGGACGCTGTCATATACCGTCCGCCTGCCACCAGAATATGCAGCCTGACACCAATCAGCGTTACGGGCTCGCCACGTCGAGCCTTATCCATTGAAGAATAACTCAGATCGGAGGGGTCGATTACCGTTATGCCGCCACTGCCGACAACCTCGAGATCATCGCCAGGACGGATAAATGCAGCCGTGTCCTCATCGAGCCCAATGCCCACCGCAAACGGGTTGTAGGCCAGAGCCGTCAACAGCCTGCCGAGTCGATCACGCTGTCGAAAATGCTGATCAATGATGAATTTGTTCGTCAGGCCAAGTCCGGGCGCCATCGTCACCATGTCGGGACTCGGCGTACTGCCCTCAAGCCCTCCTGCGATCATGTGCTCGGGCAAAAATGCAGCGCCAGCCGATGTGCCAGCGACGTGCATGCCCGCCGCGTTGCGGCGTCGAATCAGTTGCGCAACCGCGGTACCTCCCAGAGTCGTCGACAGACGCAGCTGATTGCCCCCCGCCAGGAATACGCCGTCGGACTTCTCGATGTAGTCGAGATGCTCGCTGGCATTGCAGTCCTCGCGCGTCTCGAACGGCAACACACGCGCGTGCTTGATACCGAGCTGGCGAAACAGCTTTTCGTAATTGCGTCCCGTGTCATCGAGCTCCGAGGCCGTCGGAATAATGCCGATCCGCGCGTTCTTGCCGCCGCATATTTCAACGAAGCGATCGAGTATCTCGGGATTGTTGAATTTCTCTTCTGCGCCACCTATCGGGATGATGTAGCCGCGCTCAGTGTTGTTGTTATTGTTTGCTGGACTCATGGTGTTGCCGACTCTCATTTCGGCCGCCAAAAAGGTCCGGTATTGTACATGAGGAAGTCACGTACACTGTAGCGTCAAAAACAAATTTGGCCGCCGCAATGACCACTGATTCACCGCTGGGCAAACCCGCGGCATACCCCAGGCAATATTCACCAGAATCGCTACATTCGATCGTTCGCGCAGATGATCGCGCAGCGCTGGGTATTGCTGGCAACCTGCCATTCCACGGCTGTGATCTTTGGAACGCCTGGGAACTGACCTGGCTCAGTTCCCAGGGGCTGCCCCAGGTCGTCACGGCCGAGATTCGCGTGCCTGTCGATTCGCCAAACATCATCGAATCCAAATCCCTGAAGATCTACCTCAACTCGTTTGCGATGACGAACCGCTCATCGATCGACGCCGTCGCAAAGACGATCGCGAGTGACCTCGGGGCCTGCACTGGCTCTGACGTCGATGTACGACTGTCGGATCCGCAAAGTGCCGCAGGAATCGAGATCGAGACCCTGCCGGGAGACTGCCTCGATGCGCGTAGCCTTAGGTGCGACAGATGGGACGTTGATGCGGGATTACTGCAGGCGGCAACGGACGATGTCATCAGCGAGCAAATTCACTCGCACCTGCTGCGCAGCTTGTGCCCGGTCACCAACCAGCCTGACTTCGGCAGCGTGGCTATCTCGTATCACGGCCCGCGCATCGACCGCGATTCGCTGCTGCGATATATCGTGTCGTACCGGCAGCACCACGCTTACCACGAGAGTTGTGTCGAGCGGATGTTTGTCGACATCCAGGAGCGGTGCCAGCCCGATCGACTGACCGTCTACGCGCGCTATCAGCGCCGCGGCGGCATCGATATCAATCCGTTTCGCTCGAACTTTGAGCCCGATCCGCCGAATGCCAGGCTTTGGAGGCAATAGACTGGGCCGCAGCCGCGGCTCTCCCCTACGACTCGATGTCTTCTTCGGTGAGGTCGTGGCCCCAACCCTGTTTTGCGGCCAGGTAACGCCTGTTGCTGTCGGTAACGCCGAAGACATGCTTGACCGGCGTTATGTCGGTCAGCCCGGCGGCCTCCAGGTCATTGATCTTCTTTGGGTTGTTGGTGAGCAGTCGGAACGGCCCGCCTTTTCGAAAATATTTGAGCAGTGCCGCCGCATCACTGAAGTCGCGCGAGTCATCGGGCAGGCCGAGCGAGCGATTGGCCTGGTAGGTATCTTCGCCGCCATCTTGCAACAAGTAGGTTGCCGCCTTGGCCCACAGGCCGATACCGCGCCCCTCGTGGCCCGACATATAGATCAGCATGCCGCCTTGTTCATCCTCGCTGATTAACTGCAGCGCTGATTGAAATTGCGGTCCGCAGTCGCATCGCTGCGATCCAAACACGTCTCCAGTCAGGCAGCTCGAGTGCACGCGCACGAGCGGATTTGTCCATGTCCCGGTATCACCAATCAGCAAGACGCTGTTTACCGCCATCGATGATGCCAGCCTCGAAAACGATTCCTGCGCATTTTGCGCGCGCAGTTGCTCCGCAATGTCTTCGATCTTCGAGAGCTCGGTGTTGCGTACACACGCGTACCACTGCACTGAGTAATGCTGCTCGCCAATTTCCAGCGGCAAGGGAATAGGCCCGAGGATGCTAATCGAGCCACTGACTACGGGGCCCGCGGGCTCGATTATCAGGCCGTCGGGTCCAATGCGAATCAAATTGCCCGCTTCAACAAGGCGCTCGCGAACAGAAGTGTCGATGTAGGTAAACATGATGGCGGGGGACAGTTTAGTTCAGCAAGGTACTGCAAGGCCATTCGACCGATTCCCTGTGCCGGGACCGTCCAACGGCATGTAAGAAAAATGAACGTATTGAGCTGGAGGGAATACCCATGAAAAACATTAATGCTTTATCCAGAACGATGATGGCTACGATCGTCACCGTACTCGTCGGCTTTGGAGCCAGCACCGTGAACGCGACCGAGCCATGTGGCGGCTTCGGCGAGTGTAAAGTGCTCGTAGAAATCAATGCTACGGATGGAGACATCGGTTTTCACTTTCTGATGGACGGCGATGACCTGATTCGTGCCGCTCTCTATGCCCCGAACCATCGCAAAATTTTCTCTGACTCTGCAAGAGGCCCCTTGCGTGAGCAATTTATGACTGAGACTTTCGTGGAAAGCGCAGAGCCGTTGTGCAAGCTCGAAGAAGAAGACGATGACGAAGACATCGTAACGCTGGAGGATTTCCTCGACCGCTGGCAGGAGGGCACTTACACGTTCATCGGCATCGGTGCCGGCTGGAAATTTTCATGGGGCCAGACGACTCTGACCTTCGATCTTCCGGCGGCACCTGACGTTGCCTTTGACGTGAGCACGTCGATCATTTCCTGGGTCCCGGGCAACGACCTTGGTAGGTGTTCTGATGGCCTAGCCGACCTGATTACCGAGGGCCGGGTACGGGTCGTTGGTGAAAATGAACCCGATGGTGTCGAGGAAATTGTCGCCTGGGAAGCTGTGTTCGAGCCCGATGTTGAAGACGGTGATCCGCTTGGAGCTCAAAAGTTTATTGTGCGCGTATCGGCCGAAACTCATGCGGTCACAGTTCCTGCGGACTATCTCGCCTCACTGCCCTATGACACGCTCGTGAAAATCGAGGTTGGCGGAATCGGTGCGGGCGATAATGCAACGTTCACCGAGTTAGTCAACATTTGCGTTAACTTTAAAGACGGTTGTGAAGAGGAAGAGGAAGAGGAAGAGGAAGAGGAAGACGAAGAGGAAGACGAAGAGGAAGACGAAGAGGAAGACGAAGAGGAAGAAGGCGATTAACACAGGCAGACTAATCGGTCTTTGCGCGGGATTGCTGATACTCAGCAATCCCGCCTCGGCTCAGGAAATCCCGGATACAATGGGCGGCGCCCACGATCAGACCGTAAATGATCTGCATGTGAGTATCGACGCCGATTTTGTCAGTGTGACGGCAAAAAATGTCACAACGCAGAACATCCTGTATGAGATCGCGCGTCTCAGCGATCTGAAGATCGTTCAATATGTTCCGCTCGAACAATCCATCTCGCTGCAATTCGAGCGCCTGCCGTTGCGATCGGCGCTCGAGCAAATCCTCGCGGCAAACAGCTATCAGCTTTATCAATCTCAACAGACATATAGCGACGAGCTGGAAGGCAATTCTCGCTCCAACACTCTGTGGATATTTTCAGAAGGCTCATCCGATGCGTCGACAGCCGCAACGATTCTCGAGTCCCAACTCAGAACGGGCAAACCGCGTGCCAGGATAGAAGCTATCAAGAGCCTGAAGAAGCTCGGCTCGCCCGAAGCGATTGAAACCTTGAGTCTTGCTCTGACCGACGAAGATTCATGGATTCGCGGTGAGGCAGTGAATGCGTTTGCCGAAATTGGCGGTAATTCTTCCGATGCCTATCTGGCCCAGGCACTCACCGACGAAGACGCTGCTGTACGCGCAACAGTCGTCGAAGCACTTGCCGACGATCCCGGCGAACATGCTGTGCCCGCGCTGACCCTGGCATTGCAGGATCCGGATCCGGATGTGCGCATGCTGGCCATCGATGCACTGGAAGAAATCGGCGGTCACGCAGCCTACACGGCCCTGATCCTCGCCAGTGAAGATACGGACCCAGAAGTACGGGACGCCATCAGCGAGTCATTAGCCTTACTTGAACATCAACAATAGGCAGCTATTACTCGCGCCGCGCGTTCAGCCAGCGCTTTGTCATCTGTTGTGCTTCCAGGAGCTCTTCTGGAGACAACTCTTCCCCGACCTGGTCGCGTTTGAATTCCGAATTCAAATCACCAAGCTGCGCTGCAATGTCAAACCACATGTAAGCCTCGACGATGTTCTGCTCGACCCCAATGCCGCTGTGGCACAAACTAGCGAAACTCTTGATGGCCGGAATGTAGCCCTGGTCGGCCGCGAGTTTATAAAATTTGCCGGCTTCAACGTCATTCATGTCGACGCCCCAGCCATTCGCATGCATTATTCCGAGGTTGTATTGAGCCTCACTGTGTCCCTGAGCGGCGGCCTGCCCATACCAATTGAGAGCCAGATCATCGTCCATTGCCACGCCGAAGCCATTGGCATAAAGCCGGCCGACACAAAACTGTGCCGCCGCATTGCCCTCTTCGGCCAGCGGCTGGCATTCTGCGAGTGACGTCTCGTAGTCCCCAACGTCATAGGCACCGAGGCCTTTTGCCAGGTCCGCCCCGTAAGCTATGGCTGGCGCCAGCAGAATCGCCAATTTGGCGAGTAACAGGGTCCGATTACGCATGACGTCAACCTCCTTCCAGCGTCGCATAATGATAAGCCTAGTGGAAGATAGCGATGTTTGCCTCCTAATTGTCAGGGCAGAAGGCACAAGATCAGGCCGCCAGCGCCCCGTAAAACAAGCGTGCTGACGCGATGGCAAGGAAGAATCCGAACAACAAATTGAGCTTACGGGCTGAAAATGAATGTGCCAGCTTTGCCCCCAATGGCGCAGTGAGTACCGTCGCTGGCGCGATGAGTGCAAATCCGATCAGGTTGACATAGCCGAAGCTGCCCGGCGGCAGCCTCGCGTCACCGAGGCCCGTAACGATGAAACCAATCGTCGCCGGGACGCTGATTACGAGCCCGAACAATGCGGCGGTACCTACGGCGCGATGAATCGGCTGGTTAAACAAGGTCAGCGTCATAACCGAAAATGTTCCCCCGCCGACACCCATCATGCTCGACAAGCCACCGATCAGTGTCGGGATTAGCATTACCCAGGCACTGCGCGGCACACCGTCGGTGATGTTGCGACTCTCCGGTGCGAGCAGCATTTTCGCCGCAACGAGGAAAGCGATTACGGCAAAGACCAGTGCAAGCACCCGACCGTGCAACTGCGATGCAATCCACGTGCCCAGTAGCGCACCGAGCAGAATAAAAATAGCCCAGCGCCTGACGATATCCAGGTCAACGGACTGCCGCTGATGGTGAGCGCGAGCTGACGAGATCGACGTCGGGATGATCGTGGCAATTGATGTGGCGACCGCGATATGCATGCGTATCGCTACATCAACGTCGAGATATCCGAGCACCGCTTCGAGCACGGGAACGATGACAATGCCACCACCGATACCAAATAGCCCCGCCAGCACGCCAGCCACACAACCTGTCGCGAGCATCGCGGCGGCAAGCATGACCCACTCTTCCATGCAAATTTTCCGGGTCAGGTACCGAGTATTTCGGCGTGATGTTGCAGGTGTTGTTCAATGAACGACGCAATGAAGTAATAGCCGTGGTCATAGCCTTCATGGCGACGAACTTCGAGCGGCAGACCGCTTTCGGCACAGGCTTGCTCGAACAACTGCGGTTTGAGCTGTTCCTCGAGAAAGGCGTCGGCGAGGCCCTGGTCAATGAGTATTTTGCTGTGCGCAGGTCCATCTGCAAACCTGCGCGCAACTTCACAGGAATCGTAGTCGTGCCAGGTCGACCTGTCAGCGCCGAGATAGTAGCCGAGCGCCTTCTGGCCCCACGGGCTATGCAGAGTCGAGCAGATCGGCGCAAATGCCGAAAGCGATCTGTAAAGATCAGGGTTTCTGAGCCCGATCGTCAGCGCACCGTGTCCACCCATCGAGTGCCCGCACAGACCCTGCCGGCCGGCGTCGCCCGGGAAGTTATCGAATACAGCATCTTGCAGCTCGATCGTCACATAGTCATACATGTGATAGTGCTGCGACCACGGTTTTTCGACGGCATTTAAATAGAACCCGGCTGCCAATCCGAAATCATAATCGCCGTCGGGATCATCGGGCACATCGTCCCCGCGCGGACTCGTGTCCGGCGAGACGATCATGATGCCGAGTTCTGCCGCGTAACGCTGCGCGCCGCTCTTGATCATGAAATTCTCTTCGGTGCAGGTCAGCCCGGACAGGAAAGTGACCACCGGAACTTTTGCGCTACCTGCCTGCGGCGGCACAAAGACCGAAAACTGCATATCGCAGTTGTTGGCGCTGGAGGTGTGTTTATAGAAACCGATCTTGCCGCCGAAGCAGCCTGTTTCGCTGAGTGTCTCGAGGGTCATGGGACAGGATTATGCCCGCAGATCAGAATTTCTGAAATACGAGAGTCGCGTTGGTTCCGCCAAAGCCGAAACTGTTGGACATCGCTGTCTTGATGCCGGCATTCTCGACGTACGCGGTAACCAGCGGCATGCCCTCCAATTCGGGATCGGGCTCGCGCACATTGATCGACGGCGAAATAAAGTCGTGTTTGAGCATGAGCAGGCAGTGAATCGCCTCCTGCACACCGGTCGCACCAAGGGAATGGCCGCACAGCGACTTGGACGACCCGAATCTCGGTACATTGTCTCCAAACACCTCCCGCATGGCCTCGAGCTCTTTGGCATCACCGACAGGAGTACTCGTGCCGTGCGTATTGATGTAGTCAATGGGGCCATCGACGGTTGCCCTGGCCATTTCCATACAACGCATCGCACCCTCGCCCGATGGCGCGACCATGTCAGAGCCGTCCGACGTCGCACCGTAGCCGACTAATTCCGCGTAGATCTTCGCCCCGCGTGCTTTCGCGTGCTCGAGTTCCTCGATGACCAGCATGCCGCCACCGCCTGAAATAACGAAGCCGTCGCGCGTCAGGTCGTATGGACGCGAAGCCGTCGCCGGTGCATCGTTGTACTTGGACGTTAGCGCACCCATGGCATCGAACAGGCACGCGAGAGTCCAGTCCAGCTCCTCGCCACCACCGGCAAATACGATGTCCTGCTTGTCCAGCCGAATTTGATCTGCACCGACTTGAACGCAATGCGCACTGGTCGCGCACGCTGATGTCAAAGAGTAGTTCAGGCCCCTGATCTTAAACGGCGTTGCCAGACAGGCCGAGATCGAACTGCTCATCGTCTTGGTAACAGCATACGGGCCAATCTTGCGCACGCCCCGATTCCGCAACACATCCGCGGCCCTTACAATTTCGCGGCTCGATGCGCCACCCGACGACGCGATCAGTCCCGTACGAACATTGGAGACATCGCGGTCCTCGAGACCGGCGTCGTCGATCGCCTGTTGCATCGAAATATAAGCGTATGCAGCCGCGTCGCCCATGAAGCGACGCACCTTGCGATCGATATGCTCGGCAAGATCGATATCGACCACGCCGGCTACCTGGCTCCTGAGACCCATCTCGGCGAATGTCTCCTCGGCCACGATGCCCGACCGGCCATTCTTAAGCGAGTCAACTATTTCGGCCTGAGAGTTGCCGATACACGAAACCGCACCCATACCCGTAACGACAACACGTCGCATCGCCATTTCCTAAAAATCGTCAGTGGATTCGAACAAGCCGACACGCAGATCGTCGGCTTGATAGATTTCACGTCCGTCGACCGACATCGTGCCATCGGCAAGCCCCAGCACCAGCTTGCGCGAAATCACGCGCTTGATGTCGAGTTGAAACGTGACGAGCCTGGCCGTCGGCAACACCTGTCCTCTGAACTTGACCTTGCCGGCGCCCAGCGCCCTGCCCTTGCCGTCGCAACCAGACCAGACGAGATAAAAACCAAGCAGCTGCCAGAGCGCGTCGAGACCCAGGCAACCGGGCATCACCGGGTCGCTCTCGAAATGGCAGCCGAAAAACCACAAATCGGGGTGAATATCGAGTTCCGCCTGAACCTGGCCGCGGCCGTACTTGCCACCATCCGTCGCAATGTGAGTGATCCGGTCGGTCATGAGCATGTTGGGCAGCGGCAAGCGCGCGCCATCGGGCCCAAAGATCTCGCCATGGCCGCATTGCAGTATCTCGTCGTAGCTGTACGAGGACTGCCGGCCTGTCTTTTCCAGGGCAGCATCGTTAGTTGGATTGATCATTCATCCTCCGGCGCAATATCGGCTGGTCGCTGGGCACAGCGTACCGACGCACATCACGCAGTCTGTAATTTTACCGATTGAGCAAGACCAGCGCTTTCGAAACCGCGCCATTCCGCACCTGCGTCAGGTCTTGTCATAATCAAGTGTCACTGATTCGCTGACAGGGCGGGACTGGCACGCGAGCACGAAGCCATTTTCCACTTCCCAGGGCTCGAGAGCAAAGTTGGTCGCCATTGCAACCTCACCTTCGCGAATGTGGCAACGACAGGTGGCACAGACGCCGCCCTTGCACGAGTAAGGAAGCTCGATGCCGTGCTCCGCCGCGGCATCGACGATGTTGTCATCACCGTGTTGCATTTCGAACGTTTTCTTTTGTCCGTCCATAATGACTGTGATTAACGCATGGTCGACTGTCTTGGCCGGAGCAATCGCTTTCGTCCCGCCACCCTTGCGCGGCACGCCAAATCGTTCAACGTGAACATGACCCGCGTCGATTCCCAGATCGATAAGTGTCTCTATTGCAATAGTGGTCATCGTGCCCGGGCCGCAGACGAACGCTTCGGCCGGGCTCAAGCCCTGGCAGAAATGCGCATACAGTTCGCGAATCTTGTCGGCATCGAGGCGGCCGGCCGCAATCGGAAACTCCTGTTCTTCCTGGCTGAAGACGAAGTGCAACTGCAGCCTTTCGGGGTAAAGGTTCTTGAGCGCGTACAGGTCCTCTATGAACATCGTCGTTGACTGTTTGCGATTACCATAAAAGAGCACGAACCGACTCGCGGCTTCGTGCTTTAACACTGATTTGATCATTGAAAGTATCGGTGTAATGCCGCTGCCGGCCGCGACGCCCACGTAATCCTTCGCGTTGCGGTCATCGAGATTGACGTGAAACTGACCGAATGGCGGCATGACGTCGAGCCTGTCGCCGACGGCAAGTTCCTTGCCGGCATATTCAGAAAAACTTCCGTCAGGCTGCAGCCGCACGCCGATCTCCAATGGCAAAGCTCCGGATTCTGAGCAAATGCTGTAGGTACGCCGCATTTTCTTGCCGCCACGTACAATCTGGATTGGCAGGTGTTGCCCAGGCAAAAATTCGAATTGCTCGTGCAACTCGACGGGCACACTCAATGCGATGCGCACCGAATCTTTTGTTTCGCGTTCGAGTCGTGCAACGGTCAGCGCATGGAATTCTTTCATCCAGGGAGCCTCTGATTTATTCTGGAGGCAAGATACGAATTCATGAATGAATCATCCGGGCTAGAGACACTTGAAATATTCGAACGGCTCGAGACAGTCTGCACATCGGTAAGACGCCTTGCAGGCTGTTGAGCCGAACTCGCTGACGCGTTCGGTATTTTCAGACTCGCAACGGGGGCAGGCAACATTGCGATGGCCATTGAGCAAGGCGTGCTTGCTCGCACTGTGCGCGGGTGGCGCGATGCCATAGGCGCGCAACTTGTCGCGGCCTGCATCCGATATCCAGTCAGTCGTCCAGGGCGGTGACAACACGCGCCTGATCTGTACATCGTCGATGCCGCGATCGCGCATCGCATCGATAACACTTTGCTCGATCACCTCGGTGGCCGGGCAGCCGATGTAGGTAGGCGTAAGCGTAATAGTGATGCGATCTTCGATCGTGACATCGCGAACAATGCCAAGATCCGTGATCGTCAGCACCGGGATTTCTGGATCAGGTACCTCGCTTAGCCAGTCGAGTACCTGCTCACGACTGACCGCTACGGCTACCAATTCGCACCCGGATATGCGCGCTGCAGAAATTGCATTTCAGCGATGAGATAGCCAAGATGCTCGCTGTGGCGACCCCGCTTGCCACCCGATGCCATCCACTCGTCGCCGGGCATCGTGAGCGTTGCCTCGTCGAGAATCGCTGCAACATTGACTTGCCACTGCTGGTGAATCGCTTCGAGATCGGGACCAGCGAAGAACTCGGCGAATGCCTGATCGACATTGTCGGCGACAAACATCTCGCCCGTGTATTGCCAGTAATCAGTGATCGATTGCTGAACACGCGCGTGACTTGTGTCCGTGCCGTCGCCAAGTCGCACGAGCCACTGCGCACCGTGCCTGAGGTGATAACGAATCTCCTTGGCCGCCCTCACGGCGATCTCGGCCAGCTGCGAGTCGTCGCATTGCTCCAGGGCTTCGAGTTGCAGCAGGTAGAACGACTCGAACAGCACCTGCCGAGCCATCATGTCGCCGAAATGTCCGTTGGGTTGTTCAAGCAGCAGCAGGTTGCGGAACTCGCCGCCGTCGCGCAGAAACGCGAGGGCGTCTTCGCCGCGGTTCTTGCCCTCGAGCTTACCCGCATAGGTATAGAACAGGCGCGCCTGTCCAATGTAGTCGAGCGCGAGGTTGGCGTTGGCCAGCTCTTCCTCGAGTTCCGGATACGTGGTGACCACCTCGATCATGCGCTGACCGAGGATCAGCGCGTTGTCGCCGAGCCTCAGGACGTAGGCGAGCAATGTCTCGTCTTTCGTCACAGGTTCTCGACTCCGTCCGGAATCTCGTAAAATGTTGGATGCCGATATATTTTGTCTTCGGCCGGCTCAAAAAATGCAGAGGTTTCGGCCGGGTCCGACGCCACGATCTCACTGGATCGCACGACCCAGAGACTGATGCCTTCGCTGCGCCTTGTGTATGTGTCCCGTGCCGCGTCCAGGGCCATTTGATCGTCGGCCGCATGAATGCTTCCCGCGTGCCGGTGGCTGAGCCCGGCTTTGCTGCGGATGAAAACTTCGTACAGTGGCCATTCTTTGTGTGTCATATTTCTCTCTTCGCCCGCATCGCGGGCTCCTTGTCTAGTCAGGCGTTGTAGGAGCGGGCCGTGCCCGCGATTTCCACAATGTCCGGCGGCTATCGCCCGCACGTCTCGATCCCGCTTGACGGGAGCGGGCTCCTACATCAGGCGGCCGCTTTGGTCGCGTGTTTTTCACCATAGGCGATGGCTGCTTCGCGCACCCATGCGCCATCGTCGTGAGCCTTGCGGCGTTTTGCAATACGTTGCTTGTTGCACGGACCGTTGCCGGCGATGACGTCGTTGAGTTCGCTCCAATCGATTGCGCCGAAGCGGTAATGCCCCGTCTCGTCATCGAATGCGAGGTCGTCATCGGGAACACGTAGCCCAAGGAAGTCTGCTTGTGGCACGGTCACGTCAATAAATTTCTGCCGCAGCTCGTCATTGGAGAAGCGTTTGATTTTCCAGGCCATCGATTGCGCGGAATGCTTTGAGTCTTTGTCGCTGGGTCCGAACATCATTATCGACGGCCACCACCAACGATTCAGGGCGTCTTGCGCCATCGCTTTTTGCTCATCCGTGCCACGGCAGAGTTCACGCATGATGTCGAATCCCTGCCGCTGGTGAAAACTCTCTTCCTTGCAGATGCGTACCATGGCGCGCGCGTACGGCCCGTACGAACAACGGCACAACGGAATCTGATTCATGATCGCCGCACCGTCGACGAGCCAGCCGATCGCACCCATGTCGGCCCAGGTCAGCGTCGGGTAGTTAAAGATGCTCGAGTACTTGGCTTTGCCCGACAGCAAGTCGGCGATCATTTCGTCCCTTGAGGTACCGAGCGTCTCGCCGGCGCCGTAGAGATACAGCCCGTGGCCGGCTTCGTCTTGCACTTTGGCCAGCAAGATCGCCTTGCGTTTCAGCGTAGGCGCACGAGTCAGCCAGTTGCCCTCGGGCTGCATGCCGATGATTTCTGAATGCGCATGTTGCGAGATCTGCCGCACCAGCGTGCGCCGGTAAGCCGCGGGCATCCAGTCCTTGGCCTCGATCTTCTGCTCCGCATCGATGCGTTTCTGGAATGCCTCGAGGTCGGCCGCAGATTCGAGCGCGTCGCGCTTGTCTGAAGATTGTTCTTTTTGATCAAGGCCTTGCGTGTACATTCGGCGCCTCCAGAAATCGCCCGCATGGCGGGCTCCTACAGGTATTGTTGGAGCCCGCCATGCGGGCGATCGAGATTGGATATCCCGTTTACCGTCAGTTTAATATGTCACAAAATAATTGTATTTTCAATTAATACTGTATCGCTTTAAAGAACTTTCATTGATCCAGCCCGCCGAAACGCTGCATGAAGCCGCTGCCAACCGGCGGCAGCGGTCCATCGGCGGTCTCCATCGTTGCCGTCAAATATTCATCGGCTTGCCGATAGATGGCCAGATACAGGTTGCGGCAAAGTTGATAGGCCGCCGTGCCGTTCCAGGTCGAGGGCAGCAATTCCCCGGGCAGTTGCGGGTCGCGCAGCAGCACTTTACGGTATTCCTGGATCAACAAGGTACGCACAAGGAATGCCGTGCGTGGTGTGACGTCCGTGCTCTTGCCACAGGCGTCAATCAGCGGCCGAAAACGTATGACGAAACTCTCGTAACGCTCGTGAATATCATTGAGGTTCCAGCTTGCCTGCACCAGCTTGCGCATGCCCGGCTCGTTGCGGATCGTGAGCCCACTCATGACAATCAGGTCGTCCGCCACGCCGAGACGGCGCAGCGTCACATCGACATCGCTCATGTCCGGTGCCGGGTGTGCCAAGACCCCGCTCGAAAGTGCACCGAATCCAAGCCAGCGCAGTTCTTTGCGAACATTGTCCTTTGCTGCGGCATCGAGGTCGACGAGCAATACAATGCACCAGGTATTATCCCAGCTCGACGCCGGCTCGCCGTAGATCCTGTGTGTCGCCTGCTCGAACCGCTCACGACCTTCGTCGGTAAGGCTGTAATAGCTGCGACGGCCAATCTGCGTCGACTGCAGCCAGCCATCCTGCGCCAGGCGAAAAACGGAGGTACGCACCAGGCGCTCGCTGATGCCGAAGTCGCTCATCACCTGTATCAGGCTGCCCAGCCAGACGGTGCCGCCGCGCGGCGCAATCGAATCACCAAACACGGTCGTGATCAGAGAACCGGTACGCAGTGTACGGCGCGATTTAAACTCGGCGACGAGGTCTCGGCTGGCAGATTCGATAGTCATTATAAGGGGCATGCTTGCTTTCAGGTTGGCTGACCGTACAATTTGATACCGAATATTTCAAATCCAGGCAGATTTTGTATCCCAGTGCGATGAAACTCGGCAACCTAGTACAAGATAATTGGATCGAAGGCGATGGCGATGGGCGAATTCTGACGTCCGCCGTCTCTGGCGAGCCCGTGGCCAGCATTTCGAGCGACGGCCTCGACTTCGCGGCGATGCTCGACCACGCACGCAAGATCGGCGGTCCGAAGCTGCGCAAGCTCACGTTTCACGAGCGCGGCGACATGCTCAAGGCACTGGCCAAGTACCTCGATGAGCACAAGCAGGAGTTTTATGCGCTGTCGACGCAGACCGGTGCGACACGCAAGGACAGTTGGCCTGATATCGATGGCGGTATCTCGACGATGTTCGTATTTTCGAGCAAGGGCCGTCGCGAAATGCCCAATGATCATGTGTACCTGGATGGCGCTGTCGAACAGCTGTCGCGAAACGGTACATTTGTGGGCCAACACATATGCACGCCCAAGCTCGGCGCAGCCATTCATATCAATGCGTTTAACTTTCCTTGCTGGGGCATGCTCGAAAAACTGGCGCCGACATTGCTTGCCGGTGTGCCAGCCATCATCAAGCCCGCATCGAGTACGGCCTATCTGACTGAACTGATGGTGCGGCGCATAATTGAGTCGGGGATATTGCCGGCGGGAAGCGTGCAACTGATCTGTGGTGGCATCGGCGACTTGTTCGATCACCTGAACTGCCAGGACACGATCGCATTCACCGGATCGAAGACCACGGCCGAGATGCTGCAACAACATCCTCGAGTCGTCAGCGAGTCCGTCGCTTTCACGGCGGAGACGGATTCACTCAACATGTCGATTCTGGGCCCCGACGCTACTCCCGGAACTCCAGAGTTCGACCTCTACATCCAGGAGGTCGTGCGCGAGATGACGAGCAAGGCCGGGCAGAAATGCACGGCTATCCGTCGCATCATTGCGCCGGCCAAAGTGGCAGGCGATGTCGTCGCCGCTTTGTCGAGCGCACTGGGCGACATTCGCATTGGCAACCCGGGGAGCAAGGAAGTCGATATGGGTGCGCTGGCGAGCCAGGATCAGCGCGCCGAAGTGCGTGACCGTGTCACCGAGTTGTCCAAACAGGCCGATGTGGTCTACGGCGGCAGCGATGATTTCGATCTTGTTGATGCCGATGCACGCAAAGGCGCATTTTTCATGCCCACGCTGCTGCTCTGTGAAAAGCCATTATCATCGACCGCCGTGCACTCGGTCGAAGCATTCGGACCGGTCAGCACGGTACTGCCGTATGACTCGATCGACGAGGCAATCGAACTCGCGCGAATGGGTGAAGGCAGCCTCGTGGGCTCGATCATAACCAACGACAATAATGTCGCACGCGAACTGGTACTCGGCACAGCCGCCTATCACGGCCGCATGATCATCATCAATCGTCATTGTGCTGCAGAGTCCACAGGACATGGTTCACCGTTGGCGCACCTCGTACACGGCGGACCCGGACGTGCCGGCGGTGGCGAAGAAATGGGCGGTGTACGCGGAGTGCTGCACTACATGCAACGCACCGCGATCCAGGGTTCGCCCGAGACACTGTCGGTGATTGGTCACCGCTGGATTCGGGGCGCCGACGAGAAAGATCCCGGTGCACATCCGTTTCGAAAAACGTTCGAGCAACTCGAGATCGGTGACACTTTCAACAGTGGCTCACGCGAAATCACACTAGCCGACATCGACCACTTCGCCGAGTTCACTGGCGACAAGTTTTATGCACACATGGATGAAGAAGCAGCGGCCAAGAATCCTTTCTTTGACGGTCGCGTTGCACACGGTTACCTGATCTTGTCGTTCGCAGCAGGCTTGTTCGTCGATCCTGACTTCGGCCCCGTGCTTGCCAACTATGGCGTCGACGACCTGCGCTTCTTGCAACCCGTCAACCATGGAGACTCGCTGAAAGTGCGATTGGTCTGCAAACAAAAAACTCTGCGCGGCGATACGGGCTATGGTGAGGTTCGGTGGGACACGGAAGTTAAAAACCAGGATGACGAGATTGTCGCTCAGTATGAGGTGTTAACGATGGTCGCCACTGACGCCCACTGGGAATCGGTGCAGTAGCGCTCCCACTTCGAGTTCTCGAACGTGCGCTCTGAGGTCCTGCCCTGGTTTGGTGGACACCTTGAATGTCCGGTATCGGTGAGAGCAGACATATCGAAGAATCGAAGCCCAACTAGTTCTATAGTGGGCATGAATGACTGAAGAATCCTCAGAAGTGCGACAATCCTACGAATTGGTATCCGTTCGGCGAGCAGAGCCTCCGCCCGGCACGGAAGGCTCCAACTGGCATCGCTATGTGATAGCGTTTGGAGGCACCAACAGCATTCAGGGCTGCCGGCAAGGGAATCTCAGCGTTGTGACCGTGGCGGTGGAGGAGATTGTTGCCCAATTGAATGAACGGCACAGAGGCAAACACGGTCGCGTCCATCTCGTGCCGACGCCGAAGAAAATACCTACAAGTAACGATCGATCAAACTTGCCGTAGGCGCAACGCCCTCGATCTTGGGCCACCGGAAAGGCTGACTGGCAAAGACTACAATGTCTGCGGCTATGTGGAGCGAGCGGCAGGCAAGTTCGCTGCACCTAAACTTATGGCGCCGCTGTCAGTGTATACGCAGCTTTTCTGTGGCATTGGGCTCGTGCTGGGACTCCTGATACGCTGGGCTGGAATTATCTTGGCAATAAATTTTATTGTCGCCATCTTCATGGTTCATTGGTCACAAGATTTCCGCGAGTGGTGGCCAGCTATTGTTCTAGCAGGCATCGGTCTACAGTTTGCGCTAACGGGTGCAGGCGGGCTCTCGATCGACGCCTTTATTGCGCACCGTGCGAATAATTAATCGTTGCTCAGACAGCTGCGCTTGACGGCGACCAAATCGCTTGGATTCAATTGGGTTCGATTTGAAAAAGACTTTATTAGTTCTACTGACTGTTTTCATAGTCGGTTGTGGTTCTGGCGGTTCAGGTAGTTCTTCTGGCAATAACCCTCCTGTCATTGAAGATATTATTGTAGTGGGTGCGGGATTAGCCGGCCTGACTGCAGCCAGGGATCTGAACGCCGCCGGTCTTGATGTGACGGTACTCGAAGCACGTGATCATATTGGCGGCAGGGCTTATACAGATAACAGCACCGGTATTCCTTTGGATTTGGGAGCCAGCTGGATCCTGGGTATCGATCAAAGTGCGACTTATGAACTAGCCGTTGAGGCAGGAATTGTTGTGAGTGCCCATACCGACTGGGATCTCTTCCAGGGTTGGGACTTTGATGGCTCGCCTTACACAATATCCGATGCGGATGACGCAGATTTTTTTAGTCGGGTTGAAGCCGGTTGCAGGCAGAATTATCAATCGCAAAGCAGCACTTCGTTTGAAGAAATGGTTGAGACCCTGTACGGCAATGGCGATTTCCCCAATTTAAATCGTCGTGAATTTGAATACCTTGTAGCGACCTACTTTGAACTCGAATATGCAGGTGATGTAAGTCTTATGTCAGCCTCACAATGTTGGGAGGGGTCGGACTACTTTGGCGATGATGTGATCATTCCCGGCGGATACAGTCAATTATCCAGTTTTCTTTCACAGGGACTGGATATTCGATTGAATACGGTGGTGACCGCCGTCACCTATGACGATCAAGGTGTGACGATTACAACCTCAAACGGTAATTTCAGCGCGGACAGGGCGGTGATTACGGTACCCATTGGGGTACTAAGATCGGGTGATATCCAATTTTCTCCAGCACTACCGCAAAGCAAACTTGATGCGATCAATTTCATTGGATCAGGCACCATCAATAAAACCTGGATGATTTTTCCCAGTACTTTCTGGAATACAGATATTCTGATGTTCGGTTATATAAGCGATCCAAAGGGCCACTTTTCTGAATGGTATTCTTTTGATGATCTTGAAACCTATAATGTGTTGTTGGCATTCAATGGCGGTTCTGAAGCAATCGAAATGGAATCGATGACGGATGAGGAAATTACTGCAGAGGCAATGACTATACTGCGCACCATGTTCGGCCCTGATATTCCGGAGCCTTTTGATGTGGTTCAAACGCGCTGGAACTCAGATCCTTTTGCTAAAGGCGCCTATGGCTTTCTAAGAGCAGGTGCGGTTTCGGCAAGGGATCGAAACAACCTCGCTGAAAATGTTATTGAACGGCTGTTTTTTGCTGGTGAAGCGACGAGTGCAAGCCATTATGCCACTACGGAGGGCGCAATTCGGTCAGGGAAAAAAGCCGCTATGGATATCTTAACGTACACAAACTGAGGTCCGCTCCATGACCCAAAGCGATTGAATTCAGGAATTATCATGCTGCAAACATTAGATAGCCAATCGGACTCGGAGGACATCGTACGAGTACTGATGCAAGATGGTGGCGTCATCGTTGCCGATCAGGCGCCAGACGATCTGCTCGATAAGATCGCTGGCGAATTACGCCCGCATTTCGATGATCAGGGTATCAAGTTTCAGAATGACTTCAACGGTTACAGCACTCTGCGACTCGGTGCTATTTTGGGCTTATCGCGCGCATCGGCCGAGCTGATTGCACACTCCCGGGTGATGCAAATCGCCGACGCCGTGTTGCTGCCACATTGTGACAGTTACCGCATCGGTAGCTGCACTGCCATTGAAATCTGTCCGGGTGAAAAAGATCAGATGTTACACCGTGATGACGATTTCTATCCGATGCGAATTCCGAACGTCGAATTTCAGTTAAGTGCGATGTGGGCGCTCGACGATTTTACCTTGGAAAATGGAGCGACCCGTGTGGTGCCGGGAAGCAATGACTTGCGAAAAATCCCGGACGTCGAAGAGGCCGATGTGGTTCAGGCTGTTATGTCGAAGGGCTCAGTGCTGTACTACCTTGGTTCGACCATTCATGGCGGCGGTGCGAACCGCTCCCAGGCAACACGTTCAGGACTGATCAATACTTACAGCCTTGGCTGGCTGCGCCAGGAAGAAAATCAATACCTGAGTATTCCCCGAGAAGTCGCTGACAGTTACCCGGAACATGTTCGACGGTTGATGGGCTATCAGGCCCACGGCAAATATCTTGGTGTCTATCCCGATGATCCGGACGGTCGCTGGTTCCACGCTTAAGTGTCGTGTTGCGTGCAGTGGTGAGCGTCCTGTTTAGTATCAATCACACGCTGACATAATCGGACGTTGAACAGCTTAAAAAGATTAAGAGTCTGAAATAATGTCATCGAGTGGATCCTCGCGCATCTGGGCGAGGACCGCCCGGCGACCGAGCCGGGCTTACAGGTCCGCGTCAGGACGCGTAGCGCCCATATAGGGCTCTCGGCGAGGCCCCAGCCACCCCCGAAACGGCCATATGATTCCCTCCCACAGTTGCGGGTTCTCACGGGGTCTCAGCCCAGTTTCCGGGTACTCGTCGGGCGCTGGACGATGGGCCGTCCCGAAGATCACATCCATGATCGGAAAGGCTGAGGAGAAGTTCTTGTCGTAGTGTTTCGGCTCGACCGAGTGATGAATCCGGTGCCATTGTGGCGTGTTGAGCCAGATGCCGGCACGATGCCATGCGATCTTGTAGTTCAAGTGCTGAAGCCCATCCGGTACCTTCATGAGTAAGATAGCCATGGACAAGATGTGCGCAGGCACTTGGAAGAGCATCAAAGTCAAGAAAAACAGGGGGGCAAGAGCGATCTTCTCCGCCCAGTGATGTCGCGCCCCGGTGGCCATCGTCAGGCACTCCGCACTGTGGTGGAACGAATGCATGGCCCAAAGTAGCGGAATCATGTGAGAGAGCCGGTGCATCCAATACTTCGCGCAGTCGATGTACAAGGCATAGACGATTACCAATGCCATGGACCCGAACACCGATTGGGCCTCCAGGTACAACAGGGGGCCCCCTATTGCCATCGCTGCACGTCCAAAAACAATGAACAGGACGATCTCGAGAAAGATCCCAATCGTCGCCATGAACGCCACGAGCATCCACTCGGTACGAATAGTGGCTCGCGCTTCCTGGGTGTCATGGTTCTCGATGGGCCGCTTCCGCTCGAGGATGGTGGCGAGGAGCACTGTTGGAATTATTACCACGACCGGGATCGTGAATTCCAGCACCTTATTCGCATCGACGCCATACAGACCGGCAGATGGCCATATGAAGTCCAGAATCCACTGAATTCCCGCGACGATGGGTCCCATCAGCTGAGTAAGGAAATCGACAAACATACAAGCTCCTAGCGTGAGTACACGTTAGGCATAAACGTCGTGTTCGCAGTGCGCGCCGAAACTAGTATCGATAGCGGTGTGAGGTAATCACGAAAGCCGGCGCGGTGCCGCCGGCCACTGGAAAGGCGACCGCCCCACCTGACGGCCGCGCTGCTAGCGACCAGTTTCACGCCGACTCACAGGACAGGCCCGTGAGACCCGCAGTCACTGTCACGGCAGTATCGTTTCTGCATGGGTATTACTCTTCACCAATGATGTTGGGTTGGTAATGAATAAATTAAGAATGTGGAGTCCGTCACTTTCTTACGGCATATGATACGGATAGGACGATAGGCGCCGTTAGGACAATTTTGCCAAACAGTAAGACGATTTTTTTTTATTATGTACAGGTGTTACGCACGGGCATCAAAAATCAAGGGCTTACAGGTCGAAACTATCAGCTGCCGTTCTGAGCACCTGACCCATCACGCTGAGCCGCCAGGCTTCCGCGCGGGAACACCAGAACGGGTCTTCGAGGGGCCGCATCCAGCGTTTCGACAGGGCTGCGGCGTTTACTATGTTGAGTGAGTGTATTTGGCAAAGTTTTACCACCATCTTTTTCGAATTCGGGTTTTCACACAGCCTCGGCCGAAAACAGCCCTTGGTATTCGCGACTTCTGATAGTAGTGAATGACTGCTTTCGGTATAAGCGGACGGTCACGCAACCCAAAACCCATACAAAACCCATATCCGAATAAAGGGTTAGACCCTTACGGGGCTAACCCTTTGTTTTATATGGCGTCCCCAGGGGGAGTCGAACCCCCGTTGCCGCCGTGAAAGGGCGGTGTCCTAGGCCACTAGACGATGGGGACGAGGCTGTCCTTATTCGTGTTTCTGGCGTGGCGCCAGTGAATTCTGGTGGAGCTAGACGGGATCGAACCGACGACCTCTTGCATGCCATGCAAGCGCTCTCCCAGCTGAGCTATAGCCCCACGAAGAGCGCGCACTTTACGGTAGCCCCCGGAGCCTGTCAAGAATACCCAACCACCGCCGTCAAGCCCTGAAACCAGGTCTTTCAGGCGTTTTCCAGGCCATCGATATAGGCCAGCGCGCGGTCCAGCCGGGCCAGGGTTTTGTCCTGTCCCAGCAGCTCCAGCGTGATATCGATCGGCGGTGACACCGGGCCACCGCAAACGGCCACGCGCACCGGTTGTGCGACCTTGCCAAGCTTCAGATCCATGGCCTCGGCGGTCGCGATCACCACCTGGTGGATGGGCTCTGCCTGCCAATCGTCCAGCGCCGCCAGCGCCTCTCGCACCTTGGCCAATACCTCGCGAGTGCTGGCTTTGAGGTTCTTGCGGGCGGCTTTTTCGTGGTATTCATCGAAATCCTGGTAGAAAAACACGCTGCTCTGCGCCATCTCATGCAGTGTCTGCGCGCGCTCGCGCAAGGCGCCGACCACCCCTTCGGCCGGGGGTCCGCCCGTGGTATCGACACCGAGGCATTCGAGCTGGTGCTGCAACTCGCAAGCCAGCCGATCGGTCCGCGCCTTCATGATGTGCTGCTGGTTGATCCACAACAGCTTTTCCGGGTTGAACGTGGACGCCGCCTTGTTGACATCACCGATATCGAACAACTCGCACATCTCGTCCACACTGAACAACTCCTGGTCGCCGTGCGACCAGCCCAGGCGAACCAGGTAATTGAGCATCGCCTCGGGCAGAAAGCCTTGCTGGCGATAATGCAGCACGCTGACCGCGCCATGGCGTTTGGACAATCGCGAGCCGTCCTGGCCCAGGATCATCGGCAGATGGGCGTATTGCGGTGGCTCCGCACCCAGCGCCTTGCAGATATTCATCTGCCGGGGCGTGTTGTTGAGGTGGTCGTCGCCGCGGATGACGTGGCTGATTTCCATGTCCCAGTCATCGATAACGACGGAGAAATTGTAGGTCGGGATGCCATCGGAACGCACCAGCACCAGGTCGTCCAGCTCCTTGTTCTCGAAGACCACGGTGCCGCGCACCAGGTCATCGACTACGACCTGGCCTTCCTCGGGATTGCGGAAACGCACGACCGGCTTGACCCCTGGCACCGGCTCGCGCCCATCGCGGCAGCGGCCGTTGTAACGCGGCTTTTCCCTGCGCGCCATCTGCGCCTGGCGCATTTCGTCCAGCTCTTCCTTGCTGCAATAGCAGTGGTAGGCATCGCCCTGTTCGAGCAGCTGTTCGGTCAGTTCCTGGTAGCGCTCCAGCCGGTCGGTCTGGAAGAACGGGCCCTCATCCGGGCGCAGGCTCAGCCATTCCATGCCATCGAGGATGACCTGGATGGCTTCCTCGGTCGAACGCTCGCGATCCGTGTCCTCGATACGCAGGATGAAGGTGCCGCCGTGTCTTTTGGCGTACAGCCAGCAAAACAGCGCGGTGCGAACGCCGCCGATGTGCAGGTAACCGGTCGGGCTGGGGGCGAACCGGGTCCTGACGGGTCTGGCCGGGGAATTTTCTGCACTCATTGCTCGTTTCAACTTTGGCCGCCGGGGCTTTTATTGAGGCCGATTCGCCTCGAATCCGTTGCTGTTCTTAGGATGCGCATTCTAGCAGAACAAAAAAGGGGACGGTGGGTCGGAGTTGGCCGTTGGTACATCGGCCGTCCGCCAGCTAACATGGTCAGCTTCTTACCCTCGGGATAAGGCATTGGCGGAACAAAATAACAATCTCAGCCGCTTCGAACGCGTCATTTCGCTGTTCACCCAGGTTCGCGCCGGCGAAGGTCCCGCCATCGTGCTGTTTTCGATGTATGCGCTGGTCCTGATGTTGAGCTATTACCTGTTCAAGACCATGCGCGAGACGCTGATCCTGACCGAATTCAGCGCCGAGGTCAGAAGTTACGCGACCGCCGCCATCACCCTGCTGTTGTTTTTCGTCGTGCCCTTGTACAGCGTCTTGTTCCGGCAAGGCAACAAGGAGCAACTGATCCGCTGGGTCACGCTGTTCTTCGCTTCCAACGTCCTGATTTTTTACATGATGGGCAAAGCCGGCATGGAGTTCAGTTTTCTCTACTATATCTGGGTCGGTATTTTCGGGGTCATGATGATCGCCCAGTTCTGGGCTTTCGCCGCGGATCATTTCAACATCAAGACCGGCCAACGGCTGTTCCCGATCATCATGGCCGGCCAGGCACTCGGCGCGGTGATCGGCGCCCAGCTTTTCTCGCTGCTGTTTCCGCATCTGGGCGCTTACAATCTGATGCTGGTGGCGGGCGCGCTGCTGGTAAGCACCACCTGGTTTACCAGTCGATCCGGTCGCTCGGTGCCAAAAGAATCCGCCGCGGTTTACGCCGAAACCCCTCCAGAGGACGAGAAACAGCTCGATAACGTACTCGGCGGTTTTTCGGTGATCCGGAACAACCGCTACCTGATGCTGATTGCGGCGATCGCCGTGTTGCTGAACTGGATCAACAGCACCGGCGAATATATTTTTGCCGAATGGGTCACGAACCTGGCCGATGCCGCCGATGCCGAAAAATCCAGTTTCATCGCCAAATCATATAGCCTTTACTTTACCGCGGCGACCATCCTCGGGTTCTTGCTGCAGATTTTCCTGGTCTCGCGCATTTACCGCTGGATCGGTGTCGGCGGCGCGTTGCTGATCTTGCCGATCATCGCGATGATCGGTTACGGGATGATCGTGTTTGTCCCGATTTTCAGCCTGATCTGGCTGGTCAAGGTCATAGAAAACGCCACCGATTATTCGATCATGAACACGACCCGCCAGGCGATATACCTGCCGCTGACGCAACGGGAAAAATACGAAGGCAAAACCGCGATCGACACTTTTTTCTGGCGCATCGGCGACTTGATACAAGCCGGCGTCATTTACATCGGCCTGAACTGGCTCGGCTTCGGGATAACCCACTTCGCATTGCTCAACATGGTGCTGGCGTCGGTCTGGATCTGGCTGGCCGTACTGATCGGTCGCCGTTATCGGGAGCTCGCCAAAAGCAACATTTCCAGCGTGCCGCCGACGCTTTTCCGGCCGATCCCGGATATACATGCACCGGCCGGCAGCCCGTTGGCCTTCGAGCTCGCTCATGACCATTTCCGCGATTCAGACCCCGGCGACGTACTGACGCTGAGCGCCTGTGCGGAAAACTCGGACGATTTGCCCGGGTGGCTGAGCTTCGAGGCGGTGACCCGCACCTTTGCCGGCCTGGTGCCCACCGATGTCGAGGAAGTGACCACGCTGACCGTCACCGCCACCGATTTCGATGGGCTGTGCATATCGACCCGGTTGATTATCCGGCACCGGTAATCAACGCTGATGCCCCCGCTTGGGCACCGGCTTGATTGCCAATGGTCGCTAGTCCGATTTTCTGATGAAATAAATACCGGTTACCAGGATGAGCAGCCCGACCGCCGATCCCATCTTCTGCTGATTCCCAAACCCGGGATCGTCACCGACTCCGAGCCAATCAGCGAGCAAAGAGATCAACAGCAGTCCGGCACCTATGATTACGACGATTGTCGCCGCGTTTATTTTATCCAGCACGGCTCAGATCCCCCATTTTTCGGGTACACCCTGAGTATACGCCAATGACTGTGTCCTGGCAGGCGGCGGCACTTTATGCCCGCCGGAATTGACGCAAGGCCAGGCCAGACCCTAATATTCACACCCTCGCCACACCACCGTGGGTGATTAGCTCAGCGGGAGAGCGCTGCCTTCACACGGCAGAGGTCACTGGTTCAATCCCAGTATCACCCACCAGTTTTTCCCTCTACCATTCAAAGAGTTAGCGTCAACTCACTAGAGCACTGCTTTTTGCCGGACTGCTCACTGCCGGAATTTTGCCGGGATTTTTCCCGCCACCGCCGGCAAGCCT
>JACZSM010000088.1 GCA_022574185.1 Pseudomonadota bacterium
GTGACTTGCTCTGGCTGCGCCGCTTCGGCCGTGACTTGCTCTGGCTGCGCCGCTTCGGCCGTGACTTGCTCTGGCTGCGCCGCTTCGGCCGTGACTTGCTCTGGCTGCGCCGCTTCGGCCGTGACTTGCTCTGGCTGCGCCGCTTCGGCCGTGACTTCCTCTGGCTGCGCCGCTTCGGCCGTGACTTCCTCTGACTGCGCCGCTTCGGCCGTGACTTCCTCTGGCTGCGCCGCTTCGGCCGTGACTTCCTCTGGCTGCGACGCTTCGGCGTCGGCTGGCTTGGGCTCCGGCATTTTCAATTCGACCTTTCGCGTCAGGTCGACTTTCCTGCCCGTCCGTCTTTTCTTGATCGAAGCCTGCTTGCCCGTTTTTTTCTTGCGACCCGTTGGTTTTTTAACGTTGCCTTCTTCATCAAGCTCGACGAATTCATCTTCGCCAAGTGCAACCTCGGGCAGCGTTACCTTGCCTTCGAGGACCGCGTCGGCAACCATTCCGGCATAAAGATCGATCGCGCGCATCGCATCATCATTGCCAGGAATGACGTAGTCGATGCCCTCCGGCGAACAATTGGTATCAACAATGGCGACAATTGGAATTCCAAGCTTGCGGGCCTCCCTGACGGCGATGTCCTCGTGATCGACATCGATGACAAACAACACGTCGGGCAGGGAAGTCATTTCCTTGATGCCGCCCAGGCTGCGTTCGAGCTTGTTCTGTTCGCGGCTGAGCCCAAGCAGCTCCTTCTTTGTCAGACCATCCATGCCGCCGTCTTCCGCCATCTGCTCGAGCGCCATCAGGCGCTTGACCGATTGACGGATTGTCTTGTAATTCGTCAGCATGCCGCCCAACCAGCGATAGCTGACAAATGGCATGTTCGCGCGCGTCGCGTGAGTTCTGACCGCGTCCCTGGCCGCACGCTTGGTACCCACAAACAGAACCTTGCCACCATCGGCGACAGTCGCCTTGACGAACGCGCATGCTTCGCGCGCCAGCGGCAGGCTCATCTCGAGGTTGATAATGTGAATCTTGTTGCGCTGGCCGAAGATGAAGGGAGCCATCTTCGGGTTCCAATAGCGGGTCTGGTGACCAAAATGCACGCCAGCCTCTAGCATCTGGCGCATGGATACGTCTGCCATTTCGTTTCTCCGGGTTAGGCCTCCGTACACCCCATCTCGCAACCCCTTTTCAGGCAGGGCACCCAGCGCTATGTGTCGGTGTACGTGTGGATTAATTGCCTCTAGGGCGCGCGCTTTATACCATAGGTGGTCACGACCAACAATGGTAAGCATGACTGTAACAATTAAAAATGCCGCCGAGCAGGCCAAGATGCGGGTTGCCGGACGTCTGGCCGCAGATGTGCTCGACATGATAGGCGAGCACGTCCGGGCAGGCGTGACGACAGGCGAACTCAACACAATCTGCCACAAGTATATTACGGAGGATCAGGGTGCTATTCCTGCCCCCTTGAACTACCGTGGCTTCCCGAAATCGATTTGTACGTCGGTCAATCATGTCGTCTGTCACGGCATTCCGGGCGAGCGCACGCTCAAGTCCGGTGACGCGGTCAATATCGATATCACGGTCATCAAAGAGGGCTTCCACGGCGACACCAGTCGCATGTATTTCGTGGGTAAAGCGGGCATCCAGGCACAACGACTGGCGCAGGTTGCCTTCGACAGCATGTGGCTGGGTATCAACGAGCTCGCGCCAGGCAAGCGGCTCGGCGATGTTGGCGCGGCGATCCAGCAACACGTTGAAAAACAACGGTTTTCCGTCGTGCGTGAATACTGTGGACACGGTATCGGCAGGGCGTTTCATGAAGACCCGCAAGTGTTGCATTATGGTCACTACGGCGTCGGTCTTGAACTGAAGTCTGGCATGACACTGACAGTCGAACCGATGGTGAATGCGGGCAAGCCAGGAGTAAGGCTGTTACCCGATGGATGGACGGTCGTAACCAAAGACCATAGCTTGTCGGCGCAGTGGGAACACACGATCCTGATTACCGACACGAGCTTCGAGGTCTTGACACTCAGCGCTGGCGATCGTTAGTACTCCGTCAGGGTGATATTGATGGGCTCAGTGCCGACGCAATTTTCTTTTAATTTATAATGAGTTACACGGCTATTGAATGGGCTGATTCGTTCACCGACGATGCGGCTGTCACGTTGTTGCGCGATGCGCTCGCCGCCACGTCAGTAGCTGGCAGCCGGGCAGCACTGCAGCTTGCCAGTGACAACATCAAGGCACGCTTTCTCGGCGGCGAATCCGTGGTCACGCTCGTGCATTTGCGCGCAACGGTCGTCGACGAGTTGCTGATATTCCTGTGGCGCGAGCTTGCCAGCGACTGTAACGCCGTGGCCGCGCTCATCGCCGTGGGCGGTTACGGCCGCGCCGAACTGCACCCGTCGTCTGATGTTGACATCATGCTGCTGTCGCGCGACGACTTGCCGGCCGAATGCAAGGCGCAACTCAGCGATTTCGTGACCGCCCTTTGGGACGTCGGCCTTGAGATCGGCCACAGTGTGCGCACGGTTGCACAGTGTCGTGAAGAGGCCGGCGCTGACCTGACTATTGTGACAACGCTGATCGAATCACGCCTTCTCCACGGGCCTGACGAGCTGTATCGCGCGATGCTCGATGAGATTGCCCCGGAAAATATCTGGTCATCCAGCGAATTCTTCGCCGAGAAACGCAAGGAACAGATCGCCAGGCACCATCGCTACGACGACACGGCCTACAATCTCGAGCCCAACGTCAAAGGCAGCCCTGGCGGTTTACGCGATATCCAGATGGTTGGCTGGGTCGCCAAACGTCATTTTGCAGTCAAAACGCTCGACGAACTCGTTGCACATAAGTTTCTGACAACGGGGCAGGTACAGCGCCTCAATGACGGTCAGGCTTTTCTTTGGCGCATTCGCTTCGGCCTGCATGTGCTGACGGGCAGACGGGAGGACCGCCTGCTGTTCGATCACCAGATTAACCTTGCCAAAATGCTCGGCTACGAGGACGCGTCTTACACGCTGGCTGTCGAGCAACTCATGCAGCGCTACTACCGCACCGTTATGGACCTGAGCCGTTTGAACGAGATGCTGTTGCAGCTTTTCGAAGAAGCGATTCTGATGGATCCGGATGCGCCGCCCGAAGCACTCAATGAGCGTTTCCAAATCAAAAACGGCTTTTTGCAAACCGTCAACGAGCAGGTATTTGCGGAGGATCCGTCCGCGCTGCTTGAGCTATTTCTGTTATTGCAGCAAAACCCCGAGATTCGAGGTGTCAGTGCCTACACCGTGGGCCTGATCAAGCGCAATTTGCATCTCATCGACGAGGAATTTCGCCAGAATCCGCGCAACCACCGCCTGTTCTTGTCGATTCTGCGTGCTCCCGAGGGGGTCACTCACGAACTGAGGCGCATGAACCTCTATGGTGTACTCGGTCTTTACATCCCGTCGTTCGGCCGCATCGTCGGTCGCATGCAATACGATTTGTTCCACGCATACACAGTTGACGAGCACACCTTATTCGTCGTTAGCAATCTGCGCCGCTTCGCGTTGAGTCGTTTTGATCACGAGTACCCGCAATGCAGCCGCATCATGCAATCGTTCGAAAAGCCTGAGATCGTCTACCTCGGCGGCCTGTTTCACGATATCGCCAAGGGTCGCGGCGGCGACCATTCGGAGCTTGGCGCCGTCGATGCCGAGTCGTTCTGCCTTGAGCACGGCTTAAGCAAGTACGAGGCACGCTTCGTCGCCTGGCTGGTACGTCACCATTTGGTCCTGTCGACTACGGCGCAAAAAAAGGACATCGGTGACCCCGATGTCATCAACGAATTCGCCGCGCTCGTCAGTGACCCACTGCATCTTGACTATCTCTATGTTCTGACTGTCGCAGACGTACGCGGCACGAACCCGACACTCTGGAACTCATGGAAAGCGACACTTTTTAACGATCTTTATGCACTGACAAGTCGCGCCCTGCGGCGTGGGCTCGAAAATCCGATCGATCGTGAGCAACTGATTCTGGAGAAAAAATCTCAGGCGAGAGCAGCATTGCAGGAAAATGGCATCACTGACGAGCGCATCGACACAGTCTGGCAGCTATTCAGCGACTTCTACTTTCTTCGCCATCGTAGCAACGAAATCGTCTGGCACACCGAATGGCTCGCCAACTGCGACACCAGCTCGGAGGTCGGCCTGGTTGACGTTCGTCGCCAAGAGAATGGTGACGGCATGGAGGCCATCCTGTACACGCCCAGATCGAGACGCACTTTTGCGCACGCGACGGCCGCACTCGATGAGCTTGGCATGACGATTGTTGATGCGCGAATTATGCCAACCGAGAATGACTACAGTCTCGATATGTTCATCTTCATGGAGCTCGATAAACGCATGGAAATTGACGCGTCGCGGTTGCACAAGATACGCCACTCATTAACGCACGCTCTGGCCCAGGGCGATGACAACGTTGTACGAGTTACACGCGCCGCGCCGCGCCAGGTACGCATGTTCACGACCAAGACCAGCGTTAATTTCGGGCGTAATACACGCAACGGGCGTACGGTGCTCGAACTCGTTGCCGCCGATCAACCAGGATTGCTCAGCAAGGTCGGTCAGGTGTTTATCGCGCTGGGAATAGATATCGAGACGGCCAAGATCATGACGATTGGCGAACGAGCGGAGGATGTGTTTTATATCAGTGACGAGGCCGGGCTACCGCTCAACGATGCCAGCAAGAAACAATTGCGTAGCGAACTTGAGGCAAAACTTGACGACAATAGTGCCGCGAACTGAAAGCTGGCGGCAAACCATGGACAGTACAGTGCAGGATTTGATTGACATCATAGACAAGGGATTCGAGACCGGTGGGCGGATGGACAACGACGCCGACGATAAATGCCTTGCCGATGCCGTGCAACGCGCTATCGAGATGCTTGATTCAGGTGCAGCGCGTGTCGCGGAGCAAGTTGACGGTGACTGGCAGGTCAACCAGTGGCTGAAAAAAGCCGTGCTGCTCAGTTTTCGCCTGACGGACAATCAGGTCATTCCGGGCGCCTACAGCCGTTTTTACGACAAGGTACCGCTGAAGTATGCCGATTATGCGGAAGAAGATTTCGTCCGCGACGGCGTGCGTGTGGTACCCGACGCAATTGTACGTCGGGGTGCCTACGTCGCGTCGGATGTCGTGCTTATGCCGAGTTTCGTGAACATTGGCGCACGCGTGGATAGCGGCACGATGGTCGATACCTGGACCACCGTTGGCAGTTGCGCGCAAATCGGCAAAAACGTGCACCTGTCAGGTGGCGTTGGCATTGGTGGCGTACTTGAACCGCTGCAAGCCAGTCCAACGATCATCGAAGACGACTGCTTTATCGGCGCGCGCTCGGAAATCGTGGAGGGAGTCATTGTTGAACGCGGTTCGGTCATTTCGATGGGTGTTTTCATTGGGCAGAGCACACGAATTTATGATCGCGAAACCGATGAGATCAGTTACGGCCGTGTCCCGGCCGGCTCGGTCGTCGTTCCGGGCAGCCTGCCGTCAAAGAACGGAAAATATTCGTTGAACTGTGCCATTATCGTCAAACACGTTGATGCAAAGACTCGCGCGAAAACAAGCCTCAATGACCTGCTGCGCAATGCGGACTAAGGCAACTTTACTGTGCTGACGGTGTACGGAATAAACAGCTGTGACACGTGCAGAAAAGCGCGCCGATTCCTGACGGCCGAAAAAATTGAGTACCGATTTCACGATGTTCGCGATGACGGTCTCGATATTCAAATGCTTGAACGCTGGGCCAGTCGCATCGGCTGGGAAAAACTCTTAAACAAGAAGAGCCTGACCTGGCGCAAGATACCCGAGGTTGATCGCGCTGACATGACGCGCGACCGTGCTCTTGCAGCGATGATCGACCGACCGACGCTGATCAAACGACCCGTTCTCGAAGCCAAAGAATTTATTGCCGTCGGATTCTCTGAGCAGCGTTTCTCGGTTTTCCTTAAAAAATTGAGATAGCGCAATAGCGCATTGCAGCAACTCGCACACTAAATGACAGCCGCAGAACAAACCACAATCGATCATCCGGCGATTTCGCTGCTGTGCGATCTCATACGCCGCCCCTCGATCACACCCGACGATGCAGGCTGTCAGAAAATTCTGACCAAAAGATTGTCACAACTCGGTTTTGCGTGTGAATCGATGCCTTTCGGTGACGTTGCCAATCTCTGGGCCCGACGCGGAAACTCGTCACCTGTACTATGTTTCGCGGGACATACGGATGTGGTACCGCCCGGCAACGCAGACGAGTGGCATAGTGATCCGTTTGAACCGGTGGTGCGCGATGGAATGATATATGGTCGGGGCTCCGCCGACATGAAGAGTGGCCTTGCTGCGATGATCGTTGCGCTTGAGGCTTTCATTGATGCGCATCCTGATCATGACGGCAGCCTGGCGTTGCTGATTACGAGTGATGAAGAAGGTCGTGCACGCGACGGCACGCTCAAGGTCATCGAGTCTCTCAGCGCACGTGACGAGCACATCGACTGGTGTGTGATCGGCGAACCCAGCAGTCAAGAGACGCTTGGCGATACCGTCCGCATTGGCCGCCGTGGCTCATTGAGCGGCATGCTCAAAGTGCATGGAATTGAAGGCCACGTGGCCTACCCGCAGCATGCCGATAATCCGATCCGCCGTTTTGCGCCTGTTCTGGATGAGTTGCACGCGATCGAGTGGGACCAGGGCAACAAAGACTTTCCGCCAACGAGCTTTCAGGTTGTGGACCTGCACGCGGGTGCTGGTACGCCGAACGTCACACCGGGTGAACTGAATGCACGATTTAATTTACGCTATTCAACGCAATGGGATCACGAAAGCCTGCAGACCAAAGTGCGCGAGGTATTCGAGTCACATGAGATCGACTACGAACTTGACTGGCACCTTTCGGGCAAGCCTTTTCTGACCAAGCCGTGCAAGCTCATTGACGCCGTCAGCCAGGCCGTGACCGAGAAAACCGGCAAGTCGCCCGAACTTTCGACGGACGGCGGCACTTCGGATGGCCGTTTCATCTCGCCCGCCGGCGCCGATGTCGTTGAACTCGGGCCGCTGAATGCATCGATACACCAAATTGACGAACACGTTCGTATCGAAGATGTGATCGCCTTGACGGCGATGTATCAACGCATCATGGAGTTGATGCTTCTGTAGGAACTCGATGTAGGACTCCTCCTGGAATGACCAAAAATCGCCTGTTTTCCTTGAAAAACCAGTGAGTTACAACTATACTGTATAAATATAAGGGGTATCCATTTAGCTCCACCACCCCCTATATGTTGTGTTTCGCGTTGTCGGTTATTTCGTCATAGGTGACGGGTTCAGTCACGACCGCTTGCTCGAGCAAGCGGTAGAACAACAGGCCCCGCG
>JACZSM010000089.1 GCA_022574185.1 Pseudomonadota bacterium
CTGAATCGACCCACGGCAATGGTCCAGGCCGACAGCAGCAGCACCCAGAGCAGCAGCGATCCTTCGTGAGCGCCCCACACAGCCGATATCTTGTAAATCGTGGGCAACGCCAGCTGCGAGTGATTCGCGACGTATGCCACGGAAAAATCGCTCTGCACGAAAGACCAGGCGAGACAGGCAAAAGCCGCCGCGACGAAAACGAACTGCCCGAGCGCTGCCGTTCTTGCAACAGACATCATCGCGGCATCATTTCGATGTGCCCCTATCAACGGCAGCACACCCTGGCAAACGGCCAGGGACAGCGCGAGTATCAAGGCAAAATGTCCAATCTCAGGGATCACTACGAGTCACACTCCGGTCCACCTTGAACCAGATCCGCCGTCTGTTCATTCACATTTTCCGCAAGTGACGCCGCCACTTCAGGCGCCATATAATTCTCGTCATGCTTGGCCATAATCCTGTCAGCTATAAACATGCCGCTACGATCCATGCGTCCGTGTGCAACGACGCCCTGACCTTCTCGAAACAGATCCGGCAACACGCCCGAATAGGTGACGGACATTTCGCAGCGCAGATCGGTTACGCGAAACAAGATATCCATGGATCCTGTTTCGCGTTGCATACTACCGTCAACAACCAGCCCACCAATTCTGAAATTGCGATCGGCAGGATATTCGCCAGCGACAACGTCCGTGACGCTGATGAAAAACATCATATTGTCTTTCAGCGCTTCAAGTGTGAGCGCGGTCGCGATGATTATTCCAGACGCGGCGAGCCCAACGGCGAGCATGCGTTGTCGCCGCGGTGTCATTGGCGACCTCCGAGCACTTTAACCCGTACCTCAATGTCACGATACACCTGGCGCTGTCGCAACCTTGCGCGCCACTCGCAAATCAAGAAGACGATTGCCGTCAACACGAAACAACTCCATACGTACGCACCGTACGCGCCCATAGACACTCCATTCACAGATTATTTCCCGGCGTTGACAAAATCATTTCTCTTACCCATTTGGTGCGCCGTTCACGGTACAGGACCTCGGTCCTGACTCTGCGCAACAACAACGCGCCGAACAACAGCGTAAATCCCAGGATCATTGCAAGCAACGGATACAACATCGCACTGTCGATTGCGGGACCACCCTTTCTGATCAGCGTAGGACCCTGGTGCAGCGAACTCCACCACTCGACGGAAAAGTGAATGATGGGCACGTTGACTGCACCAACGAGCGCCAGTACCGCACTCGCCCGGTCGGCTTTGGCCGTATCGTCAATTGCACCACGAAGAGCAATGTAACCGAAATAGAGAAATAGCATGACGAGTTCGGACGTGAGTCGTGGATCGCCCCACTCCCACCAGGTACCCCACATCGGGCGCCCCCAGATCGATCCGGTTACCAGGGCCAGGAACGTAAACCACGCGCCCAGTGGCGCGGCGGCGGCGGCTACTGCATGCGCCAACTTCATGCGCCAGATCAAGCCGATTCCGGCGCCTGTCGCCATGATCACATAAGCCATCATCGACAAATAGGCTGACGGTACATGCACGTAAATAATCCGAAATGCATCGCCCTGCTGGTAGTCAGGTGGGGCGATAAACAGCCCCGCATAAGCGCCGTACGCCACAGCCAGTAATCCCGATACGGCAAACCACGGAATCATTCCCGCAGCCAATCTATAAAAGTGTGGCGGTGACGCCAGTCTGTGCAGAAGGTTCCACATGCGCCCAAATTCTACTCGTTACTTATACGGAGTGCCGCAGCGGCTGCAAAAGGCGCTAGCGACAAAGTTAACACGGCGTAAGCCGCGAGGAAGTATAAGCCGCCTGCCACACCCTCGCCCGCCGCGGCGAGTGACACGGTCCGGGCACCGAAAATGAGTACGGGCATTGCAAGAGGCAGAATCAGCAAGCTCAATAACGCGGTACTTCGCTGCAATCCCACAGTCAGTGCGGCGCCGATCGAGCCGAGCAAACTCAGACTGACAGTACCGAGCAACAAGGTCAGCATCAAGACGCCGGTCACGGCTACTGGCATGCGAAAAGTCATCGCCAGCAACGGCGATACCAGCACCAGGGGCAAGCCACTTGTCAACCAGTGGGCAATCGTCTTGCCCAACGCCAACGCCGACAATGGCAACGGACTGACGAGCATTTGCTCGAGGCTGCCGTCTTCGTGGTCCGTTAAGAACAGGCTGTTCAGCGACAACAACATCGCAAGCAAGGCCGCGACCCAGAGCACCCCGGGCCCACTGAGTTCAAGCTGCTCAATACTTGGACCGACGGACAATGGAAACAGCGTCGCCACCATGGCGAAGAAGAACAGGGGATTCAGCACGTCACCGGGCCGCTTCCAGGCCAGCAGCAGATCACGCCTTGCGACAGCCATCATGCCTGTGAAGACGCCGGGAATATGTTGCTCTGCTGCGCTCATTGCAATCGTATCGTCTGCACGGGCGCGTCGATTTCAACATCTTCATGTGACGCCATTATGACCATGCCGTCACGAGATAGATGTTCACTGATTAGTTGCATTACAAGAGACCTGCCCTCGCGATCCAGGTTCGTGACAGGCTCATCCATCATCCACAGAACTGCATCCGACAACAGCATGCGCGCTAACGCCACCCGACGCTGTTGCCCGGCCGACAGCGAGCGCATCGGCAATCGCTTGAGTCGATGGATGCCAAGCCGAACCAGGACTGCTTCGAGCTCAGCAGCGCATTGCAGCCGCAATGCTGATTCGAATTGCAGATTTTCGACCAGGGTGAGATCAGCCTTGAAGCCAACACGGTGGGCCATCCAGACGAGTGAGTTGTGAAACGATTGTCGTTGCGCGAGCACTGGGACATCGTTCCAGCACACACGCCCCCTTTCGAGCTCGATCAGACCCGCAATAGCCCGCAACAAGCTCGTTTTGCCACTGCCGTTGTCGCCCTCGAGCAATAGCAATTCGCTGGGCTTCAGCGCAAAACTCAAGCCTTCAAAAAGGCAGCGGTCACCGCGGAACAACGTGAGGTCGTCACATGTTAACTTTGCGGTCAATGCCTTACGTCTCGTGGGCAATCACAGACATTGATGTTGAATTCTCCGGACATATTAAAATTTCAATAGCTTACGGCCATTATGTAATAACTTTTTTAAAAGATCGTCGTGTCCTATTGATCCACAAAGGATCCCTTGATTGTGGTTTGTAAGTATCAATGCGCGGTCGTAAACTGGTCGGCCCGGTCGAAGATTGACATAAAAAGACACCGGGGCTCAAGACTACCGAATTTAACGCATCAACAGTGATTGCGAGAACAACTTATGGATCTAGGCGCGGCAGGCCTGAACGAACAACCATTCCGGACTCATGGCAGGCCGCTGTCGATTGTCGCTTACGCATCCCAATCGGAAGCGCTCAAAGTCCTCAAAGAAACCTGCACCATACCGCACGGCCTTAGCTTGCTACAGGGCCCTGCGCTATCGGGCAAAACAACTGTGATTCGCCAATTTGTCGACGCACTGCCTGAAGAATCTTCAGTCGCCGTCGTCGATGGTGACGGTCTCAACACCATGGGTCTTTTTGAAGCCGTTTTGCGTCAGTTCGGCTACGTGCTCGATCACAGCTCGACCAGTGAGCTGCTCGCAATGTTGCGAGTATTCGCGCTGCAACAAACGGCTAAACACGTTCCGCCGTTGCTGATCATCGAGAACATGCATGCCCTCAATCCGAGTGCATTGCGAGCATTGTGTGAGCTCGCCAGTTTGAATTATCGCGGCACGAGCGCACTGAAGATCGTACTTGTGAGTGACCGATCTCTGCTAACGATCATCAAGTCGCCGGCCATGAAATGTATCAACAGAAGGTTGACCAGGGACTTTCACTTGCGCCCGATGGGTAATTCTGAAGCGATGGATTTCCTGTACGCGAAACTTCGCGCAGCTGGATGCGTCATACCCGAATTCATATTTCCGGCCTCAGTTTGCACAGATTTATGGCGCGCCTCAGGCGGCTGGCCCGGCATTCTTGATCGCATTGCACTGTTGTCACTGGCCAAAGCAGAAACGCTGCCCGTTTCTTCCGAACAGGTGGAACGGCCCGTGTTGCCGCGCGGTACGTGGGACAGCACGAGTTTCGTCGAAGCTCAGCAAGAGACCGGTTCGCCACCGGAGCCGCCGACACTCTATGTGTCATTTGATGGCGAAACCTTGCATGAATTGACATTCGACAAGCAGCGATTCCTGATCGGGCGATCAGAGCACAATGACGTGCCGATTTCGAGCAAGTTCATCAGCCGCCATCATGCATTGCTCGTGCGACATGGCAGCGCGACACTGCTGATGGATTTGAACAGTACGAATGGCACGTTCGTAAACTCGCGACGAATTTCGAATCATGTGTTGCTGCACGATGATGTCATTACCGTTGGCAATCATCGCATCAAGTTCAATGACCCGCATGCCACATCGCGTGACTCGCTGGATGCCATAGAATTTTCGGATACCGTGATCATGAAAACTGTCGATGACATGCGCGAGTTACTTGCGCGGGAAAACACCGCAATCATGCCGGTGGCACTGACGGAAAATCTGCCAACGTCGGGTATTTAGCTCCGGCAAACAATCTTCACGGAATTTACAGCTAGCCGTAAAATTTTTCCTTGAAGTGTTTGCGACACATGGAGACATAACGGTCATTACCGCCAATTTCTATCTGCGAACCTTCACGTATCGTATTGCCACTCTCATCAAACCGCACGACCATCGTGGCTTTCGCGCCGCAGTGGCAGATCGCCTTGAGTTCCTTGAGGTTGTCTGACCAGGCCAGGAGATATTTGCTGCCCTCGAACGGCTCGCCCTGAAAATCGGTGCGCAAGCCGTAAGCAAGCACAGGAATATTGAGCTTGTCGGTTACTTCACCAAGCTGAAATACCTGTTCTTTGGTCAGGAACTGAGCCTCGTCGATCAATACGCAATGCAGGTCATTGTTCTCGCAATATACTTCAACGACTTTCAGTAAATCGTCCGCCGGCCGAAACGCAGTCGCTTCTGCCTCGATGCCGATACGCGACGTAACCTTGCCAACGCCAAAACGGTCATCGAATTCCGGTGCAAGAACCAGCGTGTTCATGCCACGTTCTCTGTAGTTGTAGCTGGATTGCAGCAATGCGGTTGATTTACCCGCATTCATCGACGAATAGTAGAAATAGAGCTTCGCCATCAGGAATTCGCGATGATCCGCGTATTATTGTGACTGGAAACCCGATAGTGCCGCAACGCGGTCAGTATCTCTAGGCTTCATGTTCAAGGACGGGGCCGCCGAGCCCCTGAAATTAAATCAGGCGCCTGATGATGTGGCGAATTTTGCGGCGACCGGGCTCGATGCAGCTTCTGCACAGCGACCGCGGCCGATGATGGTGTTCGTTCACGATGAGCAAGCACCGATGGTTGCAGCTTTTCGGCAGAATTCTGTTTTACGACTCAAAGCGGGATATGAAGCCGAGATCGTGTTCGCGGACACAGGTCGCCTCGCTGTTCTGGTACATACCTAAACAGGCAAAGAGCAAAAATTATTGCAAATTAACGTCTTGACGTTAATACATTATAACGTTAAAGTGTCGCGATGAATAAGACCGCACAGAAAAGAGCTACCGTCTACTTTGATCCGTTCCTTCATCGTGCCCTGCGGCTGAAAGCGGCTGAAACTGATCGCAGTATTTCCGAGCTTGTGAACGAGGCTGTCAAAGCCGCGCTTGCAGAAGACGCCAGCGACATCGAAGCCTTCGATATTCGGGAAAAGGAGCCGGACTATGCGTTCGAGGACGTCGTTAAGGACCTGAAACGACGTGGCAAGATATAGTCTGCGGATAAAGAAGTCGGCCCGCAAAGAACTTGACTCGATTGCCACGAAGGCGGATCGGCGGCGCATTACACGGCGTATCGAATCACTCGCTGATAACCCAAGACCGCCGGGTGCAATGAAGCTGTCAGGCCTCGAGCGTTATCGAATCCGACAGGGCCGATATCGAATTCTTTACACAATCAAGGATACAGTGTTGATCGTCCACGTCATCAAAATAGGCGATCGCAAAGATATCTACCTAAGCAAGTAGGAGTCGTGTACCGGCAACGTGTCGGGTGCGAATTACTAACTCACCTATCACCCGCCGCCGGACGTCGTTTGAGCGTCTGGTCGGACGCCGATGCCTGTTATTCTGATCGTGCTGCCTTGACCTGTTGGCGGACTTTTGCCAAGCCGGTTTCCACCTCAGCGACGATCTGCCAAAACTCGGCTTCGTCATGAAGACTGATCATGAAGGGATCGGTCTTGAGATAGTTGAACTGCGCCGGATCGAACCTGTCGGGTGCGAATTACGAATGATCGGCGAGAAAGGCGCGCCGAACACGATGACAAAACACCGACATCGACGGTGATTGACAACTCGCCTCCCGACCAGCGGCGCAAAAACCAACGTGTTCATGCCTCGTTCTCTGTAGTTGTAGCTGGATTGCCGCAACGCGACCGGTATCTCTGGGCCTCATACGCTTAGCCATGCCCGCCGAGCACCTGCATTTAATTCAGGTGCTTGACGATGCGGCGAATATTGCGGCGGCGGGGCTCGATGCAGCTTCTGCACAGCGACCGCGGCGTGTGTCGCTTTGATAGTACTTGTGGCACCGGCGTGACTTTTCCGGCGCGAAAACAGCGGCTGCAAATGACAAGGTCTGACAACATGCCGAGTAATCGGTAGTCGATCTTGCCGTGTGTGTTGACAGCCTTCATTGTGCATCTCCGTGGGACCGGATCTGTTGTCCCAAATTACACGAAGAAAGTCCAGTAACTTATTGGATTTTATCGAAAATTGTGATGGAGTTATCACTTGTCTTGGGCGATATCACGGAAAAGCGTCGTTGCTCTTGCGGACCTGATAATTGCAAGCCGGAGTTTTCCTGGCAGCACAGATACTCGATGGCCTAACATCCATGGGCAAGCCCGTTTGCCTCATGCTCATCGACGACGACGAGCTCGAACACGAAATCGCCCAACGCGCATTAAAAGACAAAGATCGCTGACAGTTGGTAGGGGCGACTTCAGCTGAGGCTGGTTTCAAGAAACTCAGGGCGGTTACTTCCTGAAAAGCGACCTCAGTGGCTCGAAGTTCCCCGCCAAACTCGACAGTCTCCTGAACGATTCAACGCGGCATATGTTATCGAATCGGGTGGCTTAATCGCTCGCATCTGATTTTCCTGGTGCCCAGAGCCGGACTCGAACCGGCACGATCTTTCGATCAACGGATTTTAAGTGCTTTTGGCCCCATACGTCACAATAACATGCAACAGAAGACAGCAATAAAATCAGGCTCTTATGCCCTGCCCTTTGTTGGCTGTTGCTGCTGTAAATTGCCTTTTGATGCCCTGTACTGTGCCCT
>JACZSM010000090.1 GCA_022574185.1 Pseudomonadota bacterium
GAATTAGTGGCCGGCAAATATCAAAGGATGATTCGTTTCTGGCAGGAATCATCCGCCGCCGCCCAAAATGGCGCACAATCTGCGACAGGCTGATCACCGTACGGGCAAGCAACAGGAGCGATAGTGGCAGCGAAGATCAGACTCACGATGGCGCAAGCGTTGCATCGCTATCTCTGCGCGCAATATGTGGAAATAGACGGCGAATTGCAGCGCTTGTTTAACGGTATATTCGCGATCTTCGGCCACGGCAACGTCGCAGGTCTGGGTGAAGCGATGCAAAGTGCCGGCGACTCCATGCCCGTCTATCGTGCACACAACGAACAGTCCATGGCACATGCCGCAGTTGCCTATGCCAAGTCGATGCGCAGACGGCGCATGATGGCCTGCACCACCTCAGTCGGTCCCGGCGCGACCAATATGGTGACAGCCGCTGCATTGGCTTACGTCAATCGACTGCCAGTACTTTTTCTTCCCGGCGACACTTTCGCCAACAGGTTGCCGGATCCCGTTTTGCAACAAATTGAGGATTTTGGCGATCCCACTGTGACAGCGAATGACTGTTTTCGACCGGTGTCTCGATATTGGGATCGGATCACACGACCCGAACAGTTGCTGCCATCGCTGCCGCAGGCGATCGCAGTCCTGACGGACCCGGTCGAGTGCGGGCCTGTCACATTATCCCTGCCGCAGGACGTACAAGCAGAGGCCTATGACTATCCCGAATCGTTTTTTGATGCCCGGACACACCGAATGTTGCGAACGGGAGCGGATCCAGACGAGCTCGAATCGGCGGTGGTGGCGATTCGTAAAGCAAGACGACCGCTGATTGTCGCCGGCGGCGGCGTCCACTACTCGAACGCGATGGCAGAGCTTGCGACCTTCGCGAGCAAACACGGCATTCCCGTTGCGGAAACCCAGGCCGGCAAGGGCTCTCTACCCTGGGATCATCCGTTGAATTCCGGCGCCATCGGTGTCACCGGATCCCGCGCTGCGAATGAACTCGCGAACAACGCGGACCTGATCATTGCGATCGGCACACGACTGCAGGACTTCACGACCGGGTCGGGACTGCTGATCGGAAAACCCGACACGGCCATTCTCAGTATCAATGTTGCACGACATGATCTCGGCAAGCGCGGCGCAAGCACATTGCGTGGCGATGCAAGAAGATGTTTGCAGGATATCGACAGCGCCCTGGGCAAAGCTAAAGCCAATACCGCGTGGGTAGACAAGGCCGAAAAACTCCGTGCCGACTGGAATAATACTGTGGATTCTGCAACCGCAATAGACGACAGCGCATTGCCGTCGGATGCCGCAGTTCTCGGGGTCGTAAATCGCACTTTCGATACCGGCGCTACTGTGGTTTGTGCGGCAGGCGGATTGCCCGGCGAACTTCACAAGCTCTGGCGCGCCGCCGATGCCGATTCGTATCATGTCGAGTACGGTTACTCGTGCATGGGATATGAAATCGCCGGCGGTATCGGTGTGAAGATGGCCCACCCGCATCGGGACGTTGTCGTCATGGTCGGTGACGGTAGTTACTTGATGCTGAACTCCGAAATCGCAACATCGATCGCGATCGGACAGAAAATAATTATCGTTGTCCTCGACAATCGCGGCTTCGCTTGCATCAATCGTCTGCAAACTTCTTTAGGTGGTCGCGGTTACAACAACCTGCTGCAGTCAAGCTACGGTCAACCTGACGACGTACCTAACATCGACTTTGCTCAGCACGCGGCATCGCTGGGGGCGCAATCGGAAAAAGTCTCGTCGATCGATGAACTTGAGCCGGCCTTGCAACGCGCCAGAAACGCTCCGCATACCGCTGTCGTCGTCATCGAAACCGATCCGCTTCCATGCACCGAAGCTGGCGGCACGTGGTGGGATGTACCCGTCGCCCAGATCTCCGACAGCGCTGACGTCACTGCCGCAGCAGCCGATTACCAGGAACAGCAGAAGAAACGCTAAGTCGTTTCTAGCACACCTTGCTCATGGCCATCTCGCTCGGCATCAACCCCATCACGTGGAGTAACGACGATCTACAACATGTCGGCGCTGACATTTCCCTGGATACCTGTTTGAGCGAGGCTGCGACGGCAGGATTCACGGGCATCGAACTGGGTCACAAATTTCCGCGCGACGCGAAGCTGCTGCAACCGATTCTGGACAAGCATGGCCTCTCGCTAGTCTCCGGTTGGTACAGCGGGCACCTGCTCGAGCGCGATGCAAAAAAGGAAGCTGCCGCGATGAAATCCCATGCGTCGCTGCTCGTGGACATGGGCTGCAATGTCCTGATTTTTGCCGAAGTGACTGGCTGCATTCATTCCGACATCGACGCACGCCTGTCGCGCCGCCCCCGCATGGCTGCGGCAGACTGGAAGCAATTCGGCCAACGCCTGTCTGAAATTGCCAGGGTCACCGCCGACCTTGGCCTCAAGCTTTGTTATCACCACCACATGGGTACCGTGGTTCAATCGGACGCGGATATCGATGCACTAATGCAGGCAACATCAGACGACGTGCACCTGCTCCTCGACACCGGGCACGCGTTGTTCGCCGGCGCCGACCCGGTGCAACTCGCCGGGCAATACACAAAGCGCATCGGGCATCTGCATTGCAAGGATATTCGTGAAAAGCCGATGCGGCGCTGCATGAACCGGGACGGCAGCTTTCTGGATGCCGTACTTGACGGTGCATTCACCGTGCCCGGCGACGGCTGTGTCAACTATGAGGGCGTATTTTCTTCGCTCGGATCGGACTATTCAGGTTGGGCGATCGTCGAGGCAGAGCAGGACCCGAGCGTTGCTCCTCCAATGACGTTCGCGAAACTGGGGTACGACAACTTGCGAAAGCTAGTCGGACCCGAATACGACGTCGCTTAGTTCATCGTACACACCGGCCGCGGCGGCCAGCACCAGGCCGCCTTTGATCAACGCCTCCTCATCCGGGAGACAATCATTCGTTTTACCGCCGGCCTCCCGTATGATCAGGACGCTCGCGGCAAAGTCCCAGGTATTCATGTGCGGCTCGAAGTAGCCGATCAATCGACCGGCGGCGACATAGGCGAGGCTCAATGCGCCGCTACCGCTATGATGGTACATGCCCTTCGAGTGCATCAGTCGCGAAAGAGGTATCAGCGTGTCTTCGGGAGCTACCCGGTTTGAGAAACCAACACTGACCAAGCCGTCCTGCAGACTGCGCGCCTTAGACGCACTCATCGGTCGACCATTCAGTGTTGCGCCACCACCCGCCTTCGCGGCAAACAGTTCGTCGTTTACCGGGTCGAAGACGACACCAAGCTTGAAGTCGATGCCCTCGACGTAGGCAATCGATACACACCAACTGGGAATGCCATTGACGAACGGCTGCGTTCCATCAACCGGATCGATTATCCAGGTGCCCTTGTCCTGCTGCGGCACGAAAGCGTCGGGGTTCTCCTCACCGAGGAATGCGTCCTCGGGAAAACTCTCGGCGACAGCGGCTTCGATCAGTTTCTGCGTTTCGATGTCGGCCTCGCTCACCATGTCCTGTACGCCTTTGCTCTTGACATCCAGGGTTTCAAAGCGCCTGAAATATTCCAATGCGAGCGCACCGGCAGTCCGAATAATGGCGCAAGCGAATTCGTACCTTTCATCAATCGACGGCATTGTGATTTCCTTGTCCGTGGTTGAGCCTAATCAAGTCTGAAAATCGCGCGGTCGCACTGCCTGTTGATCGCGAAGTGTTTTTGCGTCACCGGCGTCGTGACCGTCACCTCGACTTCATTGAGCGAGGGCAGCGTTTCGAACAACAGGATATCGAGTTGGCCGATCTTGTTGTCCGCGCCGCAATTGGATTCGTAACTGGCTGTTACGGAATTATCTGTCTCAATTAAGATTACGCTCGGCTTCGCACATTCGTTTTCAGTCTGCAATAAATAGACGTTTCGCGATTCCTCGAGTAGCACCGAAGGCACGCCTGCCATCACCGACCTGGGTATCGACAGCTCGCTGCGTATGATGCCCTCCTCAGTCATAGTTACGTTTAGCGATGCCAGTGAATCCAGGTGTTCATCATGAAACAGAGCGTGATTGCGGCAAAATTCGGGCGCCTGTTCCGGGGCGCACGCAGCAAGCGCAAAACACAGCAATGACATGAGCATTTTGCTATTGGTCACGCGCTTTCACCCTCCACAAACTGGCCGCCAGCAGCATTGAGATGACCGACGCGCCTACCCAGAAGATGATTGGTATCGTGTAATCGTAAAAATACACGGTGGGCGAATTCTCGCCGATCGAAAACACAACTCGAATCTCGCTGTCATAGATCAACTTTCCGCTGATATAGTCCTGCGTACCGGCGCCGATGTAACTGAAGATCCCGATAAAGCCCATCGCGGCGCCAGCAACTCTCTTCGGCGCAATATCGATCGCGAACAAACCGCCCAGCGACGCGAGAATTCCACTGAGACCGAAGCCGTAGACAACCAGAGCGATGGCCAGCACAACACTGTTGGTAGGTCCGTAGAAAATTATGAACAAAGGAACCAGTTCCAGCAAAGCAAAGATCAGATTTGCGGGTGGCCGGCGAGCGTCGAACATCTTGTCCGACAAGTAACCAAACGCGACGCAGCCAAGAATGCCTGCTGCCGTGTTCAAAAAGATGAAGAGATTCGCATCGAACAAATCAAAGCCACGAATTTCCTGCAGGTATACATTGCCCCAGCTATTGATGGCGTAACGCGTGATATACATCGTCGAACTGGCCAGCGCTATCACCCACATTGATGGAATCGCGAGCACCTTGAGCTGGTCTTTCCAGATGCGTGATGCGTCGTGTGCGTCTGGTCTCGCATTAGCACTACCGTCCTTGCTCCACTCTGCGATGGACGGCAATCCCAAGGTTTGCGGCCGATCCTGAAGGTAGCGATACAACAGGAATGCCGCAACCACACAGACCGCAGCGGGCGTCCAGAAACCCCACTGCCACGGCAGGCCCAGGCCTTTCGGTGGCACTGCAATAAGGAACGCGATGCCGAGATAGGTCAGGCCTTCGCCGATCGAATGCGCCGTACTCCAGATTCCGTAATAGCGACCACGTTCATGACTGCTAAACCAGCTCGACAATGCGACAACCGACGACGGTGCACCAAAACCCTGAAACCAGCCATTCAAAGCCCACAGCAGCGCTGAAACGCCGACAACGGTTGACAACGACATGCCGAAGTTGAGCAGCGCAGACATCAGAATGCCCACCGCGAAGAAGCGCTTTACGTTCGCATAGTCCGCAAGGAAACCATTGCCGAACTTGCCGGCCGCGTAACCGTAAAGAAGCATGGAGCCGATGAATCCCACTTCTTCCGGCGTGAATATGCCGGCATCCATAATCGGCTTCTTGACAACGTTAAATGCCAATCGACAAACGTAGCCAAGGCCATAGCCCAGCGTAAGGATGAAAATTACTTTACGCCGGTGATAGTGATATAAGCGATCGACTTCTGCCGGATCAGCGATTCTCGGCGCGTCAGTTCCTGCCGCAAAAAATTTTAAGATTGAGTTCAAGAATTCATTCCGCTGACCAGTGGCTTCAGCTTACCAGCAGTCTATTTGAGACTCATCGCTTCGCTAATTCGATGCCAGGGAACCAGCTTGAAATTTTGTCGTTCCTCGGGTGTGATATTGCGTCCGTCCTGGACAACCAGTACGCCCTGCGGAAATTTCGGTCCGAGATACGCACTGCTTACGTCGAGGCCATCTGTTTCCGATACCCCGTCGATGCCAGTTTCTTCATCCGCGACGATGTGAAAGATACCGATGAAGTCGTTGTCTGCCGATCTTTCGTATAACGCAAAACTATCGGCACCCTGGTTTGACGCGACCAGATAGCCCGACCCGTTCTCACCGTAGTAGATCGATAATCCTTCAACGTCTGCAGTCAGATTTCCCGCCTCATCCGTACTATCGACGAGTTGCCGGGTATCACCACCGTCCGGCTCTGCGGAATATTTCCAGATTCCTACGTCTTCTTCGCCCACGTAAAGATCGCCGGTTTCATCATCGGCGACGCAACCCTCGGTTTGTGACCCAACGTTGAATTCTCTAACCAGCGTCATGCGAATTTTGTTCTGCCCGGTGTCCTCAAGCACCCATTGCCTGACCAGTCCGTCCGTGTCGTTGATGTAAACGTAGAACAAGCCAGTCTGCGCGCTCTTATACATGCACTGCCCGTATGGATCCGACATTCCAGTGTCGATGATACCGTCGGCCACATCGACCAAAGTACGGGTTTCTTCGTCGATGATATAGGTACTGATGCTGTCGGTACTTCGATTGCTGGCCGTCACCACAGTCACCGTGCGATCACCGAGTTGAAAACCGTAACGTAAGTCGACGTTGTTGATTCGACCGTCGGCTCTCGACTGAATGAGCTTGCCGGACAGGTCGTAGACGTTGATGCCACGTTTTTTTTGCGCGCCGATAATAACGCTAAGTTCAGGATTCCGGGGATGAACCCAAATGACCGGGTCGTCGGCGGCGTCACCATAGCTCATGACGGGTTCTGTCTCGACCACTGCCGACACAGTGATCGCAGCGCTTGAGGCAGGCTGCCCTGGATTGGCAACGACACCCTGTTGCAGGTCGAGCGCATCGGCGATTGCCGACCAATCGACGATCTTGTAGTTAGTCGCTTCATCACCGTTGTCATCATCGGTGACTACCAGCATCCCGCCGCGGTCGGACACGGCTGCAGCAGTTGCAGCAATCCCTTCGGATTCCTCGACGCCCTGTATCGTCACGGTGCCGGCATGCTGCAGTGAAATCAGGTCGTATACCTGCAGTCGATTAGCGTCCGCATCCGAAACAAGCAGGTATCCCCCATCGTCATGCTCGTAAATTGTGACGCCTTTGACATCGCCCGCATAGCTGCCGAATGGTTTTGCAAAATCGACGGGGTGCAACACGGCCTCGGATTCGGGTTCCGCATTCAGTTTGAAAACGCCGATCGTCTTGTGCGAAAAGTAGATCGCTGAACCGTTGTCGTGCCCGACACAATGGGCCGCGCCATAGCCGACCGGTATCGTCCGCACTTGCCGTGCCGACAGTTCGCCCGCCTTGTCGAAGAGTTCCCACTGCTGGATCAGTCCGTCGCCAACGGAGAATACGTAAGTCTTTCCGGAGAGCGGGCTTTGGTACAGGCAAAGTCCCTCGAGTTCGGCTTCCATCGCGATCAAAGCGCCTGATAATTCTGCCAAAGACCGTTCTTCTGCATTCACTGAGTAAGCGAGTATTTTTGAATCAGCAACGTCGTACGCGACCACCAGGCCGATTGTCTCACCCGCCAGCGCAAAACTACTGCGTACATCGACCAGCGTAATCGCGCCGCCTTCAACCTGCCCGATACGACTCCCAT
>JACZSM010000036.1:0-2258 GCA_022574185.1 Pseudomonadota bacterium
ACAAACTGATTACGGCGGTTGTACATGCCATTTATCCACTGATCTCTACGGTCGCACACAACGTCAATCCAGACAGAGAGGAAGATAGTTGGGCGCAGATTAACGTCCACACGCAGTCTATTCGCAAGGGCGACATCCCGCGACTCCGCCGCATTAGCTTTGACCGACTCACCGCAGTTTCAGAATCAATCGACGACCTATTCATGGCCTACGAAACACTCCACGATAACGATGCGTCCAATAATGACGAAAGTACGGTGGCAATTGGTGTTTTCTATTTTGAGGAAAGGGGTGAGAAAGAAGACATCGTTTGGTAATTTAATTTGTAAAATTCGGCAAACACATCAGAAACGATATCGCCCAATACACGATCGTGTAATTGGAATTGGTGTGAAATTGCGTTGCAGAGGATAAATCAGAAAAAAGTATAATTTAATCGTCAATATATGCTGGCCCGGACGATCATCCAAAGATAAGTTGCCACCGGATGCCAAGTCGGCCCGCGTCCAATTTGCGCAAATCCGTGCAATATGGGGTTTTTTGCACATGGAAAATGGACAAACCATTCTGGTGCAGTTGGCAGTGCCATAACCCTAGCAAAATCGAATCAAATCTGATCGATTCTGAATCAATCGCTACCCACTTAAGAAAAGTGCTTTTAACTCAATAGGTTAATCGACGATTTTTATGTTTTGAACCGATTTCGGTTTCTGTGCGGATTACATTATATCTTGATGCAAATCCAGATCTTGTTCTGATTAAACAATAAGATACAGCCTGTAGTTGATTCTTACATAAGCTCGGATTACTTTACATATTACCTCGGAGCGAATTCCCAGAATGGGACAAAACGTAAAAGAGCACCTAAGACTCGCCCTGAGGATGATGTTAAAACCTCTTATGAAGCTTCTTATAAGTCAGGGAGTCTCACACGGAGATTTTTCGGAGGCAGCGAAGGACGTTTATGTCGAAGTGGCTATACGACATTTCGACAAAGCGACCAAAGTAAATCAATCAAGAATCGCGATACTGACGGGTCTTACAAGAAAGGAAGTAAAAAACGTTATAGACCGCGCGATGCGCGCGGAACCATTTGGTAAGAACTTTTCACGACCAAGTAGAGTGTTGGCGGGTTGGCATAGTGATCCTTTGTTCCTAGGTCCTTATGGAATGCCGCTGGAGATTCCATATGAGTCTTCGATTGAAGGAGGGTCGCCATCGTTCGTTGAGTTAGTTAAGACGTACAGCGGTGATATGGCGCCCAGACCAATGCTGAAGGAATTGATGCGAATTGGTGCAGTAATAGAATCGGAAAACAAGACATTGAAGGTGCTTCGCCGAGATTTCATACCCGAAGCGTTGTCCGCAGAATTAGTCGAACGATTGGGAGAAGTAACACACAATTTTTTCTCGACAGCAGCGCGAAATATTGAGAAGAAGTCGGCCAAAGAAGGATTGTTCGAGCGAATTGTGTTTGCGGAAAACGGTGTAACGCCTAATACAGTCGCGCTATTTGATGAATTTGTAAAAAAGCGAGGACAGGAATTTCTTGAGGAGCTTGATAACTGGTTGGTTGCAAGAGAAAAGACAGAAAAAGGCGTGAAGAGAACCGTGCAAACAGGATTTGGAATGTACCACTACATTGAGTCTTCAGAGGACAAGAACACATTAAGGCAGCTTTTGATGGAGCGAGGGTTGGACAGCCAAGACAAAGTCGACTGAATCTTGGCAACTGATTGTCAGCTAAGACGGATGCTTAGCTGACAGAACCTTGGGTGACTTCAGAATTTGAGTCTCACCTAAGCAAAAATAGGAGCGATAATAATGGCTAGCGCAAAAAGCGCCAGGGTCCTATGTGCTCTGGGAGCGTCGCTTGTTGCGATTCACATGACAACCTCAGTGTCGGCCGCCATTCACGGAAGTGGAGTGGAGGCAATTCATGGGAGCGGGGCGAAAGCAATCCATGGCAGTGGCATTGAGGCGATTCATGGCAGCGGAGTAGACGCAATCCACGGCAGTGGTGCCGCCGCAATTCACGGCAGTGGTGCCGCCGCAATCCACGGCAGTGGTGCCGCCGCAATTCACGGCAGTGGTGCCGCCGCAATCCACGGCAGTGGTGCCGCCGCAATCCACGGCAGTGGTGCCGCCGCAATCCACGGCAGTGGTGCCGCCGCAATCCACGGCAGTGGTGCCGCCGCAATCCACGGCAGTGGTGCCGCCGCAATCCACGGCAGTGGTGCCGCCGCAATCCACGGCAG
>JACZSM010000036.1:2356-30473 GCA_022574185.1 Pseudomonadota bacterium
GCCGCAATCCACGGCAGTGGTGCCGCCGCAATCCACGGCAGTGGTGCCGCCGCAATCCACGGCAGTGGTGCCGCCGCAATCCACGGCAGTGGTGCCGCCGCAATCCACGGCAGTGGTGCCGCCGCAATTCACGGCAGTGGTGCCGCCGCAATCCACGGCAGTGGGCAGCCATCGCGTCTTCTGGTTGGACCGGTTGAACAAATTAGTATTGACGCTGGATTTTTTGTCGCAGTCGGTCAGGAGATTTCAGTATCGCGAGACGTAATCGGTGAGTTGACAATTGGCAATATTGTGTTTGTTTATGGAGACCTATATGGCCCCGGGCAAATATCCGCATCAGAAGTCCGTGTAACCGACGTTCGCTACATCCCAGGCGCGACGGAAATCTTGGTTACTGGGATCCCGTCATCAGTTAATTACGAACTGGGTATTGCAAGAATCGGCAACCTGACTGTGGATTACACGCCGTCTCTTGGCGGTTCAGATTTTGAAGGGATCGGGGCCGCAATCACTGTTATTGGTATTCAGCCGGCACTCGGTGGAGTCATGATCAGCGATCGGGTACTCGATAGGACAGATCTTTTCCTGAGAAACTAACTACTTCAAAAATGCTCTTTGGAGCAGTGCAGGGACGCTAGTCTCTGTCAGGGACTAACAAAGTTAAGGCCGCGCGTGCGGCCTTAACTTTTTATTAAGATTGTCGATACATTTATTGTTGGCAATTAAAAAAGTCGGCGTCCCTGCCGACTTAGTTCTCGAATCAACCTAAAGGAAGATGCGAGGGTTGGAGAAGCCAACCCTGAGCGATTAGGAATGGCTTCGAGGCAATCTTAGATTCGATTCCCACTGTACGGTGTGACCACCATCACAAAACAATGTCCCCAAGAAAAAGGGGCGCCAAATATGCGCCCCAAACTCCTAAATCGACGGATTAAGTTAAGTAATTTTGAGTCACTCTGATTATTTGCGCAAATCTTCAAGATAGCGCCGGAAGTTCGCCTGCTCGACGCATTGCTTAAGTACGTCACGAATACTCTCCAAAGTTGGAGGTTCACTAGTGCGTGACTCCTCTCGCAAGATGATATGCCAGTCGAATTCGGTCTGCACCGGAGCTCTTGTATATGCAACGTCTGCAAGCAAAGCTACGGCATCAGAAAATGGTTTGACCCTATGGTCGGTCACCACTGCCTGAGCCAGCGCACCACGAGATTGCAGTTCGATTTGCGCTTGCGCCCGGGTAGTGGCCGCAAGTTCTGTCGCTCGTGGCTGAGTCGTGAGCAGATAGATATCGATCAGTTGAAGATGGCAAAAACAATAGTGGCTAGCGGCCGAAGAAATCGAGGTGCCATGAAACGTATCGGGTCATCCATTCAGGAACCCTCAGTTATTTGAATTTTTGATATGAGATTCACGGCTATGAGTCCGACGGTGCAGTGGCATTAATACGCAGGGCATGAATATCGCTTGCCATGAGTGAGCCAAGCGCAGCGTAAATCATTCGGTGTCGCGACAGACGACTCTGTCCGTCGAAGCGATCAGACACAATCGTTACATCAAAGTGCCCTCTACCGTCTTTGGCACCCTCATGCCCGGCATGTAAATGACTCTGATCCTTGACCAGGAGCGCCACCGGCGCAAAGGCATCCTGCAACAAACGTTCTATTTCAGCTACGCGTTCTGCGCTCATGGTAAGACACATTTGAATGGCTTTACCGTAACCTTGCGATAGATCCCGGCTGCAACATAGGGATCATCATCCGCCCAGCGCTGTGCATCATCCAGAGACGGAAATTCGGCAATGACCAGGCTGCCGGTGAATCCCGCACTCCCGGGATCTTCGGCATCAATAGCCGGGTGCGGCCCGGCTGCGAGTATGCGGCCCTCATTTGTAAGTTCGGCAAGTCTCGCGAGGTGTGCCGGTCGGGTTTTGACGCGCAGCGAGAGACTGTCGACCTTATCCTCACTCATAATTGCGTACCACATCGTTACGATTCCGGATCCTGGTCAGCCGATTTGGTCTTGTTCATCAACGTTGACAGCCAAATCGTCTGTATGACAACAAAGACCAACGTCATTCCTAGCATCCCGAACAACTTGAACTTCACCCATGTCGGTTCACTGAAATTATATGCGACGAAAATATTGATACCACCCACCACACTGAAAAATATCACCCATATAGTATTGAGGCGACGCCATTGCTCGGCAGTCAGCTCGACTGCGTTCTCCATCATGCGCTTCACGATTGGTTTATCGCCTACGAACTGGCTGCCAAGAAATACCAGAGCTATCGCCCAGTTCAGGACAGTTGGTTTCCAGTACAGGAACAGCGGATTTCGAAAGGCCAGAGTCGCGCCGCCAAGGACCAGGATGAGTGCGGTAGACGCCAGATAAATCTTATTCAGCTTTCGGGTGATCCGCCACTGAATCATCAACACGACAGGCATGACCACCATCAATACGGCTGTTGCGAAGTAGATGTCTGCGTAGAAGTACGCGCCGAAGAAAAACAATATGGGTAAGAAGTCGATGAATAGTTGCATGCGGGCAGGCCTTCGGTGCTTAAAAGTGCGGCATGATAGCCCAAATTGCCGAGAATTCGCCATGTTCCCGGCCGTGCCTGGTCCTGAATTTGGGCTATGCGTCAGTGGGGCGCTAGCCTACAATCCGCGCGTGGCCAGACTCATCGACATTCATCCGACGAATCCGCAGCCGCGCGGAGTGGCGTCAATTGTGCAGATCCTCCATCGCGGTGGGATAATCGCCTATCCGACAGACTCCAGCTATGCCTTCGGTTGTAGCATTGGCAATGTACGCGCCATCAGTTTGATTGGCCGCATTCGTCGCACCGACAAGACACACAACTTCACTCTTGTCTGCAGTAATTTGTCCGAGATCAGTGCCTATGCCAGGGTAGACAACTGGGCCTACCGGCTCATCAAATCGATGACGCCAGGGCCGTATACGTTCATCTTGCCCGCAACCCGGGGGGTCCCCAAGCGGCTACAGAATCCAAAGCGGCGCACCATTGGGCTGCGTGTGCCAGATCACCCGCTCGTACAGGCAATGCTCGAGAGCCTGGGTGAGCCCATCATGAGTGCAACCCTCTCGCTGCCCGGCGATGATCGGCCACTGACCGATCCGGTTGAAATCGAGGAGCGTATCGGCAACCAGATTGACGCGATCATAGACGCCGGTCCGACGGGCATCGAGCCCACCAGTGTCATCGACATGACAGCGGGATCAGTCGAGGTGCTGAGAGTGGGTCGAGGCGACGTCAGCGCCTTACTCTAGGCCCGTTTTTCCAACGGGTGATTTCCGGCAGCCTCAACGCAGAATTGCGTTAGAATGCGCGAGAATCGCTATGGAAGCACGATGAAACCCGATCTCAAAATCCTCAACCCCGAAGACGCGCCGAAGCCTCCTCAGGACGAGAAACAGGCACCCGCACAAAGCGAGATGCCATTTGCCATTGTCGCAGGTGAGCCGATCACAGCACTGCCGCAGGACTTGTACATACCGCCATATGCTCTGCAGGTGTTTCTCGAAGCCTTTGAGGGACCACTTGATCTACTGCTCTACCTCATTCGGCGTCAGAATATTGACGTCCTCGACATTCCGATCGCGGAAATCACCAAGCAGTATGTGCAATACATCGAAATGATGAACGAGATGCAGCTCGAGCTGGCTGGCGAATACCTGGTCATGGCAGCAATGCTCGCAGAGATTAAATCGCGAATGCTGTTGCCGCGTATTGATGCAGACGAAGAGGAAGAGGATGATCCGCGCGCCGAACTGGTACGTCGCCTGCAGGAGTATGAACAATTCAAGAAGGCAGCCCAGGCCATAAGTGACTTGCCGCGGCTTGAACGTGACACTTTTGTTGTCAGCGCAGATGCGCCGGAGCGCAAAATTGTCACGAAAATGCCGGACGTGACACTCAAGGAGTTACTGATTGCGTTCCACGATGTTCTGAAACGCGCCGAGATGTTTTCCAACCTGCATCTTCAGCGCGAGCTGTTATCCGTTCGACAGCGCATGTCCGATATTTTGACCAGGATCAACGCCAATACATTTTCTAGTTTTAGCGACCTGTTCAACGCCGAAGAGGGGCGGCGGGGCATTGCGGTTACTTTTATTGCGCTTCTGGAGCTAATGCGTGAATCCGTGGTCGAGGTTGTGCAAAGCGAGGAGTTCTCGCCGATTCATATTCGCGCGGCATCGTCAGTCAGACTGGTTACGGATCAAGAAGATGATTAAGGCACTGGTTCACGGCCTTGGCAATGGGGAAATACGTCAGTAATGGACGCCATCGAGATAAAACATTTTGTTGAGGCCGCCCTGCTTGCAGCGGGTCGACCGCTGAACATCGATCAGCTGCAAGGCCTGTTTGACGGCCGGATGGAGCCGCAAAAGTCCGAAATTCGCACCGCGATCGCAACGTTGACCGACGAGTACGAGGGTCGTGGTATTGCGATTGCCGAAGTCGCGTCTGGATTTCGTGTACAGATCAATGTCGGTATGACCGATCAGTTGCACAAACTCTGGGAGGAACGACCGCCACGTTACTCTCGCGCCCTGTTCGAAACATTATCGTTAATCGCCTATCGGCAACCCATTACCCGAGGGGATATTGAAGATATCCGCGGCGTGTCAGTCACGCCCAACATCATTCGATCACTCATGGAAAGAGACTGGGTCCGGGTTGTCGGACACCGAGATGTGCCGGGCAGACCCGAGATGTTCGGTACCACGAAGAGTTTTCTCGATTACTTTGGCCTGAAAAAACTCGACGATCTGCCACCGTTGGCCGATCTGTCGGATTGGGAGAACCTGCGCGTACAGCTCAATTTACCAGAGGTTGAAGAGGACGTGACGACGGACACGGCTCACATCACGAATCTGCCCGGGCTACACCCGCAAGACAACCACGATGATCCCACTGCTGAGAATTGGGATGACCTGGCCATATCGGAGTGGCCAGACCCGGCTGAAGTCACCGACGCGGCCGATCCGCAATCCGACGACGAGGAACCAGGCGCATCGGCTAGCAACGGCTAGCAACGGCTGAGATGGTCTGATTTGTCCGAACGCATTCAGAAAGTGCTCGCCGCGGCCGGACACGGCTCACGCCGCCAGGTCGAAGTGTGGATACGCGAAGGGCGACTCACAGTTAATGGGCGTGTAGCGAGTCTTGGCGATGCGCTGGTCGGCGGCGAGCGTATCGTGCTTGATGGACGACCACTCAGTGTCCGCAACTCAGTACAGCCGCACCAGCACATCATATACCACAAGCCAGGGACCGAGATCACAACCCGATCTGATCCCGCAGGCCGTGCTTGCGTCTTTGACAGTCTGCCGCGCCTGAAGAACGACAGATGGATTGCGGTCGGTCGACTCGACATGACAACAACGGGATTGCTGCTGTTTACGACAGACGGTGCACTGGCAAATGCGCTGATGCACCCATCCACGGGCATTGTGCGTCGCTACGCGGTGCGTGTTCGCGGTCACCCGTCGAATCAAGATCTCGCGAAGCTCAAGAAAGGCGTGGTGCTCGATGACGGGCCCGCGCGTTTTGATGCAATCGAGCCGGGGCGTGGCGATGCCAGCAACCGCTGGTTCAATGTGTCATTACGCGAGGGCCGCAATCGAGAAGTACGACGCCTGTGGCAGTCGCTGGGCTACGAGGTTAGCCGACTAATGCGTACGGGCTACGGTCCGCTTAGTCTGTCCAGGCGGCTGCGCAAGGGTCATTATGAGGCGCTGCCACCGGCCCAAGTCAGACTTCTGTACGCTGCGGCTGGAATCGAATTGCCGGAACAGTTGCGTCGAAAAAAATACCGAAAAAACTATAGTAAAAATAGATAGTTATTACAATTTATTAATCTTATTTATCACTGAGCGTCGAGGCTCTCGCCGGTCACGCCCTGGCTGTCTGGCCCGAGCAGGTAGAGGTAGGTCGCCAGTATGTCCTCAGGACGTCGCAACAGATCGCGATCCTCTGCGGGGTAGGCCGCGAGCCGCATATTGGTCCGCGTTGCGCCCGGATTGACGCAATTCACGCGTATATTGCCATGCCGGTGCTCGTCAGCAAGCACCTGTGAAAGGCCCTCTGTCGCGAACTTCGATACCGCATAGGCACCCCAGAACGCGCGGCCGGTTCGCCCGACACCGCTGCTGGTAAAAATTATCGATGCGTCCTGCGCCTGGCTGAGCATCGGCAGGCAGACCTGCGTAAGTACGAAAGCGGCGGTCACGTTTACGTGCATGACACGCTGCCACTGCTCCACATCGTATTGTTCGATTGAGAATCGGTCGCCGAGGATGCCGGCATTGTGGACGAGTCCATCCAGACGACCGAATTCTTCGGCAAGATTATCGGCCAGCGATTGAAACGCAGCGCTATCCGCGCTGGCGAAATCAACAACCGTGATAGAAGGGCACGGTGCCGAGTCAAGCGCCTCGATTGCGTCATAAACGCTCTCAAGTTTCTCGATGTTGCGCCCGTGCAGAATGACCTGCGCGCCAACGACCGCTACCTGCAGCGCCAGCGCACGCCCGATACCGTCGCTTGCCCCCGTGATCAGAATGATGCGGTCGCGCAGCAAATCCGGCGGATACGTATAGCTCCGGTGATCCGTAACCAAATCGTTGTCCTTCACCTTAGGAATTACTGCAGAGTCTTATCGCCAGTTTCGCCACTTGCGGCCAATCGTTGCCGTCGTCATCGTCTGTCGTGACTTCAATCATCGTTCGCGGCACTGGATCAAGCGTCTCGAGTTTCTCGATCTCACTCTTCGTATGCACGCCAAGCTCGATGAACTTTCTTGCGCCAGGCAGAACCTTGCGTTCAAGCGAACCCACTGCACGATTGTTGTGCTCTACACTGCTCGCGAGCTGGCGGCCAACCCGATTCATGTGCGATACGAACGTTGACAAGCGACTGTATAAATCTTCGGCCAACTTGCGAATTTCCTGAGCATTGCCAGCGAGGGACAGCTGTCTCCAGCCGTACGCAACCGCCTTGAGCAGTGCAACGAAACTCGATGGCGTTGCCAGAATGATTTGGTGTGACAAGGCATATTCAATCAAATCCGGGTCCTCGCTTAGCGCTGCACTCAGGAATTGATCACCGGGAATGAACAGGATGACGAAATCGGGACTCGCGCTGAATTGTGCCCAGTACGCTTTGCTTGAGAGAGTTCGTATATGCTCACGAAGATTTCGCGCATGGCGTTTTAGTCCGCGACTGCGTTGCGCATCGTCCTTCGCCTCAACAGCTTCGAGATAGGCATCCAGCGGCGTCTTGACGTCGACCACGAGCTCGCGATGATCAGGCATTCTTACGATCATGTCGGGTCGAATTATCTGGTCGTCGCCAACACTGTGAACCTGCTCCTGGAAGTCGCAATGCTCGACCATGCCGGCGAGCTCCACGAGACGTCGCAGTGTAATTTCGCCCCAGCGTCCCCGCACCTCGGGCCGTCGCAACGCTTTGACCAGATTTTGCGTTTCCTGAGTCAATGCCTGTTGGCTCAACTGCATCGCTTCGATTTGTGACTTGATCCCGCCGTACGCTTCGCTGCGCGATTTTTCGAGTTCATTGATCTGTTTCTGCGATGACTGCAGGGCATCGCGAATCGGCTTCACGAGATTCTCGATGGCCTTTTCTCGATCTCCGAGCTCGCGCTTTGCCTTCTCATGTTGTGTGCCTAGATTCTGTTCCGCGAGCCACAGGAAGTTTTCACTGTTCGACTGCAACGATTGATTGGCAAGATCGGCAAAGGTCGAAGTGAGCTGTGTTTTGGCGGCTTCAATTGCGATGTCACGCTCATGCCGAACGGCATCCTGATTCTTTATTTTCGCTTCCAGGAGCGTGTGGTGGTGGCGCAGAATCAGCCACACGATCAATGCGCCCGCGGCAAACCCCAGAGCGAGTGCCGGTGCGCCGAACTGCAAAACCGCCGGATTTATTGTCAACGAGGTCATCAGGGCGCCAGATTAACTGCTTTGAGCACCATTCGGGTAAGTTCCTCCGTATCGGCAGCGATCTGGTCCGCGCCCCAGCGTTGCGGATCATCGTCAGCTGGAATGTACCCGTATGCCACGGCAATCGTTGCCATGCCGGCACGACGGCCCGCTTCGACGTCACGAATTGCATCACCGACATAGATCGTTTCTTCGGCCACGACGCCCATGATGTCGCAGGCATGCAAAAGTTGTGCGGGATCTGGTTTCCGCGTCGGCAAGGTATCGCCACTTACCGCAACGGCAATTCGGTCTGCCAGCGCGAGTTGCTCGAGTATCGGCTCAGTCAGGTGCGCTGGTTTGTTGGTGACCACGCCCCATGGGCGGGCCGCGCTATCGAGACGATCGATTAGATAATCCAAACCCGGGAATAATTGTGTTCGTGAGCAGACACTGTCGGCGTATCGATTGATGTATTCGCACATCAATGGACTCTGAGCCGTGATGTTTTCCGCAGGAAAGGCGAGCGTCAAGAGCCCCACGGCACCGTGAGAGACGTGCGATCGACCGATATCGTAGGGGACGGGCTCGACGCCATGATCACGTTGCAATTCCTGCAGCACGCCTACCATGTCCGGAGCCGTATCGACGAGTGTGCCGTCAAGATCGAAAAGCACGGCATTGAATTTGCCGTCAGGTAAAAGCGTCAATGTATTACTCAGCCTCCGGTCGACGGTAATACATGAGGTAGTTCACGTCGAGACCTTGTCCCAGGGAGTAATCCCGGGTTAGCGGGTTGTAATGCATACCGATACTCGACTGTAATTCGAGACCGGCGCTACGGGACCACTCCTCGAGCTCTGATGGGCGAATGAACTTCCGGTATTCATGGGTGCCGACCGGCAACAGTTTTAATACGAACTCGGCCCCGACGATCGCAAACAGGAAAGATTTGGCATTGCGGTTAATCGTTGAGAAAAATGCATGACCGCCAGGCCGCAACAACTTCGCTACGGCCTGAATGACCTGTGGCGGATGCGGCACATGCTCGAGCATTTCGAGGCAGGTAACAATGTCGAACTGCCCGGCCGACTCCTCGGCGAATTCTTCGGCGGTCGCCTGCCGGTAATCGACTGTGGCTCCCGATTCGATCTGGTGTAGACGCGCCACTGCGAGTGGTCCTTCGGCTACATCGATTCCCGTTACCTCGGCGCCCGCCGCTGCCATTGCCTCGGTCAGAATTCCGCCACCGCAACCGACATCAACCGATTTGCAACCATTGAGTTGCACGTGTTGGCGAATCCAGTCGAGCCGTAGCGGGTTAATCTCGTGCAGCGGTCGAAATTCGCCGTCCGCATCCCACCAACGAGATGCCACGGCATCGAATTTAGCCACTTCGGCGGCGTCGACATTTTGTCGAACTTCGGGCATTGCGAATGGTTCCTATAGGGTCTTGATGACATCCAGGATCGACGCGCAGTCGCGACTCGTCTGGAGGGCTGGTATCGCAGTGCAGTATAGCGCCCGAAGCACCCCGAATCAGTGGCTTTCGGTCCTCCTACAAATGGCTGTGAAACACTGCTGTGGCGGGCCTCGCTGTGGTAGAATCCACCTCTTGATCCAGCCTTGCGGATGGGGCCTTTCCGGCCCGGCCTGGTCAAGTAGATTGCCGAAAAAACCCCAGAGTTTTTCGTGTTTTTTGATTCTGCTCGACGAGCTGGATCAGACCCAAATTGTGAGTGTACATGGCCGAATTTGCACGAGAATTGCTGACCGTAAGTCTCGAAGAGGAAATGCAAAAGTCATACCTCGATTACGCGATGAGCGTCATCGTTGGTCGGGCTTTGCCAGATGTTCGAGATGGTTTGAAACCCGTGCATCGCCGCGTCTTGTTCGCCATGCGTGTACTGGGCAACGATTACAACAAAGCTTACAAAAAGTCCGCACGCATTGTTGGCGACGTTATCGGCAAATACCACCCGCACGGCGATACGGCGGTATACGACACGATGGTGCGTATGGCCCAACCGTTTTCCATGCGGGCAATGCTCATTGATGGGCAAGGCAACTTTGGCTCGGTCGATGGCGATGCACCCGCGGCAATGCGTTACACCGAAGTACGCATGTCGAAGATTGCGCATGAGCTATTGGCGGACCTCGATAAGGAAACCGTCGATTTCATCGAAAATTACGATGGCTCCGAGTCCGAGCCAACCGTCATGCCAACGCGAATTCCCAATCTGCTCGTTAACGGTTCGTCAGGCATCGCGGTCGGCATGGCGACGAACATTCCGCCGCACAATCTCATCGAAGTCGTCAATGCAACGCTGGCGTTGATCGATGACCCGACAATCGATGTTCCAGCATTAATGGAATACATACCCGGGCCCGATTTCCCGACAGCCGGCATCATCAACGGTGCCCAGGGCATCTACGCAGCGTACCGAACCGGCAGGGGTCGCGTGCACATTCGCGCACGAATCGAAATAGAGGCGTTAGGAACTCGTGGTCGTGAAGCGATCATCGTCACCGAGCTTCCATACCAGGTCAATAAGGCTCGACTCATCGAGAAAATTGCCGAACTTGTTCGCGATAAACGTATCGACGGGATCAGTGAACTTCGCGATGAATCCGACAAGGACGGCATGCGCATCGTCATCGAGTTGCGTACGGGAGAGATCACCGATGTCGTGCTGAACAATCTATACAAGCAGACATCGATGCAAAGTGTTTTCGGCATCAACATGGTGGCGCTTCATGAGGGTCAGCCAAAACTGCTCGGCCTCAAGCAAATGCTCGAAGCCTTTCTTGCGCATCGGCGCGAAGTGGTTGCGCGTCGCACAATTTTCGAATTGCGAAAAGCGAGAGATCGCGCTCACGTACTGGAAGGGCAGGCAGTCGCGCTCACCAACATCGACGATGTTATTGCCCTGATTAAGGCGTCCGCTACGCCTGCCGACGCGAAAGAGGCTTTGATTGCCCATGGTTGGGGCCCCGGGGCCGTGACGGCCATGCTTGAGCAGGCCGGTGACACTGACACCCGGCCTGACGAGCTCGCGGAAGGCTTCGGACTGGTAGATGGCTTGTATCGCTTGTCGGCCGTGCAGGCGCAGGCAATTCTCGACCTGCGCTTGCACCGCTTGACCGGACTGGAACAAGATAAAATAATCAATGAATACAAAGATATACTGGGTAAAATTAAGGTATTTTCTAATATTCTTGCTGATCCCGACAAATTGCTGCAAGTGATACGCGAAGAACTTGCCGAAATCCGCGAGACTTTCGGCGACGAGCGGCGCACCGTGATCGTTCAGGATCACAGTGATCTCAGTGTCGAGGACCTGATTCCGAGTGAGGAGGTCGTTGTCACCTTGTCCCATGGTGGCTACGCGAAAGCGCAACCGATAGACACCTACCAGGCGCAAAAACGCGGTGGCCGTGGCCGCTCAGCAACGAAGGTCAAAGATGAGGATTTCATCGACAAGCTGTTTGTCGCCAACACCCACGACACGATTCTCTGTTTCTCGAGCCGCGGCAAGGTGTATTGGCTCAAGGTATACCAGGTACCGCAGGCAGGCAGGGGATCAAGAGGCAAACCGATCATCAATTTGCTGCCGCTTGACGATGGCGAACGCATAAACGCCGTGTTGCCGATCAAGGATTATGCTGAAGACAGTTTCGTCTTCATGGCTACGTCGGGTGGCACGGTCAAGAAGACGCCGCTTAGCCAATTCTCACGCCCCCGTGCCAACGGCATCATTGCGATCGATTTGGGAGACGACAGACTGGTTGATGCCGCCATCACGAAAGGGGATGCAGAGATTCTGCTGGTGGCAAGCTCGGGCAAGGGCATCCGCTTCCATGAGGAGGATGTGCGACCGATGGGCCGGGGCGCGGCAGGCGTTCGTGGTATCAGATTGCCAAAGGGGCATGAGGTGATTGGGCTGACAATCGTTCGCGAAGGCCTGATTCTCATTGCCACCGAAAATGGTTACGGCAAACGCACGGAAATCGATAATTTTCCGGTGCAGGGACGCGGTGGTCAGGGTGTCATCGCCATTCAGACATCGAACAGAAACGGCCGCACCGTCGGCTCTGCTCAAGTACTCGATGATGACGAAATCATGCTGATCAGTTCGAATGGCACGCTTATCCGAACACCGGTTGCCGATATATCGGTGCAGGGTCGCAATACTCAGGGTGTGCGACTTATTCGGGTTGCAGCCAAGCAACGACTGGTGGGACTGGCACGAATCGAGTTCATCGAAGAACAAGACTAAAGAGTAGGGGCGTCAGCAACATGGCTCGCGTGCACAATTTCAGTGCTGGCCCTGCCGCACTGCCCATCGACGTCCTCAACAAAATCCGCGAGGATATTCCGGACTGGCAGGGCACCGGTATGTCCGTCATGGAAGTCAGCCACCGCAGCAAGAATTTCGTCGAACTTGCCGCGCGTTGTGAGACCAACCTGCGGCGTTTGCTGTCCATTCCAGATAATTACAGTGTGCTCTGGGCACAGGGTGGTGCAACGATGCAAATGGCAGTGGCGCCGCTGAACCTCGCACGCCCAGGCGACACGGCCGATTTTGTACAAACGGGCAGCTGGGGCAAGAAAGCGGCGGACGAGGCACGCAAGTTCTGCAACGTCAACATTGCCGCTGACAGTTCGGACAAGGATTTCACCTACATTCCGCACGAATCCAGCTGGCACCTTAGCGACGATGCCGCGTTCTTGCACATCACTTCTAACGAGACCATCGCCGGCGTCGAATTTCACTTCGTCCCGAGCAGCTACGTACCCTTGGTTGCTGATATGTCGAGTACGATTTTGTCGCGGCCCATCGACGTCGGTCGTTATGGCGTGATCTATGCGGGTGCGCAGAAAAACATCGGCCTTGCCGGTATCACGCTCGTCATCATCCGCGACGACCTGCTGGATCCGGTCCGTGACAGCCTGCCACATTTGCTGATGTGGAAGTCCTATGCTGAGTCGGATTCCATGACGAATACGCCGCCGACATTTGCGTGGTACGTTGCAGATCTGGTCATGCAGCACTTGCTGGACAAGGGCGGGCTCGATGCAATGGCCGAAATCAATCAACGTAAGGCAAGTAAGCTGTATACGGTGATTGACGACTCGGGTTTTTACAGCAATGCCGTGGCGGAGGATTGTCGTTCATGGATGAACGTGCCGTTTGTGCTGGCCGATGCGTCAATTGACACGATGTTTCTTGAAGAGGCGCTGGCCGCCGGACTCACAAACCTGAAGGGGCATCGATCCGTCGGCGGTATGCGTGCATCAATTTACAACGCGGTCGCAGAGGAATCCGTAGATGCGTTGATCGCATTCATGATGGAATTTGAACGAATACATGGCTAAGCAGGGTCTGGCTGGATGATCAAAATACTGTCATTGGATAGCATTGCTGCTGAAGGACTGCGGCGTTTTCCACCTGAGCGGTACGAGGTCGCCTCTGAGATCGCCGATCCGGATGCCGTAATTCTGCGCTCATTCAATATGCACGACATGAATTTAGCCGAATCGATTGTGGCAATTGGCCGAGCCGGAGTCGGCACGAATAATATTCCTGTCGCGGCAATGAGTGTCCGCGGCGTGCCGGTATTTAACGCTCCGGGTGCAAACGCCAATGCGGTCAAGGAACTGGCGATCGCAGGGATATTGATTGCAGCACGCAACATTTGTCATGCACGAGACTATGTCAAGGGCCTGTCGGAAGCCGGTGATGCGCTAGACAAGGCGGTGGAGGCAGGTAAAAAGCAGTTTGTCGGCTTTGAGTTACCCGGCAAGACGCTAGGCGTCATCGGCTTGGGCGCAGTCGGAGTCGAAGTGGCTAACGCCGCACTGGCGATGGGAATGAAAGTGATTGGGTTTGATCCCAAAATTACGGTCAGGCGCGCGTGGCAGCTATCGGCGGGTGTTGAACATACAGAGACGCTCGATCAGTTGTTCCAGAAAGCGGATGCCATAACCCTGCATATACCTCTCGCCGAGGAAACCCGGGGCCTCGTCAATCGCGAACGACTCGCGCTGCTCAAAGATGGCGCCGTGCTGATCAATTTCTCACGCGGCGGTGTGGTCGACAATGAGGCCGTCATCGACGCATTGGATAACGGCAAATTGCACACCTATATCTCGGATTTCCCGACGGCCGACTTAATAGCCCATGCCAAGACCGTGGTGCTGCCGCATCTTGGTGCTTCGACGGGTGAGGCGGAGGAAAATTGTGCGGTTATGGTTGCCGAGAGCCTCAAGGATTTTCTCGAAAATGGCAATATTCGATTCTCGGTCAACTTCCCCGAGACTCGGTTGCCGAGACTGGACGCGTGGCGAATTGCAATCGCAAACGAGAACGTTCCAAACATGGTTGGCCAGATTTCTACCTGCCTGGCGACTGCCGGTCTCAACATTGAAGATTTGTTGAACAAATCAATTGGCGATCTGGCTTACACGATCGTGGATGTCAACGGCCCCGTTACAGAGGCAACGATGGCCGAGATTCGCGCCATCGACGGGGTACTGACGTTGCGAAATCTAGGCAAGCCTGTAACCTGAGTGCACTCAGGCTTGCCAGGTGAACGATGGCCGACGACAGTAAAAAAAGCGCCGATTCGGAGCTCGATGGAATCCGCAACCGAATCAACGAAATCGATGAGCAGATTCAAGCGCTGATCAATGAGCGTGCGCGGTTCGCACAACAGGTCGGTGTTGCCAAAGGCAAACTCGCCGGCGCGGTTGATTATTACCGCCCGGAGCGTGAAGCGGAAATCCTGCGTACCATCAAAGCTCGCAATGAGGGTCCGTTGCGCGACGAAGAAATGCTGCGTCTGTTTCGCGAAATCATGTCAGCGTGTCTTGCACAACAGGAGCCTCTCAAGATCGGCTTCCTGGGACCCGAAGGCACATTCACGCAGACAGCCGTCTACAAGCATTTCGGCCATTCGGTCCGGGTACTCCCATTTCATACGATCGACGAGGTATTTCAGGAAGTCGAATGCGGCGCAGCCGATTTTGGTGTCGTGCCAATCGAAAATTCGACGGAAGGGTCCGTAAACAACACACTGGATATGTTTCTCACATCGCCTCTGAAAATTAGCGGTGAGATTGAGCTGCGTATCGAACAGCATCTTATGGGCCGTATGAGTGGTCTCGATGACATCAAGCGAATCTGTGCCCATGAACAATCGTTGGCGCAATGTCGCGGCTGGTTGCGCGAGTACCTGCCGCATGTCGAGCTGATCGGCATGTCGAGCAATGCGGCCGGCGCACGCAGGGCGCGCGACGAGGATGGCACTGCAGCAATCGCTCCGGACGTAGCCGCAGACGTCTATGATCTGAAAATTCTGGTCAACAGCATTGAGGACCGATCCGATAATTCGACTCGATTCCTCGTCATCGGTCGCAAACTTCTTGCAGCGAGTGGTTGCGACAAGACGACGATCCTCGTGTCGACGGGCGACACGGCGGACGGCGCAGGCGTATTGCATCAGTTGTTGAAGCCGCTCGCCGATCACGGCGTTGTAATGACCTTTATTGAGTCGCGACCATCACGCCGCAAGAATTGGGATTACGTGTTCTTCATCGACATCGAGGGGCACGCGAATGAAGCGCCAGTTGCGGATGCGCTGGCCGTGCTGGAAAAGGAAAGCTCACTGTTTCGCGTACTGGGTGCGTACCCAAAAGCAGTTAGCTGACGCATTGCAGCTCTGAATTTCTAATGCAATTTATCGTACAACCCTCGGCCGTCAGCGATGCGACGGTCACCGTTCCTGGTGACAAGTCGATTTCGCATCGAGCGTTGATGCTCGGTGGCATAGCCGAAGGGCAAACTGACATCAGTGGTTTCCTCGCGGGTGAAGACTGTCATGCGACGCTGACAGCCATGGCCGCAATGGGTGTCGACGTTGAGCAAGTCTCTGACAATCAGGTCACCGTGCACGGTGTCGGTCTGCATGGTCTGAAAGCCCCTGATGGTCCGTTGTATCTGGGTAACTCTGGCACGGCAATGCGGCTCATGACCGGTCTGCTCAGCGGCCAGTCGTTCACGACCATACTCACGGGCGACGACTCCTTGACAGGCCGGCCGATGCAGCGGGTAATTTCCCCGATGCTTGCAATGGGTGCCTCGATCGACAGCGACTCTGGCCACCCGCCATTGACTGTGAAAGGTCGATTCCCGCTACGCGGCATCGAATACTCGCTGCCCGTCGCAAGCGCGCAGGTAAAGTCGGCGATTCTGTTAGCCGGGCTCTACGCAGAGGGTGTGACGCGCATATCAGAGCCGGCCGTCACGCGTGACCACACAGAGCGGATGCTTGAGTCGATGGGCGTAACAGTGGAGAAATCCGGCAATTCCATTCAGATTGATGGTCGACAAGTGCTGCGCGGCTGCCACATTGAGGTGCCAGCGGACCTATCTTCAGCGGCCTTTGTCATGCTCGCGACGTTGCTTGCAGACAAAGCCGATGTGCAGATTCGAAACGTCGGCGTAAACCCGACGCGGATGGGCGTCATCGAGATTCTGCAGGCCATGGGGGCCGATATCAGTCTCGAGAATCCCCGCTTGTTCGGTCAGGAACCTGTCGCCGACATACGGGTACGATCGTCCAAGCTGCGCGGCGGCCAAATTGATGCGGCCCTGGTATCTCTGGCGATTGACGAGTTTCCGGTGCTGTTTGTCGCCGCGGCCGCGGCACAGGGGAAAACGGTTTTCTCTGGCATTGGGGAGTTGCGCGTCAAGGAGAGCGATCGCATCGCCTCGATGGCCGACGGCCTGCGAACACTGGGTATCCGCGTTGACGAATCTGCGGACGGCGCGGTAGTGCACGGCGGTCGTTTCAGCGGCGGTGTCGTTGCAAGTCATGGCGACCACCGCGTGGCAATGTCGCTCGCGATAGCGGCGACGATCGCCGCGGGGCCGGTTACGATTACCGATACAGCGGCCGTCGACACTTCGTTTCCGGGCTTTGTTGATTGCCTGGCCGATCTGGGCGTGCAGATTGAAACCGACGCATGACAGACACTGCAGACATTCCGGTCATTGCAATCGACGGTCCTAGCGGATCGGGCAAAGGCACGATCGCGAGAAGGGTAGCACTTGCTCTTGGCTGGCATCTGCTCGATAGCGGGGCCCTGTATCGACTAGTCGCCCTGGCAGCCGGACGTAAAGACATCGCTCTCGACGACGAAAAGTCGTTGGCGCTGCTTGCGGTTAATCTCAATGTCCGTTTCGATTCCGATCAGGACGCTAACGAGCAGATCTGGCTTGACGATGAGGACGTCACGGCCGCAATACGCACTGAGGACGCCGGTATTGGGGCATCTGCGGTCGCAAGCCTGCAGGCTGTCAGGGACGGCCTGCTTGGACGACAACGGGATTTTCGTCAGGAGCCTGGTCTGGTTGCAGATGGACGCGACATGGGCACGCAGGTTTTCACCGATGCAGCATTGAAAGTATTCCTGACCGCCTCGCCGGCAGAGAGGGCCAAAAGACGCTATAAGCAGTTGAAAGGCAAAGGTATTGATGTTAGCCTTCCGGCGCTTTCGCGGGACATAGAGGACCGGGACCGGCGAGATTCCGAAAGATCGGTAGCTCCGCTAAGGCCGGCAGAGGATGCCAGGATCCTGGATTCCTCGAGCAAGTCGATCGAGGCCGTTGTACAGACGGTGCTGGATTGGGCCTCAGAACTCTAGAAAATCCCTGCAAGTAGTGGTCGCGAATCGGACATGGAGTCCGATTCTTTTTTTACGAACCGTCTGCCGATGGATGCGGTCTGACGCAAGGGTGAGAACAAAGTCGTTCTCTTGGTTAATCACATGTCTGAAAGTTTTGCAGAATTATTTGAAGAAAGTTTCGCCAGTAAAGATTTAAAGCCGGGTTCAATCATCACCGGTATCGTAGTGGCAATAAATGACGATGTCGTCATTGTCACCGCCGGTCTCAAGTCCGAGGCCGTCATCCCGATCGAACAGTTCAAAAACGACAAGCGTGATGGCGAACTCGCCGTCGGCGATGAAATCGAAGTGGCGCTTGACGCCGTTGAAGACGGCTTTGGCGAAACAAAGTTATCGCGTGAAAAAGCTATTCGTGCACGCACCTGGACAGAGCTCGAGAAAGCCTTTGAGGAATCCAAGGTTGTCGAGGGCACCATCAGTAGCCGCGTCAAAGGTGGTTTTACGGTCGACATCGACAATGTTCGCGCATTCTTGCCCGGCTCGCTCGTCGACGTTCGCCCGGTTCGCGATCCGGCCTATCTCGAAGGCAAGACCCTCGAGTTCAAGGTCATCAAGCTGGACAAACGTCGCAATAATGTCGTCGTATCCCGCCGTGCCGTCGTCGAGCAGGAATACTCAGCTGAACGCGAAGCGCTGCTAGATGGCCTGCAGGAAGGCAAAACGATCAAGGGCATCGTCAAGAACCTCACGGACTACGGTGCGTTTGTTGACCTTGGCGGTATCGATGGTCTGCTGCACATCACCGACATGGCGTGGAAACGCGTCAAGCACCCGTCTGAGGTGGTCAATGTCGGCGATGAAATCGATGTCAAGATTCTGAAGTTCGATCGCGAGCGTCAGCGTGTTTCACTGGGCATGAAGCAGCTTGGCGATGATCCGTGGAAGGATCTCGCGCGCCGCTATCCGCAGCAAACGCGGATGTTTGGCAAGGTGACCAACATCGCCGATTACGGCTGTTTCGTTGAAATTGAAGACGGCGTCGAGGGTCTCGTACACGTTTCTGAGATGGACTGGACCAACAAAAACGTCAATCCATCGCGGGTTGTCAGTGTTGGCGAGGAAATCGAGGTTATGGTCATCGAAATCGACGAGGATCGGCGCCGAATTTCGCTCGGTATCAAGCAATGCAAGTCGAATCCATGGGCAGAGTTTGCCTCGACGTTCGATCGTAATGACAAGGTATCCGGACAGATCAAGTCAATCACTGACTTCGGTATTTTCATCGGTCTCGACGGTGGTATTGACGGTCTGGTGCATTTGTCTGACATTTCCTGGGAAGTACCCGGCGAGGAAGCCGTGCGCAATTATCAGAAAGGCCAGGAAATCGAGGCAGCGGTACTGGCTATTGACGCCGAACGTGAGCGCATCTCACTCGGCATTAAACAGCTTGAGAAAGACCCATTCTCCGCATGGCTCGCTGCGCATCCGAAAAACACGATTGTCAAAGGCGTGGTCACGGAGGTGGACGCACGTGCCGCTACCATAGATCTCGGCGACGGCGTCCTTGGATCGTTGCGCGCATCGGAAATGGCCCGTGGCCGGGTTGAGGATGCGCGAACAATGATCAAGATCGGTGAAGAGATTGAGGCCAAGTTCACCAATGTGGACCGCAAGAACCGCACAATTGCGCTATCTATCAAGGCTAAAGAGGTTCATGAGGAGGCTGAGGCGATCAGTAGCTACAAGACGGATCAGGGTGCAACCCCAGTGGGTACCACGTTGGGCGAGCTTTTGAAGGAAAAAATGTCCCGCGGAAACAAATAATACGTTAAAACGGTAGCCCAGACCTGCCTGTCCGGGCTATATTGTCAGTATTATCGGTAGGTTACGCGCCTAAGGCGAACAAGCGAATAAAGATGACCAAGTCTGAACTCATAGAAGTAATCGCTCGCAAACAAAAACACCTCCCAACCAAGGACGTGGAGTTAGCGGTCAAGCACCTTCTGGACCTGATGAGCGACTCATTGGCCCAGGGACGGCGCATCGAAATACGTGGATTTGGCAGCTTTTCGTTGCATTTCCGGCCGCCGCGGATCGGGCGCAATCCGAAGACTGGCGAGGCAGTAGCCCTGTCGGGCAAGTACGTGCCGCATTTCAAGCCGGGCAAAGATCTTCGCGAACGCGTAAACATGAGCCGCCATTTCCCGATCAAGAGTTAGCCCGGATTATTCATGCATAATCCGGGACAGGCGTTCTACGGTCGCCAACTCGTGCTGGCGTACCAAATCTGCGGTAACTGCAATACACTCGTTTTCTGAGCTGCAAATGCCGCTTTCGGAGTGCGCGCATGCTGAAACGTGCTGTCCTGCTGATCCTGATCCTGATCCTGTTTGTCGCAATGTTTACTTTCACGGCGCTCAATACGGGCGAAATTGTATTGGATCTGGCATTTTTTGAGGAGACCTACCCCATTTCGGTCGTTCTCGCCGTTACCTTCGGCATCGGTGTGCTCTTTGGCATGCTGTGCATGACCGCATTTGTATTCCGCATGATCAATGAGCGACGCGCATTACGCCGTTCTTTGCACGTGTCGGAATCAGAGATCAGCTCGCTACGCAACCTGCCACTGTCCGATGCCGACTGAATCCACATTTTTATTGGCAGGTCTGTTTCTGCTGCTGGCGGCAGCAGGATGGGCGCTGGGACGATTTGGCGAGCGAGACGAGGAAAATCCTCCGCCGCCGCTCAACATAGACTATCTGAAAGGTCTCAATTTCCTGCTGAATGAGCAGACGGATCAAGCGCTGGAGCATTTTCTGGAGATGGTGCGCGTTGATAACAAGACGATCGAAACTCACTTCGCACTGGGCAGCCTGTTCCGCCGTCGCGGCGAAGTCGATCGGGCCATTCGAATTCATCAAAACATCATTGCACGGCCTGACCTGGCCCCGGAGCAGCGCGATCAGGCTCTATTCTCGCTCTCGAAGGACTATTTTCGCGCAGGACTGCTGGATCGTGCCGAGAATCTGTTCGTGCGTCTGGCGGAGGGCTCCCGATATCAAGTGCAGGCGCTCGAAAGCCTCTGCCGGATTTACGAGCAGGAAAAGGAATGGGAGAAAGCAATCGACTGCGGTCAAAAGCTCGAGACGCTTGGTGGGCGCTCGATGGCACTGCAAATTGCACACTATTATTGCGAGCTCGCGGAGGCCGCGGCTGCCAACAATGACTACCCGGCCGCGCGCCGCTTCGTAAAAAAGGCACAGGCGGGTCGACCGAGAACTATGCGCGGTGCGTTAACGCGCGCGCATATTGCGCGAGAAACAGATGACTATAAAACAGCGATACGCTTGTATAACCGGATCATCGACGAGCATACCTACCTGATCGCAGAGGCATTACCGGAAATCGTCGAAACGTACAGGAGAGAAGGATCCATGTCCGGATTGGATCGTGCACTTAGATCAATGCTCAAAAAGAACCCCGAGATGAGTCCGCTGGTCGCCTATACGGCCATCATCAATGACATCGTCGGTATTTCAGTCATCGACGACTGTGTTAAGCGCTACATACTCGATGAACCGACCCTCGCCGAATTCGTTGATCTGCAGCAGTTGTCGGCGCAGGATGACGATACGCAAGAATCTGCACTCGAAAAAGTCCGTAGTGCACTTGCGAAACTCGCTGCCTCAACACCACGCTACCAATGTCAGGAATGCGGCTTCTCCAGCCAGCGACTGCTTTGGCAATGTCCGAGTTGCCGCAATTGGGAAACACAGCGACCAGCATCTCGTGTGCAGTTCGACACCGTGCTGCAGCACAACATCACGGCAATGTAATCAGTATTTCTCACCTCTGGGCGAAATGATCTGGCTTACACGATTCGCGCCATATCGCGCAATTTCTCGAGCGGCAGCCAGCCACTGACCGCCTTAAGCTCCGAGCGTGTGCCACCCATGTGGTACCCAAGGCTAAATCACCAAAGGAGCTTACGATGAAGACTTACATCCGATTACTAACAATGCTTGTTGCATGCCTGCCACTATGGGCTTTCGCAGGGCCCGTAGATATCAATACGGCAGACGCCAAGACCATCTCGGCCGAACTCAAGGGCGTCGGGCTGACCAAGGCCAAGGCGATCGTCGAGTACCGGCAGAAACACGGACCGTTCAAAAGCCCCGGTGACCTGTCACTGGTCAAAGGCATTGGTGAGCGAACGGTGGAGATCAATCGCGCCAATATTCGCGTTACAACAGTGAAGAAAAAATAGCAGCATACACATCAAGCTGCGTTGTGCCGGCGTTCGTGACAAAGCCACGACGCCGGCCAATTGAATTGGCTATGATGCGCAATGTTGTGGATAGCGGAGTACAGCATTGCGTAACAAGATCAGATCGGCCGTATTTCCGGTTGCAGGGCGGGGCACACGATTTCTGCCCGCGACCAAGGCGAGCCCGAAGGAAATGTTACCGATCGTCGACAAGCCACTCATCCAGTATGCCGTTGAGGAAGCGGTTGACGCCGGCGCGACGAAACTCATCTTTGTGACCGGGAGTTCCAAGCGGGCCATCGAGGATCACTTCGATTCCGATCCCGCGCTCGAAAAGTCGTTGGCCGACGCGGGTAAAGACGAACTCCTGGCGTCCATTCGCGACATCGTGCCGACAGGGGTGTCGTGTATTTACATTCGCCAGGGCGAGCCACTGGGACTCGGTCACGCCGTGCTTTGCGCTCGTCCCGCTGTTGGCGATGAACCTTTCTATGTACACCTCGCCGATGACCTGATCGCTGCGGATACACCGTGTTTGTCGCAGATGGCAGCCGAGTATGAGCGACATGGCGGCTGCGTCATTGCCGTCGAAAACGTTCCGCCAGAGGACACTTCAAGTTACGGCATCGTCGCCATTGACGCATCGAATGAAAATCGAATCACGCAAATTGTGGAAAAGCCCGATCCGGAAGATGCGCCCTCAAGTCTGGCCGTGGTCGGGCGTTATTTGCTCGCACCGGAAATCTTCGACAAATTGGAGATGACGGGTCGGGGCGCCGGCGGCGAAATTCAGTTGACGGACGCGATCTCCGACCTGCTTGCTGACATGCCGGTCCATGCGTATTCCTTCGACGGCGTTCGCTACGACTGCGGCAGCAAGCTTGGCTATATGAAGGCGAGCATCGCATACGGTCTCGCTCATCCGAGCATAGGCGAGGCGCTGCGCGTGCACATTAAGGATTTGATATGCGAAAGGTGACTGTAATAGCCTGCCTGTGTTTGGCCGGCCCGGCGACCGCGCAGGATCAATATCTCGTGAACTGGGACGTCGTTGGTGAAGAAAGCAAAGGTCACTTGGTTGAATTGATTCGTATCGATTCCAGCAATCCACCCGGCAATGAAACCGAGGTTGCCGACTACCTGAAGGATGTACTCCAGCAGGAGGGAATCCCTGCTTCTCTATATGCACTTGAACCGGACAGGGCGAATCTTGTGGCCAGAATCGACGGCAATGGGTCAAAGCGACCGATCCTGATCATGGGACATACGGATGTTGTAGGTGTTCAACGCGACAACTGGAGCGAAGATCCGTTCTCAGGAATTCGCAAGAACGGATACATTTACGGACGGGGCTCGCTGGACGACAAGGACAATGTCGCCGCTGGTCTGATGGTCATGCTGCTCCTGAAACGGTTTGAGGTCCAACTCGATCGTGACGTCATTTTTCTTGCCGAATCAGGCGAGGAAGGCACGCCGCGGGTCGGCATCAACTTCATGGTGGAACACCATTGGGATGTGATCGATGCGGAATTCTGTCTCGCTGAGGGCGCACAAAACACAATTGTGAATGGCCGGACACTTACGGTCGGCATCCAGACCACCGAGAAACTTCCACGTCGGGCGACATTGGTTGCGCGCGGAACACCCGGTCATGGATCGCGACCGGTAACCGATAATGCCGTTGCGATTCTGGCGCAAGCGATTGCTCGTGCGGACGCCTGGGAAACGGAAATGCGCCTGAACGATACGACGCGTGCCTATTTTCAACGACTGGCAGAAATCTCGACCGCAGAAAACGCATTTCGTTATCGGAACGTCGATAATCCTGATCTGACGGCCGCAATTCAGCAACATTTCCTCAAGAACCGCCCATACCACTACTCGATTCTACGGACGTCGGTTGTCCCGACAGTAATCTCGGCTGGTTTTCGCAAGAATGTAATTCCATCAGAAGCGACCGCCATCCTGGATATTCGAATGTTGCCCGATGAAGACGTGGCCGGGTTTTATGCCAAACTTGCTGAAGTCATCGATGACTCGAGAGTGACTATCGTCCCGGAGGAAATCTATCGTCCGGCGGCACCACCGTCATCGATTGACAGCGAAATGTTTCGGGCGCTGGAAAGTGCTGCGACTCGCGTGTATCCAGGCGCCATGGTGCTGCCGACAATGTCGACCGGCGCTACTGACATGGCGCAGGTTCGAGCCATGGGCACGCAAGCCTATGGATTTGGGCCATCACGTACGATCGAAGAAATGAACAGTGGTCGTGGCGCACATGGTGACGACGAACGCATTTCCGAAGAGGCATTCGTCAACCTCGTGCGCTTTCTATGGCTGACGGTTCTGGAAGTCGCTGCAAGCAACTGACCGAAGTGAAATGGGCAGGAAATGAAATCGAATATTCGACGCTGGTTGATAATGGGAATCCTGAGCTTCTCGGGCGGCATAATTTTTGCGCTGCCGTTTCTTCAGGAAATCTATTACATACCGTTAGCGGAGGCGCTCGAACTCAATAACACTCAGGTCGGCTCGTTGATGAGCGTGTTTGGTATCACCGCGATGCTGTCGTATTTTCCGGGCGGCTGGCTCGCGGATCGCGTGTCACCGAGAAAGCTCATTACCTCATCTCTTCTATCGACTGGTGCCGCAGGATTTTATTTTTCGACATTCCCCTCGTACCAGATCAGCCTCGCGATTCATGCATTCTGGGGAGTCAGCATTACGTTCTTGTTCTGGGGTGCCATGATTCGCGTCACGCGCAACTGGGCACCAGCAGAGGAACAGGGACGGGCCTTCGGCATACTCGAGGCCGGTCGCGGGCTGGGAGAGGTACTGCCCGCCATGGCTACGCTCGCTGTATTCGCCATCCTGGGTAGTGGCGAACAAGGCCTGGCAATGGTCGTCATACAGTACTCGGGTGTCTTTATCTTGCTGGGTATCGTTGCCTGGTTTGTCATGGAGGATCGGGCCGATCGCAGCGACGTCGCAGATGAAAAACCCAAGGTCGGTCTTCAAGAGGTCATACAGGTCTTAAAAATGCCCGTGGTCTGGCTCATTGCCATCGTAATTCTTACGGGGTACTCGGCTTACTGGGGCCTGTTCCGGTATACGCCGCTTGCGACCGATGTTTTTGCTCTCAGCGTTACGATTGGGGCGACGATCGCAGTTGGAAAAATGTGGTTCAAGGTATTCATACCACTTGTTTCTGGTTATCTCGGTGACAGATTCGGCATTGCCAAATCGGTCGCATGGCTATTTTTAATTTTATTCCTGAATTACGTCTTTATTGCGTTCTTACCCGGTAAAGCTGCGCTGGCGCCACTGATGTTTGTGTCGTTGGCAATCGGTTCGATTGCTGTTTATGCGATGCGCGGTATTTACTTCGCATTACTCGAAGAAGGCAGCATTCCGATCGCAGTAACAGCGACGGCCGCAGGCGTTATCTCCGCAGTCGGTTTCACGCCCGACATATTCATGCCACTGCTCGGTGGTGTTCTGTTGGATAAATTTCCAGGCGCACTGGGCTATCGATATTTCTTTTTGACCACCGCGGCGATCTGCCTTGTTGGGCTCGTCGCATCAATGATCATTTATTTCAAGATCGTTAAGAGACCACCAGTCGATTCCCAATGAAAGCACTGATCGCAGGCGCTTGACTGGCGGGTCTAGCGTTTTGCTTTTCGTTTCGACTTTTTCTTTTTCTTTGGCTTAGGCTTGGGAAGTTCCTCTTCGGTCAGCGTAATTAGCTGAGTGAGCCATTCCCCGTCTTCAATCTTATCCTGGATAAGGAAAGCTAGTTTTGCGCCGGGGTAGGGAGGAGCCTCAACGACGTCTCCAATAAACGATCTGCCAGCGACAGTGGCTTTGACGAAGAGTTGATCATCACAGATCAGAGCGACAACTTTAGCCTTGGAATACAGTGCGTACTCTCCAAACATCATCCGATAGGAAACTTCACAGCTGTCGTCTATTTGATCTACTACAAATTTCACGAAGTTCAAGTCGCTTGCCACCTGGATTTTCCTGTTCTTGAATCCTGCGTTATTGTAGGCTGGTCCACCGCAAGTTAGCGATAATTGAACTGTGTGGCTGGAAGAAATAGCTGAAAACAAAGGCAATCTGATGCTATCAATAATGGGAAAAGCTCTTGCGGTTTCGGTTATTGCGAACAGCTTATTATTCTTCGGCCCGAGCTTCGCAGACGAGTCGCTGCTTGCCGAAGATCGCGGCTACATGTTGATTCGCGTCAAGTTGACGACGCGTGAACGGGTTCGCTTGCTTGAAATGTCGAACACGGAGACGAATGACGTTGTCAAGCTCCGCACAGATTCGTTTCAGCGCGCAGGAACCAATGCGTGGATGGCGTTAGTTTCGATGCCGCGTGGCCGATACTTCTGGAGTGAGTATGAATCGATTTATGGAATCGACCCGTCGGACACTCAGGCTTTTCCGCTGCGGCACGTACGGAGTAGTCCTCGTACTGCCAGCGACACTTTTGAGATCGTGCCCGGAGTGATCAATTACGTCGGCGACTGGAAGATGCGTGTGGTGTCATCTCAGCGGTATCGACTGGATCCCATCATCGACTATGACGTTGCGACATTAACGCGATTTGTCGAACGGTATCCTGAACGTGCAAACAAGTATGAGATCTACATGTCGATAATGGGCAAGAAAGCGATTTCTCTCGACGAGTTGGCGAAGATCATGGAGGAACATGCCGAATGAGCATCTGGTCACAAGCCGAAGGTATGGCCGCACAAACGCCCGACGATCGAAATCGATACGTTGATTTTCTGCGTGCCGTCTCGATTCTCGCCGTAATCACGGGTCACTGGCTGATTGCTGCTGCTTATTGGCATGACGGTACGATGACGTTCAGTGATGTCCTGGTATTTCAGCCCGGCGCACAATGGATGACCTGGGTGTTCCAGGTAATGCCAATATTTTTCATCGTGGGTGGTTATGCGAACGCTGTTTCACTGGAAGGCGCGCATCGACGCGGAGTCAGCTACGCAGATTGGCTGTCGCGGCGTCTCGTTCGCCTGGTTTCGCCACTGCTTGCCTTGTTGTTGTGTTGGGCGCTACTCGCGCCAATATTGAATTTTGCGGGCGTTAGCAGCGAAGTAATCGGATTGGCGTCACGAGCGGCGTTGATCCCGACGTGGTTTCTCGCAATCTACATCATGGTTGTCGTTCTTGCCCCGGCAACATACTACGTCTGGAAGCGCTGGGGCTTTGCATCGTTCGTAGCTTTCGCTGCCATCGGTGTGCTCGTCGATATCGCCTTTTTTGTCGTGGATATGCGATGGCTGGGCTGGTCTAACTTCTTCTGGGTCTGGCTTGCTGTACATCACCTGGGTTATGCATGGCGTGACGGGCGCCTGGGCAGCCCGGCACAACTTCTTTCTTACTCGGCACTCGCGTTTGTAGCGCTTCTGTATCTTGTTTCAGCAGGGCCTTATCCCCTTGCAATGGCGGGATCGCCGGACGAGGGCTTAAGCAATTCGAGTCCGCCGAAAATTACCATGCTGCTCCTCGGTATTATTCAGTTTGGTTTGCTCCTGTCCATGGAACAGCCGATGCGACGTGTGTTATCGGGCCTGCGCCTGTGGACTGCCACAGTATTGATCAACAGCATGATCATGACCGTCTATCTCTGGCATTTGACCGTCATGGTTATTCTCGTCGCACTTGCCTACCTGGCTGGAGGATTCGGATTTGGTCTGGTGCCCGGAAGCTCCGAGTGGTGGTATAGCCGGCCGATCTGGGTAGCGGTTCTTTATGTGGTGTTAATACCGGTCGCCTTGCTACTGGCACCATTGGAACGACGCGCTCGTGCCGTTGATGCCGCGGCGCCCGCCGCAGCACGATCGGTCGGTGGCGCGATGCTAATTTGTCTTGGCATCGCGCTGCTTGCTCGTTTCGGCATCGGCAATGTGCCGCTGCCGGGATTGGATGTCGCTGCGTTACTCATGGTTGTTGCGGGTTCTGCGCTCAGCGGCTTGCTGCCTGGTTTTAAATGACGTCATAGGCCATCACAATAATGTGGGTCGTTCGTTAACCACTCCAAGTTCGGCTTCGAGAGCGCGTCCTACCTGAATCAGTTTTCCTTCCTCGGTAAGAAATCCCTCCGCGGAGGGATTATTGATCGATCTGGAAATTTCTCCGGTGTGGTTATC
>JACZSM010000037.1 GCA_022574185.1 Pseudomonadota bacterium
ATGTGAGGCGATTCGCCGAGTCAATGGAGACCTATCGGCAGACTGCGGAGGCGGCGGCAAGACTCAAATCTCCAGAAGCGTTGGCGCGAGCTGCCCTGGGCTACGACGAGCCGAGATGTCGTTGCAATCTTCTGGCAACCACAGCCATAGAGCTGCTGAATCAGGCACTCGATCTCCTCGATGCTGGCGATAGTGTCCTGCGTGTGTGCCTCATCGCACACCTTGCGCGAGCTAGCCTTGGTTCCGCGTCGCTGGACGACCTGACGGAGATGCTGGATGGTGCTATCGCGATGGCTCGCCGGATTGAGGACCCTCGTGCACTGATTGATTCTCTGCGCACACGTCTCAGCCTGGACCGCGATCCCACTCGGATTGGAGATCGAGTCAGCCTGATCGGCGAGATTCTCGATACTGCATACAGCATCGATGACCAGTATCTGCAGTTCGAGTTACTTGCATTTCGAATTTATGACCTGGTTGCGCTTGGCGATCGTGATGGCTGGGAGCGTGACCTGGAAGCGCTCAGGCAAATCGACGTCGATATTGCCGAGCCTTTCTACGAATACAACTACCAGACAATGATCGCAGCCCCGGCCATCCAGGAGGGTCGTTTCGAAGATGCCGAGTCTTTGGTAATGACAGCATTCGAGACCGGGGAAAAACTCGGTGTCGACAACAATGAAGGTGTGATGGGTATACAGATGTTCACAATACGACGTGAACAGGGCCGGTTGGTCGAAATCGCGCCAATCGTAAAACATTTTGTCGATGAACATGGTGCGGGTGCCGCCTGGCGACCTGGGCTCGCGCTGATTTATGCAGAAATTGGCGAGCTCGAAAAGGCCAGAGTTGAGTTCGTGCAACTCGCTGCGGATGGTTTCGGTGCCGTTCCGCGAGACTCTCTATGGCAGACCTGTCTTACGTACCTTGCAGAAGTTTGTTGCGCACTTGACGCTGCCGAGGACGCACAGGTCCTATACGATTTATTGTTGCCGTACGAGAAATTGACGGTCGTTGTCGGCAATGCTTCAGCCTGTCTGGGAGCGACATCCCGCTTCCTTGGCCAGCTGGCTACAACACTCCTGCGATGGGACGACGCCGAAAGACACTTTGAACACGCGCTGGATCTTAATGCTCAGATGTCTGCGCCGACATGGCTGGCACACTCTCAGTTTCAGTACAGTCGTATGTTGTTTGAACGTGGCGACGCTAAAGACGTCGAGTCAGCGAACGCGTTATTGGACTCAGCGCTGCGAATCGCCAATGACCTCGGCATGCGCGGATTGGAATCGCGGATTAAAGCAGGAACCGCTGACGGCTAAAGTCGCTTCATGTACCATGCGCTCAACTCGTGTCCTGCCAAGGGGTTTTTGCATGCCAGTTTTTATGATCGAACGCGAATTCGCCGAAAAGTTAGAGGTGACGACCGAGGGCGCCGCCAGTATGAAACTTGTGAACGACGATGTCGGCGTGAAGTGGCTAATATCCTTCCTCAGCGCTGACAAGAAAAAGACTTATTGCCTTTACGAGGCGTCAAATGCAGAAGCCATTCGTGAGGCTGCGGAACGCAACGGCATTCCCGCTGACGTAATTGTAGAGGTCGGCGAGTTGAGCGCCATGGGCGGCATCCAGACTGAGCGATTCGTGGACTAGACAGGGCGCGCGACCCGAACTGTTCTGCCTCGGCTAATTGATCGGAGTAAATTTCCATTTACTCGGGAGCGGCCAGACGGAGCGTAACGTACTCCAACCTCAATTTTCTGGAATCAGGGCTGGATTTTTGCGTACGCGGTATGCTGTGAGGATGTTGCTTCGCATCCTGCCGCTGATCGCCGGTCTGTTGCCGATTGCAGCAATTCACCTGAGCTACCTGATTGCGATCCAGGCGGCCATCCTGCCAACCTGCATTCCGTATATCCATGGTTGCGTGTCGATAAGCGCGACGGGGCGTTATCCGCCGGCGAGCTACCTCTTTAAAGCTGCGATGATGCCGGAAGCCGTCATTCTGGCAATATTCTGGCTCGGCAGTGTTGCCTGGCTTCGGGCCCTGCATCGCTCTGCCGGAGAGACCCGCAGTGTCGGAACCGCCATCGGTGGCTTCGGTGTTGCGAGTGCATTCTTTCTGATTCTGTATGTCACGTTTCTGGGGACGCAGGAACCCTTCTATGAATTCATGCGACGCTTTGGCGTTTACCTGTACTTCTTGTTTTCGGTGATCGCCCAAATCATGCTGGCCGTGACGGTGCTGCGAATGCCGGCTGGGACCTGCTCGCCGTTGCTTATTCGAATAACGAAAATACAGCTGGCCCTTTCACTTATTCCATTTGCGCTCGGTATTTTAAACCTCGTTCTGAAGTCAATCCTGGAGGACAGTGATGCATCGGAAAATGTTATTGAGTGGATTTTTGCATTGATGATGCAGAGCTATTTGGTGCTAAGCTATTTTTCGTGGCGCGAGACGCAGTTTACGGCAAGCTTCTCTGTCAGGCGTGCATAGCTGATCGCCCACATTCGCGGCGCAACTCGGCGTGTCCTAGAGATCCAGCACCAAAGGCTCACCGTCTGGCTGCGCGGCTAGCGGATGGCTGTTCTTTGTGAATGGACGCGCACCCGACGTAAGGCAATCTGTTGAATGAGGAGGACAGGGTGAAGAAATTTTCAGTCGTGCTATCGCTGCTATTAGCGGCAGGCGCACAAGCAGAGATTTCGCACGAGCAGATCGACACCGCTGCAGCGACAGTGCAGCCTCAGGTCGTGGAATGGCGTCGCTGGTTTCATGAGAATCCCGAGCTCAGCAATCGCGAGTTCAATACGGCCGCTAGAATTGCAGAGATCCTGCGCGACATGGGGCTTGAGCCTCGCACCGGCATTGCCCATACGGGACTGGTGGCAATCATCAAGGGTGGTCGGCCAGGTCCTCTCGTGGCCATTCGCACTGACATGGATGGACTGCCAGTGACCGAGCAGACCGGCCTGGCCTTCGCATCTACGGCGACGGGCACTTATAACGGCCAGCAGGTTGGCATTATGCACGCCTGCGGGCATGACAATCACATGGCCATGGTGCTTGGCGCCGCCAAAATTCTGAATGACATGAAAGACGATTTGCCCGGTTCGGTGATGTTGATTTTCCAGCCGGCCGAGGAGGGCCCGCCGGCCGGTGAGGATGGCGGGGCGCTCCTGATGCTGGCAGAGGGTTTGTTCGAGGAGCGCATGCCGAAAGCCGTATTCGGCATCCACGTTGGCATCGGCATACCCGGCGGGCAGTTTGCGACAAAGCCGGGGCCAATGATGGCATCTGCAGACAGCTTCTTAATACGTGTCCTAGGGAAACAGACTCACGGAGCGCGTCCGTGGGACGGCGTAGATCCCATTACGGTGTCGGCACAGATCATTCTGGGGCTGCAAACCATTACAAGCCGCCAGGTCGACGTTACGCGAGCGCCGTCCATCGTCAGCGTCGGACGCATTAGCGGCGGGATCCGCAGTAACGTGATTCCCGACGTCGTGGAGCTCGAGGGCACGATCCGTGCGTTCGATCCCGATATGCGCAAGCAAATTCATGTTGCAGTCGAGCGCACGGCACGTCTGATCGCTGAGAGTGCGGGCGCCACGATCGAATTCGAGTTGAACTTGGGGCCGCCGCCCGTGCGGAACGACTTGGACCTGACAGCGATGATGATTCCTGCGCTCGAGCGTGCGTCAGGGCGTCCGCTGGTGTTGCTGCAACCACAGACCGTGGCCGAGGATTTCTCCGAGTTCGGCGCACTGACGCCCAGCCTGTTCGTGTTCCTGGGGAATTGGCCAGCGGATATGGACTCAACGCAACAACCGACGAATCACTCGCCGAAGTTCGATATGCACGAGCCCTACCTCGAACACGGCGTTAAGGCTTTCGGGCATATGGTCGTGGATTACCTGCAGGCGCAACCGTGACGGCCAGCGATGCCGCGGATATATTCTAGAATTCACTTTAAGAAAGTCATGTAACTTACCGTTTCAAATGCCGGCAGGAGCCGCTCCGGTCAAGCGGGATCGAGACATGTGGGCGATCAAGGGCCAGATTCCATTTCAAGCAGCGACGCATTACTTCGCGATTTTCGGTATCAGCAACTGAGGCGCGAACCGGCGGTCATTAAATCGGCACAGCCTAATCTTGGCCGCGCGCCCAGATCACGTTTGCGCGTTCGAAAATACCCAGGTTCTTCTCAAGATCATAAGGGCGTTCTTCCAGATTCTCCGGATCCCACTCGCTGCGTTCGAGAGTAAAAAAATCTCCACCGTAAACGTGGATTGCGCCTGTGAACTTTGAAGTTGGATTGGTCACGGAGTGAATTATCTCCGATCCCAATGGACGCACATCACCCGGTCCCAATGATTTTGCGCCGGCCGCTTCAATACGGCCATGCGACTCGTTTTCACAGCGCCGCCAGAAAATATTGTCTTCGCGCCCGCCATAGACGCCGATAACGGCCCACATATTATGGTTGTGGGGCATCAGAGTCATCCCGGGCGCCCAGATCACGTTGAGAACCGTGAGTTCGTCTGACACGTGCAGTCGCTGGATCTCGGCGCGGGCAGGGGTGCCAAGCGTCTGCTGCAAGGCAGTGGGTTCCGACACCGCACGCGCGACGATTTCGCGCACAGCTTTTGTCGGCGCGGACTCAGAAACGGCAGCAGAGCAATCCGAGATGAAGCGATCCAGGTCGAATGACATCATTGAAAACTACTCCTGCTGTTGTTCAATGCCCAAGCCAAATTCGCCCAGTATCTGGCGCGGCTATTGCGAATGCAACCATGCTAACTCGCCCGCCAGAGTCCGAGCGTAATGACGCTGCGATGCATGTAGAGTAGGCACCAAAATCAGGAATACAAATGGATACAGAGCTAACGGCGATCTCCGTGCAGGGACTGATCATTGCCCTGCTGCCAGTGGCAATCGTTATTGGCATCATGTTTCGTTGGTCCGTGGGCGCCCTGACTGCAACATACGCCACGCTGCGAATGTTGATCCAGTTGCTGCTCATCGGCTACGTGCTGATCACAATTTTTGAAACCGATAAGCCAGCAATTATCATTGGCGTCCTGGCGATCATGCTGATTGTGGCAAGCTGGATCGCGATTCGGCCGCTGCAGCAAAAGCGGCCACAGACGTATCTCAATTCACTCTTGGCAATATCCGTGGGCGGCATCCTGACCCTCGCACTCGTCAGTCAGGTCGTTATCGATGTCGAGCCATGGTTTAGCCCGCGCTACGTGGTGCCGTTGGCGGGCATGATCTTTTCGGGCTCAATGAATACCGTCAGTCTTGCGGCCGAACGCCTGCAATCTGAATTCGACAGGGAAATACCGTATGTAGAGGCTCGGCGTATCGCTTTTCAAGCGGCGATGATACCGATCACTAATTCACTGTTCGCGGTCGGCCTCGTGGCATTGCCTGGGATGATGACCGGCCAGATCTTGTCCGGCGTGTCACCGCTGGTAGCAGCGAAGTATCAGATCGTCGTCATGACCATGCTGTTCGGCGCCTCGGGTATTTCGGCGGCGCTATATTTGGTGCTGGCCAATCGCACCCTTACACGCTAGCGTTTTGCCCAATTTGCAGCAGACGCATCAAGCGTGCCGTCGTCAATACCGGCCACCCAGTCCGCCTGAACACCTTTATCCATGAACACATACAATTTTCCATCTTTTACATGCCACGCATCAGGCGATATATCGGCCGTGAATCCTTTGCTAAGAGCAAACGAACAAAATCCGCCAAATTGGGGTGCATAGTATTCGGGATTCTGTTCAAAAAGCGCCATGTTGTCAGCGCTGGAGAATTGCCAGGTAGTGTCGCCCCATTCGTAGGTAAATTCACTTTTACCGGGTATGGCTTCCGCATCCTCAAAATACGCGACAACATCGTAGCCCTTCAAGGCTTGCCCAGACGAAGTATTGTAGTTGCCCCACATTCCCCAGGAAACAGGCGCATTGAAGCCAACGCGACCAGCAGATGCTATATCAAGAATGGAGCGATCAGCACGGTTACCAAGATCATGATCGGCACTGCGAACCACGCGACGCGGCGAAAACCGAGTTCGTTAGCTGCATCCGGCCAACCGGGCTCCATGAATCCGAAGACCACGCCGCGACCGTCTTTTCGCTGTAAATTCCAAAACAAGCCAGCGGCAAAATAGAGTATCGACGACAACACGATGTTCGGTAGCCACGTCGGTGGGTAGTAGCCGTGTTTCAGCAGAATATAGACGTCGTAGGCCCAACTGACCGAGAACATCCAGACACAGACGGCGATATAGATGTGTATTCCCGGCACTTGCCGCCTGCCTGCCAGAAATAGTGTTGCCACTGCCCAGGGTGCAGTCAGGAAGGTGGCAATGGACATGAAAGATGCGTCTACGTAGTCCCAGGTCGGGTCACCCGTGTACGGTGCCATGATAGTCATTGCCAGAGCTGCAATGGCAAAGGTTACAAGTTTCCACGGCGATCGAAGAAAACGCCAGTATGCAGGCTGAAACAGGACGAGTTCTTGCCGTACCCGAAACATCAAAAAGACTGCCGTAACACACGCCAGGCTGTACCCGATCAGGTAGGCAATAAACGGCGGAGTGATCAATCCTAAGGATGCCTGCATGCTTTCATGCTAAGTGAATTGGAGCGCGGCTCCACTGGATCTGCGTCACATTGCCAGATGTCTAAATTCGGGCACGCAGCCAGGCTCATCGGTTTATACTGTGTCGAATATATGGTGCTAGAGGGGAGAAGCGGTGATCCAAATCACTTCTGCAAAAAACCATAGAATTACAGCCGCGCTCGGTATTGCGGCGACCTTGCCACTGGTCTTTTTCGTTACCTCCAACGTGCTGAAATATGAACTCGGCTTGTTGTCCGAATGGCAAGTACCGTTGATTCACCCTGCTATTCTGATCGGCGGCGTGCTTGTCGCAATAATTGTGAATGCATGGTCGATATTCGACATCGTGGTGTCGAGATCCGGACGTAAGCTGAATATCGCGATAGAAATTACGGCCAACGCGTGGAATCTGACCGCACTCATACTGGCGTGTGTGTTTTTTGCGGTAATGATCATGTACCTGTTTGTTGAAAACGTCCTCGGTGCGATTGGCGCCTGACTACGCGCTGCCTGCTTGCTCCTGTACCTGTCTATCACTCGCCTTGCGTACGCAACGTTTGTGATCTCAGCGGATAAGTTAAAATGAAGAACACGATGCGTTTGCTGTTTGCCACATACGTCCAGTTACTGGCAGTTGCCATTCAGGCACAGGCCATTCCTGATGACGTTATGCAACGTGCGGCCACTCTGCGCGATAACGCCATGCGGGGCTCCGAGGCCTACCGCATTGTCGAGTCACTGACCATGGAGGTTGGTCCGCGATCCGCGGGATCAGCAGGAGATAAAGCTGGCGTCCTCTGGGCCGTTGACATGCTCAAATCCCTGGGCCTGAAAAACGTGCGCCGCGAGGAGGTGTTGGTACCGCACTGGGATCGGGGCACCATCAGTGTCCGCATCACGAGTCCGTTTCCGCAGTCGCTGGTCGCGACATCGCTCGGTGGCAGCCCTGGAACAGCCGCGGAGGGCATTGAAGCCGAGGTTGTGCGCGTCGAGAGTCTCGCGGAATTGCGCGCCCTGCAAAGCGACGACCTGCAAGGCCGAATCGTATACATCGATCACATCATGCAGAGGGCCAAAGACGGCGGTGGCTACTCCAAGGCATCGCGCATTCGCTCCTGTGGCCATGTAGTTGCGGCAGAGCGAGGCGCAGTCGCGACCATCATTCGCTCGGCCGGCACATCAACGCATCGCGTTGCTCACACGGGCAGTATGCTGAAAAATTTCATACCGGCCGATATTCCTGGCGTGGCCATCAGTAACTCCGATGCAGACCTGCTGAGCTACCAGATGCGATCGGGTATGCCCGTAATGCTGCGGCTCCACTCCACTGCCCGATTTCTTCCGGATGTGGTCTCTGCCAATGTCATTGGCGAAATTCCCGGGCGCGGCGATGATGCCGATGAGATTGTCCTGCTGGCTGCGCATCTCGATTCCTGGGACCTCGGCACCGGCGCAATCGACGACGGTGCCGGCGTGGCCATCGTATCTGCGGCCGCCAAATTAATCCTGGATCTTGACGAACGCCCGCGGCGCACCATACGCGTCGTGTTGTATGCCGATGAGGAATTCGGCGGCAAAGGTGCAAAACAGTATCTGAAAGATCACGCCGACCAGGTCGAAAATCATATTATCGGTCTGGAAGCCGATTTCGGTTCGGGCAGGGTCTGGAGAATCGCGTCTCAGGTTGCCGCAGGCTCGCTCGATATCATCGATGAGTTACACAGGCTGCTGGCGCCTATTAACCTCGAGCGAGGCGACAACAAGGCAACGGGTGGCGCCGACCTGGGCCCGTTGCGCAAAGCGGGTATGCCCGTAATAGGGCTGACACACGACGGCACGCATTACTTCGACTATCACCACACGGTCGATGACACGTTGGACAAGATTAACCGGGACGATCTGAATCAGAGTGTCGCGGCCTACACGACCGCTGCATTTGTTGCAGCCAATATCGAGCAGGACTTCGGTCGCCTGCCGCTGATTGATAAAATAACCACGTGTGCCGCCGAGGACGACAAGTAGGACAATTTCAGATTTGAGACGTTCGTCACAAGATGTGCGAATAATCCAGTATTGCTCGGATGTGCCTTAGTGCCGATCTGGAGTATTCTTGCATCCACGGTGATCAGTTGGAGATCTGGCTGTCGCCATAGTGCACTGACTTGGAGGAGAAGCGATGTTTAACAGAGCTCAAGACAGCGACAATGCGACGGTGGCTTCGCCACTGCGGATCGGCGAATCTCAACCCATACGGTCGAAAAATGTTTCTGTCATTGGACCGACGCTGGTGTTCAAGGGCGAACTGTCGGCCGATGAGGACCTGGTGATCGAAGGCTCGATCGAGGGCACAATCGCTCATCACAAGAAGAATCTGACCATTGGCAAGCAAGGCCGGGTTACGGCCGACATTCATGCGACCTCGGTCCTCGTCGAAGGCGTGTTGAACGGCGACATCACCAGTGACGGCCTGGTGTCGCTTGCCAAAGGCTCGACCGTGACCGGCAATATCTATTGTACCCGCCTGGTCATGGAAGACGGTGCTCAGTTCAACGGTAAAGTCGAAATGTCCAAACCGTCCCCAGTTAAGGAAGCTCCAAAACCGAAGGCGGCGGAGAACCTCACGGCCTGATTCACGTTTGCTCTAAATTCAGAGGGCTGCCTATGTGCAGCCCTTTTGTGGTTTTGGCTCTGGCGTACTGCAACGCTGGTGCTTTCAGCGTTGCGTGTTGCCTTGTGATTGCCGTATAATCCCGCGCCTACGCGGTGGTGTGCTTGTTGACACCCCGTTACCAGAGGTTTGGTAGAGAAGGCCCCGCGTTGGGGTTTTTTTTGTGGTCAGCGGACAGCGAATCCGCGTAGGAGAAGAATGGGCCAATGGCCCATTTTTTAGTTTTATAACAGATTTTAGGTATGTGCCGGTGACAGGATACGAGCTGGAGAAAATGCTGCAACCGGCGATCGAGCGTCTGGGATACGAATTGTCGGACCTCGAGGTGAGATTCGGCGGCAATAATGGTGTTGTGCGGATCTTTATTGACAAGCCCGGCGGCATCGACCTGGACGACTGCAAGAAAGTCAGTCTGACCGTCAGTGCGCTGCTCGACGTCGACGATCCATTGCCCGGTCAGTACCAGCTTGAGGTGTCGTCACCTGGACTGGACCGAAAGTTAACAAAATCGGCGCATTTTCAGCGATTCAATGGCGAAATCGTGAAAGTGCAGATGCGCCTCCCCATACAGGGGCGCAAACGATTTCGGGGCACTTTAGTGGCGTCGGATGACGAAAACATCGTGGTCGAGGTGGATGGCGAGTCGCACACATTGCCAATGGCGACAATCGATACCGCGCGACTGGTGCCTTAGGACTGAATGGGACTGGGCTGAACTGGAGTTTCAGACAATGAGTAAAGAAATATTGATGGTTGTTGACGCCGTTTCGAACGAAAAAGGCGTCGAGAAGGACATTATCTTCGAAGCCATCGAAGCCGCTCTGGCATCTGCGTCCTGCAGAAAGCACGTTGAAGACATAGATGTTCGTGTAGCGATCGATCGTGAAACGGGCGAGTACGACACGTTTCGGCGCTGGCTCGTGTTCGCGGACGAGTCCACTGAGCTTGAGGTTCCCGATCGCGAATTGCGCATGATCGATGCTGTCGATATTGATGCGGCTGCGGTACCAGGTGGCTATGTTGAGGTGCCCATGGACTCGGTTGAATTCGGCCGAATCGCTGCACAGACAGCTAAACAGGTCATAGTGCAGAAAGTCCGTGAGGCAGAGCGAAAGCAGGTGGTCGAGGAGTACCAGGATCGCGAAGGCGAGCTGCTGTCCGGTCTGGTCAAGCGCGTTGATCGAAACGGAGTCTACATTGATCTTGGCGGCAACGCCGAAGGATTCGTGCCACGCGAGCACATGGTTCCCCGTGAGCCGGTACGGCCTCAGGATCGTATCAAGGCGCTGTTGACTGAAGTTCGATCTGAATTGCGTGGTCCACAGCTTTTCATGACGCGCACCTCATCGCAGTTTTTGGTTGAGTTGTTCAAAATTGAAGTGCCCGAAGTGGGTCAGGGATTGATTGATATTCTCGGCTCTGCACGCGATCCGGGTTTGCGCGCGAAAATCGCCGTCAGGAGCAACGACAGCCGCATTGATGCCGTCGGCGCCTGCGTTGGCATGCGCGGATCACGCGTGCAGGCAGTGTCAAACGAACTGGCCGGCGAGCGTGTCGACATCATTCTTTGGGATGACAATGCGGCGCAATTTGTTGTCAACGCAATGTCACCGGCCGAGGTCGTATCGATCGTTGTGGATGAAGACGCACACAGCATGGACATTGCCGTTGAGGAAGACAAACTGTCGCAAGCGATCGGTCGTGGCGGGCAAAATATTCGCCTCGCGAGCGAACTGTCGGGCTGGGAACTCAATGTCATGACGGCAGCCGACGCAGACGAGAAGAGTGAAGCCGAGATGCGTGAACTGATCAGTCTGTTCTCGAAACAACTCGACGTTGACGAGGAAGTCGCACTGATTCTGGTACAGGAAGGATTTTCGACGATTGAGGAAGTGGCCTACGTGCCGGCCGCGGAGCTCATCGAAATCGAGGAATTCGATGAGGATATTGTGGAAGAATTGCGCAGCCGCGCTCGCGACGTATTGCTGACACTGGCTATCGTGCAGGAAGAGAAAATTGACGAGACAGAACCAGCTGAAGACCTTTTGAGCCTTGAGGGCATGGACAAAGGTGTCGCCTACATTCTTGCCAGCAAAGGCATCGTGACCCGGGAAGATTTCGCGGAACTGGCAACCGACGATCTGCTTGAGATTATTGAGATGGATCGGGAAGAGGCAGGCGTATTGATAATGAAGGCGCGTGCACACTGGTTTGAAGAAGAGCAACAGGCCTGAGCACGAATGTGAGCGGAGTTAAGTAATGTCAGAAGTCACAATTGCACAATTTGCCGAGGTACTCAAAGTACCGGTTGATAAACTGCTATCGCAGTTGGATGAGGCTGGCATCAAGGTCAAGAGCTCAGGCGACGTCATTAGCGATGACGCCAAGCTCGAACTCTTAACCCATTTGCGACGCGCCCATGGCCAGGGCGGCACACCTGCCACGGTAGCAACGCCACGTCGTATAACGCTCAATCGCAAGTCGCAGTCGGAACTCAGATTGCCGGGCGCTCAGGGTCGCTCCCGCACGGTGAGCGTCGAAGTGCGGCGCAAACGTACCTATGTCAAACGAGATGTGCTCGAGGAGCAGGCGCAAAAGGAGCAGGAAGATCTCGATCGCGTAAGAATTGAAGCTAAGGAGCGTGAGGACGCACAGAAACTCGAGCAAGAGCGCGAAAAGGCTGCCAAAGAAGCGGCCGAGAAACTCGAGCAAGAGCAACGACAAAAAGCCGAGCAAGCGCTAAGTGACGCCGAGGAGGAGGCTCGCAAGTCGGCTCAATTGGTGGCCGCGGCGGCAGAAGAAGAAAAAAGCCGCCTGGACAAGGCCGAAAAGGATGCGCGCACCCGGCGCACCAAGGAGAAGTCAAAGCCTAAACCGATGCGGCCCGAGACGCGTTACGGTCGCAAGGAATTGCATGTATCTGGCGACAAGAGCGGCAGGCGCAAGCGCAAGTCACCGGTTCGGCGTCGCGCTGTATCTATCAGCGGCGATGCGAAACACGGTTTTGAGATGCCTACAGCGCCGGTTATTCGCGAGGTCGAGATTGCTGAGAACATTTCAGTCGCGGAACTCGCCCAGCGCATGGCGATCAAGGGTAATGAAGTCGTCAAAGTACTTTTCAATATGGGTGCGATGGTCACGATCAATCAGGTTATCGATCAGGACACAGCGATTCTCGTCGTAGAAGAACTCGGACACGTTGCCAAACCCATTTCGGCGGCGGATGTTGACGAACAGTTGCTTGCAGACGAACAACAGCTCACGGGCGAGAAAGTATCCCGTTCACCTGTCGTAACGATCATGGGGCATGTCGATCATGGCAAGACCTCACTGCTCGACCATATTCGTCACACGAACGTCGCCGAAGGTGAGGCTGGCGGAATTACGCAGCACATTGGTGCGTATTCAGTAGATACCGACAGAGGCAGAATCACGTTTCTGGATACGCCGGGTCACGCAGCGTTTACGGCGATGCGCGCACGTGGTGCACAGGCGACCGACATCGTCGTACTGGTTGTCGCGGCTGATGATGGTGTCAAGCCACAGACGATTGAGGCGATTCAACATTCGAAGGCGGCCGGGGTACCCCTCGTCGTCGCGATCAATAAGATCGACCAGGAAGACGCAGATCCAGAACGTGTCAGAAATGAACTGTCACAGCACGACGTAATTCCCGAAGCCTGGGGCGGTGAGCAATTGTTCGTCGATGTTTCTGCGAAGACGGGTGAGGGCGTCGATAAATTACTGGAGTCCATTCTGCTACAAGCCGAAGTCATGGACCTTACTGCTGTTAAGGACGGTCCGGCACAGGGGGTGGTCATCGAATCGAGTCTGGAAAAGGGGCGTGGCGCTGTCGCCACTTTACTGATTCAAGCTGGAACGCTGAAACAAGGCGATATGATCATCGCCGGAGAGGAGTATGGCCGGGTGCGTAATATGTTCGATGAGTCGCAGCAGTCGATCGCGGAAGCCGGGCCATCGACGCCCGTCGTCGTGCTGGGACTATCGAAGACCCCAAGCGCCGGTGACGATGTACTCGTTGTCAAGAATGAGCGTAAAGCCCGCGAGGTCGCAGAATTTCGCCGGGCTAAATCGCGCGATGCGAAGCTCGCACAACAACAGGCGTCCAAGCTTGAAGACATGTTCAGCAAAATGGCTGATGGGGAGGCCAAGGCGGTGACTTTGATTATCAAGTCAGATGTGCACGGTAGTGCCGAGGCGCTGAAGGACGCATTGACCAAGCTCTCGAACGACGAGGTAAAGGTCAAGGTTCTGGGTTCAGGCGTTGGCGGCATCACGGAAACCGATGCAAATCTGGCGGTGGCATCGGGTGCAACAATCATCGGCTTCAATGTCCGCGCAGACGCGTCCGCTCGGGCTACGATCAAGGAGTCGGGTATCGACGTTCGTTACTACAGCATCATTTATGAAGCGATCGACGATGTAAAGGCTGCGCTCAGCGGTCTTCTGGCGCCGGAGATTCGGGAACAGATCGTCGGCCTGGCCGAGGTCAAGGACGTATTCTCCTCGCCGAAATTTGGCGATATCGCAGGCTGTATCGTGACCGAGGGCCTCGTCAAACGCGACAACCCCATCCGCGTCCTTCGCGATAGCGTAGTAATTTACGAAGGTGAGCTCGAGTCACTGCGGCGATTCAAAGACGACGTTAACGAGGTCAAGTCGGGCACGGAATGCGGTATCGGCGTCAAGAACTACAACGACGTCAAAGTTGGCGACCAGATCGAGTGCTTTGAGCGCATCGAAGTGGCCCGTACGCTGGATTAATGCCGTAGCTCATGAGGATTGATGAGATGGATTCTAGCGATGCCTCGTGAGTTTTCTCGAAGTCAGCGCCTCGGTACTCAGATTTTGCGAACGTTGAGCGAATTGCTGCGCTTCGAGATCAAGGATCCGAGATTGCAGAGCATATCCCTGACCTCTGTGGAATTGACCCGTGATCTTAGAGTGGCTCGGATCTATTTTAGTTTACTGAACCCGGACGACAGTCCGGAGCCGGCCATCGAAGGTCTCGATCGGGCATCAGGGTTTCTGCGCAGCAAGCTCAGCAGCGCCATCAATATCCGCCACACGCCGGAATTACGATTCATTCACGACGATAGCGCTGCGGTTAGTGCCAAGATCAGCAAATTGATCGACAGTGCCTTGCAGGCTGACAGGCGCAGGTAAGCTCATGAAAGAACATGGACGTAATCGATCCGAACCAGTCGATGGCTTGCTGTTGCTCAATAAACCGGCGGGTCTGACATCCAATCAGGCGCTGCAACGGGTTAAACGGCTACTCAACGCCAAAAAAGCTGGACACACAGGCAGCCTTGATCCGGCCGCTACGGGAATGTTGCCGCTGTGCTTCGGCGAAGCAACCAAGGTCTGCGCCTACCTTCTGAATGCGGACAAGACCTACCGTGTGACGGCTCGGCTCGGAATTGCAACCGATACGGGCGACGCTGACGGCGTTGAGGTGGAGCGCGCCGACGTGCCCGACATGTCGAAAGAGCAATGGTCGGCTGCTCTGCAGAAGTTTCTGGGTGAGTCCATGCAAATTCCGCCAATGTACTCGGCATTGAAAAAGAACGGCATACGACTGTACGAAATGGCGCGCAAGGGCGAGACGATTGAGCGCGATCCACGCCCATTTCGCGTGTACGGGATCGACCTGCTGGAAATCGCCGGGACCCGACTCGTATTTCGTGTCAGCTGCTCGAAAGGCACCTATATCAGGGTGCTGGTGGAGGATCTCGCGCGCGCCAATGGCACGGTTGCGCACACAGCCAACCTGCACAGAGAGATTGTCGGCGACTTTCAGGAAAAGGACATGCTTGAACTAAGTACCATGGAGGCCGCAGCTGCGGAAGGTGTAGCCGTGTTACGACAGCATCTGCTGGCGCCGGATGTCGCTCTTGCGTGCTTGTCGGCGGTCACGGTGACTATGGAAGAAGGGCAGCGGTTTGCAAGCGGGCAGGCGAATTCACTGGCCTTGCAAGGCGAATCAGGGCTGGTTCGTGTTTACAGTCCGGACAAGGATTTTCTGGGCGTGGGCGAGCTCTCGAATGTCGGCCAGCTGGCACCGCGCCGGGTATTTTTGAGCAGGGGAAAAAACTCCTAGTTATTTGAATTTCGACTATTAATAGGTGTGTACAGGCGCTAGAATGCGCGCTGCAAAAAGGGACCAAATAGAAAAGGTCCATTGAGGTAAACGCAAGATGTCACTTTCCAGTGAAGCGAAAAGCAAGATCGTCACTGATTACTCCCGCGGGGATGCCGATACAGGCTCACCCGAAGTTCAGGTAGCACTGCTGTCTGCACGCATTTCCGGACTCACCGATCATTTCGGCGAGCACAAGAAAGATCACCATAGCCGTCAGGGTTTGCTGAAGATGGTCAATAAGCGACGCAAGTTGCTTGACTATCTGAAGAAGAATGACCAGGACCGCTATCGCGAGCTGATTTCCCGGCTCGGCCTTCGTCGTTAACAGACGAGCATTCCCAGCAATGAGCAACATCGTGTCGTTCCCAAAATGGGGTCGCAGTCGATGGCTATTGCCTTAATTATATTCAAGTAGAGAATAATCGTGAATTCAACAAAGAAATCATTCCAATATGGCGAACACGAATTCAGCATCGAAACAGGTGCGGTTGCCCGCCAGGCAGACGGCGCAGTGTTAGTTAGCGTGGCCGAGACTATCGTTCTGGTCACCGCGGTTGGTCGCAAGACGGCTGATCCGGGTCGGGGCTTCTTCCCGTTGACTGTCAATTACCAGGAAAAGACCTACGCGGCCGGCAAGATCCCCGGTGGATTCTTTAAGCGTGAAGGCCGTCCGGGCGAAAAGGAAGTCCTCGTTTGTCGCTTGATTGACCGGCCGATACGTCCACTGTTTCCAAAAGGCTTTATAAATGAAGTTCAGATTATCGCAACTGTCATGTCGCTGAATCCCGATGTGGACCCTGACGTTCCTGCACTTATCGGTGCATCAGCCGCTTTAGCCCTATCCGGAATGCCGTTCGCAGGACCGATTGCTGCGGCAAAAGTAGGCTACATCGATGGCAAGTACGTGCTGAATCCGGGCCGAGCAGCACTCGAAGACTCATCTCTCGAACTCGTTGTAGCGGGCACCAAAGATGCCGTGCTCATGGTCGAATCGGAGGCCGACGTCCTTTCCGAGGATGTCATGCTGGGCGCTGTGATGTTCGGTCACGAACAGATGCAGGTCGCCATAGACACGATCAAAGAGCTTGCCGCAGAGTCTGGCAAGCCGGCGTGGGATTGGCAAGCGCCGGTTGAAGATGAGGACCTGGCTGTGGCTGTTACGAGCCAAGCGGAGAGTGGACTAACCAACGCCTATCTGATTACCGACAAATTGGAGCGTCAGGCTGCCGTTGGGGAGACCAAGTCTGCTGCTGTCGATGCGCTTGCTGACCGTGAAGATGCCCAGTGGTCTGCCGATGAGGTCAAGGGTTCGCTGTCTAAGTTGGAGAAACGCATTGTTCGCAGTCGCATACTCAGTGGTGAACCACGAATTGACGGGCGTGATCGGACGACGGTTCGACCGATCGACGTAAAAGTTGGCATTTTGCCCCGCGCACACGGTTCTGCGATCTTCACACGCGGAGAAACCCAGGCGATTGTTACGACAACGCTGGGCACTGGCCGTGACGCGCAGATCATCGATGCGATCGAAGGCGAACGCAAAGATCCGTTCATGTTGCACTACAATTTCCCGCCGTTTTGCGTCGGTGAGACCGGCTTTATTGGCTCCACCAAACGACGCGAGATCGGCCACGGCAAACTGGCACGTCGCAGCATTCAGGCCGTAATGCCCAGCCAGGACGACTTCGGCTATGTCATCCGTGTCGTGTCCGAGATTACGGAATCGAACGGCTCGAGCTCGATGGCTTCGGTATGCGGTACAAGCCTGGCGCTGATGGATGCCGGCGTGCCGATCAAAGCACCCGTTGCCGGCGTAGCGATGGGGCTTATCAAGGAAGGTGATGATTTCGCGGTACTGACCGACATTCTTGGCGACGAGGATCATCTCGGCGACATGGATTTCAAGGTCGCTGGTACTGCAGACGGTATCACTGCGCTGCAGATGGACATCAAGATCCAGGGAATCACGCGCGAGATCATGGACAAGGCACTCGAACAGGCCCGAGATGCCCGCCTGCACATCCTTGAGGAAATGAATAAAGTCATCGATGCGCCACGTGAGGAAATGTCCGAATGGGCACCGACGATCGTGACCTTCAAGATCGATCCTGAGAAAATTCGCGACGTCATCGGCAAGGGTGGCTCTGTCATCCGTGCGATAACTGAAGAGACCGGCGCTACGATCGATATCGAAAACGACGGCACAATCCGTATCGCATCGGTCGATGGCGATTCGGGCAGGGAAGCACGGCGCCGCATCGAACTCATTACCGCCGATGTCGAAGTTGGCCGTATTTACGAGGGCAAGGTGGCCCGATTGATGGACTTCGGTGCCTTTGTCACGATTCTGCCTGGCAAAGACGGCTTGGTGCACATCTCCCAGATCTCAAATGAGCGGGTCGAGAAAGTCAGCGACAAGCTGTCCGAGGGCGACATCGTCAGGGTTAAGGTGTTAGAGGTCGATCGTCAGGGTCGTGTGCGTTTGTCAATGAAGGAAGTCGAAGCCGCATAATATAATGTAGGAGCCCGCCATGCGGGCGAATTCCACCCAACATTGTGAATATCGCCCGCATGGCGGGCTCCAACAGCGGGCTCCAACAGCGGGCTCCAGAAACGGGCCCTACAGTGATTCCTTTAGGAATGAGAGCAGTCGCCGTGGAAGATAGTAAGTTGGCCGCCACGGCGTGCCGCCGTCGATGAAGCCGACATGACCGCCGGCATCCGAAATTTCGATCGTCACCATTTCTGACAGCTGGTCCGCGCGCGGGATTACGCCTGGCGTCATAAATGGATCGTCAAGCGAGTTGATGATTAATGTAGGTTTCTCAATGTCCTTCAGGAATTCGCCTGAGCTGCAGCGATCATAATAGTCATTCTTGTTCGCAAATCCGTGCAGCGGGGCCGTAACGGCATCGTCGAATTCAGCAAATGTCTTCGCGTTCATGGCGCGATTCCAGTCAAAAGCCGCCGTGTGTTGGTCGAATTTTCTCGCCACCGAACTTTTCATCCGTTTTAGTAAGTAATGCTGATAAACCTTTGAAAAACCAGTATTTAGTGCTATGGAACATTCGTGCAACTTCAGCGGCACGCTAACACCGCATGCGGCACTTAACGGCGTGTCGTGCCCTGACTCACCCAGGTATTTGAGCAGCACGTTGCCACCCAGGGAAAATCCGACGGCTACAATTGGACCGTCGTGCCCCTGTTCACGCAGTACGCCGAGGAAATAGCGGATGTCACTCGTTTCACCGGCGTGGTAACGCCTTGGCAAGCGATTTCGGTAATCGCCGCAATCGCGAAAATGCAGGACGCAAGAGCGCCATTCCTGCTCGCGCGCGGCTTGCATGAGCATCTTTGCGTAGGATGAGTCGGCAGATCCTTCCAATCCGTGCAGAATGACGAGTAGCGGCGTCGATTTTGGCAGCGCTTCAGCATCACTCAGCCAATCGACGGCTGTAGCATCGCCATCGGGCAACTCAAGGCTTTCTCGCCGTAACGACAATCGTCTCGGCCACGCCCATGGCATTGATGGAAACATCGTCTGGGCATGCCTGTTTCGCAGCCAGAACGGCGGTCTAAAGCCGCTTCGAATGATGCGAATGTCATTCGTGTCAGACGTCATCGCTTGCAGTCACCGCGTGCCAGCATTTCAGGCAAAAAAAATGGCCCCCCGCTTGCGCAGGGGGCCCGCCGTGGAGTGTTAACCCCTTCAGGCATAAGCAACAGGGGGCGGGGGAGCGTATCCCTGCTGCACTACCCACGCTATGGCATCTAAGGCCCTGATGTCAAGGGTTATTTGTCTTCTTAAGTCAAGAAGAATTCAAGGCTTGGTTGCAGGCTGTAAAGGCACCCGCGATAGCCTATTTTCACTGGCGCAAGATCTGTGTTCGGCCCTTCAGCGTATCAATGCTCCAATTAGCATGCGCCCACTCCCAGATGTCGTGCATCGATGCATTACGCAGTTCGTCTGGTGGTCGCTGTTGCAGTGCCTCGAGGGCCGCAATGAGCGTCTCATTCATACTGTCGAGCGGGATTGCGCCTGCCCCCGTACTCTTGCTGAGCTTTTGATCCCTGAGATTCAGAGCGACGGGAATATGCGCGTAACTTGGCACCGTAAAGCCCAGTAATTGCTGCAACCAGATTTGTCGAGGCGTCGAAACCAGGAGGTCAATTCCGCGAACGATTTCGGTGACGCCCTGCAGGTGGTCGTCGACGACAACAGCGAGTTGATACGCGATCAGATCGTCGCGACGCAGAACAATGAAGTCACCGGATTCTGTCTCTAGTCGTTGCGATTGCGCGCCTTGCAAGCGGTCTTCAAAGGCGAGCGGCTCGTCTGTCGTACGGACGCGAACAGCGGCGTTCTGCGCGTCGCCGGAGTTTCGGCAAGTGCCAGGATAAATGATACCCAATGGCCCCCGAGGCGCGTTAGCGAGATCTCGCCTGGAGCAACCACAACGATAGGCATGATCCTCTTTGAGCAAAGTCTGCACGGCTGTGTCGTGCGCGCCGCGGCTGTCACTCTGATAGATAATCGCGCCGTCCCATTCGAAGCCGTACAGCTCTAGCGCAGTAAGAATGAGTGCCTTAGCCCCAGCTTGCTCACGAGGTGGATCTATATCCTCAACACGCAGCAACCATTGCCCATTACGGGCGCGGGCTTCGAGGAAGCTTGCGACAGCGGCGAGTAATGAGCCGAAATGCAGTGGACCAGTAGGTGAAGGCGCGAATCGCCCGATATACGGCGCAGGCTCGCTCAATGGGCAGTCTACCGACCCGCTGCTAGCGAGATTAATTTGGCGCTACCGGTAACGATCGTCCCGATCCCGGAACTGGCGCTCAGCAAGTTCTCGGCGTTCCTGCGCTTCCAGACTCAACGTGGCAACGGGTCGCGCCTCAAGTCGCTGAAGACCGATTTCCTCGCCCGTCTGGTCGCAAAAGCCATAACTACCCTCGTCAATTCGTGCAAGTGCCGAGTCAATTTTGCGAAGTAGCTTGCGTTCACGATCACGCGTTCTGAGCTCGAGTCCGAATTCAGATTCCTGCGTCGCGCGGTCGTTCGGATCGGGAAAATTGGCAGCTTCGTCTTGCATATGATGGACCGTACGGCCCACTTCAACGATAAGCTCGTGCTTCCAAGCATCGAGAATCTCCCGGAAGTGCTCCAGCTGCAAGGTGCTCATGTAACGCTCACCGCGTCTGGGTCTGTAGGCACCAATGCCATGGATCGGCCCTGATAACAGGTCGTTCCTGTCTCGGAATTGTAGCTTGGGTGCCCTGCGCGGTGCATTTCGCGTGACAGATGGGCGTTTCTTGCTGGCGGCCTTTTTCCTGACGGCCGGGCGTTTCTTGCTGGCGACCTTTTTCTTGGCGGCCGGGCGTTTCTTGCTGGCAGCCTTATTCTTGACGGCCGGGCGTTTCTTGCCGGCAGCTTTTTTCTTGACGGCCGGGCGTTTTCTGCTGGCAGCCTTTTTCTTGGCGAATTTCTTCGCAGACTTCTTCGTAGTCTTTTTCTTCGAAACCTTCTTCCTTGCAAGATTTTTCTTCAACGGCTTTTTCCTCGCCACCCTTCTCTTACTGACCTTCCTGGCAACAGCCTTCTTACGAGAGGCTGTCACTTGCTTCCGCTTTTTGCTTGCGGCCTTCTTCGCAGCCATCTTGAACTCCTGCCGGACCGAGAAAAGGGCGCGATTATACATTGCTTGTGGCCACATGGAAGCAATTTGTCAGGTTTTTTTGCTGGTCGAGTTTCTGCACACGGCAGCGTGAATCGAGCTACCGCAAAACTGCGGTCTGAGCCTGTTTTTCTGGCAGCTGAAGACCCCCAAATCTCTTTGAAATGTGGACTTTTAGACCACATGTCTTTTGCCGGCGTCAATCGTTTTATTGGCTGAATTACATTACACTAGCCCGATCTGACGGCCCAATGGCGTAACACCAGCACATGCGATTAAGCAAAGTAAAGCTCGCCGGCTTTAAGTCTTTCGTCGATCCCACCACCATCACTTTCCCCAGCAACCTCGTCGGCGTCGTCGGGCCAAATGGCTGTGGCAAGTCAAATGTGATCGATGCTGTGCGGTGGGTCATGGGAGAAAGTTCAGCGAGCCGGCTGCGGGGCGATTCGATCACGGATGTGATTTTCAGTGGGTCGAGCTCGCGTAAGCCGATCGGCGCTGCTTCGGTTGAACTGTTGTTCGACAATAGCGAAACGACTCTTGAAGGGCAGTATGCCAAGTACGCAGAAATCTCGATTCGTCGCGAAGTCGCCCGTGACGGCATTTCGAATTATTACCTTAATGGAACTCGCTGCCGCCGCAAGGACATCACCGACGTTTTTCTTGGGACGGGGCTCGGTCCGCGCAGCTATTCGATTATTGAACAAGGCATGATCTCCAGGCTGATCGAGGCCAAGCCCGAGGAAATGCGCGTATTTCTTGAAGAGGCAGCCGGAATTTCGAAATACAAAGAACGCCGCAAAGAAACGTCGAGTCGTATTAAACGCACCAGGGATAATCTCGACCGGCTTCAGGATGTCTATGAGGAAGTCGAAAAGCAGATAAAACATCTGGATCGGCAAGCGAAGGCGGCTAAGCGATACGGTCACTGTAAAGACGAGGAACGCAGAACGACGGCAGATTTGCTGGCGCTGCGAATCAGGGACCTCGACGATTGCACCCACGAGGCAGATCGATTTTTAAGCGAGCGCCGGACCCGCCTCGAGGCTGCGATCGCTGCACAAAGAAAGCTGGAGGCCAATGTCGAGGAAGCCAGGGTTCGACAAAGCGATCGAAGCGATGCATTCAACGAGACGCAGGGGCGTTATTACAAGGTTGGCGCGGAAATCGCCCGACTCGAACAATCGATCGAGCATGCTCGGGAGTTGCGCGAACGACAGTCTACGGATCTGGAACAAGCGACACACGGCGCGCGCGAAATTCTCAACCATATCGATGAAGATCAAACTGAAATTGCACAGCTCGATTTAACTCTGAATGAATTAGCTCCTGGAATGGAGCAAGCACGGCGAAGCGAGAAGTCATCTGTCGAATCATTGCAACGCGCTGAAGACGCGTTGGGTGAGTGGCAGCAGCAGTGGGAAGAATATACGTCGAAATTAAGTGAGGCGCAGCAGTTGCGCGGTGTCGAACAGACCCGCGCTGAACAGATCGAATCACGAATCCAGAGCTTTTCCGATCGACTCAAGCGACTGGAAGAGTCGCAGGCGGATGCCAGTCTGGACGGTCTCAAGACGACATTTGATGACCTGACCGAACAAGAAATGCGCAAGCGACAGGTGGTTGATGAATTTGATCGGCACCTGGCAAGTATTACGGAGAAGATACGAAAGTTGCGTGAACAAGATCAAAAGCTGGTGCAGCTTGTCGACGAACGCCGTGCAATTCTGCAGGCAGCGCAAGGCAGGTACGCATCCCTTGAGGCGTTGCAAAAGGCCGCACGCGGTGAAGGCGTCGGTGATATACAGGACTGGCTCGCTGGCACGGGTCTCGATAAAAACCTGCGCGTTGCTGAATCTCTGGACGTTGCGAGTGGCTGGGAAAGAGCCGTAGAGACCGTGCTCGGCGGTTATTTGCAAGCAGTTTGTGTTAGCAACATCGCTTCGGTAACCAAGAACATTGCAAATTTTCGATCAGGCAACATTACGCTATTGGAAGAAGGCGCTGGTGACGCCGAGTTGCCAGGTCTGTCAGCAACCTTGGCCAGCAAGGTCAGTGGTGCGCCGCGAGCTATTCAGGACCTTCTATCCGGAGTCCGCACTGCCGACTCGCTCGCAGATGCACTGTCTGCTCGAGTTGCACTGCAAGACCAAGAGTCGGTAATAACGTCTGACGGTATTTGGCTCGCCAAGCAGTGGTTACGCATCTCAAAAGACAAAGACGTCAAGGCGGGTGTCTTATCCCGCGAGCATGATATGCGCCGTCTCAAGACGGAGACGCGGGAAATGCTGACAAATTTTGAACGGGCGAGGAAATTGGTTCAGGACGGTCGAACGCGCCTTAACCAGCTGGAGGAGCGTCGTGAAGCGATGCAGGGCGACGCAGCGTCCTTACTCAGCGAATACTCAGATATGAAAGCTGCACTGGACACTGCAAAATATCGAATGGATCAAGCGGATTCTCGGCAGGCTGCAATTGCAATTGAGGCGGGTGAGCTAGCCAACGACAAGACTGCGGCCGAGGAACAATTAAGCGAGTCGAATCAGCGATCCAATGAAGCCACTGAGGCGCTCGTGGATCTGGAAATACAGCGTACGAGTCTTGAAGGGCGACGCAATGATTTGCGCGATGAACTGCAGCGGGTCCGTAGTCAAGCCGACGAAGATCGTCACAACGTCCATAACATCACGGTTCAATTCGAGAGTCGGCGTACCAGCAAGGAATCGGCGGTACAGAATCTAGATCGCATGCGGTCGCAATTGGAGAAATTTCAGACACGCGAGCGAGATATTCGTGAACAACTCTTGCAGAGCCAGACGCCGTTGGCTGACAGCAAGGAGCGACTTGAACAACAGCTTAAGTCGCGCGTTGATGTAGAGGAACAACTTGGTGCGGCGAGATCGTTAGTCGAAAACATCGAGTCAGACTTGCGTGATTTGGACCAAACACGCATGCAGATAGACCAAGCGGTTGATGATGCCCGCAGTCATCTCAGTGAAGCTGAGATGAGCCTCCGCGAAGTACATGTTCGCCGAGAGGGATTCGCGGAGCAACTTGCAAAAACAGACTTCATATACGAGACGCTCATCGAAGAAATCGACGATGCCGTAACGATTGACGATTGGGACGAAAAGCTCGAAAAAATTCGACGTAGCATCGAGCGACTAGGGCCAATCAATCTCGCGGCAATCGATGAATTCAAAGAGCAATCTGAGCGCAAAGAATATCTGGATTCACAACTTGAAGATCTGCACAACGCTTTGGAAACACTTGAGGGTGCAATTCGCAAGATTGATCTTGAGACGCGATCACGTTTTCGCGATACTTTTATCAAAGTCGACGAAGGCTTCAAACGATTATTTCCGAAACTTTTTGGTGGCGGACACGCCTACATGGAATTGACGGGTGATGATCTTTTGTCTGCGGGCGTCACAGTCATGGCGAGACCGCCAGGGAAACGCAACAGTACGATTCACCTTTTGTCGGGCGGTGAAAAGGCGCTGACAGCTGTCGCACTGGTCTTTGCAATATTTGAGCTTAATCCAGCTCCGTTCTGTCTGCTCGACGAGGTCGATGCGCCGCTTGACGACGCAAACGTCGCGCGCTACTGCGAAATCGTACGATCTATGTCGGAGAAAGTGCAGTTTGTGTTTATTACGCATAACAAAGTGACCATGGAAATGGCAAGACAACTGATCGGTGTAACGATGCAGGAGCCCGGGGTATCTCGACTCGTATCCGTGGATCTGGACGAAGCGGTGAAAATGGCGGCAAGTTAAGGGTTCGAGAAATGGATGGGTTGCGCTGGTTACTGTTGCTGTTCGGTGTGCTGGTGATAGCTGGTGTCTATCTGTACAGCCGCAGAGAACGGCACGACCCTGATGAAAATGACGATGCCGAACATCGCATCCTGCCCGCGCTTGACGGAACCTCGGCAGAATCAGACGATGATGTCAGCGAGCAAGCTGAAACCCCACCACAAAATTTGCCGCAAAAGATTGTGACGCTGCGCGTTGTCGCCCGTGACAGGGGCGCGTTTCACGGGGAAGATTTGGTACTGAATCTTCGTGGACTCGGTATGCGCCATGGAAAATTTGGCATCTTTCATCGCATCGAGGGCAGTGACGAGGACAAAACGATATTCAGCGCCGCGAGCCTGGTCGAGCCTGGCAGCTTCGATCTTGCCAATATTCAAGACCAGGAAATTCCCGGAATCAGCCTGTTTCTCGTCATCCCTGGCCCCATCGATGGCGCCGAAGCTTTCGACATGATGATGGCAGCGGCGCGCACGCTTGCACAGTCGATGAACGCCGAATTACTTGATGAATCGGGAAGCACGCTGAGTATCCAACGCGAACGGTACATGCGTGAGGAGATTATTGATTTTCAGCACAGCAATCTGGTCGCGTGATTTCAATCACACCGTACCTGCAATGACTGTGTCCGCCGCCACTCGAATAAAGCTGCAATCTCTACGCGATCAAATTCGGCATCACAATCACCGCTACCACGTCCTTGACGACCCGGAGATACCGGACGTTGAGTACGATCGGCTTATGCGCCAACTGCAAACACTCGAAGAGCAACACCCTGACCTGATTACATCGGATTCGCCAACGCAACGTGTAGGTGATGAAGCGATCACGGCCTTTGGGACAGTGCCGCACAAGATGCCAATGCTGTCGCTCGACAACGCCTTCTCCGAAGACGAACTGCGGAACTTTCATCGTAGAGTCACAGAGCGTCTTGAGCTCGCTGAAGGGGCTGAGCGTCTGCGCTATTCGGCGGAGCCAAAACTCGATGGAGCAGCTGTGAGCTTGCTGTACGAGAACGGCAAACTTGTTCGGGGTGCGACCAGAGGCGATGGCAGCACCGGAGAAGACATCACTCACAATGTTCGAACCATTGAGGGCGTCCCCTTGCGCCTGATCAGTTACGGATACCCTTCATCGCTCGAAGTGCGTGGCGAGGTATTCATGCCGAAAGCAGGATTTGAAGCCTACAACGACAGAGCGCGCGCCGCCGGGGACAAGACTTTTGTCAATCCACGTAACGCGGCGGCCGGAAGTCTGCGCCAACTTGATCCAAAGTTGACAGCCGAGCGACCCCTGGACATCTACATCTACGCAGTCGGGCACGTTGAAGGAGGTGACCTTCCTGAACGGCACAGCGAGATTCTCGATCAATTACAGGACTGGGGACTCAAGACGTGCCCTGAGCGCAGTGTCGTTGACGGCGTGGAAGGTTGCCTTGCGTATTACGACGCAATCAGCGCCCGGCGTGACTCGCTCCGCTACGAAATCGATGGTGTCGTCTATAAGGTCGACAACATCCTTCAACAGCGCAAATTGGGGTTCGTATCGCGGGCACCCCGGTGGGCTATCGCACATAAATTTCCTGCCCAGGAGGAGCTGACCATAGTTCAAGGTGTCGAATTTCAGGTCGGGCGAACCGGAGCATTGACCCCTGTTGCGCGGCTGGAACCTGTTTTCGTCGGCGGTGTAACTGTCAGCAACGCGACCTTGCATAACATCGACGAGTTGCGCCGCAAAGATGTTCGTGTTGGCGATACTGTAATCGTTCGCCGGGCTGGAGATGTCATTCCCGAGGTCGTCAGCGTAGTGACCAGCCGTCGCCCGAAAAAAACACGGCGCATTCATCTGCCGAAAAAGTGCCCGGTGTGCGGATCTGTGGTGACTAGAGAAGAGGGCGAAGTAGCGGCCCGCTGTACCGCAGGATTGTATTGCTCCGCACAACGCTCTGAGGCGCTGAAGCACTTTGTATCGCGCAGGGCTTTGGACATTGATGGTCTTGGTGGAAAAATGATTGAGCAGCTTGTTGCGATCGACAGGATCCAAACCCCTGCGGATATTTTTCAGCTGCAACACGATGAACTCGCAGAGATGGATCGCATGGGTGAGAAGTCGGCCCAAAAACTGATCCGGGCGATCGAGGCGAGCAAAACAACAACGTTGGCTCGATTTCTTTATGCCCTGGGTATTCGAGAAGTCGGCGAAACAACGGCGATCTCTCTTGCCGCACATTTCGGCAATCTGGACGACATTATGTCGGCAACTGAGGACAGCCTGCTCGCAGTCGCTGATGTGGGACCGGTAGTTGCGTCGCGAATCCATGCGTTTTTCGCCGAATCGCACAATCGAAGCGTGATCACAAGGCTCATAAAATCCGGTGTCCGCTGGTCGGATTCAGAACCCCAGGCAGATGCTGATGCTGGCCCCCTGACAGGGAAGACTTTTGTCCTTACTGGATCGTTGTCGAGCATGTCCCGGGATGAGGCGAAGCAGAAAATCCTTGCCCTCGGCGGCAAAGTAACAGGGAGCGTGTCCGGCAAAACTGACTTTGTCGTCAGCGGCGAAAAACCCGGCTCCAAGTTGGCGAAAGCGCAAAAACTCCAAATCGCTATTCTCACTGAACGCGAATTCGACAACCTGTTGAACGACAACTAGAACGCCACATCTGGTCGAATCAAGCTCTATAACTAGGACTTTTCGATAATAATTGAAATTGACCCCTACCGATCAATGGCCCAAGAGTTGGTCAATTTTTCCCAAGTTTGATATTTTGTTAGCATAATTGCCGTGTCATCAATATATTGCCCGCCCATGCAGAGCGACATCCAACGACAGATCCTCGGCGCTTTCTTAGTTGCTCTGCGACCCATCGCCAGAATTCTCTTAAGGTTCGGCATTGGATTCCAGGAATTCTCGGAAATTTCCAAGACCGCATTTGTTGATGTGGCAACCAACGATTACGGGTTACGCGGTCGCCCGACTAATATCTCACGAGTCGCCGTCATGACGGGTCTAACCAGAAAAGAAGTTCGACGAATTCGAATAAAAATAGAGGCCGGCGAACAACTAGTTACAATAAAGACGACACCGATGTCCTATATCGTTCATCGTTGGCATAGCGAAGTTGATTATCTTGATTCTTCCGGGCGTCCCCTGATTCTTCCGTTTGCTGGTGATAACGCCACATTCTCCAGTCTGGTGAGGAAATACGGAGGTGATATACCTCCAGGAGCAATGAGAACTGAACTCAAAAGAGTTGGCGCAGTGGAGGAAGACAAACAAGGGAACTTGAAAGTATTAAGCCGATCAATTCATCCGAAGTTGCATCACGATAAACTGATTACTGCAGTATTGCACGGGCTTTACCCAATGATTACCACAATTGCGTATAACGTTAACCCAGATAGACAGGACGAGGCTTGGATACAAAAAAGCGTTTATACCCAGTCAATTCGGAATTCCGATATCCCACGTCTCCGCCGCATTAGCTTTGACCGGCTGAACGGCATCGTGGAGACAATTGATGATTTATTCATGGCTTACGAAACACTCCACGATCAAAACGAATCGCAAAATGACGAAAATACAGTCGTAATTGGTGTTTTCTACTTTGAAGAGAATAGTTCCGAGCCTTTCTACTCATATCAAGCCGGTAACACATGATCTTGGGCATATCACCTTAAACCATTGTCCAGCTTGGCATATTTAGATAGTACGACCGGGTTCAAATCCGACGAAAATTTGCGCAAAATGTGCTTTTCGCAACCAAAATCTACATTACCGAAATGGCGTCCTGCCAATTACAGTAAAACCCAGCTGATCTAATGTGACGATCGTTCATTTATCCTGATAGCTAGGGCCATTTGGGAAAATTCTCCCTAAATCAATTAGATATGATCACCGGCTTACCAAGCATTTGCCTTGTTTTGTTGAACAATTCTTAAAATAACGCAAATCACAATGTTTCAGTTGTTCAATTGAAACAATGAGATAGAATTAATACTTGCAACACTACATAAGCTGCGTTTACTTTACATATTGCGTCGGAGCGAATCCCCACGATGGGACAGAATGTAAAAGAGCATCTCAGACTCGCTCTGGGGATGATGTTGAAGCCGCTAGTGAGGCTGTTGATTAGTCAGGGAGTTTCACACGGAGATTTCTCTGAGGTAGCGAAGGATGTTTACGTCGAGATGGCTATTCGGCATTTCGACGATACGGCAAAACTTAATCAGTCAAGAATCGCAATTCTTACTGGCTTGACAAGAAAGGAGGTCAAAAACGTCATAGATCGTGCGATAGGTGCTGAACCGCATAGCAAGAATTATTCGCGACCGAGCAGAGTGTTGGCTGGGTGGCACAGCGATCCAAAATATACTGGTCCATATGGGGTTCCGCTTGAAATTCCTTACGAGTCTTCTGGTGCAGGTGGGCCGTCAATTGTGGAACTCGTGCGAACTTATAGCGGCGATATGGCACCGCGACCGATGCTGAAAGAACTTGTGAGAGTGGGCGCGGTTGTCGAATTAGAGAACAAAACTTTTAAAGCGGTTCGAAGGGATTTTGAAGCGGAGGCCCTGTCGCCCGAACTTGTCGAGCGATTAGGGAAGGTAGGGCAATACTTTTTTTCGACGGCGGCGGCAAACATTGAAAAGAAAGAACAGGGTTCAGGTTACTTCGATCGCAGAGTTTATACGGACCAAGGATTGGCTCCCGAATCTATTATCGCATTTAACTCGTATATCAAAATTCGGGGACAAGAGTTTTTAGAAGAACTGGACAACTGGTTCGTGGCAATGGAAAAGAACGATAAAGGTAAACCAGACAGAAAAAATACTGGAATTTGCATGGTTCATTATGTTGTCAACGAATTGGATGAAAAAGATTTAAGAGATTTATTGGTGGAGCGAGGGTTGGATAAAAGTTCACGAAGCGAGTCCTAGATATCCACCAATAGTGAAAATAGCGAGGATGGAGACCTCGTTTACTTGAATAAGGAATTTCATCAACCGAATGGGGATACCTAGGAGATAGAAATGCAATTTGCAAAGAGCGCTAGGATCAATGCGATCCTGGGAGCGTCGCTCGCTGCAATGATCGTACCCGGCGTTACAAGTGCAGAGGCAGTAGTCAACCGTTTGATGGCAATCGACTCGAGTTCAGCACTGGGTATTGATTCTAGTTCAGCGTTAGCCATTGATTCGAGTTCCGGCTTAGCCATTGATTCGAGTTCCGGCTTAGCCATTGATTCGAGTTCAGGTCTGGCGATCGATTCGAGTTCGGCATTAGCTATTGATTCAAGTTCCGGCTTCGCAATCGACTCAAGTTCAGCGTTAGCTATAGATTCGAGTTCAGCGCGAGCTATTGATTCAAGTTCAGGCTTCGCAATCGATTCGAGTTCAGCGCGAGCTATTGATTCAAGTTCCGGCTTCGCAATCGACTCAAGTTCAGCGTTAGCTATAGATTCGAGTTCAA
>JACZSM010000091.1 GCA_022574185.1 Pseudomonadota bacterium
GTCCTAATGTTCGTTTTTCGAACTTGACTGGACTGAAATTACCAATGGTTCCATGTCGGCGTTTTCGCTTGTAAAGCGGACCCTGGAAAAACAAGACTTTCAATTTTTTGAATTTCCGATATCGACCATAAGTGATCACTCAAGCGATTAGAAAAATAAAGTCGTCAATCACGACATCGCCGCCACTTGTGCTCGTGATGACAACTGAACCGATTATTGTTTGGCCAACAGTGCGGTTTACGATGACCTGCTGGAGAATGTTCGTCGGTGTCATTTGCATGATCAAATCGCCGTTCTCATCCAGGACCTGGATGTCGCTGACGGTACTCGCGATCTCCCCACGCACATAGAACGTCAGCGTGCTGGGCAGGGTTTCGAAAGTCACCGTAGCCGAAGTTTCGTTCAGTACGTGCCAGGCATAGTCGCCTGATGAATAGTAGTCTGATCGGCCACTCGCCTTGGTAACGCCACTGGAGAACGTGGCGGTGTATGGCGAGGTGCCGACACAGAAGGGCCCGGTGGCGTCGAACTCGAAGCTCGTGCTCGCGTTGCATGGCGACTGAGCGGACGGAGGCGGGTTTGATGCGCCGCTGCCTCCACCACTACCACAAGCGGCTATGAACGCTGCTAACAGCAGCGCGGAAAAAATCAGGCAAATCGTTCTTTTCATGTGACTCCCCCACACCGCAGCTGCGACCGCCACGCGCAGCTGCTTTTAAGGTAAGTCGCCGAAAAAGACCATTTGGTTCAATGCCCCAGTCAGCTTATTCCACGGTATTGCAGTTTGCTGCGAAGCTATTGGTCAGCACCGGCCGCAATCTTCTTAAGCTGTTCTTTGTCCGATTTTGTTGGCGTGTGGTTGATACTGATCAGGACGCTAGCCACCGTACGCAACTCGGTCGGAGTCGATTCGTCCTCGATGATTGAATTGAGTTTTTCCTTATCGCTTGTGCCCACTTTATGCTTGATATTCGAAATAGCGGTTGCAACGGCTATCTCCGACTCGCTGCTGTCGTCACTATCGGTGATCGCTGCCAGCATTTGTTTGTCTGAATCACTGGGAAAGTGATTGAGATTCATCGTAATGTCGGCCATCGTGCGAATCGCAGCCGTATCCGCGTACGCAGGATTCGTCATGATGAGCAATACGGAACCAGCGATCATTGAGAAAATGATTGTAGATTTCACTTTAGGTACCTCTTGTTATTGGGATTTCGTGGAGTTTGGATTTTATCTCAAAAATTTACTCGGCTGTGACCGGAGCCACGACTGAAATATATCAAATTGACAGGCCGCCGACGGATATGGGCAGACATTCGGACAATACCGTTTGCGCTCGATGCTCGATTCAACACTGAGTATGCTAGTAATGTGTAGAGACGAGTAAAAAAATAAGTCGAGGACGCCCACATGGTCATGACGCGAGGTTTGTACCTGTCGCTGATTCTGCTCTGCTTCTCAGCAGGCTGTAGTCACTCCGAAAATGACTCCTCGGCCATCAGCGAGCCCGATAATCGCCCGAACATTCTTCTGCTCGTCGCCGACGATCTGGGATATGCCGATCTCGGCATCTACGGCAGCGATATTGACACACCGAATATCGACGCCCTTGCGGCACAGGGAATGTTGTTTACGCAGTTTCACACCGCTCCTTCGTGCGCACCAACGCGCGCCATGTTACTGAGCGGCAATAACAACCATGTAGCCGGCATGGCCAGGCAGGCCACGATCGGGCTGCTTGATTTCGCGATTCGGGGTTACGAAAGCAGTCTCTCTGACCGAATCGTGCCGTTTCCACGGCTGCTGCAGGACGCCGGCTATCACACTTACACGGTTGGCAAATGGCATCTGGGTCTGGAATTAGAAACGAGTCCGCACTCGGCAGGCTTCGACAGGGCATTCAACCTGCTGGACGGTGCCGGTACGCACTTCGATGCTGTCGGTTTCTTTGCAGGAGGATCCACGTATCGACAGGATGCAGATCTGGTGGAATATCCCGTGGGCCGCTATTCAACGGACCTGTATACCGATCGTTTGATCGAATTTATCGACGCCAACAAGGACGATGGAGTGCCGTTTTTCGCGTTCGCCGCCTACACATCGCCGCACTGGCCATTGCAGGTGCCCGATGAATACCTGGATCTTTACGCCGGACATTATGATGACGGCTACGATGCACTGCGTGAGCGTCGTTTCGAATCGCTGCAGGAGGCGGGCATTATTCCATTGTCATCGCAGCTTCCTCCTCGCAATGATGCGATCACGCCGTGGGAAGACCTGACGTCGGACGAGCACCGTCGCGAGTCCCGCAAGATGGAACTGTATGCGGCGATGGTTGATAACCTCGACGATCACGTCGGTCGCTTGCTCGACTATCTGAAGTCGAACCATCTTTATGACAACACGCTTATCGTGTTCATGTCCGACAATGGCGCTGCCGGCGAGGATTTTTACAATCGTGGCGATTACAGCGAGTATTTACAAGCCAACTTCGATAACGCCTATGAAAAAATGGGCACGGCGGAGTCCTTCGTTTCTTATGATGAGGAGTGGGCTGAAGCAGGCTCTGCGCCTTTCCAGCGTCACAAGGGCTATACACGCGAAGGCGGTATTGTTGCACCCATGATAATCGCCGGACCTGGTGTAGTCGCCCGTGGCGTCATCGATTCAACTTACCTGACGGTAATGGATCTTGCGCCAACGTTTCTTGAAATCGCCGGAGCGAAATATCCGGATGATGGATCGGTGCAGCCGATGCTCGGCGAGAGTATTACAAGATTCCTGGAGGGGCACGCGGACATTGTGCATGCTGATGACTATGTGACGACGCTGTACCACGGCGGTCGTGCGTACCTTAGACAGGGAACATGGAAGATTTCGAATCTTGAACCGCCGTTTGACGAGGCCGACTTTGAACTGTTCGATGTATCAATCGATCCCGGCGAAGCTGTCAATCTTGCGGACGACGAACCGGAAAAACTCGCCGAACTAATCGAATTATGGCGCGAGGAACGCAAGAGTCTGGGCATCATTCTGCCGCAGGATCTCTAGCGCCCATCATCATGCCAGTCTTTGTTGTCTGTTGAACGACGCCGTTCGCTGCGACTCTTTTCAACACAGACAAAGCTACGGCGAGGAATGCTGACGGCGAACTTTATAGCGTCAGGCCAGGCTAAATATCACCGTTGGTACCCGTATCATCCGGCATCCTGTGAAACAACAGCATGATGGCATTGGTCGTAAGTGCTCTGCTTCAGTTTGTTCGCTTTTGGGTCGTTTGCCGCCCTTTACCATCGTATCAACTCAACCAAGCGGGCCGTCATATCCATTGTCTTCAATTGGTGGAGACCTTGATAGGTGCGAACAACCGGAGACTCTTCTGCCGGTCGTTCTGTCCTCCAGGAAAATAAAAGGATTTTCAAAGTCAATTTTGTAGGAATGACCTGGTTCAAAATTTACGGTGCAGGCTTGACCGGTCCGTTTGCGAACCGGGTTATCTCCTAGCAATACGTAGGTATCGGTCTTGCACCTTAGTTCCAGGTTACGTCTGCCCGGCTGGACTTTCACGACTTTCGCATTGACTTCCTCGCCATCGACTGACAATACATAGCAGTATTCGCTATGCAAAATATAATCGTAGGCAGTGCCCCTAATTGTAGCGAATTCTGGATTAGGCGCGACGTCGGACAATTCAACTGACTGCATCACGCATCCGTAACAAGCCACCAGACTTATACATAACAAAATGCGGGGGCAACGTGGTCGGGGTGCTGCACACATATTTCGCATCATTTCACCGCTCGTTGCCAATTCGACAGAAGGAAATTTAAGTATGGATGAGAACCGAACGACCGCTTGGGGTTGCGATTTCAACCGCTCGATGCAACACCTGATCTCTAACACTAGAGAGGAGGATATTGAAAATGAAGCCATAAGCGGACGTTAAAAAAACAAGAATCCTCAGTATTAAACGATGTCTTCAATCTGCCTGTGTCAGGAATTCGTTCAATAACTGGACGCCGAAGTTACCCAGGAATCCGAGTTATTGAAGGGTAATACTATATTCGGTGTCCAAACCAACACCGTCAGGCGAATTTGAACAATGATTATCCGAATCTTCATCACAGGCCGTCGTTCTTACCTTGATAAAGTAAGTGCCTGTCACCTGAGCTTCCCATACGATTTCTGACTCAGGGAAGGGAGGGAAGCCGGATTTTAAATCCAATGTGTCCGTGTTCCCCATATTGTCGTGAAACAGCAGTATCGAACTCCCGTCTGTGTCATACAGAATTAGCTGAGTATCAGTTTCAGCGCCCAGCGATGAGGTTGTAATTTTGTAGACGTTCCCTTGTACGGCATCAAACTGCAGCCAGTCTGAATTATCGAAGCAGAAATTATGAACTTGTATATCGCCAACAGAAATTAGCGTTGCAGCAGCGTTATTATCATCAGCCTCAAAAAGATCATCGACACATACGGGAGCGGTTACCGTAACCTGATGCGCAGTCAGGAGCCTTACGTTGTCGCCTTCATCTGTTTCCGGTACGACTGCGTGACTGGGAAAGGTAACTTCCGAGGTATTGGTGGAACGAGGAAAGTTATACCAGTGAAATTCGTCGATATAATCCACGATCGCCCCCGCAAAATACGTGCCTGCGGGCACATTGCCTTTTACAGCTAATTGATGATCGTATTGGTAGATTTCCCCGGGAGCCAGCGATTGCACACCGAAGGGTATATCGCTACCCGTAAAAAACGCGCCAACAAAAATAGATGTATCGCCGATAAAAATATCATCCACTGTAATAATGTCGTCCGTGGATAGGTAATAGCCGACATCAATATGTGCAAAAGGCGTTTCGAATTGCGTAAACGTATCGGTACCAATGTTTTGTATGATTGCAGAAATCGTTTCCAACCCACCTGGAGTTAAGTCAGTATCAATAGCAAAAGATGACACAATAAGATTAACGTTTGGAAGCACGTTGATGGGTATTTCGAATATAAAGTCTCCGGAAGACGGGTCGCTGGCATTGACAGTGACGCCAACAATTATCCTGCCTGGGTTAACGAAGGTGTGCGTTATAGATGACGCGCAAATTGTTTGCACTTCTTCATCGTCGCCAAAATCCCACGTCGCCCCAGAAATAATAATACTGGGTCCACGCACATCGAAGGTTACAGTAAGGGGGTTGAATCCTTCGTTTACACTAGCAGTAACTGCTACCGTCGCTAGTGTGATTGGCTCTCCATCACAACTGACTAAGAAAACTGAAAGTTGGATCACGCCTAAAAGGCGAACGTATTTGACGAACAAATGACTGGTGGACACTGCTGCTGCCTTTTCTTATAGGTATAACGTTTACAGGCCATGTAATTATCAATGAGATGAAGATAATCAGAATAGGATTATTTTGCGGATCACTAGGATTTTCTCGCTCATTTTTTCGGGGCTGCAAAAATGCCAGGATATGAAATCCAGCCATTCCACTGCCCAAAACAGCGGTCTAAGATCAACTGCATTATGTGAACAAACAATTGCTGGAACTTCAGCGTTGGGGGCAATATATCGGTGGTGTTTTTCGGCGCAATGCAGGAAGTCCGAGCGTGTTATTGGTTGTTTCCCGGAATTAGCCGAGAATCGGAACGTCCGCTAAGGGGTTGGGCCGTTCGCTATTTCTGCGATCGCCCACCGGCGACCATAATTATGTTCAATTACCCAGGAATTCTCAGGCCACAGGGCCGGCGCCTTGCTTGCTAATTCAGGCCCATGCCGATTAGTTTGGCATAATAGAAGTCGCCTCACAAAAAACAGGTATCCTGGCGAAGCATCTGTAGACGCAGCCAGGTGGAGAAGAATAATGAATTGGAAAATGCTTGCGCTGACGATTTTCACGCTGTTCTCGACAAACGCACTGGCCAATGCCAGCTATGTATGCATCACCGATCTCGTTTCCGGACTTCACTATGATGAGAATGGTGATAACTGGGAGCACGCCAACTTCCTGCCGGGGGAGAGGTTCTCGATCAACGAGCGCCGTAAGGATGTCTACGAAGTCAAGAAATTGGGCGACGGCAGAACATGGTCTGCCATCTGCGTCGCGCACGCCGATCTAACTGACGATTCATTCATATGCACAAGCGGGACGAATCAATTCAACTTCAACAGGGAGCTGCTGCGATTTACATCAATAAGATTTTACGGATACTGGAACGGCAGTACGGACGGCCTGTCAATTTCGATAGGACAGTGCTTCCCAAATTAACCGAGCCGCGAATCGCTAAGACTAATTGTATCGAGCGCGCTCTTCGGAAGAAACAGGATACCTGGCACTCGAGCACGCAATAATATCAAAGTTCAATTGCGGCGACGGCGTTCCGATGATACGTTTAGGATGCGACAAAATGAAAAACAACAATCAAGCCAAAAGACCGAGACGGACAGCCACGGGCCCTTGCTTTGTACACAACATTAGACGCTGCGTAGGCCACAGCGCCGCCTCAAGTCACAGTTACAGAGGTCTCCGATAATGAAGAATTTGTGCAGAACCAGGCGATGGCTATTGTTGAGCACGATTGTCGCATTTCAATTCCACACCGTAGCGCTCGCCGTAGATGTCAAGTTGCCAACCCACACTCGCGTATACGTCGAGACCATGGAAAGTCTTGTGGCAAAGGGCAGTAAGGTAAACAAGGGAGATCTCGTTAGATCGAGAGTTTGGCGGGATGTGATCGTCAACAGCATAGTGGTAATCGCCGCTGGTACGCCGGTCACCGCGCGCATTGATGATGTGAGCAAGCGCCGCATGGTCGGAATTAAAGGCACGATGACTATTGGTGCCTATGAGACACAAAGCGTCGACGGGCAGACAATTCAACTTAGTGGTGGATATAACAAAGAAGGCACGAGTCGGATGGCTAGCGCCATAGTAGGCGGGTTGATTTTTCCCCCTCTCATTTTCCTTCATGGAAGTGCGGCTGAGATGCCAATGGGCACTGTCTTCGACGCTTACGTCGACCGAAGCTGGCAAATTGATGTTGCAGACAATCCTGCGAACCGAGTGGTCGACCTGACAGCTTTTTCCTTGGACGTCATCTCTGCTGAGTTGATGTATGAGAGGCTGGCTGAGCAGGAA
>JACZSM010000038.1 GCA_022574185.1 Pseudomonadota bacterium
GCAGATCAAACTGGCGGAACAGTGCCTGGCTTGAGATCGGCAACCGTTGCAGACTCAAGTGCAGTTGTTTGCGGCTCGCCACGATCACGGCACGACGCTTGAGCAAGATCCACAGACGTTGTGCCTGATGGCTTTGCGGCTGGTACAGTCGCAGTTGGCTGGCTTCATGGGCCAGGTAACGAGCCAGCAACCGGGCATCTTCAGGGTCGGTTTTGTTGCGCACATTGACCGCTTCGCGGTAGTGCACTAGCTGCCGTGGATTGATCAGATAGACCTCAAAGCCGAGCGCCTGTGCTTCTTCAACGAATGCCAGGTGATAGTGCGAGGTGGGTTCGATAGCGAGTCTAACCGGGCCATAGAGGGCCTTCAGCCAGGATCTTATCGTGCTGCGTTGATTCGCCAGTCGAGTCAGTTGTTCGGTATCCCAGTCGGCGATGACCAGTTCATCTTTGCTGACGTCGATACCGAGGGTGATTTTTGAGACGAGTATTGCCACAATGACCTCCGCGGTTAATTGCCGTGAAGCCGGGGACTCACCGCACGCAAGCTTGTTGAAATTGGCTGGTTATACAGCTAGATTCTTAATCGGCGTTCTATGGTGAGGGGAGGGGGAGAACTCTCCTACAGTCTGTACCAACAGGTCAGAAGCCCGCTAACGGTCCCTCCCTCCCCGGCGTCTTCCATCATCCCGATTTCGGGCGCGGTTGACCATACAAGCCCGCCATGCGGGCGATGTCCACAATGTTCGGTGAAATCGCCCGCATGTCTCGATCCGGCTTGACGGGAGCGGGCTCCTACAATTTATTTTGTTCAGTCAGAATCAGCATGCGCTTGTACGACTCGTAGCGTCGCGCGCTGATCTGCTCGTCGGCAACGGCGAGCTTGACGGCGCAACCGGGTTCACGAGTGTGACGGCAGTTATTGAAGCGACACTCACGTCCGGCTGTTTCAATTTCGCGATACAACTGTCTGACCTGCGCTGCCGATTCCAATGCCGGCGCATAGTCGCGTACTCCCGGTGAGTCAATAACGGCACCACCGCCTTGCAATTGCAGCATCACGGAATTCACGGTTTTGTGTCGGCCTGCGCCACTTTTCCGGGATATTGTCGCTGTTGGCAACACGTCGGAGTTGGTCAGATTGTTGATGATGCTCGATTTTCCGACGCCTGATTGCCCGACGATGATCGCGATCCGGCCGGCCAGCAGGGTTTTCAGTTCGTCCATATTGTCGCCGGTCTCAGCGCTGCACATCACAGTCGGATATCCAATGGCGCTGAACCAGGCCATTTCGGCCTGTGCAGACGTGCGATTCGGCTCCAGGTCTGTCTTGTTGTAAACGACGGCCGCAGCCACCCGCATGTCTTCGGCGGCGCATAAGTAACGATCTGTAATGAACCAATCGGGTTTGGGCGAGCCTGCGGTGACTACCACGAGCAATTCAATATTGGCTGCGAGGACTTCAATCTGGCCACGGAGATTTGGACGGCGAAGTTCATTGTCGCGTGCGTCGATTTTCGTGATGAGCCAGTCTTTCTCATTGGCTATGCGTTCGGCTTCGACACGGTCAGCGCAAACAGGCTTGATACGCTTGCCCTTGATGCGTGCTATGACCTGTTTGCCATCAGGCAATCGCAGCCGCATGCGGCGGCTATAAGTAGCGATTACAACAGGCAGGGTTTTTTGCATCAACTAAGAGATCTGGCGGAATGTGATGCTGAGTATGCCGCGATGCGTGGCGCCTTGCACTTCAAGGACAGGTAAACTAGTGGACCTTGAGCTTGAAACTGCGACGAGACGCATATGGGCAGCACTGACAACGATGATGATCCGTCCGGCAATCTGATCTGGATTGATCTGGAAATGACCGGCCTCGACACCACGAGTGACACAATCATTGAAATCGCGACGATCATCACGGACTGCGATCTCAATGAGCTGGCCGAGGGGCCTGTGTTGGCGATTGGGCAGTCAAAAGAGACGATGGACAGCATGGACGACTGGAATACCCGACAGCATGCGAAGTCGGGTCTGACTGAGAGAGTCCTGGCGAGTAAGGTCAGTTTGGCCGCGGCCGAGCGAGCAACTATCGAATTTCTCGAGAAATGGGTAGGTACCGGGCTCTCGCCGATGTGCGGCAACAGTATCTGCCAGGATCGACGCTTTCTCGCGCGTGAAATGCCGCAGCTCGAAGGCTATTTTCATTATCGGCATCTCGACGTAAGCACGCTGAAGGTAGTCGCACAGCGGTGGGCGCCTGATGTTGCGGCAGGGTTCACGAAGGATTCGGCGCACCTGGCGTTGTCAGATATACGTGACTCAATTGCCGAGCTTACGTGGTATCGCGACAAGCTTCTGGATCAATCCGTAATGGCAGAATCACGGCGCCATGCAAGATAAGCGATTTTCCCCGGCGACCGAGCGCAACAGTCAACCCATTCTTGAAGTGATACATCATGAGTTGCAAGACGCAAGATCGGTGCTTGAGATAGGGTCTGGGACGGGACAACATGCCGTTGTTTTTGCAGCCGAGCTCGGTCATTTGATCTGGCAGACGAGTGACCTTGAAGTGAATCATGACGACATTCATGCGTGGCTTGCCGATGCTGCGTTGTCGAATGTACGTGAACCGTTATTGATCGATGTTTTGACAGCCGAGTTGCCTGCGAAGTCCTACGATGCGGTTTTTTCTGCGAACACAGCGCATATCATGAGTTTCGCAGCAGTCGAAAAAATGTTCTCTCTGGTTTCGTTGGTTCTCGACAAGAATGGCGTATTCTGTCTCTACGGCCCCTTTCGCGAAAACGGCGAATTCAACACGGCCAGCAATGCGGAGTTTCATCGCTTATTGCAAAGCAGTGATTCAGACATGGGCATTCGACACTTGGAGGACCTGGATCGATTCGCAGCGATTGGCAATATGCAGCGCCTGCGGCTGTATGCCATGCCCGCGAATAATTTCCTTGCGGTATGGAAGAAAATGACGCCAGGGGATAGTCATGACAACACATAAAGGTGGTTGCCACTGTGGCCGGGTGCGCTTCGAGGTTGACGCGGCAGCCAATATCAAGGCGGATCAGTGCAATTGCAGCATCTGCCGCATGTCGGGATATCTGCACCTGATCGTTCCAAAACACGCATTCCGCTTGATCAACGGAGCAGATGATGTCGAGACATACACATTCAATACCGGCGTCGCCCAGCACTATTTTTGTCGTCACTGTGGCGTCAAATCGTTCTATGTGCCGCGATCGCACCCGATTGGCTATAGCGTTAACGTAAATTGCATCGATCCGGAAACGATCGAATCTGTGACGGTGAACCCATTTGATGGCCAACAATGGGAGCAGAATGTGTCTAAACTGTCTCCGATAAGCGACTGATTTAACTAATCTTTAACTGGCGTAGGCCGCGACCATGTCTTATAGTTGCGGCACACGGGATTGGCGCGCTGTGAAATGATGATGACGACGAAAATTAAGGTTTTCGGCCTCTTGTTGCTGATGACCGGACAGCAGGTCGCGGCCGAGCCGGCGTGGGTGAGTGATCAGTTTGAAGTCATGTTGCGAACCGGGCCCAGCACGTCCAATGCCATAGAACGGATGTTGCCCAGCGGCACGGCACTAGAGGTGCTTGAGCGTGACGACGCTGCAGGATATGCGCGAGTTCGTACGAGTGCTGGCACCGAAGGTTGGATACTCATCCGTTATTTGATGAGTGAACCGAGCGCGCGCGTGCAACTCGCGCAGCTAAAGGGTCAGCTGACCGACGCCAGCGCGCAGGGCAGTTCGCTGACGTCTCAGCTCATTGCTGTCAAAGACGAGTTCGACACCGCGACGGGTCGCATCGCCACGCTCGAACGCGAGAAACGCCAGCTCGAACAGGATTTGGCAGAGATCGAACGTGCCTCAGCTGATGTACTTGGGGTAAACAGCCAGAACATAAGCCTGCGCGGGCAATTGGCCTCGTTGGAGATCAAACTTGCGACTGTCGAACAGCAGAACCGTGAGCTGACCGGCCAGACGACGCGCTACTGGTTCATGGCCGGCGCGTTGGTACTGATGATTGGTATTCTGCTGGGTATCTGGGTACCACGTATGCGCTTGCAGCAGCGCACCCGATACGACCGCTTCTAGTCGTAGGAGCCCGCCATGGCTAGCGCATGGCTGGCAGTCCGGACGTTCCTCGCCGGGCATAAAAGACAGCACCGTGGGCGGGATGTTCTTCGACCGCTGTAGGAGCGGGCCATGCCCGCGATAGCCACAATGTCCAGTGGGATCGCCCGCAGGTCTCGATCCCGCTTGACGGAAGCGAGCTCCTACACTGACTTGCCGGCAAGGAACAGCCAGGTCTCGATCAGGGTATCGGGGTTCAACGACATGCTTTCAATACCTTGCTCGAGGAGCCAAAGCGCAAGGTCCGGGTGATCTGACGGCCCCTGGCCACAAATACCAATATATTTTCCCTGCTTTTTGCATGCCGCAATGGTCATCGCCAGCATTATCTTGACGGCATCGTCGCGTTCATCAAACAGATCAGCGATCAAAGCTGAATCGCGATCCAGTCCCAGCGTAAGCTGCGTCATGTCGTTCGAACCGATTGACATGCCGTCAAAGTGTTCAAGGTAGCGATCCGCCAGCAGCGCATTGGTCGGCAATTCGGACATCATGATGATCTTCAGATCGTCCTTGCCGCGCTCGAGGCCATTCGCAATCAGCAGATCGATGACATCTTTTGCCTGTTGAACGGTACGAACGAATGGAATCATCAGCTGGACGTTTCTCAATCCCATTTCATTTCGAACCTTGCGAATTGCGGCACACTCAAGCTCAAAGCAAGGTCGAAAACTTTCTGACACGTAACGCGCCGCGCCGCGGAATCCAAGCATTGGATTTTCCTCGTGCGGCTCGTATCGTTCGCCGCCTATCAGGTTGGCATATTCGTTGGATTTGAAGTCGGACAGACGAACAATGACGGGTTCAGGTGCGAACGCCGCCGCAATTATGCTGACACCCTCGGCCAACTTGTCGATAAAAAACTGCACTGGATCGTCATATCCCGCCATTTGCTCATCGATAGCCTTGCGTGTCGAATCGTCAAGCTTGTCGTATTCAAGCAACGCCTGTGGATGCACGCCGATCATGCGATTAATTATGAATTCGATGCGTGCCAGTCCGACACCGTGATTCGGAATATTCGCGAAGTCAAATGCGCGATCCGGATTGCCGACGTTCATCATCAACTTGACCGGAATATCGGGGAGTGAGTCAAGCTCGATCTGCTGCTGTTCAAAATCGAGCTTGCCGTCGTATACGATTCCTTCGTCACCCTCAGCACAACTCACGGTAACTTCCTGGCCGTCCCTGATCGTCTCGGTAGCATCTCCACAGCCAACAACAGCGGGAATACCTAATTCCCGGGCGATGATCGCGGCATGGCAGGTTCGGCCACCACGGTTCGTAACGATCGCCGCTGCACGTTTCATGACCGGTTCCCAGTCGGGATCTGTCATGTCTGACACCAATACATCGCCGGTTTGAATACGGTCCATCTCCTTGACGCTGCGAATGATTTTGGCCACGCCAGAGCCAATCTTGCTGCCGATGCTGCGCCCGGTAGTCACCACACTGGAGCGTCCCTTGAGAGTAAATCGCTGAATAGAGCGGCCACTGCGACTCTGCACGGTCTCTGGCCGCGCCTGCAGGATATAGAGCTTGCCGTCGGTACCATCAAGGCCCCATTCGATGTCCATGGGCCGCCCGTAATGTTTCTCAATCGTCACGGCCATACGGGAGAGTTCGATGATGGCCTCGTCAGTCAGGGAAAAGACCTGGCTTTCAGCTTCATCCACATCGACAGTGTCGACCGTCTTGCCTGGCGTCAAGTGCTCGCTGTAGATCATCTTGATCAACTTACTGCCAATGTTTTTTCTCAAGATTGGGTGCTTCTGCTGCTCGAGCGCTGGTTTGTATACGTAGAATTCGTCGGGGTTGACCAGGCCTTGCACGACGGTCTCGCCGAGGCCGTAAGATGCTGTAATGAACACGACATCGCGGAATCCCGACTCGGTATCGAGAGTAAACATGACACCAGCTGACCCGACATCGCTGCGCACCATCGTTTGCACGCCGACCGACAGTGCCACCTGGTTGTGATCGAAACCCTGATGAGTTCGGTAGGCGATGGCACGATCCGTGAAAAGCGATGCATAGACCTGATGCAATGCCCCGATCAGATGGTCGAGACCTCGCACGTTGAGAAATGTCTCTTGCTGTCCTGCAAAAGATGCGTCGGGCAGGTCCTCGGCCGTCGCGGATGAGCGCACGGCGACCGCAATTTCGAGGCCATCGGACATTACTTGCCATGCGCTGTCGATGTCGGCAATCAGGCGTTCGGGCAGGGGCGCAGCCAGAATTGCGTTGCGAATTTCCAGGCCGGCAGCCGTCAGCGCATCGAGATCATCTACATTAAGGTCATCGAGGAGTTTCGCGATTTGCTCGTCGAGCGCATTGCTGGACAAGAAGTCACGGTATGCTGCTGCCGTGGTGGCGAAGCCGCCAGGAACTCTGATGCCAAGCTCGGCAAGCTTACTGATCATCTCCCCAAGTGAGGCATTCTTTCCGCCAACAACCTCAATATCTTGCATCCCAAGCTCAGCGAGCTCGATGACATATGGCTCCAACGTCTGCTCCCTTGTGTTCCCCTGCAGGAAATGGACAATCGATGTCGCACTTACCCACAACGGCGATATTCGCCATTGCTGCAATCCAGGACTTCTGCCCATGTACGAACGCACCGTATTTTTTCTTTCGGACCAGACCGGCGTGACTGCAGAAACGCTGGGTCACAGCCTGCTCACGCAGTTTGATGGTCAGAATTTTCGGCAAGTGACTTTGCCATTTATAGATACCGAAGACAAGGCGCATGAAGCGGTACGGAAAATCAATAAAGCGGGCACCACGGATAAAAAGCGACCGGTCGTTTTCTCGACGTTGGTGCAGAACGAATTTCGAACAATTGTCCGCGGGGCGAATGGCCTGCACCTTGATATTTTCGATGAGTTTCTTGAGCCGCTTGAAGAAGAATTTCAGCAAAAGGCGACTTACGAATCCGGCCGTGCCCACGGCATGAGCGATATTAACGCCTACATGAAACGCATTGAGGCAACCAACTTTGCGCTAGCGAATGACGACGGTGGCATCAGCCGCAACTACGATATGGCTGATGTAGTACTGCTCGGTGTATCACGATCCGGCAAAACGCCGACCTGCCTTTATCTGGCGCTGCAATACGGTGTGTACGCGGCCAATTTCCCGCTGACCGAGGAAGAATTCGAGACGGGAGAGTTGCCAGGATTTCTGATTCAGCAAAAACAAAAGCTCTTTGGGCTGACGATTGCGCCTGATCGTCTAAGACAGATTCGCAAGGAGCGGCGGTCGTTGGGCAAGTATTCCTCGGCGCAGCAGGTACGATATGAATTGCGAGAATCAGAAAAAATCTTCAAACGATATGCGATACCGAGCGTCGATACGACGGAATTTTCGATTGAAGAAATCGCGAGCAGAATCCTCGACAGTACCGGTGTTGAGCGGCGAGTGCGACCCTGATTTTTAGCTCACCAGATGTAGTTTTGGAACGAAATTTGCACGCCTTTTGAAACAGTAACGCTGTGCTATATTGGCTGCATGTTACTCGATTGCCAGATTGTTCCGCAGACAATTATCAAGCCCAAGAGCTTTGCTGGCTTAATGGCATTGTATGAAAGTAACTACCTGCGATTGTTATATGTGATTCCCGAGCTGGAACGCCTCGATGGTTGTTACCGCTCGCGGGTTGCGGGTGATTGTGCCCTGTATATTGAAATACTTGAACGCTGTCGCTATACGGTAACTCTGTCGATGACGTATTACTTTAAGTCCGGCACTGAAGACGTGGCCGATCCGGACTTGACGGTCAGGGCTTACCTCGACGGGCAGTTGGCAGAATCCATGAGTCTGTATGACCACCAGCGACACGGGGAACTGCGGCGACAGATGCAGGACAGCAGACCCGAACTTCATGTTCGCTGGCAGCGCAACGTCGTACTCAACAAGTGGCTCGAATACCTGACTGACCAAGGGCATCTCATCCTCGATCGATAGGGCGAACGGCCCCTTGCAATAGCGTCATTCGGCTGTTCACAGTTCGCAAAACTGTCGATTCAGTCAGAGCTTCCTGCGCGTTCAATTGTCATTATCCGGATGTCATGCATGGTTGCCGCTGAGTATCAGGCTGCAGCGTTATGTTAAGAGGTGCCGACGGTGACAGGTTTGGACACTATTTTCGGAAATACCATTGCCAGGGATGAGGTCAGTGACAGCGAAAAGCTCCTGACCCTTTATAAGAGTCGGCAGGAACTCAAGAAAGAATACGCCGACTTGCGCAATGAGCAATACCGACTAAAAGACTTTATCAAAGAACAAGAGGGCGTGATGGCCCGCTTGCAACAGAAATTTGAGCACCTCGAAAATCTGCTGCTCGATCCGGAATGGGTCAACAACATCGTCACTTACTACCAGCTACGAGGATTGAATTTTCGTTGCGAGGGCAAGCTCGCGAAGTTTGCGGAACAGCTTAAGCAAAAACGCGAAAAGAAGCAGCACAGTCAGTTGCTGGCCGACTGGAATGAGCTGCGCAGACAGGAGGCCTTGGGCATTGAGAGTGACATCGGCGAGCAGCGAATTCAGGTACAGATTCTCGAAGATCAATTTCAGGTGGAACAGCACAGATACACGGCAATGAGCGGATTTCTCAAAATATTTCGGCGCCATTCCGCAACGGCAGTACTCAATGGCCTGGAAGTAACGCTCGAACTGGAGCAACAGAATGAGAGAGAGCTATTGCAGCGGTATGATGAAGTTCAAAATCGCGAGCCACCGGACACACAGGGCCTCAATATCGCGACAAAACGCATGATCAATTTCATGATTCTGTCATTCGCGCAACAATTATATCTGCACTTCGCGAAAGACGATGTCGCCAACATGGCGAAAGAGGCTGGCGAGAAAAGCGTAGGTATGATCAATTACGGGGGCAAGGCGTCATGTGACGAAATCGTGGCGTCCGTTAAGAAACGAATTGAGGCGCTTGACAGTGTCAAAGACTTTGCGGATGTAATGCAACTCAGGGCCAGGCTCATTGCCGAGACAGCACAGTTTCGCAGCGACGACGATGGCGTGCCGGTTGCCGCGAGTGTGGGCACCTTATTTACGATCGACGCAAAAGGCACCATCAAGAAAAGCGACGCACACTTGCTCGGCGAGAATTACTGGAATATCTCCAATATCCTGAGCCGCTAAGGTTTGTCTTGAGGGGGCGTGAGGGTAGTACTCTGTCAGGTAATATTGATTGAGTACTAGATGTCAGTCCTGTACATCCGGCGTCGAAAGCGCGGCTGGTCCGATTCTGACTCGGCAGGGGTGGCCGCTGGCTGCCCCTCAGCATCCTTTCGCGGTACGCCGGAATCGTCAGTGCTGTTACGACCTTCTTCATCTATTGTTTCGGCAGTTCGCTTCGTATCAGCCAGTGCAGGCGAGGTGACGACGGTTGCATTGATCGTTGCCGGTGCTACCACGATGGACCCGTCGTCTTCACCAAATATTCTTCGAATGGTATCCACGCTCGGGGACAGCCTGGCCAAAGCTGTCGGTGGTAGCGGAATTTCGATACAGTTTTCTTTGCCAGCGGCCGCACTCGAAACGGCATGATCAGCGGCGTCGACGGCCATCGGGGGAGCCCGGAGCGCTGTTACAGAAAGTTCCTCTGCGGGCTCGCGGCATTCAAGCTTGAGACCGCTTGACGCAAGGACCGGCGCACACCAGGCCCCAACCAGCAGAACGATGCCGGAACCGCTGGCAAGAGCAAACTTCGATGGTGACAGTCGTGCTTTCAATGGCCCTCCAGCGTGCTGCGCCTGGTTAGGTGTTATAGTGAAGTATAACACCAATATACCCACACGCAAGTCTCGTGGTTCAGGGCCTTACTTGTACAGTCTGCGCCGGTAGACCCGCGACTTCACGCAGTAGCACCAAGTCTGTAACAATCGCTGCGGCCTGGTCAAGTTGTACGTCGGGTAGATCTTCATCCTCGAGGTCCTCCAGACTGGCCACGGCCTCAAGACCGAGTGCCAACCGCCGCTCATTCTCGAGCTGCAGGGCCCGCTCCATGCGGGTTTTACGTTGCTCGCGTCGGGTTTCGAAATTCAGGGATACGGACTTGCGGGAGCGCGTTTGACGATCATCCTCAATGTATTGCATCAGATATTGAAAATTTGGGTCATCTTTCGCGCGTTCTGAGTGACTGGCGATCAGCGAGTCAATGGTGCTATCCAGCGGTTCGCCAGCTCGAAACCGTGTTGTCTGAACCGTGTCATCGGACAAGGCGGCGTCGCGGGTACTCTCGCCGATACGTTCTGCATCAATCGGTGAGGGCAGGATGATATCGGGATCGACGCCACGAAGCTGCGTGGTTTCACCCGTAATTCGATAGTATTTTCCAATCGTTAACGTCAGCTGTCCGAAACCCTTGTCATCCTCGGTCTGCAGGTATTGATCCAGAGAATAGAGGTTTTGTACAGTGCCTTTGCCAAATGTCTTTTGACCAATAATGACGCCACGCTCATAGTCCTGCATGGCCGCCGCGAAAATTTCCGATGCGGATGCGCTGAAGCGATTCGTCAGTACGCCCAGAGGTCCATTATAGGCAACTCGTGCCACTGGATCGGGGTCGTCAAGCCGGTTGATGCGACCGCTCGCATTGCGCATCTGCACAACCGGGCCGTTATCGATAAACAATCCTGACAGCGCCGTCGCCTCGGTGAGATGACCGCCGCCATTATTGCGCAAGTCGACGATGAGACCATCAATACCTTGCTCTTCGAGCTCTGCAATCAGACGCTTTACATCTTTGGTCGTGCTCGTGAAGTTCTTGTCGCCGTTGCTCAGCGCCCGATAATCCCGATAAAAACTTGGGATCGCAATGACGCCGATCGACCACTCGCGGCCATCACGCGGAACAGTAATGATGTCACTCTTCGCTGCCTGTTCTTCGAGCCGCACCTGGCCGCGTGTCAGGCTTACAATTTTATCGACATTACCCGGGAGTGCGCCTGCGGGAATGATTTGCAGGCGGACGATGGTGTCAGCCGGACCGCGAATGAGATCGACGACATCATCCAGACGCCAGCCTATGACGTCGAGCATGTCTCCCTCTACACCTTGTGCAACGCCGGTTATGCGGTCTTTCGGACTGAGAGAACCGTCAATAGCGGCTGGTCCCCCGGGAATAATGCTGACGATCTGGACATAGTCGTCCTCAGTTTGCAGCGATGCGCCAATGCCAAAATACGACAGGCTCATCTGGATTCGATACTCCTCGGAGTTTCTTGGCGACAGATAACTCGAGTGTGGATCCAGGGTGTGCGCAAATACATTCATGAATGTTTCGAACACATCGTCATTTTTCATCTGATCCATGCGTTTTAAATAACGCCTGTAGCGCTTAATGAGAACCTCTCGGGCATCTTCCCAGGGCTTGTCTGTCAGGGCCAGATTCAAAACGTCGTTTTTCACGCGAAGCCGCCAAAGCTCGTCGAGGTCTGCGGACGAATCCGCCCAGGGTGCCTCGGAGCGGTCAAACTCGTATTCCTCATCCACTGACAAGTCAGGCTCGGCATCAAGCTGAGCGATCGCGAAATGAAAGCGCTCACGGACGCGAGTACGATAGATCGAAAACATGTCGAATACCGGATCGAGCGGCTTGCTTCTGACAATATCGTCGAGCTCGTATCGATACTGCTCAAAAAATTCGATATCGCTGGCCAGCAAGTACATTCGATTGCGATCGAGCTCTGCAATGTAACCGTCCATGACACGTGACGAAAGATCATCATTGACTTTGATATGCAGATAATGTGATTTCTGCACAAAATGTACGACCAATTCACCGATACGCTCGTGTCGAGATTCTGCTACCAGAGGCGCCTCGGTCGTAACCGTTTGCTTGCTCGCGAAAGCTGGCATCGCCAGCAATCCGAGGAGCAGCCCGGCAATCCAGCGGCAACGACGGGTCTCTAGTGCATTCAAATCTTTCTCCAACATTAAAACGTAAATTTGTTTGATGGCAAAAGCGATTGGGCTAGGCTAGATGTCCAGCTCAGTTTGATCAAGGACGTGTTTAGCATTACCGTTCAAAGCTCGCAACACTAAATATACCGATTTGGAAAGAATTTATCGCGCCTGGCCCATCGCCTGCCTGTCTATCTCGTTATGACCACCGTATCAGCTGCGAGTTTCTACTTGCTACTTAATAATCCTGCGGTATGCGCTGCGCATCGTGCGAGGATTGACGCTATACGATTGCTGGCCAGATTCAATCCAGTAATCGCAAGTGCGATGAGCCCTGATTGCGTGACTGGCTTCGCTTGCGACGTCTCTTCATACGTTTTTGCAACTCCTGGCGGCGACTGTCGAGCCATCCTTCCCGGCTGACTGCAGTTTTGTCGCCGCGCTTGCTGCGCTCCCTGTCGCGATAGTCACAAAAATCCTGATAAGCCTCGATTTCATGTTTCAGTTCGCGTACGACGAGTTCGATCATGATCGCATCGTCGAGAAAACCAAGCCCAGGAATATGATCAGGGATCAGGTCGTCAGGCTCAGCGAAATACGCCAGGGCGTTCAATATGCGCGATGCGTCATCGTGTGGCAGTCGCCAGTCGAGATCGCAAATCATGCGCATCAACAATTTCAGCCTGTGTAGACGCTCAACGATGAAGCCGGGTGCGCTGTCAACGTCGATTTGCTGCAATAGATCGCCGGCGGCCGCCACGATGTCTTCCGGCGCCATTCTTGCTGCAGCTTTGCGCGCTTCACGCATAATCAGACGAAAATGCTTTAAATCGTTGTCATCGAGCTCAAACGAGACTCGCATGCTCATTGTGGACCCCTGATGTGCTGCATGACATTCAATACTACCTCGACGGAGTATTGTACGGTGAAGACAGCCGCCAATTAATTTACGTTTGAGTGGGGAGGGTACAGGCCGCCCTATTTACTGAACCGTTTGTCCCAATTCTTGGCGCGATCGAATTCACCGGAGTTGTATGGGTCGAGTCCCGCCTCTTCTTCGCTATCAACAAGAGAGTCATTCAGGATCGTCAAGGTCTCGTGAGTACCGGTGTCTTCGCGAATGTACTTATTGCGAATCAGGACATTCTTACCCGGCCCGCTGTCCTCAATACGGCCGTCCAAATCAGTGTCAAGATCGATATATTCGGGTTGACGTTGGGGTAGGGTCTGTTCGGTAGAGGCGTGCCTGCGCTTGGTCAAGCGACCGGTCTGGGGCACGTGCGCGCCCGTTTGGTTCAGATTCGCACGTGGCGAAAATTTTGGCGGAGAAATTTTATCCGCCAGCCAGTTCAGGAATCGCTTCATGATTGCGGACCGCACGCAATGGTTACTGTTCAGACAGGGCTGCGCCAACTATAAATGCAGCCGGAGGCGGCATGCGTCAGTATTTACATATGTTCCAAACAAACGCGATAAGCGAGCGGTTGTGGCAGGAGAAAGTGCGACGCAGTTCACAAAAACAGGCAGCGTGGAAGGTCTCGCCGATCTGGTCAACATCCTGTCTTCCTGACGTATCGCCAGCTGAGAATCGTCACACGCAGGGTTTGCCATGCGAGATAGGGCGAGAGAACCAGAAACCAGGCAACAAGTTCACCGGCTCGAATCTTCGCGCTCAGATTGCCAAAAAAGTCACCGTATCCATGACCGCCATATGCGCCGAATATGCCCTGGCCGACCAGGTAGATCGCCATAGGCATCAGGACAAGGCCAAAGAAAAGCAGACCAAGAAACAGAACTGCCTCCCGGGTTAACATTTTTTTTACTGAACTGTCTGCGATGCTCACAATCATTGTTTTGACAACGTGCGGACATTATCGTTGCTTACCGGCCGACAAAGATCAAGCCAGATGCGCGACCCGCAAAGTTGGGGCCATCGTAAAGCAAACGGTTTTTTATCAGTCCCGATCGCGCCTTTTTAAGATAAATGCTCCCATGTGCAGGCAGGCGGCCGTAAACAAGAGGGAGTGCGGCAGTACCCAGAACCAGTCACTGATATAAAGTGTCGCAAATAATGCTGCAAGACCGGCGGCTATATAGAAACAGGGCAGGGCGTCATAAAATACTTTGGGCAGCCATATCTTACGGGATAGAATCGAATCAGGACTTTGGGTAGCTTGCCGGCTTTCGGTAAGGGCGGGCAGTTTCGCTGTAGCGTCGCTGAACATCATTAAGGATTTGCGCTCCATGCAGATCGTGCGACAGACTAAATCGATCGTCCGAAAATATCCGTGATCGTGCTCACAATCTCGACGAACAGGAGATTTTTTACTGACACTGTAAAGCTGGTACTCCGTCAATATCACCTGGACGGAGTACTAGTCGCAGGGAACAGTGCGACCCTTTGCCCATTCGCGCAGCGCAAGAACTCGCTCCTGCATCACAACGGACAATGGTTTGGTTTGTCGCACCTCGTTCAGAATGTGCTCAGTCGTCAGGGACTTGCGTTGAGAGTGCGCCGCATACAGCGCCGCGACAACGGCTTGCTCAATCTCAGCGCCTGAAAATCCGTCCATGGCATTCGCTATGGCGTCAATGTCAAAGCCTCGCAACTTCTGGTCTCGATTGCTCAGGTGAATAGCCAAAATGGAGGCACGAATAGAGGCATCAGGCAGATCAACGAAAAATATTTCGTCAAATCGGCCTTTGCGAACGAGTTCCGGCGGCAACGCGTTGATGTCATTGGCGGTTGCAACGACGAAGACCTGGCTTTTTTTCTCGGCCATCCACGTCAAAAATGTACCTAGCACGCGCTGCGTAGTGCCTGTCTCGTCACCGCGACCGGCAATGCCTTTTTCAATTTCGTCGATCCAAAGCACGCATGGTGACATGACATCTGCAGTGTTGAGTGAATCCCTTAATTTTCGCTCAGTCTCGCCATGGTACTTGTCATAAATTGTACCGAAGTCGAGGCGCAGCAATGGCACACTGAAAATTCCAGCTGTTGCTTTCGCCGCAAGACTTTTGCCACAACCCTGAATGCCGATGAGAATGATGCCCTTCGGCGAATCGAGATGGGCTGCATTATCGTCGCCGCGAAACGCGGACTTGCGTTGCGACAGCCACGTTTTCAATCGTTCCATACCACCAACATCGTGGAATCGCGTTGTGTGATATTCAAAATGAAGTGCGCCACCACGGTTGAGAAGCTCGTATTTAGCCTGCATGACACCGGGCAGATCGCTCTTGGTAATAGCGCCGTCAATATAAATGGCATTGCGTGCTAATTGCTCAGTATCGCCATAGGTCAACCCGGCTAAATTTCGAATCAGCAGCTCATGCGCTTTTCGATCTACTTTTACACGTGAGCCAGGATTTTCTTTTACCCACTCGTCAGCAACGCGCTTGATGATCTTGCGCCGTTCGTCTTCCCCAGGCAGTGCCATCTTAAAACGGGCACTGAAAGTCTCGAGCTCACTGGGTAACTTGACTTTATGGCTCATCAGCACGATCTGTCGTGCAATTTTGCCGTAGCGGATGCATATGTCCTTCATTAGACGGACATGCACCGGATCATCGAGGAATGGATGAAAATCCAGCAGCACATATATGCCGGGTTTGTCGACAGCACGAATGTGCTTCAGAACGGCTGCCGGTTCCGAATTTAATGCCTGTGGTTCGAGCTCGATGTCGAGACGTTGCAGACCGTCGGTGACACTCCACCGAAACAGGGGCAGGTAATTCGCGCTTGCACCGGAAATCGCGATTGACTGCAACATTGCCAACATGCGCGCCTCGTCCCGAGTTTCTATGACGATGATCGGGGTGCGCGAGCGCAGTATTACTTCGAGATCGTGGCGTGCGCCCATCCAGTGCTCTACATTGGCTGATTATTCGGAACGATATTATGACAGCCCGGCAATTTGCCGATGCGCAGTGCGTCCGGTTTGGAACCTGTCAGTTGCTCAGTAATTTCGATAAGGGTCTGGAGTCCGATGGGTTCGCTCGAGTGCCAGAGTTTTCGTATTACGTCATCCAGATTGGCATTACCGTCGCTGCTCTGGCGTATCTCCTGGTCGAGGCTGGTGAGAACCGTGACAGCAAACGCCGTTGTCGCACCCGTCGATGTGCTACGGCACAGTGCCTTTACTGACGCTGCCCATTTGGCCTGAGCCGCTTTTGCGGTCTTGTAACGAGTCGGCGATATCGTACCGCTGCGCAGCAATAACTCGAGTGAGTAATATTCGGCCAGGCCCTCGATGATCCAGTCGAAGTTCTCCGCGGCCTTGATGCCGAGTGCCAGATGCATGACCTCATGCAGCACTGTGCTGGTGGCGTTCTCGCTGATCAAGGGCCGATCGGCATGAACGAACAGCGATTGCGGGGCTGACAATCCGCCGCGCCACATAGGATCGCCCGCGCTGACGATGGTTATTCGTGACGGCAGATCGGGAAGAATCCGTCCGAGCTCGGGCAGCGTCCAGTTTAGTAGCGCCAGCACATCCATCCGTCGAACCGAGTTGGCCACCGGCCCGGCGACGGCCACACGAGTGCCGGCGATGGTCTCGCGGCGAACACCAATTTTTCCCATGACGATCCATCCGCTTGGCTGATCGAATCGCCGTTTCCGGTTCCTGGCGTTAAATTGATGCCTGTCGCCATAGTACTGCGTGACCACCGACCACTGGGCCGGTAGCTCGAACAGCAACCGAGTTTCGCTATGAGCACCTTTTCGTGTGCGCGTCGCCGCTCGTGGAATGATGTCTTCGGCACGAAATAATCCCCAGTCCGGACCGAGCCAGGCGTCATAACCGTTATTATTCCGCTCGTGCTCAACTTTGACACGCCAGCTCATGGTTCCACCGTTGGCAGGTGGACGCCAACGCACGGTGCCGGCATCAATCTCCAGTTCACCGTTGGCCCTGATTTCGGACACGCGAGAATCCGGCCACATCGTCATTTCTCGCAGCAATGACCTGGATTGACGCAGCTCAAGCGTTACATCGAGTGTCTGGTCCGCAGGATTGGGGTTGACCGTATACGAGATCTGATAATTCAATGGTTCGTTCGGCTGCGAGGATTCCGATGCGGGTGCTCCACAGGCCGTGCATACCGTGAGACACAGCAGCAGCAGTCCTTTGCACTTTGCCCCGGTTCCGACACATGCCCGAAGTTGAGGTTTTGAACCTGAGATGCAGTTCATACGATATCAAGGCTCCGTCGAGTACGCTTATTGATCTTTGTCCAAGAGTCGTTATCGCCATGATATCGCAGCCAGCCCGCTTTTTTTACAAACTGATTTTACTGGTGATTATCGGGACGATGGCATCGGCGTGTTCCACGCAGCATATTATGCCGGCGTCGGTGCACAAAAAGGGCGACCGCACTGTTTCAGCGGGTACCAATAGTCTGGCTGGCGAACGAGCGGCGGCCGTCGCGCTGGAGCAACTCGGCGTCCCTTATCGTTACGGAGGAAGTGCGCCCGATGGTTTCGATTGCAGCGGGCTTGTTCATTATTCGTACGCACGCGCGGGAATATCCGTGCCGAGAACGACAACGGCGCTTTGGGATAACGCTAAACCGGTGGATCGCCGCGACATGCGCGTCGGAGATATTCTGTTCTTTAGAATTGCCGGCAAAATGTCACATGTCGGCATGTATATCGGTAATGATCGCTTTGTCCATGCGCCGACGACAGGCAAGGTCGTTTCGATAGGAAGTCTGCGATCGGATTACTACAAAAAAGCACTTATTCGGGCTGGCCGCCCGAGATAGGTTTCCCGGGACACTCCCTCAGGCAGATCCGTCGTTGACTATGAATGCGCGCAAATGGTCGGCAAGGCTCTTACAGGCTTTGGCCTGCGTCCGTGCAATGAGCGGGATTGGGATGACGAGCGCCGGTAAGAACGAGGTACCGGTGACGTCGGTGGACACAGTACCTGCTGACTCCAGTCCCACCAGATCCCAGACTGCCGCGTTATAGTCCGAATCTTTTTGCCACCAGGCGAATCCAAAACAACCGCCGCCGCCAGGACCCGCGGCGCATGACAGGCTGCCGCCACCCGCGACGCGCTCAGTTTCACCGTCAAGCCAGATAATGTAACGAACACTTTGCGCGGCAATTTTCTCCGCGACGCCGGGGCGTTCCATCAGCTTGGGTAAGTTCTTCGTCTCCGCAGGCGCAGTGCGGGGTTCAAACCACGGGAACAACGAATCAACAAATTCCTGGTGTGGGATGACATTCAAACCCTCAGAGCCCCTGGCAAGCGCCTTCTCGACGCAGCGGATGTACTTTTCTTCTGTCTCATTGCCAAGGTGATAGCTCTTCGCCATGATGACGACAGCCTCACCTGAATTAATACCCGTGAGTCCTTCACGCGCGTCCTCGACTCTGGAAGTTACGCAGCCGCTGCTTACGAGCGTCACCAATGCAAGGATTGCAATTTTGAGAGAATGATCAGCCGGCGTCATCGTCTTCTCCTTCGACAGCGGTGGTTTGCGCCTCTTCCGTGTCGGCACCGGCCGCTATCGGCGCTTGGGCAGGCGCTGCGGTAACAGGCGTCGATGCACTTGCGAGCGAGCTGACTAGAGTTGTCTCGTCGAGTTTCATGATGATCAATGCGGCGGCATCCCTCATGGCGAGTATGGCTGCTCTTTGCAGGGCGTCCGAATTACTGATCGATTTGGTCTGGCTCTTGCCATAGGCACTGACGGGCCAATTCGAGACGAGCGCACCATTGCGATCGTAAATCTTGATTCGGTACCGTATCCAGACAGCGAAGGAGTCTGTCTTGCTCTGGTTAGGCACCGAAAATTCAAATGCATCGATGCTTGGTTCAATGAGCGCGTCGATATCGAGTAATTTTGGATCGTCGCTCGCCTGGAGAATCGTCACCTTTTCGAACATATAGCCAAATAATTGGGTGAACAGCGCCGCATTTGAATTACCAAGGTTAATCGACCATTCCTCGCGACCGTATACCTGTTCTTTGTGCACGTAATCTTTGAAATTCGCGGGCATCCGCAGGCCAATGGAAATGGGAATTTTCTCGGTCAATGGTATTGGAATCGACGGAAACTGCAGCACGATGTTCGAGCCGCAACCGGCGATCAGCCCAACCAACAGGAACCCTGCCAGCGCATTGCGTGTCCTAGATATCAAGATGGCATATCCGGCGATGTGTCTCGATCTTGGCATCCTGATAATCAGAGTCTCCGCATGCGGCAGAGTTCCGCTATTCATAAGCGAAATGAATTACTTGTCGCTGTAGTGTGGTAGAGCATACAGGTCAATTCAATCTACTACTTCACGAAGCGATTCACTGGGCGGTTTGGACCCACCGTTTGCGACGATCTATGCAGCAGATCGACTCTTGATCGCAAAGACTTAAATTTATGTCGTTTCAATTGTTTACTAAGATGTCTTGAGTCGTTTTCGACCCTCTGCCTGACGCTCCAGCAGCGTCGATCTAGTTGCCCAGCCACACGAGTGGCGGTTCTTGCATTAGCGCAACCTGTTCTCGAAGTGCGAGGACGTGATCGTCCCAGTAGCGTTGCGAATCGAACCATGGGAAAGCAATCTTGAAGGCTGGATCCTCCCATCGTCGCGCGATCCAGGCGGAGTAATGCATGATCCGCAAGCTACGCAGAGCCTCAATCAGATGCAATTCACGCGCGTCGAAGCGGCGAAACTCTTCGTAACCACTGAGGAGTGCGGCCAGTTGCGGCGACTGTTCTGCCTGGTCACCGGAGAGAAACATCCAAAGATCTTGTATTGCCGGTCCATGTCTTGTGTCATCAAGATCGACAATATGGATCTGGTCCTCGCTGACGAGAACATTGCCTGGATGGAAGTCGGCATGTATGCGCAAATAAGTACTCGATCCGGCTCGCTCGTAACAAGCCTCAATGCCGTCCAGGACCATTTTTGCAACGCCTTCGTAGGCCGGCAGCAAATCGGCAGGAATGAAATCATGTTCAAGCAAGTATTCGCAGGACGCCGTACCATAACTGTCGATATCAATTGTCGGTCGGTCACTGAAGTCGCTAAGTTCTCCAATGAGATGGATTCGTGCAACGAAGCGACCCAGCTGTCGCAGCAGCTCGTAATTATCGAGATCGGGCGATCGACCACCGTGGCAGGGATAAACGGCGACTCGGAATGGTCCCGACAGGTGCAATGTAGTTCCGGAAATTTCCAGCGGCGCCACCACAGGTAGCTCTGCTGTCGCAAGTTCAATCGTAAAATGATGTTCCTCAAGAATGGCGTCGTCACTCCATCTCCCTGGGCGATAGAATTTCGCGACGATCGGCGATTTGTCTTCGATACCCACCCGGTAAACTCGATTCTCGTAACTGTTCAGCGCGAGAAATCGGCCATCGCAGCGAAATGAGAGGCTCTCAAGAGCGTGGAAGATATGTTCTGGTTGCAGCTGCAAGTACGCCAGGGCAGCAGTGTCACCCGTATTTTTCATGAGCAAGTCACTGCATGTGACACCTATGGATTGTCATTGGACGCATCTTGCGGGTCGATTGCATTAGAGGCAACATTCAATATCTGCCTGCAGTTGCATGATTGTCCCGAGACGCTGGAATGACGTTGAATTCAACAACTTTGATAGTGGTTTGCGCTGGCTGCCTGATTGCGGCCTGCAATGCCGACCTGGCTGCAGTGGATGCTGCAGATTATGCGGGCCAGAACGAGCAATGGCGCGCCGATCGCGTCGAACGCCTGAAGGGGCCCGACGGTTACTTGAACCTGGTTGGCTTGTACTGGTTGCAAGCTGGAAATAGCTCTATTGGATCCGCTGCTGACAACGATATCATTTTTCCGGACCATGCAGCAGCTCGATTGGGCGTACTGCATCTGACCGAAACGGGCGTCGTATTTACGGCGGAGTCGGGTGTCGACGTGCGTTACGAAGACATCCCTGTGCGCTCGATTTTCCTCGCTGATGACACGACTGATCATCCCGTCACTATCACGCACGGGTCCCTGGTCTGGAAAGTGATCAAGCGCGATGAACACTTCGCGCTGCGGCTGCGGGACCATGAACATCCAGCTATCGAGGCTTTTCCGCCAATCGACTACTTTCCGTTCGATCTGTCCATGCGGGTCTCCGCGACACTGCATCGTTACGCTGCACCGAAAATTCTCAATGTCGATACAGTCATCGAAGGGCTGGGCTGGCAGCCAGAATCTCCGGGAACGGTCGTGTTTGCATTAGACGGCCAATCCTTTGAGCTGGAGGCATACGCATCAGGCGATGAGCTGTTCTTTGTTTTCGGCGATCAAACCAGTGGCAGGGAAACCTATCCGGCTGGTCGCTTTCTGTATGCGGCCTTCCCTGAAGATGGCGGCACGACGATCATGGACTTCAATCGCGCCTACAACCCACCCTGTGCCTTCAACGATTTTGCAACCTGCCCGGTCGCGTCATCCCGGAACCGACTGGCCACCCGCATCGAGGCAGGTGAGAAATTCGACCCAAACGTGCATTCGACGCCAGGCGATTACCACTAGTCTGCGTCGGCGCACGCCGACGCGCTTACTGACGATCAGAGTTTCCGCGCCAGCAGGGCCACTTGCTTGGTTTCATTTTCGCTGACCAGCGTGCCAACTTGCTCAAATCCCAGCTGCGTATGAAAACGCATCGACCCCTCATTCGGTGGCTTTGTGTTGACTTCGCAAGTCATGAATTCGATCGATTTCGGCACGGATACGGCGAAGGCCTCGTACAGGCGTGATGCGAGTCGATGGCGGCGGTAGTCCTCTGCAACAGCCACTCTGTCAATGTAAGCAAAATCGTCGTAACGATCACAAAACCAGCGATAATTGGGGCTTGCATAATCGATCCCCGGTCGCAATCCGACCAGAAATGCGGCCAGCCGTTGCTCGTGCCTGGCCACTCCGAAATAGGCGGCATTGTCGGCAAACCACTGCATCAGGCCCAGGTCAGCGGGACCCAGCCTGGGAACTTCCGATTCGTTCAGCCTTAGAATATCGACCAGGTCAGATGGCAGTACACCGGAAATTTTAAATTCCATGAATTCAGTTTAGGTCGGTTATCGCGCTCACGCAAAGCGGGATCGCGTCACAATACGGAACTTCGATGCGCAGGAATGTCTAACTATCCGCATTCGCATCTCGCCATTGGCGACACGCATTGCGTATACTCTAATCACGACGGCAATCGGCACTGACCGACGCAAACAATCAGACCGTCGACATACTGTATTTACTCGCCTGAATTTCGGATATCACGATGTTCCGTGTTTCGTGAATTCGTTGGTTTGGTGCTACATCGAAGGATGCAAGTCTCATGTTCAAGTTTGATAGCAAGCGATTGATTATCCCTTTTCTTGTCGGTGCACTGACATTGGTTGCATGCGATAAGGCTGATGATTCGGCAGGCGGATCGTCTATGCGCATATCCGACGATTCAATCCTGCAATACGTGCCGGCCGACTCACCGTACGTTTTTGCAAGTGTCGAACCGTTGCCGGATGACATTCTCGACAAACTGGAGCCTAAATTCGACCGCATATTGAAGTCCTACGAGGGGCTGCTGCGCGAAGCAATGGCAATGGCAAGCTCAAAGGTTGCCGAGGGGCAGGGCGATGCCGGGGATTTTGAGACGGCATCTGCCGTTGTTGCCGAATTGTCATCGTTGATGTCGATTGAGGGCTTGCGAGGCGCGGGAATCGGACGGGAGTCAACAGCAGTCTTTTACGGCCATGGGTTATTGCCGGTATTGCGCATGCACGTTTCTGATGGTGCGCTGTTTGATGCAGCCTTGGCGCGCATTGAAACGAAGGCTGGAGAAAAAATGCCGGTGGCCACGATCGGCAACAGTTCATTTCGTTACTTTGAGATTGCTGACGTGAAAGTCATCGTCGCTGTGCTGGGCGACCAGGTCGTAATCACAGTGGCTCCGTTGAGTTACGACGACAGGCAACTCAGCACGTTGCTCGGCCTGACGCTCCCGGATTCAAGTATCGTGGATTCTGGTGCGTTGAAAAGTATTGCAGACGAATATGGTTATATCAGCTACTTTGTCGGCTATGTCGACTTCGCCCGCATTGTCGACACCTTCATCAGTGATGCGACTGGCCTCGATGCCGATCTGATCGCGTTGATGGAGCACGATAGCTCGGAGTTGTCGGATGTCTGCCGATCAGAAATCCGATCTTTAGCCGGCATCGCACCACGCATGGTGATGGGCTATACAGATATTACGGCAGAGAGATTGACCTCACAGCTGGTCATTGAAATGCGCGATGACATCGCCAGTGGTCTGGCAACACTAACTAGCGCCGTCCCCGGCCTTGGCGGAGACCAGGGCGGCCTGATGTCATTCGGCATGAGTATCAACGTCAAAGCGTTGCGCACCTTTGTCGAGACGCGCCTCGATGCATTAGAGGCTGACCCGTTCGAGTGTGAAATGTTTGCAAATCTGCAGCAAAGCGTCGCATCAGGTCGTATGGCTCTTAACCAACCGCTGCCACCGATGGCTTATGATTTCAAAGGCTTTGTGGGAGTCGTCAATAATATAGAAGGGCTGGATATGGTCAATCGGACACCGCCGACATCAATCGATGCGCGTTTCCTGCTTGCCATGAACAATGCGACGGCGCTGGTATCGCTGGGCGCCATGATGAGCCCTGAGCTGATGGGCCTCAATATTGAACCCAATGGCGAACCGGTGCGGTTCGAATTGGCGAGCATGGACGCGATGATGGACAACGTGTTTCTCGCGTTGACAAACGATGCGCTCGCAATGTCCATTGGCGAAGGTGTCGAAGCACAGCTTGCCGACATGCTCGCCGCTGACGCAGAAGAGAACGGCACGTTCCTTAGTTTCAGCATGGATGCAGGTCGCTATTACGCATTCATCGGCGCAGCGATGGCCGCAGCGGACCAGGACGACGATAGTCCAATGCCGCCGGAAATCCAGGCTGCGATGCAGGATGTTATGCTCGCCGTAGCTGATATCTACGACCGCATGTCAGCCGCCATACGATTCACCGAAAAGGGAATCGTCATGGACAGCAGTGTCAGATTTCAGGATTGAACGCCGCGAAGTGATGATAAAAAATCTGCTACTTTGCTACCTGATGAGTATCGTGTTTACGTTGCCGGCCAATGCCGCAGAGGCGCCTAAAATTCATGTGCATATAGACAGTGTGGTCTCGGCAGGCGACGTGAGGCCCGTCGATGGCATCACCTCTTCAGGACAGCCGGATATAGCAGCACTCGAGGTTTTCGCAGCAGCTGGATATGTTGCTGTAATCGATATGCGGGGACCGCACGAGGACCGCGGGATTGATGAGAAAAATGTCGTCGAGCGACTTGGGCTCGACTACGTGGAGTTGCCCATCAGCGGGCATGATGCCATCAATTTCGAGAACGCAAGAAAGCTCGACGCAATGCTCGCCGGCTACGATGGACCTGTCCTGTTGCATTGTGGCAGCGGCAATCGGGTTGGCGCGATACTCGCTTTGCGCCACAGTCTGAGCGGTGCGGATGACGAGGAGGCTCTCAGCTACGGCAGGTCAGCCGGGTTAACAGGCCTCGAGCCTGTCGTCAGGGAGCGTTTCGCAGGCGACTGAAACTAAGTGGGGGAGACCAGGGAGTGGCGTTGCAGTTCAACTCGCCTTGTCCGCGTACTGCGGGAAGAATAGCTGCACGCAGGTACCGATACCATCGTCGCTGTCGATGTGCATGAACCCCTTGGACTGACGGATGAAGCCGAAGACCATGCTCAGCCCTAAACCAAGACCTTTCGTATCTGTCTTGGTTGTAAAATAGGGCTCAATAGCGTGTTGGCGTTGAATCTCCGACATGCCAACGCCGACGTCCGATATCGATAGCACAACATAGGACCCGGGACCGGCGTTGTTTTCAGCATATTCGCCGTCTGCAACAACCACATTGCGGGTCGTAATAGTAATGCGGCCACTATCCGGCATCGATTCCTTTGCATTTGCCACCAGATCAACCAGCGAGGTTTCCAGGTCCAATGGGTCGATGTGCACGTGCCAGATATCGTTGCAAAGTTTTGTTACGACTTCGATTCCTGGCCCGGCAATAGCGCTAACCAACCCCGCTGAGTCGGTGATTTGCTCGTTAATATCAATGACTTCCTGTAGCAGAGAATCTGATTTGGAAAAAGCAGCCAGGCGATTCGTCAGATTTGCGCCTTGGAAGACGGCCCGGCGGACATCACCGATTTCTTCCAGGAGAATTTCATCATCGCAACGTGGCCATTCCAGTACCTGCAATTTCATAAGGATCGTTGCAAGGACATTATTAAAGTCATTTACTATGCCCATCGACATGTTGATAACGGCCTCCATTTTTCTGACGCGGCGGTGTCGTGCTTCCATTTGTTTTCTTTCAATTGCATATTCGACGGCTCGCGCGAGACCCGCGCCGTTAAGACTTCCTTTGACGATGTAGTCCTGGGCACCTTCACGAACGGCTTGCAAACCGAGTTGTTCGTCATCGTTGCCCGTCAGTACAACGATCGCCAACTCGGGTGCCTGCGCTCTTGTTTTCTTGAACGTCTCTATTCCTTCACTATCGGGCAGAGACAGGTCGAGCAACACTCCAGACACGTCGTGCTCCTCAATATAGGAGAGCCCGTCGGCGAGGGTGGTCACTGTTTCGACTGCAAAGTTGACGCTCTGTGCCATGGAAAGTTCTTCGCGAATTATTTCCGCGTCGGCAGGATTGTCCTCAATCATCAAGACTGTCTTACGCATTGCGCCCATGATCCGTTTTGCTTTTTTGGCACAAGTGAATAGAACTTGCGAAAAGTAATTAATGCCCGATAGTGGTTATCGGCGTTTTCTTGACAGGGCTTTAATGTGCGGGACAGGCTATGGTTTCGTCAGTGTGCCCGTTTGATGGCAAAGCATTGTTTTTAAAATAGAAATCATTGTCGTTTCAGCGCGAGAGGCCAATTGCAGGGTCACCGGAATTCGCAATTTATGTGTGGATAATCACATTGCGGTAATCAGATCGAGCAGTGCCTCCGGCTCGATCGGATTGCTGATCAGGAAGCCTTGAAATTCATCGCAGCCCTGGGTTCGCAGGAATTCCAGTTGTGACTCTGTCTCCACGCCTTCGGCAATAACGCGCAAGCCGAGACCGTGTGCCATCTGAATGATGGCAGTCACGATAACCGAGGAGGCCCCACTTGTGGTCACTTCGTTAATAAAGCTGCGATCGATCTTGATCGAATTTACTTTGAAGTTCATCAAGTAACTGAGTGAGGAATAGCCGGTGCCGAAATCGTCAATGGAAATTCCAACGCCCATAGCGCGAATTTTTTGCAGTACAACAGCAGAGATCTCAGGGTGTTCCAACATCGTGCCCTCGGTAATCTCTACATCCAGGTATTTCGCGTTCAGGCCGCTGCTCTTGAGGGCGCGCTTGATCCAGTGAACGGGATTTGGCCCGTGGAGTTGTCGGGGTGAGACGTTGACGGCGACACGCAGGCCACGCGCACCGGCATCGTGCCAGGCCTTGCATTGGGTACACGCAGTTCGCAGTACCCATTCCCCGACCGCGACAATCAGGCCGGTTTGCTCCAGGATCGAGATGAATTCGAGTGGCGCAACTAATTTGTCGTGATCGGGGCTGTTCCACCGCAGCAGTGCCTCGACGGCACGGACCTCGCCAGTCGCAACATCGAAGATTGGCTGATAATGCAGCAGGAATTCCTCACGATCGATCGCGCGGCGCAGGTTTTGCTCCAGATTCAGTCTGGCCAGCCCCGAAGCATTGAGCGCATCGCTGTAGACCTGGTAATTGTTCCGGCCCTGCTCCTTGACACGGTACATTGCCCTGTCGGCGTTTCTCATCAAGGTTGTCGCATCGTTGCCCGCTGCCGGAAAGGTGGCGATTCCAATACTGGGCGTGATACGGACTTCTTGACCGCTGAGCGTGAACGGCGTGGCGATCGCCTGGAGTATTTTCCTGGCTACTACCTCGGCGCTGGAAATCGCCTCGATGCCTTCGATGATGACCGTGAATTCATCGCCACCGAGTCTGGCCGCTACATCACCCTCGCGAATAACATGTTTGATACGCTCTGCAACCTTGCACAACAGTTCATCGCCTACCTCGTGACCCAGAGTGTCATTGATGGCCTTAAAGTGATCCAGATCAATGAATAACAATCCAAGAACTTCGTTCTGCCGTTTGGTGCGTGCCAGTGCGCGCCTCAGGTCATCGTTGAACAACGCCCGGTTGGCAAGACCTGTCAGGGAATCATAGTGCGCCAATTTTAATAATTCACGCTCCGTACGCTGGCGCTCAATCGCATAATGAATGGTCTTGCAGAGAAAGCGCGCATCGTTCTCACCTTTGAGAAGAAAATCCTGCGCTCCGACCTGCACCGCTGTGCGCAGTGCCGAGGGATCCTCGTTGCCGGAGAGCACGACGATGGGTGTGTGCGGGGCCGCATTATGAATCGCCTTAATCGAATCCATGCCGTTAGAATCAGGCAGTGATAAATCAAGGAGCACGACATCCGGCATGGTGCCGTGTTCAAACGTAGCCTGGGCCTCGCTGATACACTCGACATGGCAAACGTCGAAATGCTCGTCCGGTATTTGTGACAGCAGTTCCTCGACGAAAAAGGCGTCGCTGGAATTGTCCTCGACGAGCAGGACCCGTGTGCAAATTTCAGTGTGCATACGTTACTTTCCGCGGACAACATTGGTCGTTCACCGCAATATCGGCCGCAAAAGCACTGAACTTAAGTTTGGCGACAGGACCGCCGGGACGCCTGCAATGTCACCAGCCACTGCCCTCTAAAAAAATGCCGCCCCAATGGGCGGCATTGTTGCGTTGGTGGAGGTGGTGTCCATTCTTCCGCAATGGCATCCCGTCGTATTTCGTCGTACTTATCACTAATAACCAGTAAGTTATAAGACTAACCTCGACGCATGCTGATGCAACTTGTCGCATGTAATCGCATCTGTTATGTTGGGTCTGTCGTGAGGTTCACAGAATTTAGTGAGTTCGATTCCGACTCGGAACAAATCGATGTTGGGCCAGATGGAGTCGTGGCACTGGGTTGCAGGAGCTAAGCCAAAATTGGCTGCGGAGTTCGATAGAGGATATGCCCAAAAAGGCGAAAGAGCTAAGTGCGGTGCAGGTAAGGCGGCTGACGAAACCGGGGCTTCATGCCGTCGGCGGCGTTGCCGGCCTTCATTTGCAAGTTAAGGATAGTGGCGCTCGTAGTTGGATTCTTCGAGCTCAGATTGGCAGCCGACGTCGCGACATCGGACTCGGCGGTTTTCCTGACATCACGCTCGCCGGAGCGCGAGACAAGGCTCGCGAGGCCCGTGAGCAGATTCAGTAAGGCATCGACCCGATCGAGGCGCGAAAGGCCGCCAGGTCGGCGCTGATCGCCGAACAGGCCCGGCAGCTAACTTTCTCGGAAGCTGCGGTTCTGTGCCACGCGACGAAATCACCTGAGTTCCGAAACGCGAAGCACGCCTCGGACTGGATCAGTTCAATTACTCGCTACGCCGATCCAAAGATCGGCAAGTTGTCCGTAGCCGAAATCGAACTGGCCCACATTGTCGGTGTACTCAAACCTATTTGGATAACTCGAACCGAGACCGCGACAAGAGTTCGCCAGCGCATCGAGTCGGTACTCGCTTGGGCGCAGGTGAGTGGGTATCGGACAGGCGACAATCCGGCACGGTGGAAAGGCAATCTCGAACACGCGCTGCCGAAGCCCTCGAAGGTGCGTAAGGTGAAACACTTCGCCGCGCTGCCATGGCAAGAAGTTGGCGCATTCATGGCCGACTTGAGGACGCGTGATGGCATCAGCGCGCGGGCACTCGAGTTCGCAATTCTGACGGCGACACGATCCGGTGAGGTGCGTGGTGCCACTTGGGAGGAGATCGATCTCGATGGGAAGGTTTGGACAATCCCAGGCGAACGAATGAAGGCCGGCAAACCACACCGAGTGCCGCTGTCCGGACCGGTTATCGAATTACTCAAGAAATTGCCACAGCTCGAGGGCTCACCGTACGTGTTTTCGTCAATCCGAGGCGGTCAGCTGTCGGATATGGCGCTGAGTTCAGTGACACGGCGTATGAAAGTTGATGCAGTTCCGCACGGATTTCGCTCAAGTTGCAAAGACTGGTGTCGCTCATCCACCGCATATCCGGATG
>JACZSM010000092.1 GCA_022574185.1 Pseudomonadota bacterium
CTCTCAACTTTTCCGGACGACGAGACGAAGCGACGGATGCATTTTCACGGGGCGCCGAGCTTGCCCTGCGCCAACTCGATATCGACGCGACAGACAGTGAGGCGATGTTCTCACTGGCGTGGGCGCGACAGATGCTGGGAGACAGCGACGACGCACAATTACTGGTGGAACGCGGCCTTGAGATTGCGCCGGGTGATCCCTACGGCTTTTACTACGATGCGCTGATCAAGACGCGACTCGGCCAATACGACGCTGCGATTCATTCCCTGGAGTCCGCCGTAGCGATGGGCTATCCGTCCAAGATGCTGGCTGCCGAGCCCTATCTTGCGGAGCTTCGTTCGCGCGACGATTTTCAGACACTGGATACGATAGTCGATTGATCCAAATTTACGTCCAAGAATAAGGAGAAAAACAATGAAAATCATTTCTTATTTACCGCTGATGCTAGTTCCTCTCGTTGCGGCCTGTGGGTCGCAGCCATACGTGCCGGCAGCGGCTTGCGTCTCGGCGGCTCAGATCACGATTACGCCATCGCGCGCAGCGGTCAGTGCGGTACCGGCCAATTTCTGTGCGAAGAGGGGCGACACCATTAAAATTAAAGTCGCTGGAAGTCCAAAAAAAGGATCGATATCCACAACTCCAAAATTAGGCAAGAACACTTGGCTAAGCGGGTCGAACGCGAGCAAAGCAGGGGAATTCGAATTGTATGTAAATGACGATGTTACCGACGGGACATATAAATACACAGTTAATACACAGAGCGGAGTTGTGCTAGATCCCCGGGTTACGATCGAGAGATAGGATTGGCAGTCAAGCTAGCTTAATTGCGCCGGTCTACGCCGCAGTCGAATTCGAATTATTTATCGATACGGACCACATGGCCCGTGACTTTGCTACCTGACAGATAGCTTACCGGACACATGGTTCTCATCATCCATTTCCGGGCGCATTATCTCGCCTGTTTAAAATGGTCCGTTATGGTGGGGGAAGACCAACGGGTCGCTAGCGGCCCTGACCCTTGTCGTTCACCTCAGCCCTTGCCCTTGTTACCAGCATAGTGCCCAGCCCAATGATGAAGAGTGATAAGTAAGGTTCGAAAGGCCAGAACGGCAGCCACAGCTCAAGATCCGCAGACCACTTCGGCGCGGTTAGAAAAGCACTAACAGGCTTTTGCCATTGCAGACCCGTCGCGGCGACAATCAGACCGAAGGCGATGATGGCGCCGCCCAAACCCTTGAACGCCAGCGGCGTGCTGATCGCAGGCAGCAACTTCTTCGCCGCTTTCTGACGTTGCTTGCCCCAGGCCGCAATTCTCAGCGCGAATGCGAGGAAACCGCCCCAGTAATAAACATAGTCAATCGGTTGCGGATTCCCATAGTAGTGTGAAAAATTCCACCAATAGACGCTAAAGGGATAGGCCCACAGGAAATAGATCGCGCTCGTGTGCAGCAACTTCCACTGCTTCAGCGTCAAGTGTTTGCGGCCAAAACGGAAGGATGTCACCACCATGGCGGGAAGGAAGATGTAGCCGATGCTGCCTTCGAGTTCGTCGCGGAGCAAATAGACGTCTTCAAAGTAGTAGTCGCGAAAAAAGTTCGACATGATAAAAATAAACATGCCTTGCCACGCCATCGCAACAGCAAAACACATGCCGATGTATTTTCGGTTGCGCAGCAACCACGCCGGAATTGGCCCTGGAAACAGTATTTGAACTGACGATATGGCGACCACGAGGAATATGAACGGCACCGCAAAGCGCACGGAAAACTGAATCATCTTCGACACGCCGGGCCCGTTGGACATGTCGGCCCCCGACATGGCGATGACCATGATAATGGACATCGGGACAGAGATGAGCCAGAACAATCTCCACTCGTTGATGGCTTTGTTTTTCAGTACTACCTTCAGGTCAAAACTCATACACTTATATCGCTTACATAGGAAAACGTGGCGGTCCGGGCTATTGTCTCATTCCGTGCGTACACGGGCGACCCCCCCGATAGGTCAAGAATACGCTCTGATCAATGGCTGAACTTCATGGTAATATTTTGCCATGTCAATCTCCTTGAAAACACGAACGCGTCACGCGCTCGAAGTCGTCATCGCCTTCACGCCTTGGCTGATTTCCATGTATGTACTTTACTGGCTTGAATATGGCGAAATCTGGGCGACCGAAACCGCGCATCGTGGCAAGATAGCTGTTGCGATTCTGGCGGTTGGAATGGGGTTGTCATTTATCGTCCAGTCGCATTTCGCCAGACGCGAGCAGAAGTAAATTAGTCACTTGTCAGCGTAATTGTTGGGTGGGAATTGGAAAAATCAGATACGCAGGACCTGGACAAGCACCCTGTCGCCGACGCGGGGAATCTCGGCTCGCTGGTTCCCACTATCGACATCGGCGACCTCGACGTTGATCGAGCCTCGGGTGCGATCGAGGCAATTGCTCGTGCCTGCAGTGACTGGGGATTCTTTCAGGTTGTCAATCACGGCATTGATCAGGAAATGATCGACAATGTCTGGCGTGACGCTCGGCTTTTCTTTGGCCAGTCAATCGACGATAAGCAGTCGATTCTGAGGTCGAGGGAGAATCCCTGGGGCTATTACAACATCGAACTCACCAAGAACAAACGCGACAAAAAAGAGGTATTCGACTTCACGACCGAGGGCGCGGATCCGATTTACGATGCCGAAAACCGCTGGCCCGGTTTCATCGAAGGTTTTCGCGCCACGATGCTCGACTATCTCGAAGCCTGTACAAGTCTTTCGCATCGATTGCTGCAAGCGTTTTGTTTAGGCCTCGATCTGCCGGCCGATTATCTCAAGGAAAATTTCGCGCCTGAGCACACAGGCTTTATTCGGCTGAACTATTTCCCGGTAAGCGATCCAGCGGCTGGGACGGCGACGCAAGACCTTCCTGACGCGGGCTTCGGCATACACCATCACACCGATGCCGGGGCCTTGACCGTCTTACTTCAGGACGAGGTAGGCGGTCTTCAGGTTCACAGGAACGATCGCTGGCACGATGTTCTGCCGGTCGAGGGCGCGCTCGTCATCAATACCGGCGATATGATGCAAGTGTGGTCCAACGACGCCTATCGGGCGCCCAACCACCGCGTGCTAGCCATGAAAAATTGCGACCGCTACAGCATTCCATTTTTTTTCAACCCAGCCGCCAACGCCAGGGTGAGTCCGCTGCCGACCGTCGTCAGCGAGTCCCGTCCCGCAGCATACCGCACGATCGAGTGGGCGGAATTCCGTGGCGAACGTACTGACGGCGACTATGCCGACTATGGTGCCGAGGTGCAGATCTCTCAGTACCGTACGAGATGAATAGCTCACAGATCCTCCTTAACGCGGTTTTATTCGCGATGATCTTTTCGGTTGCGCTGGACTTGAAGCCTGCCGACTTCGTTCGCGTGGCAAAACACCCTTTACCGGTCATTGCTGGCCTGATCGCGCAATTTTTGTTGCTGCCCATCGCCACTTTTATTGCCACGCTGATATTGGATCTGCCCGCCAATATCGAGGCAGGGATGTTACTGGTTGCTGCCTGTCCATGTGGCAGCCTTTCAAATTTCGTCACGCACTACAGTCGTGGCAATACTGCACTGTCGGTAAGCATAACGGCTGTTGCAAATGTCATCGCACTGATAATGACGCCGACCAACTTTGCCTGGATGGTGGCAAACAACCCCAATACAGCGGCCTGGCTCAAAGAGATTGCTGTTGATCCGGGCATGATATGGATCAATCTCGCGATCATCCTGGCACTGCCTTTGACGCTGGGTTTGCTTACCCGGCATTATTTTCCTGCTTTTTCAGACAAAGTGCGCCGCCCGATGGGACAGTTCGCCGTTGCCGCGTTGTTCGCATTTGTTATTGTCGCGCTGGTTCGGGACCGCCACATGTTCCTGATGGGCATCGGCGGATTATTCGTCATCGTCGTGCTGCATAACGCCACCGGACTGGCGATCGGTTATGCAAGTGGAGCCCTGGCACGACTTTCTCACGCAGATCGAAAGGCACTGACGTTTGAAACCGGCATGCAAAATTCCGGCCTGGCGCTTGCTATTATTGGTTCGCAGTTTGATGCCGATGTCGGCATGGTGATTGTCGCCGGGCTGTGGGGCACCTGGCATATCGTCAGCGGTTTTTCCCTGGCACATTATTGGCGTAGCAGAACTATCAGGAATGAAGCGTGTTTGACACAAGAATAAACGGGGCGACTGTAGTCGACGGTAATGGTGGCGAGCCCTTCACGGCTGACATTGGCATCACGAACGGCGTCATTACAGAAATTGGCAACAACGTTGGCCGCGCGAAGACAATAATTGACGCAGATGGCGCCACCGCAACGCCCGGATTTGTCGATATTCACACGCATTTCGATGGCCAGGTATCGTGGGACGAAACACTGGCGCCCAGCATTCTGCACGGTGTCACTACCTGTGTCATGGGCAATTGTGGTGTTGGATTTGCGCCATTGAAAAAGAATGACGAACAGCGACTGATCAGCTTGATGGAAGGAGTTGAAGACATCCCGGGAAGCGTGCTTGCAGAAGGCATCGATTTCAGTTGGGAGACGTTTCCGGAATATATGAATGCAATCGACGCTATTCCACACAGCATCGATTTCGCGGTGCAGGTCCCACATGATGCGCTGCGGCTCTATGTCATGGGCGATCGCGCCGAAAATCTCGAGCCGGCCAGTGCCGACGATATTGCGGCAATGATGTCGATTGTTCGTGATTCACTGGCGGCAGGTGCTGCAGGATTCAGCACCGGCAGGACCGATATCCACTTGACGGCCAAAGGGCAGTGGACACCTTCGTCAGAAGCTACCCGAGACGAGTTGGTTGGAATATCGTCTGTTTTTGCGGATTCGGATCACGGCTGCATTCAGCTGGTATCGGACTTCAACTTGTTTCGATCCGACAATGATTTCGACAAAGAATTCGATTTGATCGATGCCATGGCAGAGGCCGGAGGCGGACGACCATTATCGATGACCTGGTTGCAGCGCGTGCCAGGAGAACACCAATGGCGCGCCATCGAAAAACGTGTATCACAAGCAGCCGAGCGTGGTCTTGACATCAAATTGCAAACGGCAGCGCGTGGCATCGGTGTCATTACCGGACTCGATACCAGCTTTCATCCCTTTACCGGCGTGCCCTCTTACAAAGCAATTTCCGCTTTGCCACTGGCGGAGCGTGCCGCCCGCATGCGCGACCCGGATGTGCGCAAACGTATTCTCCGTGAAAAGTCCGAGCCATTAGCGGGTGATGGCAGCCCAGTGCCACCGTTCGTGGATCAGATGCTGGCGCAAATTGATGTCCTGGCCGGGCGAATGTTTCCGATGGAGGAAGAAGTCGACTATGAACCGCCACCGGAGAAATCGTTTCTCGCGGCTGCGCAACGAAAACAGTGTCGGCCACTGGAAGCGATTTACGACTACCTGATTTCCGGAGATGGCAGTCAGCTGATTTATTTTCCGGTATTCAATTACGCGGACGGAACGCTGGATGTCGTTTATGAAATGTTGAATCATCCGCGCGCACTGGTGTCACTCAGCGATTCCGGCGCTCACGTGGCCACGATTTGTGATGCAAGTTTCCAGACCACGATGTTGACGCACTGGTGCAGAGACCGTCAGGGCCCAAGACTGGAATTGCCCAAGGTCGTGCAAATGCTGTCGGCCAGAAATGCTGACTACATGGGATTTGCCGACCGCGGTCGCATTGCAGTCGGGCAAAAAGCCGATATCAATATCATTGAACTCGACAATCTCAAATTGCCGCCGCCGAAGATTGTCCGGGATCTGCCAGGCGGTGGCAGGCGATTATTGCAGGGCGCACAGGGATACATTGCGACGCTGGTTGCCGGCGAGATTGTTATTGCCGATGGTGAAATTACGGAAGCGCGCCCGGGGAGGTTAGTCAGAGCCGCCTGATTCGGCTTGATCTGGTAGTCGCGATTTAAGGTGGTTTATCTGTTTGTTATTATCCAGCAGCTTATCTGTATCTGACTTCAAGAAAATCACTTCAGTCCGACTTGTTCAGCAGGACAGACTAATACAAGAAAACAAGTACGTAACCCAGCGCTAATAGTATTTGTATGAAAGCGAAGGGAATAGCGACCTTCACGAATCCTGCGAAACTCATTTTGATGTCATTTTTGTGCATGATAGTAACTGCCACCAATGTCGATGCACTGCCGATGGGTGTGAGATTACCGCCTAGGTTAGCGCCAAATACGACGGACCACCATAATGCGGAATCAGAGGCCGTACCCCCGGCGCCGAGAATTTTAGCGAGCATTGCAGCCAAAGGAATGTTGTCGGTAACAGAGCTGAAGGCTGCCGACATTACTAATAGAGCGCCTGTGCCAAATAGAGATTCTTCGCTGCCTATCACCAGAGAAATTCCTTTGCCGATTAACTCCAATACCTTGGCGTGCTCCATCACATTGATCACAACGAATAATGTGACAAAGAACGTGAGAAGATCCCAATCAACAGATCGATAAAACTGATCTACGGATGACTTGTAACGCAGTAACATAATGACGGCAAAGGAAAGTGCAACGAAGCCCATACCGAGTTCACGTGCTACCGGCAGTATGGAGGTCGTGGCTATTGTCAGAATAAACAGCACCAGCATGCCGGCGCCAAACCAAAAGAACCCCTGGCTCTCGATGCCGTCATTTTCGTCGAACGTTTCAATCAGTTCGGCAGATGCCAAGATATCGTTTTTATCAGTTAATGCCTTAATCGAGAATAACCTTGCGCCCATTAGTATTGTCACAAACGTTGCCACTATCACATAGGGACTTGCGGTGATGAAAAATTCTATGAAAGTGATTTTGGCGGCGTTGCCA
>JACZSM010000039.1 GCA_022574185.1 Pseudomonadota bacterium
CTGGCAGGCCGAAGGCTATCGTTGATACCGCAGATCTATCAGTTCTAGTGCTTATGTCTGATTGTTGATAACCTCTAATTTCCGCAACAAGGAGAATAACAATGAAGCTTAGCTCCTACGCCGCTATGCTCCTGCTTACTGCGAATTTGATTACGCCCAACTCCGACCTGGTAGCCCAAGACTTCGAAGGGACGCTGGAGAAAATTTCAAGAACCGGCGAATTCTTGATCGGCTATCGTACTGACGCGAGCCCATTGTCCTATGAAAACGCAGAAGGACAACCATCCGGATATTCGGTAGATCTGTGCCGACGCATTGCGGCTCGTGTTAAAGCCCATCTCGACAAGAGGACTATCGAAACAAAATTTATACGTGTTACGTCAGACGAACGCATATCGGCGGTCGTCACTGGCAAGATTGACATCGAATGCGGTTCAACTACGGTCACTCTGTCACGCCAGGAACAAGTCGATTTCACACTGCCGACATTTGTAACCGGCGGGAGTGTGCTGTCACTTGCCAAGAATGGGATCCAAGATATGTCCGATCTGGCCGGCAAAAAGGTTGGGGTTTTAGAAGGCACAACCACGATCGAGCAGCTCCGAAATCACTTGCAGCAAAATCTGATCGATGCAGAGATTGTCATCGTCCGTGATCGGAAAGAAGGCATGAAGCAACTGGGCCGGGGGGATATCGAGGCATTTGCTTCGGATCAAATCGTATTGATTGGCCAGATTATTGAGGCGATCAATCCAAACCGATACTCGCTTATGAATGAGACTTTTTCCTACGAACCTTATGGACTTGTAGTACGACGAAACGATGCCGATTTTCGTCTGATTGCCAACAGCGCTTTAGCGCAGCTATATCGTAGCGGACAACACATTGAGATTTACAATAAATGGATTGGCCGCATTGGTATTCGGCCGTCACCGATTCTTGTGGCAATGTATCAGCTCAACAGCATTCCAGAATAGACTTCAACTAGGAAAGCCTGAAGCGACGCCTGTCCATTGGATTGTTAGCTTCATGTTTTCTTTGTAGCACCGTTGTGGCACAGGAACTGACTGGTACGCTGACTCGCATTCCTGACACTGGTGAATTCAAGTAGGTCGATCCGTACGGTTACGCTGTCGATGTCCGCTCTTGGTGACAGCGGACATTCCGAACGGGTCCTGTCGTTCGTCAAGCGAACAAAAGTAATGGCTTTGCGTATTAGTGCATGTAGTCGAGCAATCACCCGCATGTCTCGATCCCGCTTAACGGGAGCGGGCTCTTACAAGTCAGTCGCGCATTCCTCGAGTATGCGCACGATATCGGCGACCCAGTCCCGGTGCTCGGGCTTCATCAAGACAGACCGCAGACACGTAACGGTTTCGGCATTGGCTGTCATCTCCGGCATCCACACGCGTACGGTTTCGACCGGTAGCTCAATCATCGCAAGATGTAGGTCCTTTTCGGCAGCGCAGGCAAAAACGCGGCGTGCACACTGACTGGCGTCGATAGCGTCCGGTGCAGCAACCGCGTAGACAACGATATCGAGTTCGGGCTGCATCAGCGGCTGATACCATTCGCTGTCGCACAGGTGCCGCCACAGGTCTTGTGCGGCAAGCAGGCTCTGGTCCAGCCATTGCGCAAACTGTCCGCCGCTGACCAACGGGAAAAGCTGCTGCGTCGCCCACAATGCGACGGCGGACGCGCCCGGTCGTGAACACTCCAGGCTGATTTCTCCAAGGTGTAATTCGGCCGAACTGAAGTACGTGAACGGCGAGTCATGCTTGTAGAATCGTCCGACATCCGGATCGCGAAACAACACGCAACCGCAGCCATAGGGCTGCAAGCCATGCTTGTGCGGGTCGACGACAATCGAATCGACCTGCGACAGGCAGTCAAAAGCAGCTTTGGTGTCATCGCGGAGTTCGCTTGCGAGCCCGAAGTAGCCCCCGTATGCGGCATCGGCATGCACGCGGGCACCATAATGTTTCGCGAGTTCGAGAATTTCGGCGAGCGGATCAACAGCCCCGAAGCCTGTATTGCCCAACGTCGCTACAATCGTGCCGACCTCGCCGGTCTGCAGCAGTTGCTCGATTGCCTTGGGGTTCATGCGTCCTTGCTCGTCGACCGCAACCGGCGCGAAGGGCAGGCCGAGTACGTCGCTGATGCGGGTGTGTGTGTAGTGCGCTTGCGCCGACGCGATGATCTGTTTGCCCGGATGCAGTTTGCCGGCGACCCAAAGCGCCTCGAGATTGGCCATTGTGCCGCCGCCGGTCAGATGGCCCAGCAGCGTGTCCCAGCCGTACATGCGGCCAATTTCCGCCACGCATTCCTTTTCAAGCGCTGAACTGGCCCGTCCGCCGTCCAGCGCATGGTTATTTGGATTGACCCACAGCGACATGGCGTAGGCAATACGCGCAACGGCATGTGGCGGCTTGAGCATTTGGCCGGCGTAGCGTGGATGGTAATAGGGGAAATTATCCTGCATGCGCTCGGCAACGAGCTGCAACACACGCGCGGTCGCCTCTGTGTCGAAATCGGGCGTGTACGGGGGCAATCCTTCGAAGCCTTGCGCGAGCTTCGCGAGTGCATCGCGTAACAACTCGAGCTCGGCCGGATTAATCATTGCTTGCCCTGATCGTGCATTAGCGCCGGAGCTTAACGCACATCGAGTGGATGGCGTTACTATGGCTTATGGATCTCCTCGCGCTGGCCGTACCGTTTTTTCTGCTCGCATTGCTGCTGGAATTCAGCATCGATCGTGTTCGTGGCAGCGGCCTGTATCGCAGCAATGACGCGATCAATAGTCTGAGCGCAGGCGTTCTCAGTACGACACTTGGCTACTTCACGCGATTCATGCCGTTGCTCGTGTGGGGACTCGTCCTGGAAAACTACGCATTGATAGATATGCAGCTCGACTGGTTTGATGCGTCGCCCGGGGGCATTACGATGTGGATCGTGGCCGCCGTTGCCTGGGACTTTTGCTATTACTGGTTCCACCGCTTCAGCCATGAAAGATCGATTCTCTGGGCGGCGCACGCCGTGCATCACCAAAGCGAGGACTACAACCTGTCGACGGCGTTGCGACAAACAAGCACGGGCTTCCTGTTCAGCTGGATATTTTATGTGCCGTTATTTCTTATCGGTTTTCCACTCGAGATTTTGCTCACCGTGAATGCGGTCAACCTGATCTACCAATTCTGGGTGCATACACAGGTCGTGAGACGCATGGGGTTTCTCGATTACGTCCTCATCACGCCATCCAATCATCGTGTGCACCATGCACAGAATGAGCGTTACATCGACAAAAACTACGGCGGCATGTTGATTATCTGGGACCGAATGTTCGGCACGTTCGAGGATGAGCGTGACGATGACCCTGTCGTATTTGGCGTACGCAAACCACTGGCCAACTGGAATCCATTCTGGGCCAATCTGCAGGTGTACGACTACCTGATGTTCGATGCGCGCAAAGCGCAGCGAATGCGGGATAAATTCGGCATCTGGTTTCGACGTACGGGCTGGAGGCCTGCCGATGTCGAGTCGCGCTACCCAAAACAACGTGCATCGCTGACGAGCTTCAGAAAATTCGATCCAGCGGTTGCTCCGGCCGTTCGTCGCTACGTCCTGGTACAGTTTGCGGTGGCGGTTACTACGGCTTTAGCAATCGCCGCCCTGTTTGCCAGTGAGGGCGCGCGCAGCGTACTGATACCGTGCGTCGTGCTCTGGACTCAACTTTTTACGCTGGGATTGTTTAACGAGGGCAGAGACCACGCGATCAGATCGGAGGCGCTGCGATTGCTGATTATTGTACCTGGGTGCGTGGTTGTGATGGCTTTGGACGGGCAGGCAGGCACAGGCAGCGCAGTCGTGTGGGGGCTTCTGGCGGGCTACATCGCGCTGTCCCTGGCAGGGCTGTCGCGGTTATGGCACGAGAAAAATGATAGAATAATCGTTTTAAAACAGTAGATAAAGATAGTTACTTAAAAAATACATTAAGAGAGGATTTGACCGTGATGATAGACGACAGGCGCATTAATATTCGCTCCGGGGCGCCATGGGAGCCAATAGTGGGGTACTCGAGAGCCGTGCGCGTGGGATCCTTTGTTGCTGTATCGGGTTCGGCACCCATTGGCCCGGATGGCGAGCTGGTTGGTGAGGGCGATCCTTATTTGCAGACGCAGCGCTGCATTGAAGTCATCGCGGCCGCTCTCGAGGAGGCAGGCTGCGGGCTCGAACACGTTATTCGAACCAGAATGTTTGTGACCGACATCGAGCAGTGGCCCGACATCGCGCGTGCACACGAGGAAGCATTCGGCGACATCGCACCGGCAACGTCAATGGTGGAGGTTGCACGACTGATCGAGCCGGATGTGCTTATCGAGATCGAGGCTGACGCAATCGTGACCGGCGAGTAAAACCGCACCTATCTGAATGCGACGCAGCCGACTCTCGCTAGCACAAGCAAGGCGCATCGCCCTGGCGGCACAGGGCTTTGATCGGGCGCGCCCGCAGGGAACGCCCGATGCCCGGCATTTTCGTCGCGTGATCGAGACACTGGGTGTGTTGCAACTCGACTACGTCAACGTCCTCATCCCCGCACATTTTCTGGTGCTGTGGTCGCGGTTGGGGCCCTACGAAAGAAGTCGTTTTGAACGTTACGCATACGGCAGCGGCGAATGTACCGAGCAATGGGCGCATGAAGCGTCCATTGTTCCAGCGAGCAGTTGGTGTCTGTTTGATCATCGTCGAAATGCCTATCGGATGCACAAGCACAATCCGTTGCGCCGCTTGCGCAATCGCGACGCTTACCTCAAAGCGGCGCTTGAACAGGTACAGAACGGCGGTGCCGTTACCGCGAACGATTTGCCGCCGCTGCCTGGGCCGCGACGAAAACCCGGCGACTGGCATCGTTCGATACCACGTTGGGCCCTCGATTATCATTACAACCGAGGCTCGCTGGCTGTATTGAATCGCCTGCCCAACTTCCAGCGTGTCTATGATCTGCCCGAACGTGTATTGCCGGACGCCTGCCTGTCGCGATTCCTGACCAAGGACGAGGCGCAACTCGAATTGCTGCGATGCGCCGCCCGTGCCATGGGCGTCGCGACGATGCGGGACCTTACAGACTACTTCCGCATGTCGCCAAAGGAGTCGCCGCCGCTGCTTGCGCGACTCGTTGATGAAGGCGCAATTTCGCGGGTCGAAGTGGACGGCTGGAATGAGCCTGCCTATCTCTACGCATCCGCAAAACTACCGCGCGAAATTCGAGGCGCGTCATTGTTATCGCCATTTGATCCTGTCGTCTGGTATCGGCCGCGAGCAGAGCGTCTGTTCGGATTTCATTACCGTATTGAAATCTATGTGCCGGCGGCGCAGCGCAAGTGGGGATACTACGTGTTGCCGTTTCGCGTTGGCGAATCTATCGTAGCCCGAGTCGATCTCAAGGCCGATCGCAAGGCAAAGAAGCTGCTCGTGATGGCGGCGCATGAGGAAGAGGGTATCGACCGCGCGCATTGTGTCGAACAATTGGGCATTGAATTGCACGCGCTTAAAGACTGGCTCGAACTGGATGACGTTCGTGTAACGCGTCACAACGCGCTCACAAAAGAACTTGCAGCGGCTGTCTGAATAATGCACTAATTCCGATTTTGGCTGTCGAATGGCGCCTAATTTGTGTATGTTGCGCATGCGCCAAATCGGGGTCGAAATACAATGGTTCGTTTATTTTCTGCAATGCTGGCTGCGCTCCTGCTGACCGCCTGTGGCGCCGGCCAGGACCAACCTTCCTCTGACACTGGGGCTGATTCTGTGCAGTCTGCGGCAAGCGTAGAACTTGACCCTGCCAAGGGTATCGACTGGTTCGATGGCTCTGTTGAAGAGGCGTTTGCTGCGGCTCTGGAAACTGGCAAGCCCACCTACCTGTATTGGGGGGCCGCATGGTGTCCGCCATGCCATGCCATCAGTGCGACGATCTTCAAGAGCCCCGAATTCATCGAGCGGTCAAAGCTGTTCATTGCGGTCTATCTTGACGGCGATACCGAGAATGCCCAGGCCTACGGCGAACAATTCGGTGTTCGTGGTTATCCGACGATGATCGTGTTTGATTCCTCCGGCACTGAACTGACCCGGATTCCGGGCGGCATTGATTTGCAGGCATACGCCAACATTCTTGACCTGACCTTGAATAACATATCGCCGGCAAGCGAAATCGTCGCGGCTCTGATGGCCGATGACGCAAGCATTTCTGCTACGGATTGCACCTTACTCGCGTATTACTCCTGGGGACAGGACACCAAGATCCTTACCGAACTCGATGCCGGTGATGCATTTCGGCGCATGTACGAGGCCTGTCCGGACGAGCAAATTACGGAGCGTTCGATCCTGTACCTGGCGTGGCTTGATGAAGCGCTGGATGCAGCGGCGGCCGAGGAGGATCCGATGCCCTTGACCGACGAGCAAAAAGCAGAGGCGCTGCAACAGATCACAGCCGTGCTTGCGGACGCTGAACTGATCAAAGCCAATATCTTCTTCGTATTGTTTTCCGGCGCCGACTACACCAGTGAGCTAAGCGAAGCGGATAGCGATGATCGCAGGAATCTTGAACAGGCATTCATGGCCGCGCTGGAAAGCATCGCTGCCGATGAATCAGTTTATAAACGTGAGCGCATTTATACTTTGGTTGGCAAGATCGATTTCGAACGCATGGATGACGAAGAGGCTGAAATCTCTGCTGGCCTGCAACAGGAAATTCGCGACATGGTTGCATGGGCCGATGAGACGACGCCGAGCGTCTATGAACGCCAGCCGATCATCAATGCGCTTGGCAATGTTCTCGACGAGGTCGGCATGGATGACGATGCCAGGACGCTACTGACTGCGGAATTGGATCGCTCCAGGCAACCGTACTACTTCATGGTGTCACTCGGCGATATCGAGCAAAGAGCTGGCAACTTCGACGTCGCGATTGACTGGTTCAAAAAAGCACACGATGCGACCAAAGGGCCGGCAACGCGATTTCAATGGGGTTATTACTACGTGGTCAGTCTGCTGGAAATGGCGCCAACGGATACGCAGCGAATTCATGACGCAACTGTTGCCCTGATCAGCGAATTGCAAAATTCCAGCGGGTTCTACTTGCGACCGAAAGCGCAATTGAGCCGGCTCGAGGGCCATTTGATTACCTGGGGCGAAGAAAACGACCAGCAGGCCGGTCTATCCAGTATTCGGCAATCGGTCATCGATGTGTGCGCGGCCGCGTCGCATCAGGATGAATCCCGCAAGGCCTGCGATGCATTCCTGGAGAGTGTCTGAATGCGACAGCCGCTGATTGCGGCATGCAGTCTCTTGCTGGCCGTTGCCGGTTGCGCGGCGACAGAATCGCTGATGCCTAAATCGGCCCAGGTGCCGGCAGGTATCGATTTTTCGGGTCTGTGGCAACTCCATGACGAGGGCATGGACACAGTCAGGCGCATTGATGACGCGGAATTGGCGGCGGCGGGTGGCAATGTCCCCATCAGCACGAGATCGAGCAGCAGGGATCGCACATCGAACCGGACCGGTTCTAAAGGAACGCTCGTGCACGTTTTTCTCGAAACCGGCAGGTCTCTGAAGATCACACAGACGACGGATGGCATCTTCATCAGTTTTGATCGTGCAATTGTTGAGGAATATCGCTTTGGTGAGCATCGCGAAATCAGTGTCGGGCCGGTCGTTGCAGATCGAGTGTCAGGCTGGGAGGGCAGCACCTACGCCATCGAAACGCTGGCCACCGATGGCGCAAAACTAGTCGAGTCCTACCGCCTGGAAAATGGCGGGCAGCTTTTGCTTCGTTCGATTTTGATCCGCTACAAAAACGAGATCCAGTTGTCGGTCGAACAGGTGTTCGATCGCATTGATTAGCCCTGAATGGGAGAGTACTTTTTCAGTACGGCGCGAACGCGCAATTTTCCCTTGCGGTGCTGTTCGATAATGACCGGTAAGTAGCCTAGCTCTTCAACACACCAAAACGTTGTAATGCGTTTCGAATTGGCCGCCTGGTGCTCAATACCGATGGCATCGAATTGACCGGCAGGTACCGTGACTTGCCGGCGTCCGATGCTGCGCACGTTGATTATCTTGAGCTTGTCTACATCGAACAGTATGTACTGTTTGCTGAGGCCGCCGTTGAGGAGATCGTGCATGAGCTCGTATTGAATCGAGACACGGTCATGCGCGAGTTCATCCATGATGGACAACACGGCTTCGCCGTTGACAGTTCCTCGCGCCTCACCGGTATCCCAATCGAAACTGATGACGGTGCGGGTCTTTTTGCGCGATAAGGTATCTTCAGAGACGTAGTGAGTAGGACGCACGCCGTCGGGCGCGGTAGTAAATTCTGACGATTCGCTGATCGAGCCCCTGGCGAGCATTCTTGACAGGCCAGTGGCCTTGATGACATGTGTCGCGATGTAGCCGTGCTCAGTCGCCCTTAATTCAGTATTGAGCTGGCCTCCCAGGATGCTGATCCTGACTTTGTACTCAGCCGTATGCGGCGTCAGCGATGGCTCGGCCAGCACCGCCGTGGACAGGATTGCGGCAACCGCCATCAGGCATGCGCGGTTTATTGTCGAAGTCACGACATTGCCGAACCTGTAGCGCATTGATACCACTCCTCAACCGATCTGCAATCTGTCCTCGGATTCTCTCATTAGAGACATGACTGCTTCCTGAACGTTCAGCCTGTGTGGCTCGATGGCGTCGAGCGGGACGTCCGCTGGCACCGGGTAGGGCTTGCCTATCGCGAGTACCACGCGGCTGAACGGCTTGGGAATCATGAAATTGTCCCAGCGATCAAGATACCAGGCTCGCTCCGCCGCACACGCAAGCGGCACGACGGCTACGCCGCCGATCCGTGCCATGACGATGACACCCGGCTTGATCACGTACTTCGGACCGCGTGGGCCATCGGCCGTCGTAACGATCGAAAAACCACGTTTCATCATGCCTTGCATGTCCCGGAGCGCCAGTGCGCCGCTCTGATTGGCTGAGCCACGAATGACTTCGGCGCCCCACGCCCGTGCGATTCGCTCGGGAACCTCGCCGTCGACCGAGCCGGACACGAGGAAACAGGCCTTGAATCCGCGCCGTATCCAACCGTGGATGAGCGTCGAACATAAGATGTGGTGCTGATGCCAGTACGCTGGGGCGCAGCTTGATTTGCCATCGAGGTAGGGCTCAATGTTTTCAGCGCCTATGACCGCCGCAATGCGATAGGTCGATGTCAGGAGTCCCAACAGGCCGCGCAGCACGGGCAGACCGAGCCAATAGTAAAGGCGGCGCAGCGCCGTCATGCGTCGGTCCGACCGCGAGCTGCGGCGGGACTCGATCGACTGGAAATCTATGGGTTTGTTTTCGTTCAAGGTCGGATTCCGGTTGCCATGCAAGTTTGCAGTATCGGTTCGACTCGGGTCAATGTAATATTGCGCCTGCATTTCGTCAGCCGATCGACTATCCCACCGCAGTTCATGACCGAAACTTCTATTGCTTTCAGGCGACCTCCTGGTCCCAGCCAGCCGGTTACGCTCGGTATTGACGCCGAGACTCTCGGCGTACTGCAGCGTCTGCAGGCTGAGTACGGCGATATTGTCAGCATGTCGCGGCAGAACGGGAGACTGGCCTATTTCATCAATGATCCCGTGGAAGTCCGACGGATTCTGGTCAAGCGCCACGGCAAGTACAGCAAAGGGCCCGGTTTTGAGCGAGTGAAGATGCTGCTTGGAAACGGTCTGATCGTCAGTGATGGCGACACCTGGAGGCGTGCGCGCAGGATGATCCAGCCTGCTTTTACGCGGCAGAAAATCCACCGGCTGTTGCGTGTGATGGCACAGTGCAGTGAGCGGCGCGCAATTCGATGGACTGAGCTGGCGGCGTGCGATGGCGTCATCAATATTACGCAAGAGACGAGCGAATTCGCGCTTGAGCTGATCCTGATCAGTATATTTGGGTCGGATTATGCATCGCGAATAGTTGTTGATGGCGACAACCCGTTCGCGTTTCTGAGCCGCGATTCGACACGGGACCTGCGTATCGTAATGCAGGTGCAAGAGTTACGGGACCTGTTGCTCGACATTATTGCGTCGCGCCGCAGCCGCGACAGCGAGGAGGATTTTGATCTGCTGTCGATGTACGTGCAGGCAACGGACAAGGATGGAGTAGGGTTTACGGACAAGGAATTGTTCGACGAATTGATGACATTGATCGTTGCCGGATTCGAAACCTCGGCGAATACGTTGAACTGGGTCTGGTACGAGGTAGCCCGACATGCCGATGTGGAGGCACGGCTGCTGGTCGAGGCGAGGGACGTCCTGCAGGATGTGTCGGAGTTGTCTCATGAGCGTCTGGCCGCAATGAGTTATACGCAACAGGTACTCGAAGAAACCTTGCGCTTGTACCCGCCCGTATGGCTGTTTACGCGGCGCGCAGACGCTGCTGACGAGCTGGCCGACTACGATGTGCCGGCGGGCACAGACATATACCTGTCGCCATACGTTTTGCATCGAACCGCGCACTATTGGTCCGACCCTGATCGCTTCGACCCGGACAGGTTCGCGGCGGCCGACACGCCGCAGAAAGAGCGGCCCTTTTTTCCATTTTCACTGGGTCCGCGACGCTGTCTCGGCGAGTATTTCTCGTTTCTTGAAATGAAGGTTCACCTCGGCCTGTTGTTGCCGCGTTTTCATATGGCCACGGTCGATGACAGCGAACCCGAATTTGAGCTTGGCATCAATTTGCGCACAACTCGAGATATCATGCTGCGGCTTACGCTACGCAAATAAAACATGCAACTCTACGACACGCTGATTGACCTGCTCGATGACGTTCGTGGCAGGGACCGACACATCAGGTTCATCGAAGGTGAACGTGATGAAAGCATCGTCACGTTTGCTGATCTTTGGGATCGAGCGATTGCGTTGCTGGGTTCGTTGCAGTCGCGAGGCATGCAAAGCGGCGATCAGCTGGTTATTTTCAGCAAGTCAAACGAGAGCTTTGTCGTCGCCTTTTGGGCAGCGATGTTGGGCGGTATCGTGCCCGTTCCTGTTGGGGTCGGCATCAGCGATGAGCACCGGCTCAAACTGTTGCGTATCCTGCGTCAGTTGCAGCATGCGACGTTGTTTACGGAGTCCGATCTGCTCGACCGATTGCTCGTATTTTCGAGGGCCCAGGGTCTCGACGATGACACGGCAATGCTGCAGTCGCGGACCGTACTGATCGGCGACGTCAAGACAGGCGACGACGGCGAGCTATACAGTCCGGCGCCCGACGACATCGCCTTCATCCAGTATTCATCCGGATCCACGGGCAATCCCAAGGGCGTGTGCCTGACGCACCGGAATCTTTGCGCCAATATCAGGGCCATCGTCGAGGCCACACACTGGATGGAGCACGATCAAAGCCTGAGCTGGATGCCGCTGACCCATGACATGGGCCTGATCGGCTACCACCTCAGCGTCATGGCTGCGGGCATGAATCACGCTGTGATGGATACGAGCGTGTTCGTCCGCCGGCCGTTGCTGTGGATGAGCAAGGCCAATGAATTGCGAGCGACGCAGCTCTGTTCGCCCAATTTTGGCTACCAGCACTTTCTGAGGCTTTTCGGGCGCAAGGGGCTTGCGGACCTTGACCTGTCCTGCGTCAAGCTGATACTGAATGGCGCAGAACCGATATCTTACGAATTGTGCGAGGAATTTCTTGCCGCGCTGGCGCCCCACGGACTGGCGCGAAGCGCAATGTTTCCGGTGTACGGGCTCGCCGAAGCCACTGTCGGCGTCGCGCTGTCCAGGCCCGGCGACGAATACTCGCGTATTTGCGTGAATCGCCACAGTTTACGGATTGGCGAGGCCTACGAGACGGCAGATGTCGGCGATGCTGACGCTGTTAGCTTCATGAAGGTCGGGTCTGCCGTACGCGACGTGGAGATTCGCCTGGTAGACGATGCCGACGACGTTCTGGCCGACGGCAAAATTGGCCATATTCAGCTTCGCGGCGCGAGTGTCACCGAGAAAATCTATGGCGATACGCAGGCAACCGCGGATTTATTCACGGGCGACGGCTGGCTGCGGACCGGCGATTGCGGTGTTTTCGTGGACGGCCAGCTTGTCATTACGGGACGCTCGAAAGACATCATCATCGTCAACGGACAGAACTATTACCCGCATGACATTGAAGCAGTCATCGCCCGTATCGACGGTCTCGAACTTGGCAAGGTCGTTGTGGGCGGCACGAAAACGGCGGCCAGCCAGACAGAAGAACTGCTGGTATTTATTCTGTACCGACAGGATCTCGAGGCGTTTGGCCCCATAGCGGATGCGGTGCGCGCCAGGGTGGGTGAGCAGACCGGTCTCGAGGTAGACCACGTTATTCCGGTGTCGCGGGTGCCGAAGACGACGAGCGGCAAGGTACAACGGGCGCAGATGCTCAGCGCCTACGCCGATGGGGAATTCGACGATATCCTGTCGGCATTGTCTCCAGTTGCGAAATCAGCATCTATTGACGATGATCCGCTCATCAGGGAACTCGTAGAGATCTGCAGGGAATTCGCCAAGGAGCGCGTGATCGGTCCTGGCGACAACTTGTTTGAGGTCGGAGTAAGCTCACTGACCCTGACTGAAATCGTACTGGCCATTGACGAACGTCATCCTGGCAAGTTTGATATCAGTGATCTATTCGACTATCCGACATTGCGAGAAATCGCTGACTTTATACGCAGCAAGGACTAATCGGGATTAACCGCATGGTGTACTCACGAATAACCGGAACTGGCTCGTATCTGCCTGACAGAGTTGTCACGAATAAGGACCTCGAGAAGACACTGGATACGACAGACGACTGGATCCGGGAACGCACGGGCATCAAAAGGCGCCATGTTGCTGCGGATGGCGAAACGACTTCCGATATGGGTCTCACCGCAGCGTACAAAGCGATTGAAATGGCCGGCATCGAAGTCGGTGATATTGACCTGATCATTGTTGGCACGTCTACGCCGGACAAGATATTTCCGAGTACGGCCTGCATCATGCAGCGAAAACTCGGCATCCATGGCTGCCCCGCGTTCGACATAAATGCAGCGTGCTCCGGCTTTGTCTACATCCTCGATATTGCCAATCGCATGATTCAAACCGGTGGCGCGAAGACGGCGCTGGTCGTTGGCTCCGAAACGATGTCTCGAATAGTGAACTGGCAGGACCGGGGCACGGCCGTGTTGTTCGGCGATGGTGCTGGCGCCGTGATCCTGCAGGCTTGTGAGAAACCCGGGGTTCTGTCGACGCATATTCATTCGGATGGGCAATATGAAAACCTGTTGGAAGTGCCGCAAGGCGTCTCGTCAGGTTTCGACGCGGATCGGGACGGTGGGCCATACATCCGGATGAACGGTAACGCGGTATTTCGTAAGGCCGTGGCTATGCTCGGGTCCGCATCGCTCGAGATCTTGGCCAAGAATAATATCGACAAGAGTGAGGTCGACTGGATGGTGCCGCATCAGGCAAACCTGCGGATTATTGCCGCCGCTGCGAAAAAGCTGGATATGCCGATGGAGCGAGTTATTGTCACCGTGGATGAACAGGCCAACACATCGAGTGCCTCAATTCCCCTGGCACTGGACACGGCCGTGCGTGACGGACGAATTCAGAGTGGCCAATTGTTATTGTTTGGCGCATTCGGGGCCGGATTTACCTGGGGATCTGCTCTTGTCCGATATTGAGCGCCCGCCAATCTGCCGCAAATGAGGCCTTTACCGTGTGCCGAATCCGTGCGCAAAAGTCATCAAAAAGGCTATTTTTTCATTAATGTAGATTAGATATAACGTTTGTAAGTCATTAATAATATTATGTAAACAATAATTATCGATACCTGATAGACTGGCGGGGATTGCAGCATCTGATGCTGCCAAAATAATAACAACTCAAATCGCAACAACACTAAAATAAAAAGCAGAAGGGGATTTCTAATGGGAGTAGATAAAATCATCAAACTGGTCGGTGTGATTGTGGCGATCGTAGCTGCTTTCGCGACAATTCCGTATAGCGGCGCAATCGTGGCTGTGCTGGGCGCCGCAGGCGCGTGGTACATCGCTGAAGATGATCGTTCCAGATTCTTGATCGCAGCGGTAGCTTTGAGTATTGCGAATGACGGTCTTGGCGCGATTACGGTGGTAGGTCCATATATTTCCACGGCACTGGGTGGAGTGAATGACCTGTTCTTGGCAGCTGCCGCTACCGTTATCGTTCTCGGCACTGTCGATCGACTGAAACCGTAATAACGGCAGCACCTCCCCGGAGGTGCCGGAAAAAGCAAGGCTGCTTCGAGAGAAGCAGCCTTTTTTCGTTTTCTGTCCTGATTTTACATAATTATGCCAAAATTCGATTTTGCTGAAAATTTTGTGTGATGCAGTTCACATTTTGCCCACAGCCCTGTCTCTATACTGCGACATATAAGTCTGTCGCTATACGCCAACAGTGGCCCGGTCAATATCAGGATGGAATTATAAGCTCATGAATACCCCGCTTTCAGAATCGAGTGTTTCGCACAAACTCGAGGAAATCCAGAAGCGTTGCAATCGGTTGATGGAAAAACCCAACGGTCTGTTGGAATTAACACTCGAAGAAGCCCTGGTGCGCCCCGAAACGGACGATCCGTATAATTGTCGCCAGTCCTGAGACGCGTCAGTCCTGCGACGCTTTCTCGTGCATATCGCGCATGAGTTTCAGGCGCCATATCCAGATAGCAAGAATCAAAAGCGCGGCCAACGGCAAGGCGTACAGTGAATTCATCAGCACGATGAAGTCGTACAGGCCGTGTAGCGTCGCGGCGATACTCAGGCCAATGACTGCAGCAATGGCTATGGAGCGTCCGTTGAGATAAGCCTGGCCTATCCAATAGCCCCAGATCGATGCAAACAGGATATGCACGATCGGACTCGCGATGCCTCTGAGAGAGGCCTCAAGCACTGTCAGGTAGGCAAGATATTGCCAGTTTTCGACTGCCGCATAGCCAAGGCCGATGAAAGAGGCATAAATGATTCCATCGAGCGGTTCATCGAATTCATCGAAGTGCAGTACCACCAGCAGGAACGGTACGAGTTTGGCGAGTTCTTCAATTGGACCGATCGCGAGCATCGCATAGGCAAACAACGGCAGCAGACCGGATTCGGCCAATATGCCGGCATCGAAGCGCAGTCCGACGACGTCCAGCGCCCGATACAGGACTTGCGATAAACCCGCGGCGAGCAAGCCCAGCCCGAGTGCCAGCAGCAGATGCCCAATGGGTTCGGGCAGGTGACGGTCTTTGTGGTAGTGGTACACCGACCAGAACAGGATCGGTATGACAATCGGCAAAATCAGGAGTCCTTGCTGCATGTCCTGATTATGCAGCCTCGTGCGACGCCGGTCCTCTTTGCGGTGTTAATGAAGTTCCGTCACACGGTTGCCCAGCCAGCGAATTGCGCTTTGCGTGCGTTCGCGACCCGGCTTGACACAGCAGCGGATACCACGTGTAGTGCTCGGCAACTTTCGGCCGGACATCGTGGACCATGCAGGAATTCAAGCTCGAGCGTTCAGCGCAGGGCGACAAGCTGACGGTCAAAACATCCGGACCTGATCTGCTACGTTATCCGCTCTACAACAAGGGCACCGGGTTTACGCTTGAGGAACGGCGCCGCCTGGGCATCGAAGGTTTATTGCCTGCGCAGCACAATGACATCGAGACGCAGGCCGAGAGAATCTACCGATCGATTTTCTTCAACCCGGATCCGGTGGGCCGGAATATCGAGCTTTCCTCGTTGCAGGACCGTAACGAGACTCTGTATTACAAGTTACTTCGCGATCATCTCGAAGAATCGATGCCTATCGTCTATACGCCGACCGTCGGTCTGGCGTCGAAGTATTATTCACGGGTTTTCCGGCGGCCACGCGGTATTTTCATTACCCCGGAATACCGGGGGCGCATCGAGGAAGTTCTGCGCACCTCGGCGCCGTTTAGCGGCGTAAAACTGATGGTCGTCACGGACAATGAGGCGATTCTCGGTATTGGCGATCAGGGCGCCGGTGGCATGGCGATCAGTACCGGCAAGCTGGCGCTGTATTGCGTCGGCGCCGGCATACATCCGGCCAGGACCTTGCCGATCAGTCTCGACGTTGGCACCAGCAACCAGGAGTTACTGGACGATCCCTTTTACCTGGGCTGGCGGCACGAGCGTCTTCGCGGTTCTGACTACATCGACATCGTTGACGAGTTCGTGGCCGCGGCGCGCAGCGTCTTTCCCGGCGTCATGATCCAGTGGGAAGACTTTCGCAAAGAAAATGCATTGATGATTCTCGATCGCTACCGAAAAGTGCTGCCATCATTCAATGACGACATACAGGGTACTGGCGCCGTCGCATCGGCGTGCATCCAGTCCGGCTGTCGGATCAGCGGCACTGATTTCGCCGCCAGTCGCATCGTCATTTATGGCGCAGGTGCGGCCGGGCTGGGAATCTTTCGGCAATTGCGCGATCAACTGGCTCGCAGCGGCCTGCGTGGCGACGCGTTGACTCAAGCCATCATCGTCATGGACAGCAGGGGCATCGTCAGTGACGATCGCGATCGGATTGACGAACACAAGAAGGAAATGATGTGGCCGGCCGCATTGATCGCGGAGCTGCAACTGGACGTCGATGGCCGAAAAGATTTGCAGCAGGTGGTCTCGGCATACAAGCCCACGGTCTTGATCGGTGCCTCGGGACAGGGTGGTGCTTTCACTGAGGGCACTGTCCGTGCGATGGCTGAACATGTAGACATGCCAATCATTCTGCCGATGTCGAATCCGACATCGATTTCCGAGGCCGTGCCCGAGGACTTGCTGCGCTGGAGCAAGGCTCAGGCGCTGGTGGCAACTGGCAGTCCGTTTGATCCGGTCAAAACGCGCGAGGGTACGCAACGCATCGGCCAGGCCAATAATGTATTCGTATTTCCGGGAATCGGATTGGGTGCCATCGTGACCGCAGCAAGTGAAATCACAGACGGCATGATTGCGGCATCGGCCACGGCTTTAGCGAAATCGTTGTCCGACGCCGATATTGCCAGTCGCAGCCTGATTCCTGATATCGATCGCCTGTGGGATGTTTGCGGCGAGGTAGCGCTTGCAGTAGCCTCACAGGCCGTCGCAGACGGCGTTGCAACGCACAACGACGTGGGCCTTCTCGAGGAGCAGATAAAGGACTATCGGTGGCTGCCTGAATATCCTGAGATTGTTGTCGAATTGTGAACCCCTGCATGCGAGGCAGGTCCGATACTCTCAATAACGTATTACAAAACCAGCAGGACCAAAACATGTACCCAATACGATCATTGACCCTGGCGGTCAGCCTCGTGCTTGCGCTTGGCGCCTGCCAGCCAAGCGGCGATTCGACACTGCAAGGGGCGGCGCCACCGCTGCCACAGTCCCTGACCTTCATCGAAGCGGTAGAGAAAACTCCGGGTGACGGCATCGTCATTCCCTACAAAAAATACGAACTCGAAAACGGCTTGACCGTCATCTTGCATGAAGATCGGTCCGATCCACTGGTGCACGTCGACATCACCTATCACGTCGGGTCCGGACGCGAAGACATCGGCAAATCGGGATTTGCCCATTTCTTTGAACACATGATGTTCCAGGGTTCCGAAAACGTTGCCGACGAACAGCATTTCAAAATCGTGTCGGAATCCGGGGGTACGTTGAACGGCTCGACCAATACCGATCGCACCAACTACTACGAAACCGTGCCCTCGAATCAACTCGAGAAGATTCTCTGGCTCGAAGCGGATCGCATGGGATTTTTCCTCGATGCTGTAACGCAGGAGAAATTCGAGACGCAGCGCGAGACTGTAAAGAACGAACGTGGACAGCGTATCGATAACCAGCCTTATGGGCGGTTGAACGAACGTGTCAACGAAGCGCTGTATCCTGAAGGTCATCCATACTCCTGGCTGACGATCGGCTATATCGAAGATCTGAATCGGGTTGACGTTAATGATCTCAAGGAGTTTTTCCTGCGTTGGTATGGGCCGAACAACGCCACGCTGACGATCGGCGGCAAATTTGACGAAGCGCAGACGCTCGCCTGGGTCGATAAGTACTTCGCACCGATACCGCGCGGCCCTGCGGTCGCCAACCCTGAAATTCCTGCGGTTTCGCTCGATGCCGACCGATACCTGTCGATGGAAGATAATGTTGCGTTGCCACTGATATTCATTTCCTATCCCACCGTACACCTGTACCACGCAGACGAGGCACCTCTGGATGTACTGATGTTTATCCTCGGTACGGGAGAAACGTCGCTGCTCTATAAGAATATGGTCAAGAATGGACTGGCCGTGAACGCAGGTGCTGGACATGGCTGCGCAGAGTTATCGTGCACATTCACGATCTTTGCATTACCGAATCCCGCATCAGGCAAGACGCTGGCCGACCTGGAGCAGATCGCAAGGGAGTCGCTTATAGAGTTCGAGACGCGTGGCGTCGAAGATGATGACCTGATTCGAGTCAAGATGAATATTGTCTCGGGGATGATATACAGCCTCGAAAGCGTAGCGGGGAAGGTGAGCCGACTCGCATCGCACCAAACGTATACGGGCAATCCCAATTTCACCGGGGATGATATTGCACGCTATGAAAACGTCACCAAGGAAGACGTCATGCGCGTGTACGGTCAATACATACAGGGCAAGCCATCGGTCGTCATGAGTATTGTGCCGATGGGTGAAGCGTCGATGATAGCGAGGGACGATACCTGGAACCGCTACGATCGTGATCTGCCTGAGTATGAGTCGATCAGTGAGGACGATCTCGCGTTCCGTCGCGCCACGGACAATTTTGATCGTAGTATCATGCCGCCGTCCGGCGAGAATCCCAGGGTCGTGCTGCCGGAGATCTGGCGCGCCAATCTTGGTAATGGTGTTGAATTGCTCGCTGCTCTCAATGCAGAGACGCCGACCGCTGCTATTCGATTGCGGATCGAGGCCGGTCAACAGAACGAGCCTTTGGACAAGCTTGGACTAGCCGCGATGACGGCATCGATGTTGAATGAGGCCACGACCGAAAGGACCAATGAAGAACTCAGCAATGAGTTGCAGAAGCTCGGTGCGTCAGTGCAGTTTGCAGCCGGCAACAACAACACTGTCCTGACGATTCGTAGTCTGAGCGAGCATCTCGATGCAACGCTGGCGATTGCTGCCGAACGTCTGCTACAGCCGAAGTTTGATGAAGAGGATTTTGCGCGCGTCAAAGCGCAAACTTTGCAGGCCATTCGGCAAAGCAAAACCCAGCCGGCGACAACTGCGGCGACTGTGTATCAAATGCTGTTGTACGGCAAGAATAATAGTTTCTCCTACCTGAACATTGGCACCGAGGAGTCGGTGAGCCAACTGACGCTGGACGACGTCAAGAAATTTTATGCGGATTACTATTCGCCGAAAGCGGCCAGCATTATTGCAGTCAGCGACCAGACACTGGAGGCGCTGGTGGAGAAGCTCTCGGTCTTTGCGGGCTGGGAGGGCACAGAGGTCGCCAGCGCCACGTTCAACGAGTTTCCGGACATTGGCAATACGAAAATCTATCTCGTCGACAAGCCTGGTGCTGCACAGTCAGAGATTCGCATTGGCAAGCGGGCACTAAAGTACGATGCGACGGGCGAGTACTACCGCGCTTACCTGATGAACTTCACGCTCGGTGGGGCGTTCAATAGCCGCATCAATCTGAACCTGCGCGAGGACAAAGGTTATTCCTACGGCGCTTTCTCAGGCTTTAATGGCACCAAGAATTACGGCGCCTTTACCGCACAAGCTGCTGTTCGCAGCGACGCCACTGCCGACAGTATCGTGCAGTTTGAGAACGAGATTCGCAGCTACGCCGAGTCCGGTATCAGCGAACCAGAGCTGGCATTTACACGCAGAGCCATTGGACAACGAGACGCACGAAATTTCGAAACGCCCGCCCAGAAACTCGGATTCCTGTCGCAGATCCTCGATTATGACCTCGAGGATGATTTTATTGACAGGCAAAATGAGATCCTCGACGCGATCGGGCAGGACGAGCTGAACCAACTCGCCAGCAAGCACCTGGCCATGGACGACATGATTATTGTCGTCGTCGGCGACAAGGAGACGATCCTGCCGAGTCTCGAGGAACTGGGCTACGAAATTATCGAGCTGGATGCCGATGGCAATGAGGTCGGCTAGTGATAGTTTAGATTAACTATCAATACTAACTTACTGTTTTAAAATATCTTAATAGCCCCGTCTGTCAGACTGACAGGCGGGGCTATTGTGGTTTGGGTGGTTTGCAGGCCAGTGCTGGGGAATAAATCGCGATGATGGCCAGTGCCGCCGTTATCGTAGAGGATGCTTGATATTTTCTGTCATACTGAGCGGCGGCACAGGGGGGCCAGCCGATACCGGGGACAAGCATCCTGATCAACACCGATGACATGCGTGAGCGGCTTCTCAAGCTTCGCGACAAGCTGCAGACCATGGTTGACACAGGTGACCAGGCGTCGGAAGTCGTGGAACTGGATCAGGGTCGTTCAGGACGACTGACGCGCATGGACGCAATGCAGGCTCAGGCGATGGCGCAGGCGTTTGGTCAGCGCCGTCAGTTCATGTTGCGGCGAGTCGCAGCGGCTCTTGAGCGGCTTGAAAACAGTGACTTCGGCAAGTGTCAGTCCTGTGAGAAATCCATAAACCCGAAGCGATTGGAGTTCGATCCGACGGCCGTGCTGTGCATTGAATGCGCGGAGAAAGCAGAGCATTGAGTGACGTCCACGGTTCACTTTACTGCTTGTGTGGCGGGGCGGTGATTTTCTCCAAATTGCAATTCGGCCAGGCGTTTGTACAGGGAATCGCGTTGCACGAGCTCATCGTGCGTTCCGACATCAACGATTTCCCCGTGATCCATAACGACAATTCGGTCTGCTTTTAAGACAGTCGCCAGTCGGTGCGCAATGATGATGGTCGTACGACCGACCATCAAGTGCTGCAATGCTTCTTTGACAAGGCGTTCGCTCTCGGCATCGAGTGAACTCGTTGCCTCGTCGAGCAGCAGGATCGGTGGATCTTTGAGAATGGCTCGTGCGATAGCGATGCGTTGTCGCTGTCCGCCCGACAGCCGCGATCCTCGCTCGCCAAGAAACGTATCGTAACCTTCGGCAAGCTGACGCAGGAATTCGTCTGCTTCCGCCGCGCGGCCAGCCGCTTCGACCTCCGCATCGGTCGCATCGGGCCGACCGTAACGAATATTTTCTCTCGCGCTGGTGCCGAATATGACCGTCTCCTGCGGCACGAGGCCGATGCGTGCCCTGACGGCTTCGGGTGCCGCCTGCGAGATATCCACGCCGTCCACCCTGACCACGCCGGATTCAGGATCATAGAAACGCAGCAGCAGCTGAAACAGCGTGCTCTTGCCCGCGCCGGACGGACCGACGATGGCGAGGGTTTCACCGCTGGCGACCTGGATATCGAATGCGTGGACGGCGAGCGTCTCTGGTCTCGAGGGATAGCGAAAGCTGACGTTCTCGAAGCTGACGCGACCCTCGCTTTTCTGCGGCAGGGAAATCGGGTTCTGTGGCGCGACTATCGATGGCTTCGCGTCCAGCAATTCGATCAGTCGTTCCATGGCGCCGGCCGCTCGTTGTACCTCGCCCCACATTTCGCTGAGGCCGGCCGCCGCGGCTGCGGCAAAGATGGCATACAGCAGAAATTGCCCTAATTGTCCGCCAGTCATGTTGCCGGCCATGACCGATTTGGTTCCGATCCACAGCACGAAGGTAATGGCACCAAAAATAGTCAGGACAGCGATCGCCGTGAGCAGCGCACGCACGCGAATGCGCTGCACACCGATCTGGAAGGCTGCGTTTACGGCGTCACCGTAACGTTCGCTTTGCAGTTCTTCCATCGTAAAGGCCTGCACGGTAGAGACGGCATTCAAGGTTTCTCCGGCCATGCCACTGGTGTCGGCAATCCGATCCTGACTCACTCTCGATAGCAATCGCACGCGTCGCCCAACAAGAATGATCGGCACGATGACCAACGGCACCAGCAGCAGAATCATGCCGGCCAACCTGGGGCTCGTGATGGCCAGCATCACCATAGCGCCAAGCAAATTCAGCGTCGAGCGCAACGCGATAGACAGACCGGAGCCCGAGATTGATTGAATCAAGGTCGTGTCCGTCGTCAGCCGCGAGAGCACTTCACCGGTCTTTGTAATTTCGAAGAATGTTGGATCGAGCCGAATGATATGTCGGTAGACGGCATTGCGCAGATCGGCGACGACGCGCTCTCCCAACCAGGTCACCAGGTAGAAACGAAATGCAGAAAACACGCCGAAGGCCATCGCGACGATGAAGAGACCGAGGAAGTAGCGATCGATGCTCGACGCATTGTCGGTCAGCATGCCGCCATCGATCAGGTAGCGCAGCGCCACCGGAAATGTCAGTTGCGCCGCTGATGCGAGTATCAGTGCCGCGCCGGCCAGAAACAGGGTGCCTTTGTAGGGAATAATGTAAGGCAGCAGGGCGCGCAACGGCTGCAGTGAGCTTCCTTTTGGGCGGTCGCTTAAGTCAGCCATTGCAGCAAGTCATTTTCTGTAGTGGGCAGGGCAGCATGATTCCCGACATTACCCAAATCCGGCATTCGCCACCAGTAAGCATTGGCTTGCAAATTACACTGCACGCCCCGATTTGACGTCGATTGATCGGAATGGTCTAGTTGCTGTCGTCCGGCTCCGAGCCGTCTACTAACCGTGATCGCCCTGTGCATGCATCGTTTCGTTTCACTTTTGTCTATCACGTTATTGCTTGCAAGCAGCGTCGTGTGCGCTCAGGACAATGGCGGCTCAGACATCAGTGTCTATGAGGTCGACGCCGATGGCTCTGATATTCGAATTCTGGTGCATCGAGCTGGCGCTTTTTCCTGGTTAGGACACAGTCACGTAATTTCGGTCGGACAACTTACCGGCACGATTTATGTGCATCCCGAATTTGAGCGATCACGCTTTGAGTTGGAAATTCCTGTGCATGATCTGATCGTTGACGACCCAATTCTCAGACGCGACGAGGGAGACGAATTTTCCAGCAAACTATCGAATCAAGACATTGCCCGCACGCGCAGCAACATGCTCGGTAAGCGCGTGCTGAATGCCAGCCAGTATCCGACTGTCAAACTGACGGGAACCGGGACTAGCGGTGGCGGGCCGGAATTTATGCTCGGATTAACCATCGAGATTTTCGGTCGTGTCGTCGAATTGCAAGTGCCATTGGCTTTGCAATTGGACGAGGATGGTTTGGAGGCAACGGGTGCCTTTCAGCTCAGCCACAGTGACTTGGGCATGCGGCCATTCAGTGCAATTCTGGGAGCGCTGCGTGTCGCCGACGAAATGCATTTCAAGTTTCGGATCCGCGCGCAACGGATACAGGTCGATGACTGAAGGGTTTGCTCAAATTACACTTGGTAGTTTTTGTGCGTATGCACGAATAATTAACCAGCATTATGGGGTCCCAGGTTGGCGCGGGGCAATAAAATGAGGCGATTAAGATTAACAAAACTGTTGATCACAAAGCGGACATTGATAAATACATAAGCCTGAGTCAAATAAGGCTACTCTTACGGTGCTGATTCACAATAATAATAGACACAAGAGGACGATCAAATGCTACAGAATTCTGTGATCTGCGTGATTGCCGTGGCCAGCCTAACAGTAATGGCCTGCTCTCCTACCGGCACATCAGATTCGGCCAAATCCGCTTCTACACCCGAAACGGGGACCTCTGCTTACTATATTTTGACGCACACGATCACCGACCTCGAGACGTACCAAAATGAGTACGTTCCTCAGGTCCTCCCATTTATCGCCAAGTATGGCGGGGAAATAGTCGTAGCGTCGCCCGACGCAGAGCCGCTTCAAGGTAACCCGGAAAAAGGTGTTGTTGTCTTACGGTTTCCATCGGAAGAAGCTGTGCGGGGCTTCGTAAATGACCCCGAGTACCAGCCAGCCAAAGAGCTTCGCATTGCAGTGACAACCAATGCCAACGCTGTGCTCGCGCCAGAGTTTCAGATGCCGAAGGCTGACGGAGACGAGTCGTAACCGCGGGCTATGGATTGTTGATGGCCGCTTTTGGCTGCGATTTCAACCGGTCGATGCAACACATTGGCTAAAACGTTCAGCTGGTGTTCGATATTCTAACGTCTTTCTCGGTCGGGTTGAGCCCCACTATCGCGGACGCATCTGAAAAGGCCGATAATGTCTTTATTGGCAACAACGTCATTATTGACGACGGCGTGGTAATCGATAGCGACACGACCATCAAACGATGGTGTCCATATCTGTTCCGGCGCGACAATCGGTATGGTGGTTACGATAGGTAAGAATCGCCTGGTCGATACCGATGAAGACGTGCCTGATGGCATTGTGTGGAATGGCAGTAATACTCCATCGGGTGCATGCACACCGCCGGCGCCTTAAGTAGTGCTAGAGTTCCGCTTTGCTTCAAAGTGCGGTGAAGTATCAAATCTTGTCTTCCTCCAGGAATTTTAGCGATCTCAAGTTGAAACCAGACTTACTCGGCAACCTCGCCGATCTCGGTTATGCCGAGATGACTCTGGTGCAGGCCGAGACTCTGCCCTTGCTGCTCGCTGGTGTGGATGTGCTGGCACGTGCGAAGACGGGCAGCGGAAAAACAGCCGCCTTTGGTCTCGGCATTCTCAATATGCTGGATGTGTCATCGTTCATGGTGCAAGCGCTGGTGTTATGTCCCACTCGAGAATTGGCCGATCAGGTTGCCAGAGAAATTCGCCGACTAGCCCGGTCGATACCGAACATCAAAGTCTTGAGTGTTTGCGGAGGTGCACCGTTACGCGATCAAACAGCGTCGCTGCAACGCAGTCCTCACATCATTGTCGGCACACCAGGGCGCGTGCATAAACATTTGCGCAGCGGCAATATTGATCTTGATTCACTGCAAGCGTTCGTACTGGATGAAGCAGACCGAATGTTGGATATGGGATTCATGGATGAGATTGATGCGATCCTTAAGTATGTTCCAGCGAAGCGGCAAACGCTGTTGTTTAGCGCAACGTATCCCGAGGCGATCGCTGATATCAGCAGAAGAGTGCAGCACGAGCCGCGAACGGTTGATGTTACCGATGACGAACAGCCCGCGCATATTATGCAGACATGGTGTTCTGTAACTCGAGAAAATCGAAACGAAGAACTGGTGCGGACGTTGCGAGCGTGGGGTGGGCCGCTCAACCTCGTGTTTTGTAACACCAAGATCGATTGCGCCGAGGTTGCCAGGCATCTGCAGTCTGAGAATATTGTTGCGATTGCACTACACGGCGACCTTGACCAGGCACAAAGAAATCAGGTCCTGGTGCGTTTCTCAAACCGGAGCGCGAGTGTGCTTGTTGCCACTGATGTTGCAGCCCGTGGACTGGACGTGAAAGAAATCGATGCAGTCTTCAATTACGAATTGCCGCAACAACCTGAGGTGTATGTTCACCGCATCGGTAGAACCGGGCGTGCCGGGAAATCCGGCATCGCGGTAAGTCTCGTTGAGGAACGCGAGATGTGGCGACTGCAGGAAATTGAGAAGTCGCTGCCGGATTCGCTCATTCAGCATCGCGGTATTCCCGATGCGAGACGCGGGGACCAAACGCTCGTACCATTGATGACCACAATCCAGATCAGCGGCGGGCGAAAAAACAAATTACGTCCCGGTGATTTGTTGGGTGCTTTGACAGCGCAAGGCGGCATCCCCGGAGACGCAGTTGGCAAGATCGACCTGTTTGATAATGTCAGCTTTGTTGCCGTGCAGAATAAACACGTGTCGAAAGCATTACGGCAGCTAAGTGATCAACCAATCAAGGGCAGGAAATACCGCGCACGGGCCAGTCAGTCACTCTTCCGCCACTGAGCGCCGCTTCCAGATCCAGCACCGACATGATCCCTCCCGATGTAGATGGTGATTAACGCTATACTCGGAACCAATGAAAACACTACCGCTAGTAGGATCTTTCTCATTGGTTCTGAGTCTTTTTGCGGCCAGCTTTGCGCTGGCGGAAAATGAGCTTAACGATACTTCGAATTATAAAATCACCGTTCCTCAAGACAATCATAAAATTGCAATTGTGACGGCATCGTTACAGCCTATCGATAGGACTTTTTATATGTTCCGGGGTGCCAACCAGTTGCCCAAACGCTGGTCGACATTTGTGAGCAACTTTCAAATCATCGGCGAAGACAAACAACTCATACCCTTTACGGCCATGGAGGATGGGAGCTGGCAGATGTCGACCTTGCCGCAAGGTCGAGTGACATTCAGTTATCAAGTCAACCTCGAACACGAAAAGTATAGCTGGAGTGGTGGAGTCGATGGCGCGGCTTATTCACGTGATTGGGGTGTCTTTTATACGGCACGCTCTCTATTTATTGTGAACGGTGAAGAGCGCGAAAACATCAATGTTGAATTTGACCTACCCGCGCACTGGCAGGTGACCACTCCATGGGAAAGGCCAGGCAGCGAAACTAAGCGGTTTATCGTACCCGACTATGACAATCTGTCTACGTCGATTCTTTTTGCAGGCACGCATAAACAGCTGTCCATCAAACAAGGTCAGTTTGAGCTATTGCTGGCGCTTGGCGGCGAGGAAATCTTAGCGCAGGAAAAAGAATTTGTTGATATGGCCCAGGGCGTCTTACAGTTTTACACCGATTTAATGGGCGGCATTCCACGACTGCAAATACAAGACGCAACGATAAAATCGATGGTAGTCATCAACCCATCCGAGAAAACTGACGGCGAAGCTTTAGGAAACAATATCAGCATATTGATTGAGCCCGACGGCGATCAGATGTCGCAAGTCATCGCTCGCTTTATTTTCGCCCATGAATTTTTTCATATGTGGAATGGAAAGTCGTTCACACCCCAAACGGACGATACTGAATGGTTTAAGGAAGGCTTTACAAATTACTACACGCTTAAAGCGTTGCATCATATTGGCTATTTAAATGATGAGTCTTTTCTCGAATTGCTGGCCAATTTCTTTTATCAGAAATATGACAGTGATGATGGCGTTGGAAACCTTTCTATGAGCAACGGTGAGCTTAAGCACGATCACTGGGAATTAATATATTCCGGTGGAATGTTTGTCGCCATTGCACAAGACATGCAAATTAGGTCTGCAAGTAATAATGAAAAAAGCCTGGATGATATGATGCGGTTCATGTTTGATAATTACACGGACAGCTCTTATAATATTGGCGATGTCGAGCGAGCATTGAATATGCTGAATAACGATTCTCAAGAAGATTTTTTTAATCGTTATATCGTCGGCACAGAACGAATTCCGTTAGCGCAATATCTGGAACTCGCGAACATCGAAACCATCCAGGACGATGGGCAAACGATATTCAAGATCCGAGAGGAACCTGATGAAGACAAAAGTAAGATTCGATCCGGGTTTTTTGATCAATAGAACTAAAACGTACTGTCGTTGAAGGCCTGCTGATCCTCGGCGTTATCCCTACTACTGTTTCGATCGCGGCAACCTGGCCTTTCGGGGATTGTTTCATGAACTTGGATGCAATTGATGATGAAGAGAATAGAGACGATTAACCCTCTACGCCGGAAGCTCGTTGGATCAATGGTCTGCGGTGCATTGGCGATGAGCTTCACACGGTTTGTCAGAGCCTCTGCGGAGTCCGAACGTATCGACGTCTGGAAAAGCCCAACTTGTGGCTGCTGCAAAGACTGGATTATGCACCTGGAGGCCAATGGATTTTCGGTGTCGAGTTTTGACGAAGGCAATAGTGAAGCGAGGAAACGGCTTGGTATGCCGGTTCGCTTCGGGTCCTGCCACACCGCGGAAATTCAAGGTTATGCGATCGAGGGCCATGTACCGTCGAGGGAAATTTACCGTTTGCTGGAGGAAAAGCCGGATGCGATCGGCTTATCGGTCCCTGCGATGCCACGCGGTTCGCCAGGTATGGACGGGCCGGCCTATCGCGGAGTGCAAGATCCGTACGACGTCTTAATCATCGATTCGAACGGTAGGGCGAGCGTCTTTCAATCTTATCGATGACAGGCTCGGGTTGAGGGGCGCTCATGGCTGTGACCTCAACCGGTCGATGCAACATCCTCCTCTCTATAAGTGAGAGTGTAGATGTTGCGTCGATTAATTGAGATCACCCCCAGCAAGCAGCCGTTGGGGTAGTAGATCCATCATGGCAGGGCGACGGTGCTGCAGCGGCTGATGTCTTGTTTCCTGCGCTGGTAGTTTTTTCGTTTGACCACGATATGGCCTGGCAGGTTGTGCAGTACCGCGATATCCCGGTCCATTGTCGGCTTATGAAGTCGTGTGGAAAAACTACATGGCGGAACCTGGCTTTCGGTCAGCATGGTCGAACCTCAGGGGTGAATACGCGGAAGACTTCTGCCAATGGGTCGATAGTGTTTCCGCCGCGCCAAAGGGTGACGTCCCACCTTTAGGTTGACGTGCTCTGAGAGGCCTGAGAGACCGCTATGGCAAATCGCCGCTTACCTTATGCGTATAATGTATATTATGTTAAATCAGATATGGGGTATGGTTGGCACTCCTTATAAGACGTGCCCCTTCCGCCAGATTGCTCCTATTCGTCATCCCAGCAGCTAAACACCGGGTCTGTCACCTTTGCATAGACCGATTCGTGTATCTCACTGTCCTCTGGCGCCGGCTGTTGAATGTATTTCACGGCATCCTCACACT
>JACZSM010000040.1:0-5411 GCA_022574185.1 Pseudomonadota bacterium
TTTAACTTGTCCTCCATGGTTACACTGGGACAGGAATGCGTACCATCACAAGTCAACGCCGGCTTACAACCTGCGACCGCAAGAGCCATCGCCACGTATAAGACATAGCGTGAAATTCGCCACATTGATCTAGTATAGGCGATTAAATCAGCGTAGCTAAAAACACCGGAATTCCCTATCCTTAGCGGCTTGGGGAAACAGCACAACAAGAAACGGCGATGCAAGAATGAGCCTGTTTAATGAGCTGAAACGACGCAATGTATTTCGGGTAGCCATCGCCTACCTGATTACTGCGTGGCTGTTGATCCAGCTCGCCGATATCCTGATCCCAATGTTGGCACTGCCCGAGTGGGTGTCGCGCCTGATCCTGCTGCTGCTGCTCATCCTTTTTATTCCAACCCTGATCCTGGCGTGGGCGTTCGAGTTGACACCCGAGGGCCTCAAGCGAGAGAAAGACGTAGACAGGTCTCAATCGATCACGCACACAACAGGCAGGCGGCTGGATTTCATCATCATCGGCGTATTGGCAGTCGCTGTCGCATGGCTTAGCTTCGACAAAGTCGGTACCGACACGCCGCCGGTCGAGGTCGTCGAAATAGACAAATCGATCGCGGTACTGCCGTTTGCCGATCTTAGCCAGGAGCAGAACCAGGAATGGTTCGCCGACGGACTCGCCGAGGAAATCCTCAACGCCCTTTCGCGAATACCGGACCTGCTGGTTGTATCCCGCACATCGTCGTTCGCCTACAAGGGTTCGGACAAAGACCTGCGCGTTATCGCCGCCGAACTGGGCGTCGCCTACATCCTCGAGGGCTCGGTCCGCCGGGCGGGTGAACGCCTGCGAATCACCGCGCAACTGATACGCGCGTCCGACGGATTTCATGTCTGGTCCGAAAACTACGACCGCGATGCGGCCGACGTTATCGATGTGCAGGAAGACCTCGCGGTAAAGATTGCCAGCGCCATGCACACCACAATGGACCCCGAAGCGCTCAAGGACATGCTGCGTGTGGGCACACGATCGGTGGATGCATACCAGGCCTACTTGCGTGGCATCACGTTATATGCACGTGGAGTGAGCTCTGGCGACAATGCGCATTTCGTGTCAGCGTATGAAATGTACGAGCAGGCACGCCGCATAGATGCGGGCTTTTCGACCGCCCACCATAACGCGGCATTGTTCTGGTCCACTCAATCGTTACCGACTTTAACGGACGCCGGCTTGACAGACGCAACGGCCGCGGAAATCAATACGAATTATCTTGAGCGAATCCATCAAGCTATCGAAACGGCTGCAAATGCGATCGACCGGCAAGGTCTCGAGGCCGAAAATGCATTTTTCAAGTTGCGCCTGCGGCGTGCGCTAAACCTATACAAGAGCTACCTTGAAAAGCGAGCCTACGATTTTGCCGCGTGGACTAGTTTTTTGTGGGTGGCTGAGTATTTGAGCGATGATGAATCAGTCTTGACAGCCCTCGAGTACTTCAAGCTGGATGGCGAAAGACGCGCTTATGCTGCTGTAATATATTTGAGCAGCGCCTACCGCGTTGGTGACGCCTCGAAAGCCGCCGACTACGGGCTTGAAGCGTTGCGTCGTTGGCCCGACAACAATGCACTGATGTACCAGACACACCGGTCGTTGATGTAGGCCAGGCGCCCCGACGAGGCAGCCGTGCTGATCAGACAGCATGAGGAGTTGTTCGATCCCGACCTGATGATGCGCGCACGGCAAGCCTGTATGGAGGGCCGGGCGCAGGACGTTTTGGACATCCTGGCGACCGAGCGGGCCCGTGGTGGGGATCCGGACAATACAATATGGCTGATATTACTATTGCTGGATGACAAGCAAGCCGCAGAGGCCATACCGCGTTTTTACGAGTCGGATGAGACGCCGCAGGCGCTGGCGAGCTGGCTGGGTTATCACAAATTCGACCCCAGCCCATTCCCGGGTTTGATGGCATTGCTCGAACGCGAAAACGTGGATCGCCCGCCACCCGTGGAATTGCCGTATACCTGCCCGCCTCTGCCGTAATTTTTGCCAGGGGCTAATTGTTATAACGCAGACTCGACCGCACAGACAGGGCGGCTCATTACTCTTCAACCAGAATACGCTCTTCCGTGCCCACAACATGGACACGGAAAACGATAGCTCGTGCACCGTCCGGCCCACCGCGCGGCGCGTGAACGGCCCGTGGTGGAATCGCATAGGCGTCGCCGACCCTGAGTATTCGGTCCGGTTTGCCCTCCTCGACGTGTACGGCAGAGCCCTCTATGACATAGAGAAACTCTTCGCCCGGATGGTAATGCCGCGGCACTGTCGCATTTGGCGGGATCACCACGTCTGAGATTATCACTTCAAGCCCGTTGGCAATGGTGATAGGCGCGCGCAACATTTCATTTGAGCCTGGCGGTGGGTAGTGCTCGGCGTGCACGTCCAGCTCGCCCGAGCGATCATCCGCCTGTGGAATGTCGCAGGATGCCGCAAATAAAGCCGTGAGTATGAATACGCAAACTTTCATCGCGTCCTCCCATTGATGTCGCCGAACCGCGCCGTATAGTGCAGTAAGTCGAAAATCTTTGCAGCAAGCTAGCACAAGCGGATAGCGACCAAATTCCAGTACCCATCCGGAATGTAAGCGCGGTAGGCGAAACCGGCTATGGTTGCATCGAATTCCGCTTTGATTAAAGTATAGCGTTTGCGCCGACGGCGTGGCCGGTGCTGGGCGGGTGATTCGAGTTCAGATTCCTGTCTGCGAACCTAGAATTCCCAATGTATGCCGATGTCGGTGCGCGTTCGATCGTATGCACCGCGGGGATCCGATGACTCGATCGTTTCCTGTTTGACATCCGCTCGCAGCGAAAGACGGTCAGTCAATCGGTACAGCGCCCGCGCCGATACCTGAAACTCCTGGTACTCCTTGCGTGGCTGACCCAGTTCGTTAAATGCGAATGCGTTCGAATACTGCTGATCGCGACTATCGATCCTGATGCTCGCCGCAAATTTGTCGGAGACATCGAATGTCATTTTGAGACGAATCTTGTGCTTCGTATAGTCGTTGTAGCCCACGAATTTATCATCTCGAATCGTGTAGTAGTAAATGAGTTCTGCAACAAAGATGTCGCTAAATCGCTGTCGAATTCCAGCTTCCAGGGTATTGTACTGATACGCGAGCGCTGGATTCTGGCCGGATGCGCTACCGGTTGCATCCCTTGCACGGCGCTCAGCGTAGTCACGAACGTGAAATTGATACCCGATCTTCAGGCGTGATTTCCTGGCTAAGGGAATTTTGAATGCGCCGCCGAGCCAATACGTCGTCATATCATACGAAGATGCTGTCGGTTCGTCTTCATAATCACGCAACGCCAATCCGCCTTCCAGCACATATCGGTACCGGCCCAGGGTATTTTTTAATTCGAACTCTGCACCAATACCCAGGTAATTAAATCGATCGGCGATACTCGATCCATCGTCCAGTCGATCGAGGCCGTCATCGCGGTCAAAATTTGTTTCACTGTGACTGCGGAGAATTGTTGCAAACGTTAACCGCTCGTCTCTCGACCCGCGGCGACCAAGGTCTCGCTGCATGCCGATGGAAAGTCGGTGATCAGATTCGTCAGCATTTGCCAAAGCCTTGTCGGTATAGTAATAACCGCGATGCCGGTATGACCCGATGATCTGTGATTGTCGCGAGACCGGTTTGATATAAGTTGCATCAAATCGTATCGGCACGTAAGTTCCGGATTGTACAATTGGCACGACATCGACCGGGGGATCCTGCGACAGGTCCGTATACGGTTGATCAGGCGCGCGAAATGCGTTGCTGTCGGTACCAAAGCCTGCCGAGAATTTAGACGTAAACTCCGGCTGTGGAATTCCGACTGCATTCAATGCCTGCATCGACATCTGCTGGAGCCTTGAGCTTTCGGCGCGATCACGCGACCGTGTAAACCACTTTGCAGCCTCGCTGGAACTGCCTGTTTTTTTAGCCAGAACACCTAACTGGTAATACGATAGCGCCGCCAGTCCGGCATCGTTCGCTGACTCCATGAAAGCCGATTCGGCCTGCGCATACTGCCCGAGACGATAGTGCGCCAGGCCCATGTTATAAAACAGCCGCGGGCTGTTCTTGCCATTGGCCATGGCATCGTTGTAGTTGGCCAGGGCGCTCGAGTAATCGCCCATTCTGAACGCGGCATTGCCGTCCTTGAACAAACTCTGGGCGTCGACCGCGTGACCGTTTGCGGCATTCGCTGTCAGCAATGGGGTGATCAGTAGAATACTGATGAGTAGTAGGCCGGTGGTGCGTATGCGCATGTTAATTCCTTGCAAAAACAGCAGATTTTGACGCCCGATACAGCAACATAAGTCAGGATCGCCGACCGGACAGTGATCGTTGTCACGAAAAAGCCCTCCCCGAACCGTGTTCCGGGAGGGCTTATTTTTCGTCTGACTATTCTTCGATCATGTCCTCTTCGGAATCGTCTTCCGAATCAGAGTCATCGAGATCGTCGTCAGAATCCTCACTGTCAGAGTCTTCGCTGTCAGAGTCTTCGCTGTCAGAATCCTCACTATCGACGTCTTCGCTGTCACTGTCTTCGGCTTCTTCCAACTCCAGGATGCTGCCCTCTTCACTGTCCGAGTCGTCCAGGACGTCGAATACAAGTCCCAGACCGCCGTCTGCGAAAGCCACGGACATCGGCGCCATCGCGAGGGCCAGTACGAAGGCCAGAACGTATAAAATGGAATTCAGTTTCCCTGTCATGATTTGTTTCTCCCTATGTTGCACTTTCAAAAAATTTTGACGTCAAATTACTGTGACGGCAAATTTAAATAATTGCTGCTTGCCTTCGTGCTCGACCCGCGCGAGGATCGCGCCGCCAGTCCCGGACCGCACGATAATCGGTAGCTCTAAAATATTGATTCCTGCCTTCACGGTTGTCGTCCATCGCACCGACGACCGACCTGCATAACCGACTACCTCTACGCCCGCGGGCAACTGCAACGACAATGTCGCGGCATGCAGTTCACGGGTGGAATTAAATGTCAGTCTGATTGTTTTCTCGACATTCAAAGTGATGGTGACAGTATCGAGTGGCAGTTGATCGATGCCCGGTGGCAGATCGGCTGGCAACATTAGAACCATCCATCCAATCACCCCAGCCGCTATTGCGCCACCGAGGCCTGCGGACGTCCAAAATCGTTTTTCGTTGCGGTGCGTTGTGACCAGCGCCTGTTCGACGACAGACTCGAGAAAGCCATCCTCCGGCGGTGGCAACGGCATGGATTTTAAGGCCTGCCGCAGGTCGTTCTTTCTGCCCAGCAACTCGGTGCAGTCGTTGCAGTCTTTCGAATGCGCCTGAAACTCCGTCAGCAGCGCTGCCTCGAGCTCGTCGTCAAGATATCGATCCAA
>JACZSM010000040.1:5421-28412 GCA_022574185.1 Pseudomonadota bacterium
TCCAAATTTTCGTGATACTGATCGCAATTCATCGTTTTTCTCGCCTCTCTCCTGTTTAGACGTAAGCGGCGCCTGATTGGGTCCATCATCGAGTAGCTTTTGCAGACGTTCTCGGGCGCGCTGGCGCCTGGATTTCAGCGTGCCGAGAGGAATTCCTGTCATTTCAGCAACTTCCGGAATGGTAAAGCCCTCCACGTCGTGCAGAATGATGATCATCCTGTGATCGTCGCTCAATTTGTCCAGGGCGGTTTGCAATCGACTTATGGTAAATTCGCCCTCGACCAAATCCTCCGTGGACGCTTGTAAGGCCTCGGCCCGGTCCGGATCAGATGACAATTCCGGGTGCTCGACGATGCGCAGCCGACGCGATGCATAGCGGCGCTGATTATCGATGAACTGGTGATAGACAACCCGGCTGAGCCAGGCCGAGATCGAATCGACCTCCCTGAGACGCTCCAACTGCGTACACAGTTTGAGCATCACGTCCTGCACAAGATCCTGGGCATCTTCGCGGTGCCCTGTGAACCGATAAGCCAGGCGATACATTTTCTCAAGGTGCGGACTTACGAGCGCCGAAAATGACTTGTGCCTGAATTTGCTGCCAATCTGCATATCGCCCACGATCTTTGAGAACGGACTTGAAAACAGTGACCTGGCGCACGGTTTTCGCCAATGACATGCGTATTTTTGAACAGGATCACAAAAATCAATCTGCGAGGCTTCGTTGCAGCTCAATCCACATAAATCGGTCATTCTTGGCGTCTTCGTTCTGATCGTAGGCGGCTACGCTTTCATGGCAGCCAACTACCCGCTCGCCTACATATGGGCGACTTATGAGGACCTGGTGGGCGAATGGGCGCAGACCTATTTCTTTCTCGCAGCAGCCGTACTTGCCGTGCTGGTTGCATTGCAACGGACCCATTACCGCTGGTTCTTTGTGGTCCTGGCGATTGCCTGCAGTTACGTGGTGCTGGAGGAAATTTCATGGGGCCAGAGGATCTTCGGCTTCTCCACGCCCGATTTTTTGAAAGCACGCAATCTTCAAGGCGAGGCGAACCTGCACAACCTGTTTACCGGACCGCACAAGACGCTGCTCAAGGACCTTATCAGTTACGCCGTCGCACTCGCGCTGTTCGGCTACGGTCTGGTCTACCCGCTGACGCAGTCTTTGCACTGGAAGCCGGCCCTGTGGCTCGACAAAATTGGCGTTGCCGCGCCACCGTTGGTGCTCTGGCCATTCTTCACACTAGCCGCATTCTTTGAACTCAAACCACTGAGTTTCAATGAGGCGGAAATCGCCGAATTGCTGGTTGCCGTGGCACTCGCCATGACTGCCCTGCACTATTTGGTCGCAATAAAACGTTCATTGCCAAGATCGAGTGTTAACTGGAGTCGCAACGATTCGCTCGTGCTGGGCCAGTGGTTGATCGTACTGTCCGTAACGGGCGTTGCCCTGGCGGGTTTGACAACCGTTGCCTTCTACTCGGTGCCGAGCAACCAGTCACGTGTGGACGGACGCATCGAGCGCGGCATCGAAAAATTTGCACGCCGATACGAGCGCTATGATCGATGTGATATCGCGAACGAGTTGTACGCCATACTGCTGCAAAAGGAACCCGAGCGTGTGTTTATATTGCGCAAAATGACAGCGTGCTACACGCAGCTGGGACAGGTCGAGATGGCCGAAAAAACCCTGACAAGTGCCATCGACATCGATCTGCGGACCTATGCGACGGACCCCTGGCGCGCATCGGTGAATCAGTCACTGATTCGCAGCTATCGGCTGGCCGGGAACACGGACAAGGCGCAGCAACACCTTGCACAAGCTCTCGAGATTGGAGTAACGCGTGTCCAGAAATATCCCGACAGCGCCAAGGCCGCGTATTCGTATGGACGCACGTTGCAGCTAGCCGGTCGCCGCCCCGACGCACTGGAACAATTTACACGCGCCTACGATTTCGATCGAACATCATCCAAGTATCGCAAGGCGTATTACTCCGCACGCGCAGCGTCGGCCCCCTGACAACGTTGCGCCGCTTTAGTTCGATGATCAGACGCATAGTGTCCCCAAATTTTTGATCGGCAAGTAGAGACAGGTGCTTGCATCGACGCGAACGATGTCCGCTGTCATCGGATCGCCTCCCAGCGCGTTTGCATCGCAGACGCAATGCGAGGCGGTATGGGTGCTTGTTTCAAGAGCCGCGCGAACTCACGTCTGCGAAAGTTTGTGTGCCTGGTATCCACCTCGGGCAATCGAGCAAAGCGCCGGTTTTTACGCGTTGAGAGATACAGAGTGTCGATCAGGGCCTTCTCGGCGCCGGCAATAAGATAGGGAAGATGCGTGTCGCTCCAAAGTGCACCCTGCTGCATGAGTTGCGGTTTAATTTGAAAAAATTCGTAACTGCCGACAGTCGAGTTGAGCGTTCGTCCGCGACCCGTCGTGGCGATCTGAATGGTTTTCGGAATTTGTGAAACCAGGCCGTGCACATGCAGCGCCGTCAGAAACGAGACATAGCCCTGTTCCTTGCCGAGCAGGTACGGCACACACGCCAATGGGTGAAAATACGGGTGGCTCGTATGCGCCCAGATGCCTTTGGTAATTCGAGTCAGGCGCTTCCTGGCCGCCAGTCGTACGAGCCGCTTTGAGGCTGCCGGCATGCTGATGCCGTTGTCGTTCGAGTATTCCCGTGTCGTGAAAATAACGAAATCAGGTTTATTGACAATATCAATCACTGGCTTCAATTGATTCCAGCACGAACGTCTGTAACCACTCCCACGCTTTCTTGTCGCCGTATTCGTCCCGGCTGTTTGTATCCAGAAACTCAAGCACTTGTCCCTGGTAGTCCTCCCACGACAGCGACATCAAACAGTCAATAGCCTGCGTTAATTCCTGCCCGGGCATCAGCTGCTGCAGGGGGGCAGACGGCGTGTTTCCACCTCGATACAGGATGGCAAGGTCAAACACATCCCGGGCCTGCGTCACCGCGCGGCCCGCGAGTGCCTTTACCTTTTGTACAATGGCCACGCCACCACCATAGTGCTGGCAGCGAAAGGCCAGCTTGCGATACTGCAGAGCGATGTCAGGATCGATGAGCTCCACGACAGCGTCGTCGCTCGTGCCCTGCGCTCTGCGGGAGAACTCAACCTTGGTGGGCAGGCGCTGGCCGGTGGGTGTGATCAGCCCGAATCGAAACCGCTGTGTTGTTTTGGTCTGTTTAGCCTTGCCCGGGTCGTTGATCTCGATATCATCAATATCGAACACACGCAGGCTGCGTCTGAACGCGGCATCTTTCAGAATCTTGTAACCGTTTTTCTTCAGAGTCGCGACATCGCCTGCAAGCACGTCAATATCCATGTCTTCCGAGTAGCGCGGGCTATTAAAAAAGAAACGCAGGTTAACGCCACCCTTGAGTACATAAATACTTGGATCGGATATCTTGAGAAGCCTGTCGAGAAAACAGAAATGAAAGACTTCGCGGATCTGGGTATCAGAATACATATTTAATTATGCATCTATATTGTCGTATTAGTCAATATAGATGCATAATTAAATGCGCCTGAAGGCGCTCTTTCAGATATCCATCGATTGCATTCGTTGCAGTTCGAGTTGCTCGTATCGAGCAAACAAAGTGCCACGCAGTTTGCCGAACACGACCACAAGGATGACGCCGATCAGCAGCAAGGGAAAATAAAGCGAAACTGACAGACAGAGTAAAGAGAATAAAATAGTTAAAGACTTCATCGCGGGCCGCTCCGGCGTGATTTGCGTTGCCGGTCCAGTTCGCGCTGATGCGCCGTGAGCAACGCTTTGAGCGTTTCCATGTCGATCTTGCCCTCGGCGTAGCGAACCCGCAGCGTGCGCTCGAACTCTGAGACGATCTCCTGGCTATCGAGCACCTTGATTTTTTGGATTAATCGATCCAGGCGTAAGCGCACGGTCGGATAACTGATGCCGTAGGCACTCGCGAGATCCTTGAGCGAGCCCGAGGCCAATACGAACCGCTTGATGAAGAACGCATCCTCGTCCGAGAGTTTTGCCAGCCACGATTCGGTCATGGGACGCCGATATCACTACAATTAAAGTTAATATCAATTATATTAATAATAATATTAAGGTCAAGTTTAATTTTACTTAAGTACGGTCTGGGTTTACCAACCCGTGCATGCAAGCGAATCGTACAGTCCTCTGCTACCCTTAGATAAAACCAGCCCGCAGAGGATTCAGACATGAAAAGACTAATAGCTGCACTGCCCTTGTTGCTTATGATTACGGCTTGCGATCAGGCCCCGCCGAGCGCGGACCCCTCGGTGCTTACGGCGCGGACCGACGCCTGGGAAGCGGCCCTGGATGCCAAAGACATCGATGCGCTCGTGATGATCTACACGAGTGACGCACGCCTCCTGCCGCCCAACGGTGAGATGACGACCGGCAGAGATGCCATACGTGCCATTTTTGGTGGCATGCTCGACGCCGGCATCAGCATTGACCTCACCAGCATCGAAGCCAGGGTCTCCGGCGATACGGGTTATGAAGTTGGCACTTATGTGATGAAAGACGGTGACACCATCGTGGACACCGGCAAATTCATCGAAACCTTTCATCGCGGTGAGGATGGCGTATGGCGCATGACCAACGACATCTGGAACAGCGACCTGCCAGTGGCAGCTGCTCCTCCGGCAGAAGATGCTCCTATGGCAGACGATGCTCCTATGGCAGAAGAATAGGCCCCCAGGTACCGGGTTGAGCTTCGAAAACGCCGGCGATTTCAGCACAGTTTTTGCAAGCGGAGCTCGTGTCGTTGGCTACGGTGCATGGATGTTTGCCTGAATGAAGTATCTGACGCCCCTGTTGCTCTGCGTATCGATCGTCGCTGTCGCCGACGAGGCCGACTATGCAGCGGCACGGGCAGAACTCGTCGACAACCTGCAGATTTACGCACGACTCGTTGGCGATATGGACGGTGCCGGATTCAGTGACGCCGTCATGGCATCGATGCACACGGTAAAACGACACGCGCTGGTGCCGCCCGCGCAGCAGCCTTTCGCGTACGAGAACCGGCCGCTGCCGATCGGCCATGGGCAGACGATCTCGCAACCCTACATCGTCGCGCTCATGACGGAACTCCTGGAGCCCGACGCCGATGACGTCATTCTCGAAGTCGGCACGGGTTCAGGCTACCAGGCGGCGGTTCTCGCGGAGCTCGTCGACCACGTGTACAGCATCGAGATTATTGCCGCACTGGCCACGCGAGCGGCGGCAAGTCTTGAGCAGCTGGGGTATACGAACATCACGACCAGGCTTGGCGATGGCTACTACGGCTGGGCAGCGCAGGCGCCATTCGACGCCATCATCGTCACGGCGGCCGCCAGCCACGTGCCGCCACCGTTGATTGCACAGCTCAAACCCGGCGGTCGCATGATCATCCCGGTGGGCGGCCGCTTCATGACGCAATTACTGCTGCTGCTCGAGAAGACCGACGACGGCGAGGTCATTACGCGACAGATTGCCGCGGTCCGCTTCGTGCCGCTGACCGGCGAGCACTAGCCCGGATTATTCATGAATCGCCGCCTGTTTCCGGCAACGCTGCTCGTCTCGGCAGGCGCCATCGGCTACGAACTGCTGTTGATGCGCGTGCTGTCGATCGTGCAGTGGCATCACTTCGCGTACATGATCATCAGCCTCGCCCTGCTCGGCTACGGCGCGAGTGGCACCTGCATCGCATTGTTCCGGCGTCAACTGGAGGCTCGATTCGAGGCGGCATTTGCCGTGAGCGCGCTGCTGTTCAGTATCACGATGGTGCTGTGCTTCGTGCTCGGCCAGCGTGTTCCCTTTAACGCGCTCGAAGTGGTCTGGGACTCGCGCCAGTTCCTTAATCTGAGTCTTCTCTACCTGGTGTTCTTCGTACCGTTCTTTTTTGCGGCCGCGTGCATCGGCCTCGCGTTGACCTGCCGTCGTGGCGCGATCAGTCGCATCTATTGCTTCGATCTGCTCGGCGCAGGCCTCGGTGCCGTGCTGATTGTCGGCGCATTGTTCGTGTTTATCCCGCAGCACGCGCTCATGGTGCTGGTGGCGTTGCCGCTGGTCGCATCCGTGATCATGAGCGTCCGCTGCGCGGCGCGTAAGCCGCTGATCGGCATGCAGCTGCTGTGGCTCGCGCTGTTATTGGTCGGCATGCCGCAGGATCAACTCGAGTTGCGAGTCTCGCCGTACAAGGGCTTAAGCCAGGCATTGCAGGTCATCGACAGCCGAGTACTCAACGAATCCTCCAGTCCACTGGGGATGCTCACGGTCGTCGCGAGTCCGACCGTGCCTGTCCGCCATGCGCCGGGCTTGAGTTTCACGACTCGCCATATCCCGCCCGAGCAGCTCGCGGTGTTTACCGATGCCGACAGCATGAGCGCGATCACGCGTTTCGATGGCGATCTTGACTCGCTGGGCTACCTGGGTGATACGACGGCGGCCTTACCGTATTCATTGCTCGACGAGCCTGACGTATTGGTACTCGGCGCCGGCGGCGGCAGCGACGTGTTGCTGGCCCTGTATCACGGTGCGCGCCGCATCGACGCGGTGGAGCTGAATCCGCAGATGACGGCGCTGGTCAGGGAGTCGCACGCGGAATTCGCGGGCTTTGTGTACGACGATCCGCGCGTGAGCGTACACACGCAGGAGGCACGCGGATTCGTCGCCCAGAGTGATGCGCAATATGACCTGATCCACATCGGGCTGCTGGATTCGTTCGGCGCGTCGGGCGCAGGCGTGCAGACCCTCAATGAAAGTTACCTGTATACAGTAGAGGCCATCGGCGACTACCTCGAGCACACGGCGCCCGGTGGCCTGCTCGCGATCACGCGCTGGCTGAAACTGCCGCCGCGCGACAGCCTGAAACTGGTCGCCACTGCTATCGATGCGCTGCGGCACGCCGGTGTGAGCGAGCCCGGGACGCAGCTTGTCGTGATTCGCAACTGGAACACGAGCACCTTACTCGTCAAGAATGGCGCGTTCACGCCCGACGATATCGCCTCGATTCGAAAATTTTCGCAATCGCGTTCATTCGACACGGCCTGGTTCCCCGGAATCGAGTTGAGTGACGCGAATCGATTCAACCTGCTGGACGAAGCGTATCTTTACTCGGGCACGAGAGCACTGCTGGGAGAGCACGCTGATAATTTCATCGAGCGTTACAAGTTTGACATCCGGCCAGCCACGGACAATCAGCCGTATTTCTTTCACTTCTTCAAATGGGCCACGCTTGCCGAAGTGTTTGCGTTGCGTAAGGTCGGTGGCGCGGCACTGATCGAGTGGAGCTACCTGATCCTCATCGCGACCTTGCTGCAGGCGGCGATCACCGGCCTCGTGCTGATCCTGTTGCCGCTTGCGCTGGTTGAGCGCCGCTGGCCGGCCGGCACCGGCGTGCGAATGGGTGCTTACTTCCTGTTGCTCGGCCTCGCATTTCTGTTCATCGAAATGGCATTCATCCAGAAATTCATCCTGTTCCTGAGCCATCCGCTGTATGCGGTTGCCGTGGTACTCAGCGGCTTCCTCGTGTTTGCTGGCGTTGGCAGCGCCTTGTCGGAGCCCCTGGCACGAAAACTCGAGGCACGCGGCCAATCTGCCGTCGTCTGTGCGGCAGGCGCCATCGCGTTGCTGACACTTATATATACGTTCCTGCTGCCGTGGGTGTTTCGCTGGGGCATCGGCTATGCCGACGGTGTCAAAATAGCGCTGTCGATCGCGCTGATCGCACCACTCGCCGTCGCTATGGGCATGCCGTTTCCGCTCGGACTAAAACGCGTTGCCGAAACCGCGCCGGACTTCATTCCCTGGGCCTGGGGCATCAACGGCTTTGCCTCGGTCATGAGCGCGGTCCTGGCGACCCTGCTCGCGATCGAGTTTGGTTTCACATTCGTGTTGATGCTCGCGCTGATCTTATACGCGATCGCGGCAACTCTATTGCGGCACTGACAGCCGCATACCCTGCGGCTATTCGAATTCCGGTTCCAGCACCTGATCAATTACCTGTTCCGACGCCTTTTGCCGACTTGGATCTTTTCTCCTGTCCAGAGCGATGCGAGTCAGATCTTTTTCGTGTGTAAACAGGATTTCCAGGCTCTCTTTATACTTATTAAAGGCCTGTTGGTATCGACTCTTGTCCGGATACAAGGTGTTGATGTAATCCATCAGCAAGGATACAGGCAGGCCAACCAGCGAACTGACGATCGCCACGGCGGCACCGGATTTAATGTCTCCGCCCTGGCCCAGTGCCAGGTAGAAGCCAGCAAATGTACCGATGATGCCAAGCAGAATGATCATGAAAGGCGCCCGGAAAAGTATGGCAAGCACATCCTCCGAGTCAAAATATCTGAAGGTCCTTGCAAAATACGGGCTGTTATCAAAGGCGATGCGGGTAATGATGTCGTAGTCCGGCGTCTCTGCATAACTTTGTTCTTCAAGTTCATCAACCGTTACATCAACCAGATGTGCCAGGCCATCTTCTATGTCAAACATCTCAACAAATGGTGAGCGATGCGGTTTTTCGGTCAGGTGTTTTTCCACCAGGATATCTTTGGTTTTTTCCAATATCACGGTTGCCTTACCCGACAGCTGGCGTGCCTTGAGCTTGAGTTTTTCTGCTTCTTGAATTTTGGCCCGCAATGCGTCCAGGAACGGATCCTTTCCTGAATACAGCGAGGCCGGAATTTTAAGGGCCGCAGTCGACAACGATGGATCGAAATTGACAGCCAGGGCGATATCGCCCTGTTCCCTGACACTTTTCGCATAGCTCATGCCTGAAGGTACTTTTTGAGCTTTTTTGTACTCGAATACAGAAAAATAGAATGACAGCGCAAATCTATTTAACGCATTTATCTTGAAGTGCAGGCCAAACTTGAAAAGTACAAATACAGCCAGGCAGCCTAATATGCCCGAGACAAACAGCTGTCCGATTAACTCGTTGGACAGCACAGCATCGTAATAAAATATGAAATATGAAAATGTCGCCAGAATTGTCAAAAATACATACTTAAACATTTCGTTTCCTAAACCCAATAACTCGCATTAAATGATGTGTTTATAAATTGCTAATCTCTTCCGTATACAATTGAAATTGCAAAATCGTCGCCTGTTCCTTCTTGCAGTTGTACTCAAGACAATCGGCGTCCTTGCCAACCAGGTCAGCTCTGACAGGTTGAGCATTCTGGTATCCCAATGCCGCAATGCCCATGTCTTTTTTCAGTTGCGTGCGATACCGGTAGTTACCCATCTCAGCTTCGTTAAAGATAAAGGTGTACATCGCTACGGCACGTCGGTTGCTCAAATCCATGTTGTATTGTCGAGCTCTTTCTGATCGCGGCGATGTATCGTTGACATCGATGTATTTGCCCATGTAAACGGGTGATGTCATCCCGGAAATCTTGAGGGACTCGACCAGCTTCGCAGCGTTCTTGTTTGCGTAAATGCTTCTTGCGTACTTGGGAATCATTATCCTGAGGAAATTTTTCATTTCTTCAGATAACTCATGAGACCCGCGTATGAAGTAGGACTCCTGGAAATTGAGCCTCACCTTGCCTGTCTTCTCGTCTATTTCAACGGCCGACGCATCGTAATCTTTAAAGTTCTCGTTCAGCAGATCGACAATCTGTTGCTTGGCCTCGGCGGCCGCGAGATAAGGCGAAAGCGCACTCTCGGCTTTAGACGTTAATGCTATTTGCTGATCCAGCGCTTCGGTGTGAGCCGCATCTGCATCAGCCAGGGCCTTTTCCTTTTCGACATCAAGATTGGCTTGTAGCTGGTCCAATGCGTCTTGTTCGCCCTGCGCCGCTTCCGCTAACGCTTGAAGTCTTTCTGCCTCCGCATCGGCCAGCGCCTGCTGTCTTTCTGCCTCGGCATCGGCCTCTGCCTGCGCCAGTTCCCGGGCGTGTTCGGCTTCTGCCTGTGCTAGATCCTCGGCCGCCTGGGCCTCAACGGCCGCTTGATGCTCGGCTGCCACGGCTGCCTGCGCCTGCGCTTCGCTTTCCAGCTGCTGGCGTTTTTGCTCGTCTAACTCGGCTTCTCTTTGCGCCAGTTGCGCAACAGCCTCTGCCTCTGCCTGGCGTAATTCCTCTGCGGCCAGAGCATCAAGAGCGGCTTTACGCTCGACTAACTCCTCTCTTTGCGCCTGCGCCTCTGTTTCCAGCTCTGCCTGTTTTTGTGCTTCCAGTTCGGCCGCTGTGTCTGCGAGCGCCTGCGCGTGCTCGGCTTCTGCTTGTCTTAATTCCTCTTCAGCCTGCGCCGCGAGAGCCGCTTCCTGCTCGGCTAAGGCGTCTTTTTCGGCCTGCGCCGCTTGCTCTAATGCCTGGCGTTTTTCGGCTTCGGCTACGGCTTCTGCCAGTGCCAGTGCCTGGGAGGCTTCGGCTTCAGCCTGCCGTAATTCCTCTGCAGCCTGTGCAGCAAGAATCGCTTCCTGCTCGGCCAATGCGTCTCTCTCAGCCTGCGCCGCTTGCTCCAGTGCTTCGCGTTTTTCGGTTTTGGCTTCGGCTTCTGCTTGCGCCAGTGCCTGGGCAGCTGCCGCTTCTGCCTGTCGTAATTCCTCTGCAGACTGTGCCGAAAGCGTCGCTTCCTGCTCGGCTAATGCGTCTCTCTCCGCCTGTGCCGCTTTTTGCAACTCCTGGCGTTTTTCTTCTTGCAGTTGCTCCTGCAGAGTCGCCTGCTGCTGGGCCAGTTCGATTTCCTTGGCCTGCGCCGCTTGCTCTAATTCTTTATGTTTCTGTGCCTCGGCTTCGGCTTCTGCCTGTGCCAGCACTACGGTGGCCTCGGCTTCTGCCTGGGCCATTTCCACTTCCATTTGTGCCTCGAGAGTAGCTTCCTGATCGGCCAGCGCGACCATTTTCTCTATCTCGAGCTCCGATTCCTGTTGAGCGAGCGCTTGCTCTTTTTCCTGCCTAATTCTTTCGATGGCTTCTTCTTGCTGTATTTGGAGCTCGGTTTTTTCAACTTCAACCTCTGCTCTGAGCTCTTGTCTTTCGCTTTCGAGTTCGGCCTGTTTCTGCTGGTCCATTTCAACCAGCTGGTCTGAAAGAACTTCCTCGTGCTTCTGTTCAATGCTGGTTACAAGGTTTTCGTACTCATCAGCGGCGGCACTTTGTTGCGCCTCTAACATTGCCGTAAATGTCTGTACTAACTCTTCCGCTTTTTTCCGCCGTTCTTCCTTAACTTCTTGTAGCGTTTTGTCCGCCTCCCTTGCCAGCATGATCTGCGGATCGTTTTCGTACTGATCGATGATGTCCTGAACCATTTTTTCGCTTTTTTGTTCGACCTCTGCGATTCGTTCTTTACTTTCCCTCTCGATGGTTTCCACAACCTGTTTCATCTGTTCGACGGTTTCAACAACCTCCTGCATCTTTTTCGCAGTGGTCAATTCGGTGATGTTGATTTCGTCACTTGCATAGATCATGAATACGATGGCAAGCACGGCGAACAGATCGACCATGGGAACGAGTGCTTCTATGGTCTGGGATTCTTTCTGATCTTCCTGGTCGTAAATCATTATCTAGCAACTTCCGCTGTCACTCTCCGCATCAGCGGAATATTGCACATACGTCACACTAATTAGAGGGACTGGTTCAAATTTTGGAGAATATGACCAATCGAGGGGATTAACCCAAGAAAAGATGGGTTTTGGCGCTATTTCAAGGATTTAGCGCTAATCGCTGGCAAATTGGCCACCCAACGCCGGACCGTCTTCGAGCGTGCGGCGATGGCCGCGTTATTTGGCTGTCGGCCAGATTTGAAAGCTATCCTGACGTCGGCTGATGTCGTGACTGGATAACCTGCGCCAGTATGGCCACGGCGATCTCTGCCGGGGATCGGCCCCCAAGCGACAGACCTATCGGTCCGTGAACTCGGCTCAGCTGGGCTTTCGAATAGCCAAGTGCTGCCAGCCGCTCGAGTCTTTTTGCGTGGTTGCCTCTGCTGCCGAGGGCGCCGATGTAAAAAACGTTCGAATCCATTGCCGCCTGCAGCGCCGGTTCATCAATTTTCGGATCATGACTGAGCGCCACGATCGCCGTGCGGGCGTCCAATTCGAATTCAGACATCGCTTCGTGTGGCCAGCGGTTATCGATACGGATGTTGGGAAAGCGCTCCGGATTGGCAAATGCGGTGCGGGGATCAATGAGGATAATCTCGTAACCGGCCTGCATGGCCATCGGAATGAGCGATTGGGCGATGTGAACCGCGCCGACGATGAGCATCCTTGGCTTGCTCGCCAAGGTCTGCACCAGGTAGCGTTCGCCGGCTGCCTCGATAGTGCGTGCGCCGTCGGAATCCAAGGCTGCGCGCGCCGCATCAACGACGACTGGATCAATGTCGTCCAAGTCGCCCAGACTCTCCTCTCGGGTAACCACACAATGCTTGCCGGTCGTCAGTCCACGAACGAGAACTGCGGGCTGTTTCCTGTGCTGGGCCGCCACCAGTGCGCCCAACAATTCGCGCTTCACTCGATGCGCTCCACGAACACCTGGATAGATCCACCGCAGGCCAGGCCTACTTCCCATGCATCAGCATCGGTGTAAGCGAAGTCCATCATGATCGATTCGCCGCTGGCAATCACATCCTGTGCGGCGCTGACCACAGCGCCCTCCACGCAGCCACCGGACACCGATCCTTCGAACGCGCCGTCGGCCGCGACTACCAGGTTACTGCCGACGGGCCGCGGCGACGAGCCGCACGTTTCCACCACGGTAGCCAACGCAACTTTGCGGCCGGCCTCAAGCCAGGCAAGTGCCGTTGCGAGAACTTCAGTGGGTTCCTGCATGCTCGCCGGCTATGCTGTTTTCTGAATCTGCCGTCATGCGATCGTCGCTGCCCTGCCGTCGACGTTGCACCAGTTCGGCCAACACGGATACGGCGACTTCTTCTGCCGTGACGGCACCAATATCAAGTCCTGCTGGAGCATCGATGCGATCCACCGCGGTTGCGTCAAAGCCCCGTTGCTTCATAGTCTCTTTAAGACGCACACTTTTTTTCGGGCTGGCGATAAGACCAATGTAGCCCGAACCCAGATCGAGCGCCGCATCCAGAGCGCGAGCGTCGCCGGAGCCCTGTGTGGCGACGACGATTGCCGATGGCGGCCGTTCGATTTTGGCGACATCGTCGAAATCCTCAATCCAGCCGCTCGCCGCGGCAAATCTTTCTCGTTTGCCCCCCGGCGCCGCGACGATGACGTCAAATCCGGCGCCCGCACCGAGTGCACAAAGCGCCTGGGCGATAGCGGTCTGTCCTATCACTACCAATAACGGTTTGGGCATCATGGGCTCGATGAAGATGTCCAACGTCCCGCCGCTCTGGCAGGTCATTGGGTACCCGATGATACCGCTTTCAAGGCCTTCAATATCGCGGCTGATGCGGATCAGGCGCGTTTGCCCATCGCGAAGTGCGTCAACGGCGTTGCTGGTCACCGCTGGCTTCGCGCAACCGCCACCGACCCAACCGGCAAGAATGCCGTTCTCGTCGAGTACCGCGCGATCGCCGGCTTTGGCCGAGCTTGGTGCCACCGTGCGAACCACGGTGGCAACAACGTAGGCTTTGCCAGCCGCAGTCAGTTGCTCGATGGCTTCTTTAATATCCTGCGTACTCATTGCAATGACTCGATCAGTTGCGGTAACACCCGCTCGATGGCCGCGAGGTCACCGCCCGGTGCCAGTAAGTCGAGATAGGGCATGGCCGTGCGCATGCCGCGAGCCACGGGCGTGAAATCCGGCTGATTCAATAATGGATTCAACCATATCATGCGCCGCGCGCGTCTCCGCAGCGTACCGAGGGCGTCCGCCAGCAGTGCAGTGTCACCGGTGTCGTAGCCGTCGCTGAAGATGATCACGCCGGTGCGCGAATGCACGAGGCGCGAACCCTGCACGCGATTGAATTCCTGCAGGCATTCACCGATGCGCGTACCGCCGCCCCACCCGACGGCAAGCACATTCAGGCGTTCTTGCGCTCGCCACGGATCCGGGTCTCGCAATGCCTCAGCGACGCTCGTGATGCGGGTATGAAATATGAAGCAATGCACGTCCTTAAGCTCGTTGCACAACGCACGCGCGAGACGCAGGTAGAAAAAACTGTAGGCGTTCATCGAGCGGCTCACATCCAGCAGCAATACCAGGCGTGGGCGAACGCGGCGACGTGTCTTCCATGCGAATCGCAAGGGAGTACCGCCTGTCGAAACGCTTTGTCGTATCGTGCTTTGCAGATCGAGCCGCCGGCCACGCTGCGAGCGCACCTCACGACGCACAACAAGGTGTTTTAGACGCCGCGCCAGGCGGCGCATCAATGCTTCGACTTTGCGCGCCTGGTCGGCCTGGTTGAGTTCACTAAAATCCGTTGACGACAGATTTTCCTCGCGACTTGCGCCGTGTCCGGCGGCTGCCGCTGCGTCGGCCTCCCCATGTTTTGCCGTGGCCGGAGATTCGTGCGCGCCATCGTCATTACCCCCGCTGGTTACTTCCTCGGTGCCGGGCGCCGCGTCGCGTTGCACGAATACGCATTTGTTCGGCGGCAGGAAGTAAGCATCGAACAACGCGTCGAAGCGCTGCCATTCTTCGAAACGCTTACACAGCAGCGATTTCAAATTCCAGCGCAGGATCGCTTGATTGAGTATGCCCGTCTGCGCGGCAGCGTCGACAATATCCACCGTATCGGCGGCGCTTACGCCGTAGCCATTGCCGTGCAGAAATGCCGTAAAGCCTGCGAGCCGCGTCAATAAGTCGGTGCCGACATCGCTGCGTTCGGCAGCCTCGATCGTCAACATGTCGCCGCGATGCGCGCCACCACATCGGGAGTAAATCCAGTGCGGTCATCGCGAGTCTTGATGAGCGCGCTCAATGTATCGATGATGCGTTCCGCGCCGTCATCGTTGATGACTGTGATGCCCATGTGCAGCAAGGCCGCCGTCCAATCCAGCGTTTCTGCAATGCCCGGCTTTTTCTGCAGCTCCATACGACGAACCTGTTGCACGAATGCCACCACCTGGCGGGCGAGTTGATCCGCTGCCTGCGGCGCCTTGATTTTGACGATGGCCAGTTCCTTCGCAAAATCAGGATACTCGATGAATTGATACAGGCACCGACGGCGCAGCGCGTCAGAGAGTTCGCGCGTGCCGTTTGACGTGATGATGACCAACGGTCGTGTAATCGCGTGTACCGTGCCCAGTTCCGGAATCGAAATCTGGAAGTCGGACAACAATTCGAGCAGATAGGCCTCGAACGCCTCGTCGGCGCGATCCACTTCATCGATGAGCAATACGGGCGGTTCGTCGCAGCTGATGGCCTCGAGCAATGGCCGCTTCAGCAAGTACGTTTCGGAGAAGATGTCTTTTTCTTTGGCAGCCAGCGGACGATCGTCTTGCTCGAGCAATTTAATCGCCAATAATTGCCGCTGGTAGTTCCACTCATACATCGCGGCGTGCACGTCGAGCCCTTCGTAACACTGCAGACGGATGAGGCGTGCGCTGCGCACGGTCGCGAACGCTTTGGCGATTTCTGTCTTGCCGACGCCGGCGTCTCCCTCTACCAGCAACGGCCGACCGAGATCGAGCGTCAGCAGCAAGGTTGCCGCGAGCGAGGCTTCGGCGATGTAGCCGGCAGCTTCGAGCTGACCCTGCAAGCCAGCGATGTCAGCCGTTCGGTCGGCAGCCAGAGTCACGCCTTTTTCTTGGCCAAAAGACCGCGCAGCCAGTCGACAAAAACGGCCCATCCGAGCGCGAGCGCATTGAGTTCTTTGGCACGTGATGCCGGGGCCACCATGGTCGGCTCGTCGTCGCCTGCTACCGCAGACCCAGAGCGTTGCTCCTGCAGCGCCGCGACCTCGGCCGCGAAGTTATCCGCAAACTGCAGCAATATTTTGTCGGCGACCGAATTCATCAAGCGTCCGCCGAAGGCGGCCAACCTGCCGCTCATCGAGACTTCGCTCGAACCAACCAACTCGCACAAGCCGCCATCGACCGCGTCGATGCGCGCGAGTAGATTCATGGTCACACCGGAATTTCCGGTGCTGTCCGTACCCTTGCCGATCAGGCGCAGAGACTGCGTCGTCGGATCGATGTCTTGTACCTCGACTTCGCCTCTGAACGACATCGTCGCCGGCCCCACCCTGACTTTCACCGTGCCCTTGTGACGGTTCTCGTCAACGCGCTCGGTAATCTGCGCGCCGGGCATGCACGCGGCAACCGCTTTGACGTCCTGCAGAAATTCCCAGGCGATTGCCGGCGTGCTTGGCAGGGGAAACGTTTTGTCGAGTTGCACCTTCATGCCGGATCGCCGCTATGTGTCTGCATGCTTGTCGATTCCCAGCGCCTTACACTGCTGCCATACGCGATAGGCCGAGTGCGGCATGTCCATGTGCGTCACGCCTAAATGCGCAAACGCATCCACGACCGCGTTGGAGAAACACGGAATGCCACCGACATGGGGCGATTCCGCCACGCCCTTGGCGCCGATCGGGTGATGCGGTGAGGGTGTAACGGTCTCGTCGGTTTCCCAATGTGGCGTTTCAAACGAGGTGGGTATGAAATAGTCCATCAGGCTGTTGCCGAGATGATTGCCGTTTTCGTCGAACGGGATCTCCTGGCCAAACGCGACCGCAAAGGCTTCGGTCAGGCCACCGTGGATCTGGCCCTCGATGATCATCGGGTTGATGCGCGTGCCGCAATCGTCCAGCGCGTAAAAACGCCGGACCTTGGTCTCCCCGGTGAAACGGTCGATGTCGACCACGCAGACATAAGCGCCGAATGGAAACGTCAGGTTGGGTGGATCGTAGTACTCGGAGGCATCCAGGCCCTGCTGCATGCCTTCCGGCAGATCGCCCGTGTGCGCCACCATGGCGATTTCCTTCATCGTCTTGGTCTGCGTCGGATTACCTTTAACCTTGAATCGATCGATCTCCCACTCCAGGTCAGCTTCGCCAACCTCCAACAGGTGTGCAGCAATTTTCTGCGCTTTCGCCCGGATCTTGCGGGCGGCCAATGCCGCGGCGGCACCGCCTACGGGAGTCGACCGCGAGCCCCAGGTGCCCGCGCCGTACGGCGCCGTGTCGGTATCGCCTTCCTCGATCTGGATTTCATCCGACGGCAGGCCGAGTTCCGTGGCGATGATCTGCGCATACGTGGTCGCGTGCCCCTGTCCCTGGCTCATCGTGCCGAATCGCGCAATGGCACTGCCCGTCGGGTTCACGCGTATCTCGCAGCTGTCGAACAAACCGATGCCAAGAATGTCGCACACCTTGGTCGGTCCGGCGCCCACGATTTCAGTAAAGGTGCTGATGCCGATGCCCATTAATTCGCCGTTGGCGCGCTTTTCGGCCTGTTCCTTCAAGAGCCCCTCGTAGTCAACTGCCTTCAATACCTTGTCGAGCGCATTGTGATAACTACCACTGTCAACGGTCCATCCCAACGACGTGTTGTAGGGAAACATGTCCTCTTTGATGAAGTTGCGCCGGCGTATCTCCGCTTTATCAACGCCCACCTTAAGCGCCAGAATGTCGATCATGCGCTCGATCAGGTAGACCGCTTCGGTGACCCGCAACGAGCAGCGATAGGCCACCCCGCCCGGCGCCTTGTTCGTATAGACCGCGTCAACGCGGCAATATGCCGTGGGTATGTCGTAGGAACCCGTGCAGATGCTGAACAATCCTGCCGGCAGCTTGGTCGCCGATACGTGCGAATTAAACGCCCCATGGTCGGCAAGCGCAAAAAATCGCAGCGCCTTGATGCGGCCATCCTTGTCGGCGGCGAGTTCGCCGATGCCGTGATAGTCGCGGGCAAATCCCGTCGTCGAAATATTCTCGATGCGAGATTCAATCCACTTGATCGGCAGGCCCGTGACGATCGACGCGACGACGGCGATCACGTAGCCCGGATAGATCGGCACCTTGTTGCCGAAGCCACCGCCAATATCGCCACTGATAACACGAATCTTGCTTTCCGGGATTCCGGACAGCATGGCAAGCACGGTGCGAAACAGATGCGGCACCTGCGACGTCACGTTGACTGTCAACTGGCCCGTAACCTTGTCGAACGATGCCACGCAGCCGCAAGTTTCTATGGGACACGGATGCACGCGCGGATTGAGGATTTCTTCCTTGACGGTCACCGCGGCGTTGTCGAATACCGCGTCGGTCGCGTCCTTGTCGCCCGCTTCCCAGGTAAAGATGTGGTTCGGATGCGTGCGCGGGCCGTGACTGACTTCGTCCTTGTCGGCAATATCTTCGCGAATAATCGGGGCGTCGTCATCCATGGCCTTGTGCGGATCCACGATCGCCGGCAGTTCTTCGTATTCGACTTCGACCATGTCCGCCGCATCGGCGGCCGTGTAACGATCGCTGGCGATCACCATCGCCACTTCCTGCATCTGAAAACAGACTTTTTCGTCCGCGAGCACGGCCTGTGTATCGCCGCCGATCGTCGGCATCCAGTGCAGGCCCAACGGCCTTAGGTCGTCAGCGACCAATACTGCCGTGACGCCCGGCATGGCCAGGGCCTTGTCCTTGTTGATCGACTTGATGCGCGCATGCGCGTACGGGCTGCGCACCATGGCCCCGAACAACATGCCCGGTAGCTTGATGTCATCGATGAAGGTGCCCTGACCGCGGATGAAGCGGGCATCCTCCTTACGCAATCTGGAAACGCCCAGCCCCTGTAGCGCGGCCTCGCGTTCAATCAAATCGGGTGAAGCAGCCATGTCGATATCTCCTTAAACGTCTTGGGTTCAGGCCTGCGCCGACGACAACTTCTCTGCCGCGAACTGCACTGCCTTGACGATGTTCTGATAGCCCGTGCAGCGGCACAGGTTGCCTGCCATCCAGTAACGGATGTCCTCTTCGCTCGGGTTGGGGTTCTCCTGCAACAGCCGGTAAGCACGCGTGATCATGCCCGGCGTGCAATAGCCACACTGCAATCCGTGCTCCTGCGTGAAACCCTCCTGCAACGCGTGCAATTCCCCGTTTTGCTCGAGTCCCTCGATCGTCAGCACCTCTGCATCCTGGCATTGCACGGTCAGGACCGTGCAGGACTTGACCGACGCGCCATCGAGATCGACCGTGCAGGCACCGCAATGCGTCGTTTCGCAACCGATGTGCGGACCCGTAGTCGCCAGCCGTTCGCGCAGCGTATGAATGAGTAATTCCCGCGCCTCAACGACGACATCGACGTCATTGCCGTTCAGCTTGAACGACACCGTATGTTTGTTAGCCATAGCTTTATTCCTTCGTCAACTGACGCGACTATATGGCGCGATCGCGTGCGGTGCGCAGCGCACGCCGGGTCATTTCGCCGGTCATCGCGGTTTTGTACTCGACGTCACCGCGCAGATCTTCGGCCGGGTCGCAGATCGACATCACGAGCCGGGCCGCTTCGGCAATAGCCGCATCGTCAAATTTCTTGCCGCGCAGGGAATCTTCGGCCTCGCGCGCGCGGAAAGCCGTCGCGCCCGCGTTGGTCAGCGCGATAGCGACCTCCTTGACCGTATCGCCTTTCATCGTCAACACCACGGCCGCGGCGGCCGTCGCGAAGTCGCCGATCTTGCGTTTGAGTTTGGCGTAACACCAGCCGGTATTCTTGGCCAGGACCGGAACGCGGATTTCGGTGAGCACTTCATCGGGCTCGAGCGCCGTGACGTAGGTATCGACAAAGAAATCGTCGGCGGCCACCACGCGTTCGCCGTTACTGCCGACCAGCACGAACGACGCGCCGAGAGCGAGCATGATGGCTGGATGATCGTTGCCGGGATCGCCGTGCGAGATATCGCCGCCGAGCGTGCCCTTGTAGCGAACCTGGGGATCTCCAATCAGGCGCGCGGCTTCGACGAGCAACGGACACTTCTGTTGCACGAGCGTCGACCAGATCAGATCGTTCTCGGTCGTCATTGCACCGATGCGCAGCTCCTTGCCTTGCTCGCGTATGCCTCTCAGCTCGGCAACCTTGCCGAGATCGACGAGGTGCTCCGGCTCCGCGAAGCGGATCTTCATCATTGGAATCAGACTGTGGCCGCCCGCGAGTAGCCTGGCGGTATCGCCGTATTTCTGCAGCAACTCGATTGCCTCAGACACGGACTGTGGCGCGTGATATTCGAATGAACGGGGAATCATGGATCGCTCCTCCCGAAGTCTTGTTGTTTGTTAATTAAGGTCTTACGCCGGCATCTCCAATCGCCAGCCGGTTCGTTCGGCAAACACCTGCATATCGCCCAGTGTATCCAGATCGGTAATGAAGTGCGTGTTGCCGGTGTCGTGAACGTGCACGAATTCAGGATTATTATCGATCAGGTGACGGCAGGCCAGGTTGGTTTCGCTCGTCAGTATTTCTGCCAGGGCCGTCTCATCGAGCAAAATAGGGTTGCCACGTTGCCCATTCACAAACGGAACGACCACATGACCTGCGGCGCGCTTCTTGAATGCGCCGATGAGTTCTACCAGGTCATCTGATTCAACCAACGGTTGGTCGGAGGGCATGACAAACACGGCATCGAATTCACCGCTCAGTGCCGCAAGACCTAAGCGCACGGACCCCTCCTGCCCCTCGGCATGTGACGGGTTGTGCACCACCGTCACGGGAAAGACCTGCACCTGTTGCTCGACCTCATCACTCGCGTAGCCGGTCACGACGACGACCTCGTCGACACCCGCGCCGCTGAGGGCCACGAGTTTCCTGCTGATCAGCGGCACCCCCTGCAATCTTATCAGCGGCTTGGCCACGCCGCCCATGCGCCGACCCTCACCGGCGGCCAGCAGGACCGCGCCAATGTGCAGCCGCGGATACAGCCCACCACCCCTTTTAAGCATGCAGCCCATAAATTTAATAGTACGACTGGTCGACGTTGATTGCGAACGGTATCCATGAGCATCGAACCCATAACAGCCCGCACCGCACTCGCTCTGCCGGACCCAGCCAGCGCCATAATTTGAGTAACAAAGAAACTTCTGTCTGGTTGACCGAACTCACAATACGCTATGTATTGTTTGACACTAAACCCTGTGTTTGATAAAACATAATAACCTATATTTAACGTCACACCAAAACCTACGTTTAGCCATGGCCACACCCCAGGAAAAACTCGCTGCAGCCCTCGAAGCCCTGCAAACATTGCAGCGCCAGGGGATTGTTGCGATCCGCTCACGGCACCTGAGCCGAACTCACCGCGAGCGATTGATCGGCAGTGGCTTCCTGGCCGAGGTCATCAAAGGCTGGTACATACGCAGTGATCCGGCTGACGAACCCGGTGACAGCACGCCCTGGTATACGTCGTTTTGGGATTTCAGCGCCGCTTACCTGACTGCACGATACGGTGACGATTGGTGCTTGTCCCCCGAGCAATCGTTGTCCCTGCACGCCGGCAACCGCTCAGTGCCATCCCTGCTCAACCTGCGCGCCCCGAAAGGCGACAACAAACTGACACAGCTGCCGCACAACACCTCACTATTTGCGGCACGCTATCCGATGCCCGATACCGAACAGATCGTCAAGTTATCGGGCCTGCGGCTCTACTGTATTCCCGTTGCACTGATGACCTGCACCGAAGCTTTTTTCCGGCAGGCACCGACCGACGTTCGAACGGCTATGGCGACGGTAAAAGATGCGTCCGACCTCCTGACACCGCTGCTCGCCGGTGGCCACAGCACACTGGCCGGGCGCATAGCAGGCGCTTTTCGAAACACGGGTAATGACCGCATCGCCGACGATATCTCGAAGACGATGCGAGCCGCTGGTTACACGGTTAGAGAGACCGACCCATTCGACGACCAGTCGCATACGACGGTCGTCATCAGAGACGCCTCGCCCTACGTTAATCGACTGCGCCTGATGTGGCAGGACATGCGTGACGTCATCATCGATGTGTTTCCGCCCGCTCCGGGCCGGCCAAAAAACCAGGTCGCCTTCATGCAAGCCGTCAATGACGCCTATCTCAGCGACGCCTACCACTCCTTATCTATAGAAGGTTACCGAGTCAGCACAGCACTCATCGAGCAAGTTCGGCACGGCGACTGGAATCCGAACATTGATTCTGGAGATCGGGAACAGCACGATGTCCTGGCCGCTCGAGGCTACTTCGACGCGTTTGAGTCCGTCAAGAACAGTCTGATCAAGGTGCTTGCGGGAGAAAACGCAGGGAAGGTCGCGGACAATGACCATACCGATTGGTATCGACAGTTATTCGGCCCCAGCGTGACCGCCGGCATCATCAGTGCAGTGGATCTCGCGGGTTATCGAAACGGCCCGGTTTATATCCGGCGATCAATGCACACGCCACCACCGCGCGAGGCCGTGCGCGACTGTATGCCCGCTTTGTTTGAAATGTTGGCTGAGGAGACTGACCCGGGCGTTCGCGCCGTATTAGGTCACTTCGTTTTCGTCTACATACATCCCTACCTGGACGGCAACGGCCGCATCGCGCGATTCCTGATGAATATCATGCTGGCGTCAGGAGGATACCCGTGGACCGTCATACCGGTGGATAAAAGAGATGAGTACATGGCGTCATTGGAGGCGGCCAGCGTGCGTAACGATATCGCTGCTTTTGCCCAGTTACTCAGTAAGCTGGTGCAGTCGAGAATCGACGGCGCAGCGCCACCGGGAATTCCAGGTTCATGAACCGCGACATCCGCCAACACCGCCCGCAAATCCTCAGCGAACTAATCATGATCTCATCATTTTCCGAGACACTGGCGTCAAAAACTTAACAGCCAGCGCCGTGTGAGACGGTTGGTACTGTAGGGAAGATGAAGTCGGTTTGGGGCGGGTTGGGCCATCAAGGCAGCAGTTCCGGCTTGTTCTTGGCCATCCAGCGCGTGATGCAACCCTGCAAACTCTCAGCAGCAACCAGCAATTTTCCGACCTGAATTTTATCAGTGGCATGCTCAACGAGTTGGCCTATCTTTAACAAGTTCTGCAAACTCATGTTCGTCACCTGTCACGAGTACTTTCGGCTACACCAATACGCGCATGGCAAAGCGCTCGTGTCGGTCCAGTTGC
>JACZSM010000041.1 GCA_022574185.1 Pseudomonadota bacterium
CATGGATCATGATCTGCCATTTGCCTTCGCGCTGATAGCGACCGGTTTCCGGGTCTTTCATCATCGGCAGGCCCCACTCCTCGAACTTGTGCACCGAGGAATCGACATGCCGGGCGATATCGTAGCCTAAGTCCTCGCGCACGAGACCCATGACGTCGTTGCGCGCGTAGCGAACATGGTCCTCCGGCTGGTTTTCGTCCCACTGCATGCCCATATAGGTATTGATCGCATACAGACCCTGGGCGACGGCGCCGCTGCGATCGATGTGCGCTTTTTCCACGCAGATAACTTTAAGGTCACGCCCCCAATACCTGGCTTCGTAGGTAGCCCCGCAACCCGCCATGCCGCCGCCGATGACGAGGATATCGGCATCCACAAAAACTGTTTTTCTGCGTGTGAACAGGCCCATCAAACTGCCCCGTGCTTGATTTCATACGCAGCCAATGTGGGCAGATCGTCGATATTGAGCGATTCCGGTTCGTGCGCGAGTTCCTGGGTCTTGAAGGCATCTTTGCTCGGCGCCGGATAATCAGACGGTGATTTAATCGATCCCCATGGCGTTGTCCGGATCGGGGACTCGAAATTTTTCTCGCGGCCGTCGCGAAACACAATCTTCCAGGAGATGGTGCCCTTGCTCTCTTCCCGAAGTACCCGAACACTGTGGCCCAGCGGTGCGAATTCCGCGTAGCCCCTGACGTCAATCGCGTTTTGTGGACAGGCTTTTACGCACGCGAAGCACTCCCAGCAGAAATTTGGCTCGATGTTGTAAGCCCGCCTGTAGGTCGAGTCAATGTGCATGATGTCGGATGGACAGATATCCACGCACTCTCCGCAGCCGTCGCATTTCGACATGTAAACAAAAGTAGGCATCTCGTTTATCTCGCTTCGTTTTGGGATGAGGGCGTCGGCAGGGAGGACGAGCCGTTGGCCTCGTCGAGCCTGCGCTGGAAGGCGACGACGGGTTTGTAGAACATATGCGCTAACTTGGACCAGCGGACGGTTCCGAAGAGCAGCGTGGTGAAGAAGATGTACAGGCCGAAGGCTGTTTTGGTCGCTACAAGATTGCCTGCGGTCTGCACGATCGCCCATATGCAGGCAAAGGTGACGCTCCCCAGCAGGGTGACGATAAACAGATCCGCGAGCACCAGGCGGAACATTGGCTGACCGTCATGCGTTACGTTTACCCTGAGGAAAAAGAAAAACCAGTAGCCGCCGATAAGAATCATGATGACGCCGATGTTCCACAGGACCGGCAGGATCACTGGCGTAGGATTGGCGTGGGTTGGATAGCCGAATATCATCACGATGGTCGTGATTAGATAGAACAGGAAGCCATAGAACATCAGCATATGGGAAACCCTTCTTTTCGGGTTGCAGAATTCCCCCGACGTTGCGACCTCTATCGCCAGGGTCTTGACGGCGATGATGGCTGACTCTGCGCCGCTGAGCTTTCTCGTTGCGGCGGCCTTTGATTTCTCCAGCTCCAACGCGAAAAATTTGCCGCTGCTTTTGTGCAGCATGTCCGTTACCGTTCCAATGACAACCGCGAATAACATCAGAACAATGTAAACCTGCATGGCAAGCGGGGGCAGAAAAACCGTCAGCTCGGCAAACGGATTGCTCGTGAACATCAAATTATCCTTAAAGGCAAACTTGCTTATTTTTCGAAAACAGGGTGATTCTGGACAACACGTGGATAGACGTCAATTAAAACACAAGGTTGAGCATGAGCAAGGAAACCACCAGGAATAGCACGGTCATGATACTGCCGGCGCGGAGAAAATCCGCCACTCGATAGTTGCCGGGTCCCATGATCAGCGCGTTAACCTGGTGCGTGGGTATCAGAAAAGAATTGGAGGTCGAAATCGCAACGGTCAATGCGAACATGGCCGGATCCGCGCCGATCACGAGGGCCAGGTTGATCGCGAAAGGCACGAGTAACACCGTTGCACCAACGTTCGACATCACCAGGGAGAAGCCGCTGGCGAGTACGGCGACCATCGCTTGCAGGATCCAGGGTGGTACGTCGCCGATATGCGCCAGCAAGTGTCTGACGACGTAGTCTGCGGTGCCCGACGATTCAACGGCTATGCCAAGCGGCAGCAGTCCGGCCAGCAGGAACACTGTCTTCCAACTTACGGCTTGATAGGCTTCATCCATGGTTAGCACGCCGAACATAATCATGCAGACGGCACCCGTCATCAGTGCGACCGGCAGCATGATGTCGGTGAATATTATCATGCCGATCGCGAGGGCAAAAAAGCCCAGCGCCAGCGCGAGCTTGAAGGGTTGCTGCGGCTCACGCGGATAGTCCGTCGTAACGATGACGAAATCCCGATCCTTTTCGAGTCGGGTCAGGTTTTCCCAACGCGTGTGGCAAATGAGCATGTCGCCCGCTGCGAACGGTACCGTCGCAACTTTGCTCGTGATCGCCTGGCCGGCACGGATGATGGACAACAGACTGAGGCCGTAGGTCATCCGAAAATGCTGCTCCTTCGCAGACTGACCAATGAGACGCGAATCGGGTGGCACGAGGACTTCGGCCACGCCGGCGATTGAACGGGCAAGCAGATGACGAAATTCACGGAGTTTCGGTCGCAACGTCAGGCCGGCGACTTTGACGAGTTCTTTGAGCTTGTCAGGCTGTGCAATGATAGCCAGCGTGGCGGGCGCCGCGATCGGCGCTTCGACCGGCGGCGACACCAGCACCTTGCCGGCATATCGGGATGCGACTATGCGGATATCGAAGTCGTGCTGGACGCTGGCGATATCCATGCCGACCAGAATGCTGCCCTCGGGTACCTCGACTTCGCGGACGGCCGCGTGGACACCATGCAGCCTGCGCATATAACGCACGGTCCCGGAGCCGCGAGTCATGCTGGTACTTGAGCCTTTCGGCAACACGTATTTGCCGAAGAAAACAAAGAAGATCAGTCCGCTGGTGACGAGGGCAATGCCCACGGGGGTCACTGAAAACAGACTGAATGGCTGCATCGCCTGATCCGCGTCGAGGCCGAGGTTGGCATTGCCGATCAGGTCGTTCAACATGATCAGTGGGCTCGACGCCACCATGGTCAGGGTGCCGCCGAGGATGGCACAAAAACCCATCGGCATGACGAGGCGCGACATGGGCAGCTTGGTGCGTGCGGATATGCGCGAGACAACCGGCAAATACAATGCGGCAGCGCCGACGTTTTGCATGAATGACGAAATCAGGGCTGCCGAGCCCGAGATCAGCGACACAATCTGATGTTCAGCCTTGCCGCCGTAGCGCAGGATTGCCCAGGCAATGCGCTCCATGGCGCCAGTCTTGTCGAGACCGCCGCCCAGGATCATGACGCCGATGATTGAGATTACAGCGTTACTCGAAAATCCTGAAAACACGACATCGGGGGTCACTAAATTCTTCAACCCGGGCACGAAGATCAACAGACCCAACAGCGTCATGATCAACATTGCGGCCACATCGACGCGCAGCAACTCTGTCGCGAAAATGACCACGGCGAATGCGACGATCAGCATGACGATCACCATTTCAGTGGTCAGTATCGGCAGCGCATCCATCGGCTCATTATATAAGGGTCGCAAGGAGGATATTTAAATTTCGAACGGGTCGGTGCGCAAGGCAATAATGCGGTTATAGCTAAGACTGAATCATGTTTTTTGCTAGACTTTCGTACACTGCCGCTCATAACAATAAATAGACCAATAACGGCTCATGACTAAACGCGGAATTTGGGCCACTATCTACTTCATGGCTTTTGCGCTGCTTAACGCTGTTGCGGCAATGGTAGACAGATCCGGCCGTCATAACATCACCCTGATGGAGTGCAAGCATGTCCTCAACCTACACACCAGTTCTCGATAAAAAGGTTTTCTTTACCTCTATCGGTACTGTCCTGACGGTTAGTTCGCTGATGATCCTGTTCCCGGTTACCTCGGCAGGCATCGCGCACTCGGCCATGCAATTCATTACCGACAAATTCGGCTGGCTGTATCTGTTGACCGGTGTCATGCCGCTGGCCTTCGCAGGGTGGCTCGCCTTCGGCCGCTTTGGGCAGATCAAGTTCGGCCGCGCCGACGAAAAACCCGAGTACTCAACGGTGAGTTGGGTAGCGATGATGTTTACGGCCAGCATGGGCGCGAGCCTGATTGCCTGGGGCTTCGCCGAGCCCATCTTTTACATCCAGACGCCGCCTTTGGGTATTGCAGCAAACACTTCGTCCGCGTTCGAATTCGCACACATGTACCCGATATTTCACTGGAGCCTTGCGCCGTGGGCCATGTATTGCCTGCCTGCGATACCCATCGCCTACATGGTGTATGTCCGGGGCGCCAACAGCCTGCGGATCAGTGACGCCTGTAACGAGGCGCTGCCCGAACGAGGCCGTAAATCCGCCAAAACCATCATCGATATCCTGGTCGTCATCAGCATCGTGGGTGGTGTCGCGACATCCATCGGCCTGGGTGTGCCACTGGTATCAGCGTTGGCCGTAGAACTCCTGGGCGTGCCCGACAACTTGCTGACCCAGATCGCCGTCATCATGCTGTGGACGGTCATTTTTGGCACCAGCGCCTTCCTGGGGTTACGCAAAGGCATAAAGGTGTTGGCCGACATCAATATTGTCCTGATGTTTTTTTTCCTGGCGTTCATTTTGGTGTTGGGTCCCACCGTCTACATCCTGTCGATGAGTGTGAACAGCTTAGGGCTGTTATTCGACAATTTTCTTCGTATCAGTTTCTGGACCGATCCAATCGAGCGCGGTGGATTCCCCGAAACCTGGACAATTTTTTACTGGGCGTGGTGGTTTGCTTATGCACCGATGATGGGTCTGTTTTTCGCACGCATTTCGCGGGGTCGAACCATCAGGCAAGTCGTCGTCGGGGTCATCGGCCTGGGCAGCCTGGGAACGTTCCTGTTCATGAGTGTTGCCGGCGCCTATGTCCTGCATCTGCAGAGCAACGAACTTCTGGACGCCGTAGAAATACTCAATAGCGAAGGCATGGCCACACTCGTGGCTGTCGTCATCAGTCAGTTGCCGTGGCCGACGTTCATTCTAACGATAGTCACAGTCCTGTCGGTCATCTTCTATGCGACGACCTTCGATTCTGCGGCCTACGTTCTTGCCAGCATCTGCACGAAAGATTTACCCGGCGACCAGGAGCCGGGCCGCATCAATCGGGTGGTATGGGCCATTGGCCTGGGAATCGTGGCGACCGGTCTTATGGTTGCGGGGGGGCTGGAGACGATCAAGTCCATGACCGTGGTGACGTCAATGTCGGCATTACCCGTGTTGTTCATGATGTGCTACACCTTATATAGGTGGTTGCAGCAGGACTTTCCCGATCTGGCCAAGCCAAAGGTGCATACATTGGAGCCGCATTGACGAATTCAGGCGCTTAAGCGCTCTGCTCTCCTGTCTGTAGCGGGTGACTCTAAGTCCTCGACCGCATTTGTCAACGCACTTAATGACGACGGATGACTCTCATACGATGCCAGATGGGTGGCAGCATTTTCCGCAGTCGATAATGCTGATAATAGGTCGTCAATAAGGTCATCAGCGGATTCCAGCCCAACCGAGAGCCGAATCAGCCCCGAATTGATCCCGGCTTTCTCGAGCGCCTCGGCGTTTACCGGAGCGTGCGTCATCGAAGCCGGGTGGCAGACGAGACTCTCGACACCACCAAGCGATTCGGCCAGCGAAAAATGTCTTAGTTGATTCAGAAAAGCCCGAACGGCCGAGTCGCCGCCGAGCAACTCGAAACTCAGCATACCGCCAAAGCCGTGTTGTTGGCGTGCAGCGATGTCATGCCCGGTGTGATGGGGCAAGCCCGGGTAGTAAACACGTTCGACTTGCGGCTGACCAACTAACACGTCGGCCAACAAGCGCGCATTTTCCTCATGTTGACGAATACGCGCATGCAGTGTGCGCAGACCGCGCAATGTCAGAAAGCTATCGAAAGGTGCACCCGTGATGCCGAGGCAATTGGCCCACCAGGCGAGTTTTTCGGTCAGTTCATCCGTCGCTGCAATGAGCGCTCCGCCGACAACATCGCTATGGCCATTTATATACTTCGTTGTGGAATGAATAACGATATCAGCGCCGTGTGCGATCGGGTTCTGCAGCGCCGGAGACAAGAACGTGTTGTCGACGGCCAACAGCGCACCGCAGTCGCGTGCGAATTGAGCCATCACCGCGATATCGACTATGCGCAGCAAAGGATTGGACGGTGTCTCGGTCAGGATCAGTTTGGGTCTGCGATCGCAAGCGCTCGCGACGGCGGTCGTATCCGTCTGATCGACGAACAGTACTTCGAAGTGACCTTTGTCTGCGAGATTCTCGAATAAGCGATAGGTGCCGCCGTAACAATCGTGCGGTGCGATCAGGATATCGCCTGGTTTCAGCAGGTGACACAACAACGTCAGGGCCGCCATGCCGGACGAGGTAATTACGGCACCGGCGCCGCCTTCCAGTTCAGCCAGCGCCACGGCCAAATCGTCACGTGTCGGGTTGCCGGATCGCGTGTAATCGTAGTCACGCTTTTCTCCATATCCCGCGAACGCGAAATTAGACGAGAGGTACAGGGGAGGGATCACAGCGCCGTGCTGTGTATCCGTTTCAATCGCCGCGCGTACGGCAATCGTCGCTGAATCAGGTCTGTGTTTCATTTCAGGTCTCAACATAAAGGTTCCAATAATCGTCGTTCTCATCGGAACCCTGCGAAACCCGCAAGGGAGTGTGTGTCGAGCCCTTTCTCTACCCTTATGAGGCAGCGTATTGCTACGACACTCATCTCTCGGTGATCCTGATGGTCACCGCAGGAGTTGGCACCTTTCCGGGATGGTTAGTCCTGGAGGTTGCCCCGGCGTCACTGGGCCTTACCCTCAGCCGGTCTCGATGAGTCGTAAGTAGTCTATCTGGGAAGTGTGCAGGTCGTCAAGAATTACGTCACTGTCCATCGATTGTCCGTCGAACCACTGCAGGTGTTCGGCCGCCCCTACCGATTTGCCGATAAAGACCATTGCCGGTGAAACTATATTCGCTTTTCTTGCATCGACTTCTAATGTAGCGGCCGAAGTAATGATCGTGCGTTGCCGTTTGGTCGTTCCGTTTTCGACAATGGCCACGGGGAGGTCTGGCGACACACCACCGTCAATTAGCTGCTTTCTGATATCAGCTATCGAACCGACGCCCATGTACAGGGCCAGCGTGTGCCCCGAGTTCAAGAGCTGTGGCCAGTCGGGACCGAGGTCCTTATCGAGCTTCGCCGTCGCCAATGTCACACTGCCGCTGACGCCGCGCAATGTGAGGGGAATGCCTGCATAGGCAGCGCAGCCCAATGCCGCCGTAATCCCTGGGACGATTTGAAACGGCAGTCCTGCTTTTGCCAGCGACAACGCCTCTTCACCACCTCGGCCAAACACGAAAGGGTCGCCGCCCTTGAGACGGCAAACGCGATTGCCTTCACGCACGAGCTTGACCAGCAGTTCGTTGATTTCCTGTTGTGATATCTCCTGCGAGCCGGCGCGTTTGCCAACGGGGATCAATTCAGCTTCCTTGCGCGCGAAGTCCAGTATCGGCTTGGACACGAGTCGATCGTAAAGCACAACGTCGGCGCGGCCGATTAATTGCTGCCCGCGAAGTGTAACCAGACCTGGGTCTCCAGGGCCGGCGCCGACGATCCATGCCTCGCCTTGTGAATCCTTATCGTCCGAAATTTCGCCCACAAGCTCCGCCCGCATCGCTTTTTCTGCGGCGACCTGTCGGCCTGCCAGCAAATGCTCGGCTATTGGACCCGTGAAAAACCGCTGCCAGAATCGGCGGCGTTCTCGCAGGCTCCCAAATCGCTTTTTGACCAAGTCGCGCCAACGGCCGGCCTGCGCCGCCAGATCTCCGATCCTTTGCGGTATCCAGGCCTCTATGCGGTTCTTCAATTGCTGCGCGAGCACCGGTGCGTTGCCTTCTGTGCCGATCGCCACGATGATTGGCGAGCGATCGACGATCGCGGGCAAAATGAAAGAGGATGCCGCGTTATCGTCCACGACGTTGCAGAATCGTCCAGCGACGTCGGCGTCCATTGCAATTCGATGATTAAGCGATTCGTCGTCCGTAGCGGCGATGATTAACCAGAATCCTGCGCCAATGGCGTCACTGTATTGTTCGGGCAAATAGGTGATGCGACCCAAGTCAATCTGAGCCTGCAGCGATTCGGTGACAGACGATGCGAGGACACTGATCTTTGCTCCAGTGCGCTGCAGCAAGCGAACTTTGCGTTCGGCAACAGTGCCTCCGCCGACAACCAGGCAGGGTTTATCTGTTAGTTTCAAGAATATCGGCAAACGATCCAAATTCATTCCTCAGAGCCTCAGTTCGACCATAACCAGCTGCCGCGGCCATTGAAAATATCGATTTCTTTGGCAACCAGACGTCAAGGGCATAAGGACCAAGAACGAACAAATTGAACACCTGAACAGTTAGCGGGTTATATTTGACTCGCCATCCGTACAGTGTTTATATCGGATACAGCATGAAGTACTCAGTCGAAAACGCGATAATGATGTGTTGCTGCCGGGGCCATCGGCGGCATTAGTGCGCGTGTATTACTGAAATACGAAGCGACGAACACTTAAAGCCGCCAAATCGAAAGATTGGCGGCTTTTTTAATATTGAATACGCACCGGAAAAATTGGTATGACATTAATTCAATTGAAATACTTGCTCGGTGTCGTGGACAACGGCCTGAATATCACGGCGGCCGCAGATCGCCTGTATACGAGCCAGCCAGGTATCAGCAAGCAGCTCCGGCAGCTCGAGCAGGAAGTCGGCGTACAGATATTTTCTCGCAAGGGCAAATCGCTGGTTGCCATCACGCCCGCCGGTTCGACGATCGTGGCATACGCTCGCAAGATACTGCGCGACGTCGACAATATCCGCAGTGTCGGGCAGGATCTGATGGCCGAGCAGGAAGGCACGCTGTCCATAGCGACGACCAGCACCCAGGCGCGCTACGTGTTGCCGGATGTTATCAGCCAATTCCATGAACGTTATCCCAACGTCAACCTTGAGCTGCACCAGGGTTCGTCGGAGCAGATCGCGGCCCTGGTTGCCGAGGGCCGTGTCGATTTCGCGATCGCGACGGACTCGCAATCGCTGTTTCCGGAACTCAACTTGCTGCCGTGTTTTCACTGGGATCGGATCGTACTTACCAAGAAAGATCATCCGCTCGCAACATCACAACACGAACTGTCGCTAGCAGCTCTCGCGGAGCATCCGTTGATCACTTATGTGTTCAGCTCGAATCGGGAGTCAAGCTTCCTGCGTGCTTTTGCTGAGCAGCAGTTGCAGCCAAATGTTGTGTTTACCGCGCGTGATGCCGACGTCATCAAGACCTATGTGCGCATGGGCATGGGTGTCGGGGTCATCGCACCGATGGCGATCCTGTGTGAGGATCTTGAGGATTTGCACGCCACATGCGCGAGGGGAATGTTTCCGACTGTAACGACCTGGATCGGTATGCCACGTGATCGCGCTCTGCGTCGCTACATGCTCGATTTCATCGCGCTGTTTGCGCCAAACTGGCCGCGTGATTTCATTGAGCTGGCGACAACGGCCAATTCACAGCAGGTCGTCGACGAGCTTGCGAAGAAAGTTGATCTGCCGACTCGATCCGGTTGCGAGCAGGGAATTTCGATCGCCGCCTAGCGAATGTCGTGAATGCCACATTCGCGCTTGATGCCGAAAAAGCGTAGCTGATCCTGTTCGCTGACCTCGTGGATTGAACGCGTCGTGTGATAGTCACCAATGCTGATGTAGCCGTGCTCCCAGAGCGGGTGGTAGGGCAGGTCGTTTTGCGTAAGGTATCGATGCACGTCCCTGTCGCTCCAGTCGGCGATCGGGTGTACTTTCCAGCGCTCGCTTGACCACTCCAGGAATGGCGTATTCTGACGGCTTGGAGCCTGCGAGCGCCGCAGTCCGGCAAACCAGGTACCGACGCCGAGTTCGTCGAGGGCGCGTTTCATCGGCTCAACTTTGACCTGCTGGTTGTATTCCTCTAGCGCTTCCGGCCCCATGTTCCAACGTTCGCCGTAGCGTGCCTCTTGCCAGTGCGGCGATACGTCCGCACGAAATACCTGCACATTCAGGTCCAGTTTCTCTGTCAACTGATCGATAAAGCGATAGGTCTCGGCAAACAGGTAACCCGTGTCGATCAGGACGACCGGTATGTTCGGTTGCTGCTGTGAGAGTAAATGCAGTGATACCGCGGCCTGCGCTCCAAAACTGGAGCTGACTACGTGCTGACCGGGTAAATTCTCGAGCGACCAGCGGACTCGCTCCTGCGCGCTCAGCTTTTTGAACATTGCGTTGCAGTGATCGAGGGCAAACTGCCGCGATGCGTCGTCGTCATGGGTAACGCATGGAATTAAGCTTGCGCAGGCTGCCATCAGTTTATCTCCGCAAGCGAATAATTGTGGCGATCAATGAAGTCACCAAAAGATTCATTGGCTCGTCGTTGCTCAACGAATGAAGTCAGCCATTGATCGAGAATGTCGAGAATCTGCGATTCGTTGACGTTTTCGTGTGTCAGCGTGTTCAGGCGTGTGCCGTTGCTGTCGCCGCCCAGGAACAGACTGTATTGCCCGGGCGCCTTGCCGACCAACGCGATCTCGGCCAGGTAAGGTCGGGCGCAGCCATTCGGGCATCCCGTGATGCGCAGCGATATTGGTTCCTCGATCAGGCTGTGTTTCGCCAGCAGCGATTCCACTTGTTCCAGCAGGTCGGGCAGGTAACGTTCGGCCTCGGCCATTGCCAGGCCGCAGGTCGGGAATGCGACGCAAGCCAGCGCCTGTTGTCGTAACGGAGAAATTTTCTGCGCTGGTTTGACGCCGTGGCTTTGCAATAAGTTCTCGATCTGTGGCTTTTTCTTTGCAGGAACGCCACTGATGATGACGTTCTGGTTTGCCGTCAATCGAAATGTGCCCTGATGCACTTTCGCGATTTCCGCCAAAGCACTCATCATCTTGCGGTCACCGACGTCAGCCACGCGACCTTGCGGCACGAACAGTGTCAGGTGCCATTCGCCGTGCTGGTCCACCGACCAGCCGAAATCATCGCCGCGAGAAACGAACAGGTAAGGCGATTTCGGCTGCAGCTCGAATCCCAGACGCCGGTGCAATTCGTCCTGAAACCAGTCCAGGCCATTGTCATCGATCGTGTATTTCAGCCTGGCGTGCTTGCGATTCGTCCTGTCGCCGTGGTCGCGTTGAATTTTGACGACTTGCTCGGCCAGGTTGACAGCCTGCTCTGGCGTGCAGAAACCGATGACGTCGGCAACGCGCGGATAGGTTTCCGGTTCACCATGGTGCATGCCCATACCACCGCCTACCGCAACGTTGAATCCGGCCAGTTCGCCGTTTTTCTGGATGGCGATGAAGCCCAGGTCCTGGGAGAAAATATCAACATCGTTCGATGGTGGGATCGCGATGCCTATTTTAAATTTGCGCGGCAGGTACGTGGCTCCGTAAATCGGTTCGCTGTCCTCGCCTCCAGCAACACGCTTCTTGTCCAGCCAGATCTCGTGGTAAGCACGGGTATTCGGCGTCAGGTGCGCGCTGATCTCTGTCGCTGTCTTGTAGGCGGCTGCGTGAATAGCCGACTTTTCGGCCAATGGTGTACACATGACATTTCGATTCACGTCCCCGCAGGCAGCGATTGTGTCAAGCAAGCTGTTATTGATGGCCGCGATCGTTGCTTTGAGATCACTCTTGATCACACCGTGAAATTGAAACGCTTGTCGGGTAGTCAGTCGCAAGGTGTTATTGGCGTATTGTCGGGCCAGCGTGTCCATTTGCAGCCACTGCGCGGATGTGGCAATGCCGCCCGGCACGCGCACCCGAATCATGAAGCTGTGCGCAGGCTCGAGCTTCTGTCGCGTGCGCTCGGCCCGAATGTCGCGGTCGTCCTGCTGGTAGAAGCCATGAAATTTCGACAGCTGCGTGTCGTCCTCGGCGAGAGTACCGGTGGCGCTGTCTGCGAGGCTTTCAACAATCGTGCCGCGCAGGTAATCGCTGCGCGCCTTGATGCCTTCAACCTCTGTCAATGTATCGTCGCCGCTCATCAGTACACGTCCCGTTGGTAGCGGCGAGTTCTCTTGAGGTCGTTTACGTAGTCGCGTGCGTCTTCACCTGAAAGGCCGCCATGTTGTTGGACGATCGCCAGCAGGGCATCGTGAACATCGGCTGCCATGTGTTTGGAATCGCCACAGACATAAAAGTGTGCTCCTTGCTCGAGCCAGGCGTAAATTTCCGCGCCTTTTTCGATCAGCCTGTGTTGTACGTAGTGTTTCGCGCTTTGATCCCGCGAAAACGCGACGTCGAGAATGCTGAGTAAACCCTCTTTGCGGTATCGCAACCACTCGAGCTGGTACAGGAAGTCGCTATCCAGGTTGCGATCGCCGAACACGAGCCAGTTTTTGCCACGCTGTCCGTGTTCACGTCGGTGTTCTACGAATGCGCGATAGGGCGCGATGCCGGTACCAGCGCCGACCATGATAATGGGTGTATCGCCGTCTGTTGGCAGGCGAAAATTGTCATTCGGCTCAATATAAACTGGCGCATGAGTTATGTCGCTGATCAGGAAATTCGACGCCGACCCCCAGTGTTGCCGACCGAATCGTTCATAGTCGACAACGGCGACGGTCAGATGGGCCTCGTCTGGATTAGCGTCGGGGCTGGAGGCGATTGAATACAGTCGTGGCGTGAGGCGACGCAGCGAATCGATGAGTTGCTGCGGTTGCCAGTCAACACGAAACTCATGCAGCAAATCGATGAGCTGGCGCGTTTCAAGATATTTCGAAAACTCATCGCGGTCTGCAAGTATCGTCTCCAGTGTCGGATGCGATTTTGCGACCACGTCAAGTATGGGACGACTCAACGCCGTCACTTCTTTATAAAGTGAAAATGCGTCTCGCAAAGTTGTGGACTTGCCGTCGAGTTCGACAGGCTCATCGCCGACGAATGAGGTTGCTTGCAGAAGAGCATCCACGAGTTGTGGCGGATTCGTTGGCACGATACCGAGCGAGTCGCCGGGCTGATAAATAAGGCCGGAGCCTTCGAGGTCCAGTTCGATATGGCGCACATCTTTGCTAGAGCCGCGACCGGTAATGGCCTGGCGAATCAGGATTTCTGAGCTATATGGCTGTTGTTTTGTATAGGCAGGTGACGTCGGCACGGCGCTCAGGTGCATCGAACGTGGTACTTCGATGATGCTCGCTGATTCTCGAGCGTGTTCGACGACCTGGTTCGCCCAGGCGGAGGAGGGTGACTCGAAGTCCAGGTCGCAATCGGCGCGATCAACAACGCTCGTTGCGCCAAGCTCCTTTAGCCGGGCGTCGAATTTTTTGCCGATTTCGCAGAAGTCGGCATAACTCGAGTCACCGAGCGCAAGCACCGAGAAATTTAATTGCTCGAGACGTGGCGCTTTATCGGACGTCCAGAATTCGAAAAACGGTTCGCTACCCTCGGGTGCCTCGCCGATGCCATGGGTCGCCAGGACAAATACGGCATTCTCGATATTTTTTAAGACCTTCGGCCGTACATCGCGCAGGTCCTGCAGCTTGGTTGTCAGCCCAAGCATGCCGGCATCTGCAGCTAGTTGCTCCGCTACGAATCGACTGTTGCCCGTTTCCGTTGCATAGAAAATATGCCACGTTGGCGAATGAGTCGATGCTGCCGGGGCAGTTGCGGCGACAGGATGTAACGCAGAGAATGACGATCCGGGTGCTGTCGACTCGGCCAGGCCCGCCAGGAAGCCACTGCCCCAGATCAGCTGCTCACGGTCGAAATGAGCGACCGTCTGCCGTAACGCGGTCAAATCGTTCGCGCTGACAATCGCTGCGATTGCATCCTGGGGAACTGATGCCACGCTGGTCTCCTGATCATCGGAGACTCTACGCTAATGGTAATCGTGTCATTGCAGAACGACTAAGTTCTTATCGACCGATAACTTGCGGATATACATAGATTTCAGCATGGTTGCCAAATCGAGCAATCGAACCTGGAGCCCTGACAATGACGTTTCCCCTGATTGGCCCGGACCAGGACTTTGCGCTCTGGTCGATTCTTATCGCGTTGGCCGGTTTCGGCTTTTGGTGCGAACGCTATCCCTGGGGCAGAAAATACTCGGGTGTCATGCTACTGATCACGGCCGCAATCGTTCTGGCCAACCTCAAAATCATTCCGACTTCGGCGCCCGTTTATGATGCTATTTGGGACTATCTCGTGCCGATTGCAATTCCGTTGCTGCTGTTTGAGGCAGACCTCAAGCGCATCGTCCGCGAATCGGGCCCAACGCTTATCGCATTTGTCATAGGCGGCGCAGCAGTCGTCGCCGGCGTAAGCATCGGTGTGGCATTGCTGGATCTCGGCTCTAACGAGGCGGAATTGGCCGGCATTTTTACAGGCACGTATATCGGTGGGAGCCTGAATTTCGCGGCCGTTGCAGAAGCAAGCGGAATGCAGGATGGCAGCATGCTCGCGGCCGCTATTGCGGCCGACAATGTAGTAACAAATTTACATTTCTTGCTGATCATTTTTTTGCCTGGCATCGCCTGGCTGACAAGACGATATCCAACTCATCACATGGACACCGCTGAGCAATTTACTGCGGAGTCCCAGGCCAACTTGCACCGAATCGCGGATCTGGATATCGCCGGTCTGCTTGCGGCACTGGCGCTGGCTTTCATGCTGGCGGCAATGGGCCAGGCGCTGGCGGAGTTCGTGGGCAAACCGCAGTTTGCGATTCTCGTGACTACAGCACTGACATTGTTGTTTGCAACATTCCTGCCGCAACAGGTGCAAAAGCTTTCAGGACACGGCGACGCGGGCAATGTGATGATGTTTATCTTTCTTGCGAGTGTCGGTGCGACGGCGGACATATGGCAACTGATTGCGATCGGGCCCGTGCTGTTCATATTCGCTTCAATCATCATCATCGTTCACCTGATTATATTGTTCAGTGTGGGCAAAGTGCTGAAGCTCGATCTCGCAGAACTCGCGATGGCATCGGCCGTCTGCATTGGCGGTCCATCGAGTGCTGCCGCGCTCGCATCCGCAAAAGGCTGGCGAGACCTGTTGATTCCCGGTGTGCTTGCCGGCTCGTTCGGCTATGCGGTCGGCAGCTTTGTTGGCGTTAGTGTCGTTGAGTGGTTGCGTTAGTTATGGGCTAGTGGGAAAAGGACAGGATATCGCCGATGATTGCGTAACCGGTTTCAATTCTGCCTGCGCCTGGACCGATCAGTGTGATATCGCCCAGCAAGTCGGTGCTGTAAGTAATGGCATTGGTGGCACCACTGATACCGTACAAGGGGTGGGTGGCGTCCAGTTTGACCGGTTTGACGGAACCCTGCATCCGGCCATCTACGGTCTCGAGTGTGCCAATCAGTTTCCAGCGCTGAGTCTCGGCCTGCGCGGACTGGATCTGGGCAGCGCTGATGCCGCTGATGCCTTCGCAACTGACATCCTCCATCGTCATGCTTTGACCCATCACCAGGTTGGCCAGGATAACGACTTTGGCGGCGGCATCGTGGCCGTCCACATCGCCGGCGGGATCCGCTTCCGCGTAACCTTTCGCCTGGGCATCTTGCAGCGCATCTGCATAGTCTGCGCCGTTCTCCATCTCGCCAAGAATATAGTTGCTTGTGCCGTTGAGAATGCCCTGAATGCGAGTGACGCCGGCTGCCGCCAGCGACTTCATGCCCAGCGCCAGGGCGGGTGTACCGCTCATAACGGTACCTTCCACACCGATTTTTCCACCGTAGGTTTTGCTCAGCTCCAGCAATTTTGGAAAATGCAGTGCCGCCGGTCCCTTGTTAGTGGTCGAGACATTCATTCCTGACTCGAGTGCCTGGATCATGTGGCCCAGTGCCGGCTCACCGGTTTTGAGATCGGTAAAGGACAGTTCCACCAACACATTGGCGCCGCTCATCTCGATCGTTGCACCGGCATCCCAGTCTTTATCGGGCGCGGGAAATTCTTTCAGATCGCCCTTATCGTTGATGTGATCCAGCAAAGCCTGGGGATCGAAGCCGTCCGGATCGGCGATGCTGCCTTTATAGAGGTCGCAAATAGCGACGATGCGAATATTGGCGTCAAATTTCTCACGCAGCAGCGGGCCCTTGCTTGCCAGAATTTCGGCCAGTCCCTGGCCCACATTGCCAAAGCCGATCAATGCCAGATTATATTCCACGGTCAGTCTCGTTATTAAAGGTTAAAGCAATAGGTTTTTAATTCGGTCATCTCGTGGATGGCGTGAACCACGCCTTCTTTACCGACACCGGAGCCGCGCGTGCCGCCAAAAGGCATGGCGTCAATTCGGAAGTCGCTACTGTCATTGATCATTACACCGCCGCAATTCAGGCCGTCGGCTATCGTAAAAGCAGTGGCCAGGTCGCGCGTGAATACGCCTGCCTGCAGTCCGTAATCCACGTCATTAGCCCGGTCAATCGCTTCTTGAATATTCTCGAATGCGTACAGGGCGACCACCGGGCCGAATATTTCTTCTTTGGAGATGCGGCAGTCGGCAGCTACGTTGTCCAGTACCGTCGGCTGATAGTAGCGGCCCTCACATTCGCCACCCGTCAATATTCGAGCGCCCGAGTCCAGGGCATCCTGCACAAATTCGCTGACCTTGAGCGTGGCCGCATCGCTGATCATTGGTCCCATGTCTGTCGTTTCATCCAGCTTGTCGCCCACTTTAATTCTTTTTGTAAGTTCTACGAACCGGTCTCTGAATTTTTCGAATGAATCTTCTTGGATGAAGAGTCGTTGCACATGCAGGCAGTTCTGGCCGGCGGCCCAGAATGCACCGCGGACGGTTGACTCCACTGCCAAATCCATATCCGCATCATCCATTATGATGCAGGGGCAGTTACTGCCCAGTTCCATGCCGATTTTTTTCAAACCGGCCTGTGCCAGAATCTTGTGCCCCACGAGCGGTCCGCCGGTGAAAGACACCATGCGCACTCGAGGGTCAGAAACCAACTGATCGCCGATGATGGCACCCGCACCGGTGATTAGCTGCAGGACACCGGCCGGCAGTTCAGTTGCGTCAAACAACTCTATCAGATTCTTTGCGGACAGCGGTGTTGACGAGTGTGGCTTGAGGATCACGGCATTGCCGGCGGCAATGGCAGGCCCTATTTTATGCGCGACCAGATTGAGCGGGTCATTGTAGGGTGTGATGGCGACCACTACCCCGACCGGCAGGCGTTTGAAGTAACCAAAGCGGTTTTCGGCGCCAGGCATCTGGTCAAAAGCGATGGTTTCCCCGCTCAGGCGGCGAGCTTCTTCGGCGCTGATGCGCAAGGTCTCGACACAGCGCGTGACCTCCTTACGGGCCTCGCGAATGGTTTTGACACCCTCTCTGGCAATGACCCGGGCAAATTCCTCGTGACGTTGCAGTAGTTGTTCGGCAACGTTATGCAATACGCTGATGCGCAGATGGGCTGGCATATTACGCGCGATATCGACTGCCGCGCTGGCCGTGGCCAACACGCGTTCGACATCTTCGCGACTGGCGCTTGGAACACTGCCAATCAATTCACCGTTGCCGGGGTCGTACACTTCAATCACTTGAGACATACCTGAAGTCGTAATTATTGCCGCGGGTAACGATGTGGCCCATTGAAGGCGAGGGGAAGTGAGACGTCAGAACAAGTGTGTCAGTCTCGCAGTGCGCTTCGAGAAAAGTCTTGCGAGTGTGGGTCGAGGCGGCGATATCGTATTCGAAGGTCGGACTCCAGCCCGGCTCTGCGAGTTGCAGCGGCGTGTGTATCAGGTCGCCGCACATCGTGGCACGATGTTGGCCAGATTTGAGATGCACGGCCACGTGCCCCACCGTGTGACCCACCGCAGGTTCAAGCCAGATCTCGTCATCCAGTGCGTAGTCGAGATCAACCAGAACCGCTTGCCTGGCCTCCATGATCGGTTGTACGTTGTCGATGAATATCGGGTGGTTTTCCTTTTCCAAGGCCTGGTATTCATCGCGCGCAAACACGTACTTGGCGTTCGGAAATGTCGGTAACCAACGGCCATCGACCAGCTGCGTGTTCCAGCCGCAGTGATCCGAGTGCAGGTGCGTGCAGAACACGTAATCGATGTCCTCCGGGTGCGCGCCTGCTGCCTGGAGATTGCTAAGCCAGACTGCATTGCCACGCTGGTGCCACTGCGGTGGTTCCGCGTAGGTCTTGTGGCAACCGACGCAGGTGTCAATCAGAATGCAGTGGTGCCGGGTCCGCACCAGGTAGGACACCACTGGCATGATCATGAGGCCGGTGCGCGGACACAATGCTTTGGGCTCGAGCCACGCCCGATAAGGCTCAACCGCAGCAGCCGTCGCCTCGGCGAAGAAATCCGCGGGAGCGTAGACTGGAATCTCATGCTCGACGATGCGCTGTACGGTTATTGCACCCAGTTGCAGTACGGTCATGAATTACTTTCGCAGTGTTTTTGTTTATGTTCCATAATGTATAACATACCGACGCCGTGTGAACGGTGCCACAATGGCCCACAATGTGCAACACAATGAATCAGGGTTTGGGTTCTTTGTAAAACTTTCAGAATGCTCACACGCCTTCTTACAGTCATAATTGAGGTGTCGGTGTATATTGTATAAGATAAGTGGTGGCGGAGGCTACTCTGAAGGGCCTGCAAGCATGAACGAGCCGAATATCATCTCAATCCGTGGCGTGTCGAAATATTTCGGCGCGGTGCACGCTGTCGACAACGTCGACCTGGAAATCCAGCGCGGCGAGTTTTTCTCGTTGCTGGGGCCTTCGGGCTGCGGCAAGACGACGCTGTTGCGCATTTTGGCAGGTCTCGAGATGCCCAGTGAAGGCGAGATATTCATTGATGGGCAGCCCATGTCGGCGATCCCCGCGTACCGCAGGCCCGTGAACATGGTGTTCCAGAATTACGCGATCTTTCCGCACCTGGACGTACGCGGGAACATCGCCTTCGGCCTGCGCAAATCCGGCCTCTCGAAAGCGGAGATCAACGCCAAGGTTGAGGAGATGCTGGACCTGATCAAGTTGCCGGGCTATGAAGAGCGGAGCGCCACGCAGCTGTCCGGCGGCGAGCGTCAGCGCATCGCGCTGGCCCGGGCACTGGTCAAGCGGCCGAAGGTGCTCTTGCTCGACGAGCCGCTGGGTGCGCTCGACAAAAAACTTCGCGAGCAGATGCAACTGGAGTTACGGGACCTGCAGAAATCGGTCGGTATCACTTTTGTCTTTGTCACCCACGACCAGGAGGAGGCGCTCACGATGTCGGATCGCATTGCCGTGATGTCGGAAGGCAAGGTACTTCAGGTGTCGTCGCCGACCGGACTTTACGAGCAGCCCAGGTCTCGTTTCGTTGCGAATTTTATCGGCAACATGAATTTCTTCGATGGCCAGGTGCGGAAAGTGATTGATGGTGTCGCCATTGTCGACGCAGGTCCCCTGGGTGAAATCGAGGCGCCGAGCGACGCTGAGGGTCCCGGCGTCGGTGCCGATGTCCTCGTGGCCATTCGCCCCGAGAAAATTAAACTCCATTTCGAAGCACCCGGGGAAGGCGCTAATATCGTCGAGGGTCGCATGGGCCCGGCCGCCTATCTTGGCGACCGCAGCCACTTCCATGTCTTGATTCCCGGGCGCGAGCAGTCAGTGGCCGTGGCCGTGCAGAACATGGAGCGTCCGGCGCCGGGACTGGCTGAGTCCGACCAACCCGTCTGGCTGAGTTTTTCGGGTCAGTCCGTGGTTCTGCTAAGACCCGATTCTTAACGCCGAATCGTGCCGTCTGAGGTCTTTTCAACAAGCTGCTGGCCCGGAGTATTCATGAATAATCCGGGCTAAGTCCTGATGATCATGACCTCAGAATCCAGATGGCTGGTCCACAGCCAGATCGTCAGCAGGGTTTGCTCGTTGGTCTGCATGACATGACGTGCTTCCGATTCGTGATAGATGGAATCACCGGGTTTTACGGGGAACCAGGGTTTTTTACCGACCCTCCAGTCGGCGTCGCCGCCGATGATCCAGTAACTTTCCTCGGCGTAATGGGCATGCGGGGGATAATAGGTGTCGGGCGCTTGCAGGCTAAACCCCGCGTATACTTTGTCCGACGTGAGTGGCTCACCCGGACCGATGATCGAGACTACGGCAAAATTGCGCGACAGGATCGCGACATCGGGTCCATCGTCATGGCATTTGGAGGATGCACGCCACCTAAGCTGATTTGAAACGGTCAACAAAGTTTGTGCGATCCGATGAGAGTTCGATCCTGGCGACCCTGAATTGGCGCAGGCCGATTCCAGGTGTGCATCCACAATCGGGTGACTCGACGCTTCGGGTAAGGCTAACGTCTCTTGCCAATTCACATTTTCCAGCGTGAACTTCGCTGTTTTTGCCACGTCCGTACCGGACTGGGCGGCCGCGGAAAAAAAACCTTCAAAGGCATCGATCAATCGTTTCATAAGTCTTTACACAGGCGTCGTGAGTCAAGAATAGCGCAGTGTATATCTCTGCTGGACACTGCATCACCCACGTGGAAGAGTTCATAACCTTCGCCTCGTTTCTTTGCCGGATTTTGCGGCTGTCCTGCTAATAGTCTGTCCATATCGATACTGCCGTTATTGCAGGACTCTGCTTTTAATGCTGCATAGAGATCGTCCAGCGGGATGGTGCCGCGCTCTACGACAAGCTGATCGCTCAGCCGTTCTTCTACGCGTCCTGTCAGTTCATTGTGAAAAGTTGAGCGTAGTTGTTTACCACATCGCTTAACATTGACCAAACGACGGTCCGGTGTCAGTACAATACCCTTCTCATAGAAATGTTTGAGATAAACAGGGTAATTCACATAGCCCGATCTTTCGGCAGCCTGGTGGCCCCGAAAAACGAGTTCGACATCAGCACCTTTGTCCGCGAGCACTTCAGCACATGAGGCGCCTGCATGATCACCGAGTTCGTCATAGAGAATCACCGTCTGCCTGACTTTCGTGCTGCCACTTAAGATATCCCAGACACTGTCGCAGTGCTCATGGCCGGCTAGCCATTCAAGGTCGGGAATGCCACCGGTTGCGATCACGACGACATCCGGATTCAAGCTCGTGACCGTGTCATGATCGGCAGTGATCGAGCATCGAACATCAACATCGTGGAGACGGACCTCTTCGCTAAGCCAGTCAGTAACGCCAATGATTTCGCGGCGCCACGTCGCCGATGCTGCCAGGGCAACTTGTCCGCCGAGGCGGTCTCGCGCCTCGAGAAGAATGACCTCGTGCCCGCGTAATGCACAGACTCGGGCGGCCTCGAGGCCGGCCGGGCCGCCGCCGACAACGACTACCTTTTTGTGAGCGCTAGCAGCGGACACGCGGTGTGGCAGCGTCGCCTCACGTCCCGTCGACGGGTTGTGCACGCAAGTCCGATGATCCATGCAATAAGTAGCGCCCACGCAGGGACGAATGCGGGACTCTTGTCCGGCCTCAATTTTTTCGACGATATGCGGATCCGTTATGTGCGCCCGTGTCATGCCGACCATATCGACGATACCCTCGCGTATGGCATGACGCGCCGTCGCCGCGTCGACTATGCGGCAGGCGTGAAATACCGGCAACGTGAGCTCGCGGCCAAATTCCTGAACCCGGTCAAGATACGTCGCTTTCGGTGCGGACATTCCGGGCATCAGGTTGACGTAACCTATCGACGTGTCTACGCGCCCGTAATTGAGATTGAGAAAGTCGATCAAGCCTGATTTTTCGTGCAGCTGGGCGATCTCGAGGCAGTCGTCTTTTGTCAGGCCACCTTCGAATCCCTGATCGATGGCAACACGCATGCCGACGATGAAATCAGTGCCCACCCTGCGGCGGATTTCTTCGAGAACCATGAAGCCGAATCGCAGTCGATTCTCGAGTGACCCGCCGTACTCATCGCTGCGCCAATTCGATGCCGGCGACCAGAATTGCTCGAGAAGGTGCGCGTGGCCAACGACTTCGATGCCATCAAGGCCGCCTTCCTTGCAGCGCAGCGCGGCGTCGCCGTAGGACTTGACGATACGCTCGATATCGTCATGGTCCAGTTCCTTGGGGAAGCTACCATCAACCTCGCGGCTGCGAGAGGGCGCGACCGTTGGCAACCAGTCCCAGGTTCTTGTATTGGCACGACGACCCAGGTGAGTGATCTGACACATGAGCGCACAATCGTATTGGTGCATGCGCTCGGCAAATTCCTGAAAGTGAGGAATAACGGCATCTTGCGTGAGATTGACGACGCCCGAAGCCGTGGCCGAGTCCTGGGTCACGCTGGACGAGCCACCGAACATGGTCAGTGCGATGCCGCCCTTGGCCTTTTCTTCGTGGTAAAGCTGGTAGCGTTGTTGGGGAGCTCCATCAACCGAATACAACATCGTGTGACTGGTGCTCATGATCCTGTTTTTGAGCGTCAAATGCCGCAAAGAAAACGGCTGCAACAAAGGATCGTTGGAAATCATCGTCCAGGCTACCTTGAGTTATCGATACATCCAGGCGTACAGGGCCAGCATGGGTTCTTCACCGGGCCGTTTGCCCTCCGCGCCGTCAAACGGACGGCAAATGATGTCGCCAGCTTCGACTTGACGCCAAGCCTCATTATCACTCTTCCACTGCGGTGATCCACCAATCAAAATAAAGACTCCCTCAGATGGATAGCTGGTCACGGGATACGTTATTCGTGGACCGAGCAACATCACGCCGACGTACAGAGTTGTGCTGCCGCTTAGACCGAAGTTGGAATATGCGTAATTGTCCATGAATTCAGCGCCCCGCAACTCTACAGTGTGACGCGTATTGTGTTGCCACTCGAGTGTGGGTTCGAGGTGCCGAATTGCGGCCGCCACCGATGCGGCTGGCCCGGCTTCCCCAAGATCGAGGGCGCGGGACAAGTGGCGGCACACGGGCAGCTGCGTGGGCTCGGGTCGCTCGGAATCCAGCTTTAGCTCTGGTAAAACATCGAGTACGCGTTGCAGTTGCGACGCAGCTGCCGTGTGTCTGGCTACTTCAGCCTCGAAGATCACGCGCACGGCATTCATTAGATCGTTCGTCAAACTGTCGGCTTCATTCCTGTCCATTCAAGTTTCCTTGCAAATAGCGCGGCATCGGTTCGGCAACATGATCGTTGATGACATCGCGCGGCCTGTAGAGTTCGTCGAGCATTGCGACCTCATCCGGCGTGAGTTCAAGATCCATCGCACCTACATTATTTTCCAACTGCCGCACCGAACTGGCGCCGATAATCGGGCAGCAAATGGCCTCCTTGGAGTAGAGCCAGGCCAAAGCCACTGCGGCCATTGTCGCGTCGTGTTCTTTTGCGATGGCCTCGACCTGGGCGATAATTTCGAGGTCCAGTGCATCGCCATGGAACAGGGAAAAGGAGGCGTCGGTCTGCGAACGGACCTTCTTGCTGCCCGACAACCAGCCGCGGGCCAGGGGGCTGAAAGCCGTAACGGCTATCCCCTGGTCGAGACAGTAGGGGATCATTTCGCGTTCCTCTTCGCGGTACAGCAGGTTGTACTGGCATTGCATGTTGACGAACGGCGTCCAGCCGTTTTTTCGAGCGACGTGATTCATCTGCTCGAACTGCCACGCAAACATCGTCGAGGCGCCCAGATAGCGAACCTTGCCGGATCTGACGATGTCGTGCAGAGCCGCCATCGTCTCTTCGATCGGCGTACCAGGGTCATACGCATGGATCACGAAAAGGTCGATATAGTCGGTGCCCATGCGGTGCAGACTCGCATCCACCGAAGACAACAGGTGCTTTCGGGACAGTCCTCGATCATTCGGATCGTCACTCATGGGGTAATAGGCCTTGGTGGCCAGCACGAGTTGATCGCGGGGCAACATCGACATCAAAGTTGATGCGACGACACGTTCGCTTTCGCCCGTTGAGTACCAGTTCGCCGTGTCGAAGAAAGTGATGCCGAGATCGAGGCATCGTTTGAGTAGCGGTTCTGCGTCCGCCTTGTCCAGCACCCAGGGTTTCCATTTGCTGGAGCCGATTGTCATCGTGCCAAAACACAAACGACTGACCTTGAGGCCAGTCCGACCAAACGATACGGTCTCCATGTTATTCCTCCGCCACCGATTCGTCCGGACCCACGCGGTAATGCCGGGCGTAGTTATCCTTGTCCACAAAGGCAGCGTCGTTGCCAAAGTAACTGCCGAGTCGATTGCCTCGTCTGTCATGCGTCGTATAACCGAGCAGGCAGCGCATCCGCTCGTCGTAGGTCTGTACGAGTTCAATAGGAACATTCAAATACTGGTTCACCTCCGGCCGCAGCCAGCCTAGGGAGTAGTTGTTGATAAGCCCCATGCGCGCGCCATCGCTGCGGTTTTCGCCAGCGCCGTGCCAGGTTGATCCCAGGTAAAAAAGGACAGAGCCTTTGGGCATCACCGCTTGCACTGGATTGGACAAGTCGACGTCCTCGCCCATGCTGATGTGGCGATGACTGCCTGGGACCACGCAAGTAGCGCCATTCACTTCGGTAAAATCGGTGAGCGCCCAGATACACCCGAACAGTGTCTGCATGCCGGGAATTTGCACGGGGTATACGCAGTCGTCGCGATGCAAACTCTGCACCTCCTGGCCGGGACAGACTTCGATCGCAGTGACGCTGCTTATCCGGTAGCTCTCACAGTGCGGCAGAAGAATCTCGTCCGTCACAGCCATCACCATATCGTGACCGATCAGGGAGACACTGCTGGGTGCATCAATAAACGTGGAATTACTCCGATTCGTCTTGAACCCGGAGAACTCACGTTTGCTCCGGTATCCAAAGTGGTCCAGGTTCTCGCGCAGTTCAGTCGCGACTGCGTCCACTTGGCTTGCGGGCACCAGGCCAGAGACGATGGCCGCGCCGTCTTGCAGGGTTGCAGCAGCGACGTCAGCTGCAGAGGCTGTCGGGCCGAAAGTTTGCAATGCCATGATCATGTTTCCTCATCAGGCGGGTACGGTCGGTAGTGCTGGGCGTAATCGTCCTTGTCGATGAAAGACGTGTCACTTCCATAGTATTTGCCCAGGCGATCGCCGAGTCTGTCATGGGTCGTATAGCCGAGCAGACCGCGCATCCGGTCGTCGAAAGTCTGCGCGAGTTCAATCGGAACATTCAGATATTGATTCGTCTCTTGTCGCAGCCAACCCAGGGAGTAGGTATTGATAAGGCCCATGCGCGCCTCATCGCTCTTGTTCGCGCCGGCACCGTGCATGGTGGATCCCAGGTAGAACAGTGCAGATCCTTTGGGCATTACAGCTTGATCAGGATTGGACGTATCGAGGGTCGCGTCCATGGCGATGTGGCGATGACTGCCAGCAACCACGTGGGTCGCGCCATTCACTTCGGTAAATTCCGTGAGAGACCACATGCAGCTGACCACCATTTCCAGACCCGGAAGTCGCAAGGGATATATGCAATCGTCGCGATGCAGATTCTGCACCTTCTGGCCCGGGCATATTTCAATCGCAGTGATGCTGCCGATCTGGTAACTCTCACAATGAGGCAGTAGCAGGACATCGAGCACTCCCATGACCATATCGTGCTCGATGAGGGCGACACTTGCGGGCGATTCTTTGATGACGTTGTGACAGCGATTCGTGTCTAAGCCTGCGAAGTCGCGTTTGCTCCGGTAGCCAAATTTGTCCAGATTCTCGCGCAGCTCAGCTGCGACTGTCTCCGCAACGCTTGCGGGCACTAGGTTCGAGACGATGGCAGCACCGTCTTTCAGCGTCGCAGCAGCGACCTCTGTTGCAGAGGCTGTAGGGCCAAAAAATTGCAGTGTCATCATTGAGTTCGCTTGAAATGATTTGCCGGATACTAAGATTCGGTCAACACGCCGCCCAAATGGCGGGGCATCGGGTTGCGAACATGATCGTTGATGACATCTCGCGGCCTGTACAACTGATCGAGTGTCTCTATCTCATCGAGCTTAAGGTCGAGATCGAGTGCCTTGACGTTATCTTCCAGCTGGCTGACTGAACCAGCACCGACAACGGGGTTGCAGATGGCTTCTTTAGACAATACCCAGGCCAATGCCACCTCGGCCATCGTCGCGCCATGTTTTGTCGCGATAGCCTGGACCATGGCACAGATCTTAAGGTCCAGCGCATCGCCATAATTCCTCTCACGGTAAATGTCGGTCTGCGAACGAGTATCCTCGCTGGCTGCCAGCCAGCCCCTCGCTAAAGGACTGAAACAGGTGACCGCAATACCCTGGTCAAGACAATATGGGATCAGCTCCCGATCATTTTCGCGATACAGAAGATTGTATTGGCATTGCATGGTCACGAAGGCTGTCCAGCCATTTTCGCTGGCCACGTGGTTCATCTGTGCGAACTGCCACGCAAACATCGTTGAGGCACCCAGGTAGCGAGCCTTGCCGGATTTTACGATGTCGTGGAGCGCCTCCATCGTTTCTTCGATCGGCGTATCCGGGTCAAAAGCATGCACCATGAATATATCGACATAATCAGTGCCCATGCGGCTCAAGCTGGCGTCAATCGAAGCCAGCAGGTGCTTTCGCGACAGGCCCTGATCGTTCGGGTCTTCGCTCATCGGGTACTTGGCCTTGGTGATCAGCACCAGGCTATCTCGCGGCACCATGGACGTCAGTGCCGCGGTCACAACGCGTTCACATTCGCCGATTGAGTACCAGTTCGCCATGTCAAAAAATGTAATGCCAAGATCGAGGGCTCGTTTAAGGATCGGCCGCGATTCCGCCTCGTCCAGTGCCCAGGGATTCCATTCGCTGGAACCGAGCGTCATCGTACCGAAACACAGTTTGCTGACCTTCAGGCCGGTCCGCCCAAACGAAACAATTTCCATGATCTATTCCTTCAAATCGGTCTGATCGCCGCGCAAATAACGCGGCATCGGATTCGGCACGTGGTCGTTGATGACATCGCGTGGCCTGTACAGACCATCGAGTTCCTCGATCTCATCCGGGGTAAGTTCAAAATCAAGCGCCTGCACACTACAGTCCACGTGGCTTATTGCACTGGCACCAACAATCGGGCAGCAAATGGATTCTTTGGAGATTACCCAGGCTAGAGCCACCTCGGCCATCGTCGTGCCGCGTGTCGTGGCAATGGCCTTCACCCTGGCGCAGATTTCACGGTCCAGTGCATCGCCGTAGTTGTTTGCGAACATCCAGTCAGTTTCCGATCGAATATCCTCGCTACCTGCCAGCCAACCGCGGGCGAGGGGACTGAAACAGGTAACGGCTATTCCCTGGTCGCGACAATAGGGCAGCATTTCCCGCTCATGTTCGCGGTACAGGAGGCTGTATTGGCATTGCATATTCACGAAAGTTGTCCAGCCGTTTTCTCTGGCCACATGGTTCATCTGCGCGAACTGCCACGCGAACATCGTCGAGGCACCCAGGTAGCGAGCCTTGCCGGATATTACGATGTCGTGGAGCGCCTCCATCGTTTCTTCGATCGGCGTATCCGGGTCAAAAGCATGCACCATGAAAATGTCGACATAGTCGGTGCCCATGCGACGGAGACTCGCGTCGATCGAGGCCAGCAGGTGCTTTCGGGACAGGCCCTGATCGTTTGGGTCGTCGCTCATGGCGTAATAAGCCTTGGTGGT
>JACZSM010000093.1 GCA_022574185.1 Pseudomonadota bacterium
ATCCTCCTATCTCGCTCTGCCGCCGCCTTGCGCTTCTTGGCGCGCCGTTCTTGTATCGGATCCCGACCGTCGATGATCACAGCATGGGCGGCACGTGCCAAGTCCCGGGCATCCGCCAAAGTAATCTTGGCGTAACTGCCGAGGCCCATCATGCGCACCTTGCCAGTAATGGTCGCCCGGAGGACCCAACTCGCTGCACCTGATGGCGTGACTTGTAACAACAAGCCGGGCACCCACCTACGTTGTGGACCCCGGGCGTGTTGCGTAAGGCCTTGACTTTGGCGGCGGTCAGTTGCTTTGCTATTTTGGGCATTGTATTCACCTCTGCATGTGCTAAGGGTTTCGTTTCCATTATCCTATCTAGGAATAGTATTATAAATGAATACCGAGCGATACTCGAGCTTCTTTTAGGTGATTTCGGTGGATTGTGTAGAAAGACGTTTTAACTCAATCAGTTACGTCTAGTTACACAGAGAAGGATCAAGCTACTTCAGAAGCTTTATGGGACGTAGGAGAGAAACCATGGAAGCAATAGTGATTGTGACGGTGCTGGCATTGATTCAGTTCATCCTTTTCTCGTTTCAGGTCGGCCAGATGCGCATGAAGCACGAAGTCAAGGCACCGGCGACGATCGGGCACGCTGACTTTGAACGTATGTTTCGCGTGCACCAGAACACGATGGAGCAACTCGTTATATTCGTGCCGGCCTTGTGGTTATTCGGCTTTTTTGTTGACCCGCTTTGGGGCGCAGGAATTGGCATCGTATTTATCGCTGGCCGAATGGTCTACCGTGCTGCCTATCTTAAGGATCCGTCGACTCGCTCGGTCGGTTTCGGCTTGTGCCTGGCCGCCTGTGTGGTGTTGTTGATCGGTGCCTTGATCGCCGCGGTAATGAAGATGATTTAGTAATAAGTGACGGCCAGTCATCATGACGTTTCAGAACGAATGATGAAATTACAATGACTTATACTGATTATTCCAAGTAGATTCTATGCAACGAATCCAAGGCCCGGCATGGGTGCGAGGCTGCGCGGGAGTACTATGAGCGACCTGCGAACGGCAGGCGTTGGCTGTTATGTTGTCCAACTCAATAATCTTGAGGGAGCGAGCCGTGAAGCAGACTAATTACTCAGGCGTACTGCGTCTTGTGGCTGTATGGGCCGTGGCATTGTCCATCGCCGCATGTGGGCAGCAGCAGGACCAGGCGGCGAGCGATACGGCACAGGCGGGCGCAAAGGTCCCGATGACGACATCGTCAGACGAGGTACTCGAGCTGTTCATGTGGGGCCGAGCACTTTTCGACGATCTGCACTTTGTTGAGGCGCACGATGTTTTCGTTCAGGTCGTCGAAGCCGATCCTGAGTTTGCGTCAGGCTATTTCATGCTGGCAACTACAGCACTCACGGCCACTGAGTTTTTCGAGGCGGTCGCCAAGGCCGACGAATTTGCGGGCAGCGCGTCGGAGGGCGAACAACTCTACATTCGCGCGATTGTCGCTGCGGCCGAACTCGATCAGGATGCACAGCGTGAGGCGCTGGGCGAGCTTATTGCACTGTATCCGCAGGATGAACGGACACATGCGCAGCTTGCCATTTTCCTCTTCGCACAACAGGACTTTGAAGGTGCCGTTGAACATTATAAGCACGCACTTGCGATCAATCCGGACTACGCAAGCGCACAGAACTTGATTGGCTACACCTACCGCAGCCTGGAAGACTTTGATAATGCGAAAATTGCGTTCGAGAGATATGTCGAGTTGATACCAGATGAAGCGAATCCCTACAATTCCTATGCCGAGCTGCTGATGGAGATGGGGAATTACGACGATTCGATCGAGAGTTACCGCAAGGCGCTCAAAATCGATAGCTATTTTTCGACGTCATATGCCGGGATTTCAGTCAACGAATCCCTGCGCGGCGATGCGGAAATGGCACAGGAAGCCGCTGACCAAATGCTCGCAGCGGCGCGCAACTTCACCGAACGGCAAGGTGCGATGTTCCGCTCGGTTACCTCACATCTGTTTGCGGGTAATACCGAAGCTGCCATGGATATTTCCGCAGTCATGCTCGCGAAGGCTGAAGTTCAGGACAATTACGCGGCAATGGGTGGCGTCGTCGAATACATGGGCGACATCATGCTAGCGGCCGGAGATGCTGTGAAAGCGGAGCACTACTACAACGCGGCACTCGATCATCGCCTCGTGGCAGGTTTTAGTGAGCCGAACCAGGCGCAGGCAGAACGTGCGCACATGTTCAAGACTGCAATTTGCGCAATGATGGGTGGTGACGCGGAAGCCGCTGCGACCAGAACGGCGGAATACATTGCTGCTGTAGAAATGAATGGCACCGCATTTGAGCGTCTTCGCATTCATGAGCTCTCTGGCTTCCTTGCGATGTCAAATGAGGAGAACGAGTCCGCGGTTGCGCATTTTGCACAGGCAAGCCAATTGAACCCGATCGTGTTGTACTGGTCGGCGGCGGTGCATGCCGAACTCGGTAACACCGAGATGGCGTTCGACCTGGCGACACGGGCGGCGAACAGAAATACTTTGTCAGGTAATTTGCCGTTCTTTCGGCAGAACGCATTGCGACTGGTCGCGGAATTGCAGTCGGAATAGGGGCCGTCCGGAGCAAATCAACAGACGGTTGAAAGATTGACTTTTATGGCTTCACGATGAAATCGGGTTAAAAGGTGTCAGGTTTATTTATCGGATTTGGGTCTGCCTGGACCGCGAGACGATATGCGTCTGCCAGTCCTCTCAACGATGCTTTGCCGAAAATGCTCGCTGCCCGGGTTAAAAGGTGTCAGGTTTATTTATCGGATTTGGGTCTGCCTGGACCGCGAGACGATATGCGTCTGCCGGTCCTCTCAACGATGCTTTGCCGAAAATGCTCGCTGCCAGTGATCTGATTTCTCTTTAGAGCTGTTCGAATAATAGAAAGCTCTGCATTCCCTGTCCCCTCGGCAACTAATGCGCGATACTTGATAGCACGTGCCGAGTCCGTTGCATCGAGGGCCTGGAAGGCAGCCGACTGGTCGAGCCAATTATTTTCGACAAGGGCCACATGTTGCCGGTAGCTTGACCATTCATACTCTTCGGCCGATAAAACCATCCGAGCTCTAACCGGGTTAAGATCAATATATCGGCAGCTGATCTTCCCCCACAATTCTGGACACGTAGTTAAGCTGCCTGCTCAAACTGTATCGGTATTTGATATCCGATAGCAGAATGTTTTCTTTGTCGATTGTAATACGTTTCTATGTATTCGAATATTCTGGATGTTGCCATGCGTCGAGTGACGTATCGTTCGCGGTGAACGAGCTCGACTTTCAGCGTGTGGAAAAAACTCTCCATCACCGCATTGTCGTAACAGTTGGCTTTACGTCCCATGCTGCAGCGCAGCCCGTTGTTCTTGATTAATCGCTGATACCGCTTTGAACAATACTGGCTACCGCGATCAGAGTGAATGATCGTGCCTTTGGGAAAGTGGCGCCGGAACAATGCCATGGTCAGCGCATCACAGACCAGTTGTTGCGTCATACGGCGGTGCATCGACCAACCGACGATGGCTCGTGAATACAGGTCCATCACCACCGCCAGATACAACCAACCCTCGTCAGTCCAGACATAGGTAATGTCACTGGTCCATTTCTGATTGGGCGCTGTAGCAGAAAAATCCTGCTCGAGCAGATCAGGAGCCACCGGTTTCGTGTGGTTCGAGTCGGTCGTGACTTTGAATTTCTGCGCCTGGATCGCCCGCAGCCCCAGTACTCGCATACGGCGCGCAACGCGGTTCTCACTGCACTTGACACCCTCATCGTGCACATCGGTCGTAATCCGGGGCACTCCATAGCGTTGCTTGTGGCGGGCAAAGATATGGCGGATGCGGCTATCCAGCTTCCTGTTCGATTGCGTTCGCCGGCTCGGCCCGCGTGCCGCCCAGTCGTAGAAACCGCTCCTGGATACATTGAGAACACCACACATGAGGATGATCGGCCAGGCCTTCTTGTGCGCATCGATGAATCGATACCTCATGAGCTTTCCTTGGCAAAGAAGACCGTGGCTTTTTTTAGGATTTCTTTCTCCATCCGCAGCCGCCGGTTCTCCGTTTCCAGCTCATGAATACGCTGCTGTTCCGCTGTGCGTTTGCCTTTGCCCGGAAATGTCGCCGACGCATAGTCTTCCAGCTGCCGCGTCCAGCGACCAATTAAATTACCGCTGATACCTAAACTGCGGCCCGCCGCTGCATAGCTGTAGCCATGATCCACCACCAGGGCCACTGCTTCTCGCTTGAATTCCTCACTGAATGTTCTGCGTTGATTTGCCATCTAACACCTCGTTTTGAATCACTGTCATTATATGATTCTTAACTCGGTGTCCGGTATCGCGGGGGAAGATCAAGCAGGCCAGCAAATACGAATGAGAGTCTACAAGGCTCGACTTGAATCGTCCCTCCCACAGAGTGCCGGTTCGTTTCTCAAGTTTGTTCACATACCGGGTTTGCCGCCCAGCTAGTACACGAAGCAATTGCGAAACGTTGTCTGTGTTTTGGTCGGGCATGATGAGCAGATGCACATGATTGGTCATCAAGCAATAAGCGTAAACCGATATCGAAAGCTTATTTTTCATCTCCTTGAGATTGGAGAGATAATATTCGTAGTCAACTCTTTCAACAAAAACCGGCTGCCGGTCATGTCCACGCTGGACAATATGCAGTGGAAAGTGTGGCAGGAAAAGACGGCGATAGCGTGGCATGATGGTAAGACCGATTAGTCCAAACATCCGTAAGCGTAATGTGAATCCCAACCGTAACCACAGTGTCATTTATCAGTGATCAGGGCAGAAAATAAACCTGACACCTTTTAACTACACGTTTTAACTCTGTCTTTGAGTCTTGACGCTAAATGAAGAGGCGCACGAATGCTGGCCAGATACCTGAAGAGCGCAAAAACCCTATCCGGACCGTGGTAATGGCGGCCATGCGATACTTCACACCCTATTAATAAGCATAATGTAGGGGACTTTTCGGCGATTCGGTTGAAGGGCGCAAAAACGCTATCCGGACCGTGGTAATGGCAGTCATGCGATGCTTCACACCCTTACCATCTGCCTGTCGCGGCTTGAGCACTAATTCGCCACAGACAGGTCCTGACTCGTTATGACCTGTTAGGCACTTACGTCCACGGGCGTCTCCAGTATGCCTATTAATAACAACTACTTATAAACGCCCTACTGCCTTCGGGAGGCAGGGGCCGGAGGGTGGCGGGCAGGACGCCCGCCATTAATCCTCTCACCCCGACCAATTTTTCTTTATAGTATTAATTAGTTGCTGATCTGTTCGGCGGCTAGCACACATTGGCGATTGTCGCGTGCCGGAAATTTTCCTTAATTCGATGAACGGCAAATTTCCGGCACCAACGAGCATCAGTCCTTGCTGTGCAGGTGCCACGGAGTGCCAAATACGTTTAGCACTGCCTGGGATCGGCAGCCGGCGCCAAGCTACGCACTTCAATCGGCTTGTTCGACACCCGTTATCAATCTCGCACCGCGGCCATAAGTCATGTACTCCCACAGCCAGCGAATTGAAACCACCAGAGGGCTGGGCGCACCAACAAGAAAATAGATGTGGGCGATGCCCCATATCCACCAGGCGAGCCTGCCTTTCAATTTATAGCGTGGAAACTCGATGATCGCCGATTTGCGGCCAATGGTCGCGAGATGACCAGCATGCCGATAGCGAAATGCCTGCGAGGCTGGTCTGCCAGCGATTCTACTGACAATAAGGTCCGCCACGAATCGGCCCTGCTGCTTGGCGGCTGGTGCGATGCCGGGAACCGGCTCCCCCTTCTCATTCATCACCGCTGCCGCATCACCGATGACAAATATCCTGGAATCCTTTTTTATCGACAGGTCCGGTCGAACAATTACTCTGCCGGCCTCGTCCGTTTCTTCGTCCAACCACTCGCCGACCGGTGATGCGGCGACACCTGCGGCCCAGATCACGGTTGCAACGGCAATATCTTCGCCGCCAATCGTCACCCTTTCCGCATCGCAATGGGTCACGGGTGTGCCCAGACGAACTTCAACACCAAGCCGTTCTAATGACTGGCGAGCGTAGTCAGAAAGAGATTCATGTAGATAGGGAAGCAGGCGTGGACCCGCTTCGACCAGTGTTATTGTGGCGCTGCGCGGATCAATGTTTCGAAAGTCGGCAGCAAGTGTGTGATGCGCAAGTTCGGCGATCGTGCCCGCGAGCTCGACACCGGTTGGGCCGCCGCCGACGATGACAAAGCGTAGCAAGCGCTGTTTTTCGACGTCATCGTTTGTCATCTCCGCTTGCTCAAACGCTGTCAGAATCCGTCGGCGAATATGTGTCGCATCGTCTATGCTCTTCAGGCCGGGGGCTATCGTTTCCCAGTCTTGGTGCCCAAAATACGAGTGCGTGGAGCCCG
>JACZSM010000094.1 GCA_022574185.1 Pseudomonadota bacterium
GGCAACTCGCTCCAGAATTTCACGCACATTTTCGGTATCGGATCCGTAAGCGACGCCAACAAGAATCCGGAGTCGTCCGTAGGTATCGTGCAATACCCAGTTTGTCACCCGCCCCGAAACAAGCTCGGAATTGGGGACCAGTACATTCTGATTGTCCATGGTCTCGATTTCGGTCGAACGGATACTGATTTTCCGGACGAAGCCTTCGATATCGCCGACGGATATGAAATCGCCCGTCCGTATTGGCCGCTCAAACAGAAGGATCAAACCCGACACAAAGTTACTTGCGATTGCCTGCATGCCGAAACCAATGCCAAGAGCCAGGGCGCTCGATACGAACACCAGGCCGCTCAGGTCAACACCCGCCTGCGTCAATCCAACCAGCAGCGCGATGATGAAGGCGACATAGCCAAACAAAGTGATCAGGGCTTCGCGAGCACCACGTTCGATGACGATGTGCTGCAGCCAGCGGCGATCGATCCAGCCCTTGACCCAGCCGATGACGATGCGAAGCGCGGCAAAAACCAGCATGCCGCCAATGATTTTAGCCGGTACAAGATTGATGTTGCCGACCGTGCCGCCAAGTACAACCAGATCGACCAGTTTCTGTAGTGTCGTGCCGGACTCGTCCCAGACGTAGATCAGATAGACCAATAAACTGAGCCAGATAACGAGATCGCCAATCAGCTGTATGATGCCCAGGCCGCTGCGCGAGCCCAGCTTCGTGACGCCAAGATTCGCGCGAAATCGGTCGGCAGTTGGCGTGTCCTGATCGACCAGATAGTCGAAAGCGCTCTTGATGAGCCACAGTAGTATCCAGATGATGAAGAACGCCATCGAGGTGCGGGCGACGCCGTGAATCAAATATCCCGCAAAATTCTGGTATCCGGCGAGTACCGCAATGCTGCCGATCAGTAAAGCGAGTGTGGCGGTCAAGCGTATCAAGCGGAAATGATTGCGCAGTCCGGGAATGCGGCGCAGATAGAGGAATACATACAGGAGCGAGATCGCAACGAAGAAAATCATTGCCGCGCGGCCCGTTACTTCCGGGTCGACCATCCGGATGGTCAGCCAGTTGGTCCCCAGAATGACGAAACTTGCGACGAGGGTGAAAATGAGAATTCGCAAGCGGAAACGCAACGGTTTGACGTGATGAGGTATCAGCCCCTTCACGCCTGCGGACGGAGACAACGGTCCCGTGGCCCAGCTGACGATGACGCTGCCCATGCCGAACAGAAATATGCCAAGCGCAATTCGAACGACAGCCAGGTCGAGGGATGGCTCCAGAATCGCCAAATACAGTACTGAGAGGAATGTAAGGCCAATCAGGAGAGACGGTGAGTACTCCGCAAGCGGCTTTGGAAACAAAAATCGCAGCTTGGGCGAAGTTACGTCTCCACCTTCCGTATTGAACCAGCGATTGAATCGATGGCGGACAAACAAGCCCAGACTTGCCGCTAATATGCCGCCACCAATTAACAACCATAGAAGATCAAGCGGCGTGACGCCATCAACGAGCTCCAACTCGTTGGCGCTGCGTACTTGCTGTGGCCATGCCCGCATGCGCTGCGGGAATGACTGGATCGATTCGAAGACACTGTTAGCCCGATTCGACAGGAATTGTTGTGACAGTTTGGTCTGTGTTTCGGCAATGCGTGCAATCAGCGTTGTGGCGCTGTCGTCCAGGCCGGTGCAAGATGCTTGCAGGGCGATCGCCTCATCAAGCAAGCCCCGAACCTCGGTTCGCTGGTCGAATACGGCCGGTGCGACATCTGCGTCAACGTCCTTTAAAGGCTCGAAACGTGTCTCCAGGCGCGTGCGCTCTTGTGTTGAATGTGCCGCGCACTCGCTGGCGCTGCCACCGATCTGTACGGCCAGGGTTCGTGCTTCGGTCAGGAAAGTGGGTTCGAAATCTTCCGCATCGAGTTGCTTGTTAATCGCATCGAGTTCGGCACTGGCGGCAATAGGATCAAACTGATCCTCTTCCTGAGCATGGGGGGCGTAAGAGCAAAACAGCAATAATGTGGTGACGACAGAAACAAGGAGTCGCGGAGTTTTCGTCACCGGCGTCATGGTCTGGCTGTCAGCATTTCGATGGGCACGGCCGCAGTATACAGTGCGCGGCGCCCGGCAAAAAGGCGGGGGTTGGCATGCCAACCTCCGCCCTGGAACGCAAGGATTTAGTGGCGACCCATGAAGAGTCGCAGGATGTACCAGAACATCATCGCGATCGAGGCAAACAACTGCATGGACGCAGCGACGTATTTGTCCTGCGGATAGTGATGCATGATGTTGGACGTGTCGTAGAGCACGGCGGCACCGGCAAAACCGATCATGCCGATGGAGAACCAGGTGCCCAGTTCGAAGCCGAATATGAAGCTGCTGATAATAGCAACGATGGCGAGCATAAAGCCCCATATCATCATGCCGCGCAGGAATGAAAAATCCTTGCGGGTGATCATTACGGTTGCGACGAGTCCAACGACGCCCAGAACAGTAACGCCGGCGGCGCTTTCGATCATGCCGGGTGCCTTGGCGTTGGCGATATAAAGCATCGGCACGAAAATCAGGGCTTCCATGACGATAAATGCAGCGAAGGCCGCATATTGTGCATTCCTGGATTCAAGACGATGGGCCAGGCGAGTCGCACCCCAACCGCAAAGAATGAATGCTCCCATGACCATCCACCAGTTTTGCAGCATCGGCATCGCGATGCGTTCTGCAATACCGGTCTGGAAAAAATACATCTCAATTGCGGCAAAGGCGAGAATCGCACCCATGACGTGTGCATAGCACTTCCAGATGAAGCTTGATCGATCCGCGACGCCGAGACTCGAGACCGGGGCCAGATAATTGACGTTACCACTCATACTGCGAAACTCCTGATGATATTCATGTCCACGATGTTAGCATTATTACCGTATAGACAGGCGCACCTGCCCCGCGGTTCCCGCGAGATATGCGGCTTTTCTTTGTCATTGCAATGCGGTCAGCGACTGTCGGTTCGACAGGCTATGTGTCTTGATGGATATACGTTGCAACTCATTGAAAAATAAAACTCTTTCTTGACCGCACGCGGCCCTGCTTCGGCGCCGTAAATATTGCCATGGATGTCCAGCGCGACACCTTCCGCCCCGCTGGTGGGAGAATTATCCTGATCCATTTCCGGGTCGGGGATGAACATCGTCACAAATCCATCCACGGTGCTGCCGATGCGGATGCCGCGTTTCCAGCCAGGATTGCGCCGCTCGTTCGACTCGGAGTCGGCGGCATAAAGGATGTCATTGTCATCAATATAGAGTCCGCTCGGTCCACCAAACTGTGTCCAGGTGGCGAGGTGTTCGCCGCCCTGATCGAAAATCTGAATGCGCCGGTTGCTGCGATCAGCGACAAACAGTCTTCCCCTTGAGTCCATCGCCAGCGCGTGCGGGTCGCGGAACTGTCCGCTGCCGTTCCCGGTTGTTCCCCATTCACCCAGGTAGCTGCCGTCGGCAGAGAACTTGACGATGCGGTTGTTACCGCCCGCGTCATGGCCATCGGCCACAAAAATGTCGCCGTTCGGTGCAACCAGGACGTCAGAGGGCTTGGTGAATAAATCATGACCGGTCCCTGCGACACCTTTCTTGCCGAGCGTCATGAGTAATTCGCCGTCAGGGCTGAATTTCATGACCGTGTGACCGACACCGTCCGGAACCGGGGCATAACCGACTGCATCGGCGATCCATACGTTGTCGTCCGCATCGACGTACATGCCATGCGGCCAGGTAATCAAACCGGCACCGAAACTCTTGACAACATTTCCATCAAGGTCAAACAACATGACCGGATCGACGTCACTGCCGACGCAGAGGTTGGTACCGCAGCGTTCAGCGATCCAGATGTGCTTGCCGTCATTGGCAGGATAGATGGCACTCGTCGCACCCCATTCACGCCCGGCCGGTATCCTGGCCCAGCCTTCAATGGTTTCGTATGGGTTGGGCGCGTGGTTTTGTGCGCCGGCGTTGGTGACAAACAATATACCGATCAAGGTCACCAACAGCGCTGCATGTTTTCTTATGTTCCGGACTGACATTCAATTCTTCCCCTGTTCGTTAAATCTGCTGCACAATCGACCGTTTCGTCTAACGTGCAATCTGGTTTCGCAAAACGCCCACGCCCTCAACCTCGATTTCAATGATGTCGCCAGGTTGCATCGCGGATGTGCTGCCAGGTGTGCCCGTGTAAATCACGTCGCCGGGATACAAGGTCGATGTCTGGCTGATAAAACTGACGATGGCATCAATGTCGTGAATGTGATCTCGCGTACTTTGCGACTGCATGACCTTCCCATTGAGTCGGGACTGAACCAGCAGATTCTTGTAGTCAAGTCCCGTGACAATGGCCGGCCCAAGCGGACCAAAAGTGTCCGTCGCTTTGCCGCGAAACCACTGCAAGTCGTTTGCTTGCCAGTTTCTCTCACTGACATCGTTGCCCGCGGTTATGCCAAAAATATAATCGCTGGCATCCTCAACGGATACCTTGCTCGCAGTCTTGCCAATGACGACAACCAGTTCGGCTTCATAATGAACGTCCGTCGCGCCATCCGGGTAAACAATGTCGGCGCCAGGACCAATAATGGTGGTCGGCAGTTTCAGAAAAATGGGTGGATGCGGTGGCAGCACCCGATCGCCGCGGTGACTGTCATAGTTATAGCCGACGGCGAAAACTTTGGAGGGTTCCGCCGGCGCCAGCAATTGCACATCCGCCAGTGCGACCGATACACCGGTCGTTGTTCCACCCAGATAGGGCGCTGCAGATAACTGGCGAATGGTATCGCCTTCCTGGACGCCATAACTGACAGTGTCTTCATGGGCGTAGCGCACATAGCGGACCGTATCTTCGGCAATCACGTTGCCGCCAGCCACTAGCAGCACTGCAAGCAGTGCCGATCGCTGCATTCTTGTCATCGTTTTCCCCATCTTGTTCGTTGCTTGCATATTCGGAGTGTTGCCCGACGTTTGCAAGCGATCGGATCGTCTGATAATACCGCCCGAAATACCTGCTGATGGCCATTCGCGTACTTATGCCTTACACGTTCCTGTGAGCGCTGCGGAACTCAGGTCTCAGGAAGAAGAAGATCCTTCGAGCAAAGCCTCGACTTTTGCCAGTTCAGCGCCATTCTCCGTGCACACAGCGTAACGTCCTTCTTCGTTATGCGAATACATTGCGACACCCGCGTATTCGCCGGCTTTATTAAGAACGTAGAAGTTCACGTTGAAATTAGGCAGCCCTCTGCTGTTCAAGAGACGCTTTTCGATCGTGTATTGCCGTATGCGTCGCAAGGCTTCCATGCCTGCGTCCCGCGGGCTTTTGCCGCGCCGCCGTTCTTGATGGTGAAACCATTGAATGATGACACAACAACCGGTCTGCTGGCGCCTGTGTGTACGGCGGGCGCTGCTGCTTTCGCGGTGCTGACCACCGTCGCTGCCAGCCCTGCGGCAGCGCCGGTCAGTACAAATTCCCTTCTGCTTAACTTGTCTGTCATTGTTTCGGTCTCCCTCATGCTGGCCGCTTGGCGTATCATCGGACAGGACGATCCTGTCCGAATTTGAGCTTATCGGCCACCGCGGCATTAATGGGAGACAACTCGCCCTGGTCAATAATTAAATCTTGGTAAACCACCGCCTCTGGCGGTGAGACACGAATAGGCTCTGCCGTTACGGCGTGCGGGTGTAAAAATGACCTCCTTTGAACCGGCAAGTTCTAGAGGAGGCCATTATGAGAGAGTGGCAAAGCCAAGCTCACGTGAAACATTATTGCAAATATCACGTTGTATTTGTGCCGAAGTACCGCAGGCAGTCGATCTATGGGGTATTACGGAAGGACATTGGGGGGATATTGCGGGAATTGTGCCGTCAGCAAGGAGTTGAGTTGCTGGAGGGAAATGCGATGAGGGATCATATTCATATGTTGTTGATGATTCCACCGAAGTTCAGCGTAGCGAATACGATAGGATTTTTGAAAGGGAAATCGGCGATACGGATATTCAGGGAATATTTACAGGTGAAGCGGAATTTCACAGGTCGTCATTTTTGGGCCCGAGGATATTGTGTGAGTACGGTCGGGTTGGATGAGCAAATGATTCGGGAGTACATCAGGAATCAGGAGCGGGAAGAAAAGCGCCAGGAGCAAATGAGATTGGCAGGACTCTGACAGTAGCCCCCTCCGGGGGCTTTCATCAAACTACCCGCTCTGCGGGTAGTAGCTGATGCGTGCCGGGCATGCCGGCTGACTGGTGGGGTGGAAGTCCCCATACCAACCTGGTGGAGGTGAAGGTTAGCGAAGCGCAAGGGCGTTGTTGTGAGGCAGGGTCTGAAGGAAGCGTGTAGCAAAGGTA
>JACZSM010000042.1 GCA_022574185.1 Pseudomonadota bacterium
AACAGTTCCGACAATCTGGCGCCCGTGTAAAGCAGCATCTGGAAAAATGCCCTAATCCACGGATCGGATTCTGCTTCGATGGCTTTTAGTAGCGTCGGAAGTTCGTTAGGGCGAATCCACTCCTTTCGAGTATTTTCCCGGTTCAACTTTATACTGTGGGCGGGGTTGGCGCCGCCGCACAATTCAGATGCTGGCCAGTCCAAATCGGTTACCGCCCAATTGATCGCCGCCCTTAACAGTTGAACGGTCCGATTTGCCTCATAGGGTGCACCTAGTGTGACGCGGGAATGCATTTTCCTCACATGCTGGCGTGTCAGGTCGTTAAGCGGAGTAGCGGCCAACTTTGAGCCAATATGGTTTTTCAGGCGTGACCGGCAGCGCTTGGCTTCTCGATGTGCCCATGTGCGTTCTTTGGCATCGATGTACTGGTTTACAACCGCGCCTACCGTCGAAACCTGCTTGCGGACTTGCTCGGCAAGAGGATCTAAACCCTCGCGTTCGTAACGTCGCAAAAGAGCTTGTGCATACTCGCGTACATCGTCGACGTCGGCGCCAGTCGTGCAGGGCGCCAGCACCATTAATCGACGTGCCTGCGACGGTCCGTACTGCAGCACATAGGACTTTCGGCCAGAATTGTATACACGCACACCAAACCCTGGAAGCCGCGGATCAAACAAGGCTTGCTTGCTTGGACCTTTGGGCCTATAAACTAATTTGCTGATTGCTGTCTTGTTAAGTGCCTTCGACATACCGAGTCTCAGCTGAGTCTCATCGGCACATGATACTGCATGGAATCAGATATCGCTAGATGTGCTATAAATGAAGGAATTATTGCGCAAATACGATTAATTAGAGGTCACGCATATTGGTGAAAGCCGACTTTTAACCGACTGGTCGTAGGTTCGATCCCTACACGCCCCACCAATTCCTCCTGGGCCTGAAATAAAACAGGCGACGGCGCAAAAAACAGCCGCTATTATCCACCGTTTTGTGCTTGGGACGGTACCGTTGAAAGGGCGTTGGATATTTCACAAGTTTGGCGGCAGTAGTCTGGCTGACGCTGATTGCTTTCGTCGTGTTGCAGGAATACTGCTCGACTATACCGATGAGCGAATGGGTGTGGTCGTGTCGGCAATGGGCGGCATGACAGACGCATTATTGCGCCTGGTGATTCTGGCAGAACAGGACTGCGATGATTTCATCGATGAACTGCATGGCATCGGGGAGCTTTACACAGAGACAGCCCGTTCGCTTGTCATTGGCGACAGCCTGGTGGCTGTACTGGATGGCTGGAGCCAGGATGCCGAGGACATCACTGATGTTCTAAAAGCCATAGCGCGCGTTAAATCCGCCCCAGCCCGCAGTCGTGATGTCGTCGCAGGCTATGGCGAAATCTGGGCAGCTCGATTGCTTGCGGCGCACCTGGAACGTCTGTCGCCGGAGCGAGGTGGTACCTGGTTCGACGCACGCGCCATATTGACCGTCAGGCAGACAGAACTTGGCCCAACTGTGCAATGGGAGACGTCGCGCTCGAATTTTAATGCAGTCGTTAGCGAGCATTTTCTCGGCGTCGCCGTTTTTACCGGGTTTATTGCGCGCGATGACGATGGCTTGCAGACGACGCTTGGGCGCAACGGCAGCGATTATTCGGCAGCGATTTTCGCCGCCTTGAGTGGTGCCGCCGAACTGACGCTCTGGACCAATGTCGACGGCATCATGAGCGCTGATCCCAATCGTGTCCCCGAGGCGCGTGTGATAGATCAGCTGACGTACAGCGAGGCCATGGAGTTGGCGTACTTCGGCGCCAATGTGATACATCCGCAGACTCTGGGACCCGTCATTGAGCACGGTATTCCGGTTGTTGTCCGCAATAGCTTCAATCTGCGACATCCTGGCAGCCGCATTCTGGCGCGACCCGAAACAGTGGACAACATCAAGGGTGTTACGGCGATTGCCGGCATGGCACTCCTGAACCTCGAGGGGGCGGGCATGATCGGTGTGCCCGGCACAGCGGATCGCCTGTTCGCGGCTTTGAAAAACGCTGGTGTGTCGGTGACCCTGATATCTCAGGCCAGTTCCGAACATTCAATTTGCATCGCTGTACCGCAGGAAGTCGCGCAACGTGCGAAACAGGTAGTCAGAGACGCGTTTGCTGACGAGCTGGAAAGCGGGCAGATTCAGAGCATCGAGTTGACTGATAATCTGAGCATAATTGCTGTCGTCGGCGATGGTATGCCGGGTACGCCCGGCATCGCGGCTCGTTTCTTCGGCACATTGGGCCGCGCTGGCATCAATATACGTGCAATTGCACAGGGATCCTCAGAAAGAAACATTTCGGCTGTCGTGGACTCCGTTGAATCGACGCGGGCGTTACGCGCAGTGCATTCGGGATTTTATCTGTCTGCAAAGACGATTTCGATTGGTCTGATTGGTCCCGGAACCGTTGGCGGCACATTACTGAGACAGATCGAGAAGCAAGCCGATCGGCTGATCACTGATTTCAACCTTGATCTGCGTGTGCGTGCAATCGCCCGCTCAAAATCAATGTTACTTGGCGAACGACGCATCGATCTGGCCAATTGGCAACAACTACTAAACGATTCAGCCGATGATCTGGATTTTGATGTTTTCGAACAATGGGTTAATCCCGAGCACTTGCCACATGCCGTCATCATTGACTGCACGGCTGATGCATCCGTAGCGGCACGATACGCGGGCTGGCTCGAGCGCGGCATTCACATCATTACTCCCAATAAACGTGCCTGCAGCGGCCCGATCGCGGCGTACAAGGAGTTGCAATCGAAAACGGCACTGGATCGTGCGTATTTTCTCTACGAGACTACAGTGGGTGCCGCGCTGCCCATCATTTCGACGCTGCGTGATCTGATCGACACGGGTGATGTGATTCGCTCCGTGCAGGGGATATTCTCCGGAACACTTGCGTATCTGTTCAATACTTACGATGGAACGACACCATTTTCAGAAATCGTTCGACAGGCACGGGACAGCGGTTACACCGAGCCTGATCCGCGCGATGACCTGTCGGGCATGGATGTGGCAAGAAAGTTGGTCATACTGGCGCGCGAGCTCGGTCACGAGACCGAGATTGGTGATTTCCCGGTGCAGGACCTTGTTCCCGAAGCATTGCGAGACGGCGATATCGAAAATTTTCTCGACCATTTATGTGATTATGACGACGACATGAAGGCGCTCTATGAGGACGCCACGGCAATCGGCAAGAAACTTCGTTATGTCGGACGGCTCGATGCAGATGGCAATATCTCGGTTGGGCTCGAAAAGACTGATGCAGACCACCCGTTCAGCAACATCAATCTGACCGACAATATCGTCCAATTCAAGACGGAGCGGTACTGCGACAATCCCCTGTATGTTCAAGGCCCGGGCGCCGGACCAGACGTTACGGCGGGCGGCGTGTTCGGCGAGCTGTTGCGACTGTCGAAGTTTCTGAGCGTGGGTGGCTGATATGACGGAAATTGTGACGGCATTCGCGCCGGCTTCTATCGGCAATCTCGGTGTTGGATTCGACATGCTCGGCCTGGCCCTCGACGGCATTGGCGATCGCGTGTCGGCGTGTAGAACGGACGATGCGGGCGTCACTATCGTCGAAGTTCGCGATCTCGATGGCAAGTTACATCTCAACCTGGCAACGGACCCGGAGCACAATACCGCGTCAATTGCGGCGCAGGCGCTTTGGAATGACTACGGCGACGACGGTGGCGTTGAGTTAGGCGTCTACAAAGGTGTGCCACTGGAGTCGGGTATGGGCAGCTCGGCTGCGTCGGCGGTTGCTGCCGTTGTTGCTGTCAACGAACTTCTCGGCACACCCGTCAGCATTGAACGGCTGTTGTCCTATGCTCTCGTGGGCGAGCGTTACGCGAGCGGCGGTATGCATGCCGACAATGTTGCGCCATGCCTGTTGGGTGGCATGATTTTCTGTCCGCGCGTGCTGCTGCCGGACACGGTGCGGTTGCCGGCACCTGATGGTGTGAGCCTCGTGCTCATGCACCCGGAACTAAAGGTCGACACGGCCCAGGCGCGTCGCAAACTGGCCCAATCATATTCAATGGAACAATGGCTCAGCCAGCAAGGATACCTCGGCGGATTCATCGCCGCGTGTGCGCAAAATGACATCGCTTTGATCGGCAAGACGCTCAGGGACGTGATCATCGAACCGCAGCGTATAGCGGTGGTGCCGTGTTTCAAAGCTGTCAAAGAAGCCGCTGAAAAAAGCGGGGCACTCGGCGTCAGCCTGGCCGGTAGTGGGCCAAGTATTTTTGCTCTTTGTGAAGACAGCGTGGCCAGTGACCTCGCTGCGGCGATGGAGCAGGCGTGCCGGGGGTTCGATATCGAGTGCCAGTCCTGGGTCAGTTCGCTGCATGCACCAGGCGCATACGTGGAATCCTGAAAATGAACTACATCAGTACGCGAGGTGCCACTGCAGTCAGCCTCGATGACGCCCTCGTCAAGGGTATTGCTGATGACGGCGGTCTGTACGTGCCTGTCGAATTGCCATCGTTTTCGGTGGACGATTTCGCTGCTGCCAGCAGCCTGACCGACATTGCGGCGGTCCTCTTGCAGCCTTTTTTCTCGGCCTCCACACTGGCGGGCGATCTCGTGCAAATCCTTGCGGAGACCTTCAGTTTTCCCATGCCAACGACGGCATTGCCGTGCGAGTCCGGCAATGTATCACTGCTTGAACTATTTCATGGGCCGACGGCGGCGTTCAAAGATGTAGGTGCGAGATTTCTGGCCGCCTGTTTGTGCCGACTCGAAGGCGACGAGACGGCGCCATTGACTATTCTCGTTGCAACGTCGGGCGACACTGGCAGTGCGGTTGCCGCCGCATTCGATGAGCAACCGGGCATGCGTGTCGTTGTGTTGTTTCCGGATGGCAGGGTGTCAGCACGCCAACTGCAGCAGCTGACCTGCTGGAGTAACAATGTGTTGTCACTGTCCGTGCTGGGCAGCTTTGATGATTGTCAGGCCCTGGCAAAAGCCGCACTGGCCGATACGGCATTGTGCGAGCGCTACAAATTCAGTTCGGCCAATAGCATCAATATCGGCAGACTGTTGCCGCAATGCACCTACTACGCGGATGCCAGTCTCCGGCACTTTCGGCAAACGGCCAATAAACCTGGCTTCGTGATACCAGCGGGCAATCTTGGCAATGCGTTGGCATGCATCATGGCGCGAGAAATGGGTTTGCCGATCGGACCGATTATTTTGGCGACGAATGCGAACCGGACCATTGCTGACTACTTCGACACGCTCGAATGGTTGCCGCGGTCGAGCGTGCAGACGCTCGCTTCCGCAATGGATGTTGGCGACCCAAGCAACATGGAGCGTTTGCGCGGCATGCTTGGAGACGCCGAAGTGTTACGCGATCGCCTCGGTATCTCGTGTGTCAACGATGAGCAAATCAGGGCAGCGATGCTTGCGGATTACGCGGAGTTCGGTTTCGCGACCTGTCCGCATACGGCAACGGCTACGCATACCTGGCGGCAGCTGGATGCCGAGACGAAGCAGGCTCATGACTGGATACTCGTCGCAACCGCGCATCCGGCGAAATTCGACACGATCGTCGAACCGCTGATCGGTGTAACGGTGCCGGTACCCGACGAACTTGCCGCGATGTTATCCAGACCCTTTCGCTCGGTTTCAATCGAGCCCGGCCTGGCCGCGCTTGCGACTGCAATGGATGCGCATTTTTCTTAAACAAGGCTTGACGCGACCTGCGCGTGCCGACATTAATAGCTGTGCCCGATTATCTATAATGGAGTCCGATGAGCGAATTCTTTCCAGTTGATCAGTCCCAATGGCTTTTACCACTTGCGTCCATATTGGTGCTGCTCGTTGCGTGGTTGTTTTACCGGCGTCGCATGCGTGCCACTGGTCTTCAGCATGTGCTCAACGAAATCAGCTACGATCGCATTGAAGGTCTGCTCATACCAGATGGTAGTGATGGTGAAATCCAGATCGAACACCTGTTGTTGACATCGCATGGATTGCTCATCGTTGACATCAAGGATGTCGTTGGCACCGTATTTGGCAGCGACAAGATGCAGGACTGGACGGTAATCAGCGACAATCGACGCTACACTTTTCCGAATCCACAACCGGCGCTGATCGATCGCATTGCGGCGGTTCGTCACATTGTTCGACAAGTGCCGGTCGCCGGGCGAATCGTGTTTTTGGAGGGAGCCGAATTCAAAAAAGGCGTGCCGGAATTCGTCGCCGATACTGACGAGTTGCGTGCGGAATTCTTCGAGCAGGACAGAGCTGCGGGCAAGGTCAATTTCGAGGCGTTCAAGCCGCACTGGGACCTGGTGCGAAAACACGCACTCGGCGTTGATGCGCGGAATTAGTCCAGTCCGAAAAACCGCATTGCGTTCTCAGTGGTAATGCTTGCGACGTGTTCGATGCTTTGGCTGCGAGCCTCCGCAACGACACGTAGCACCTCTGGCAAGAATGCGGGCTCATTGCGACGGGACTTAGGCCTGGGAGAGAGCGTACGCGGCATCAGGTAAGGTGCATCGGTTTCTAACATCAACTTGTCATCCGGAATGACCGAGACAATGTCTTTGAGGTGCGCACCACGTCGCTCGTCGCAAATCCACCCGGTGATGCCGATCGACAATCCCATCTCGAGTAATTTTTCCAGTGACTGGGCCTCGCCCGTGAAACAGTGTGCAACAGCTCGCGTCAACCCAGGCAATAGCGGCTCAAGCACTTCTACAAAATCATCGTGGGCGTCACGTTGATGCAGGAACACGGGCAAGCCAATATCGGCTGCGATTTCGAGTTGCGAGCGAAAGGCTTCAACCTGCGCATGCTGCGGTGAATAATTGCGGAAATAATCCAGTCCACATTCGCCGACGGCCACAACGACGTCCTTCTGCGCCAGGGAACGGATGAGCTCGGCACTCGCCGCAGTGTAATCTGACGCATGATGGGGGTGCACACCGGCCGTTGCATATACGCGGCCCGGATTGGCCTCGGCGAGCTCGGCCGCGTCAATATTGCCTTGATTGCTGCTGCCCGTGACAATGATTCTGGCCACGCCCGCATCGGCCGCGCGCTGCATTACTTCGGTGCGATCGGCATCGAAGCTGTCGTGTGTCAGGTTCGCTCCAATGTCGATTAGGGAATAGGGCATTGCTGGATTCCAAGGCGGATTAGGGCAGGGATGCGCATCGATTGCAACCGTTTGGCCGTGTCCGGTATCTAATGGATACAACGGTTTCGGGGAATACTGAAAATGAGCAAAATTATGAGCAAAAGCACTTTGACGGTGAGCTTGCTGGTTGTGTTGATGGCGGCTCCGGTTTACGCGGGCAGTATCAACAAGAGCATCAGAATTAGTGCTGGCGCAACTGCAGATGGCGCAACGTCCGTCAATGGCAGCGTTACTGTCGGTGAAGGCGCAATCGTCACTGGAGAAGTCAGCACGGTGAATGGCACGATTCGCATCCATGACGACGCCCGTGTACAGGATGTCTCAACGGTCAACGGTGCGCTGCGCGTCTCATCGGGGGTCAGAGCGAAGAACCTGAGTACCGTGAATGGTTCCATTCGAGTTGACGAAAACGTCACGATCGACGGCTGGATTGAGGCCGTGAATGGCAGCATCGGCGTCCGCAAAGGCAGTAAGGTCGCGAAAAGCGTCAGTAACGTGAATGGCGAAATCGAACTCGTCGCGAGCGAGGTTCACGGCGACCTGGCCACCGTCAACGGCGATATTGAGCTCAGCGAGGGCGCCATCCTGCATGGCGACATCATTGTTGAGAAGCCAGGCGGCTGGCATTTCGGTTTCAGGAAGTCCTGGGCCCCCATTATCGTCATCGGCCCGGACTCTCGTGTGCTCGGCAAGATTCGGCTGGAACGTGAGGTCAAACTGTATATCAGCGACACAGCCGAGGTCGGCGGTGTCGAAGGTGTGATGTCCATGAGCGATGCGATTCGCTTCAGCGGCACTCGACCCTGATACGCCATCAATACTGGCTTGACGGAGTACTCGTTCGCATTCACTGCATACGGCCGTACAATAGAGGCTGTGCATTCTGCGGCCAAACAACTAGCCCTATTTACGGATTCTGAAGAGCCTGGCGATGCGTCGGGCTTTTCGGTTCGAGAAAGCAGCCGTGCCCGCAGGTTGTCGATAAAGGTCTTTCCACGCGGCCGGGTTGAGGTGGTTGTGCCGAGGCGCACAAAACCCGCAGAAGTGCAGACTTTCGTCCGGGAACACCGCCAATGGATCGATGCGGCGCGAGCATCATTTGCCAAGCTACATCCGCCAGAGGTTTTCTCACTGCCGGTCATCGTCGAGTTACCGGCAATTGGCCGGCGCTTCCGCGTGAACTACGAGCGACAATCATCCACAAAAAGCGTTCGTTACCGATCAAAAAATGACCTTGTCGTTCTCAGCGGTCGCACCAGCGACGAGAAACTCTGTGTCGGTGCTCTCAAACGCTGGCTCGCATCGCTTGCCAAAGAAGAATTTCGACCGAGGCTGGACGCACTCTCGGCGGCAACCAGAAATCCATTCAAGACGATGCACGTGCGTGGTCAGCGCACCTGCTGGGGCAGCCACGCCAGCAGCGGTACGATCAGTATCAACTACAGCCTGTTGTTTCTCGACCCGGCGCTGGTTCGATACCTGATGATTCACGAGCTCTGTCACGCTCGGCACATGAACCATTCGCGGCGATTCTGGCGTCTCGTGGGCCAATTCGAGCCAGATTGCAAGCGCCTGGACAGGGCGTTAACTGAGGCCTGGAAACAGATTCCAGTTTGGTTAGGTTTTAGTTAAAACAATAGCTTAACGTTGATATTTAATCTAAATTATTACCCCTTATCGAGGAGTTCGCGAAGGTTGATGATCGCGGCATTAGCGCGCGCCAGGTAGTTGGCCATTACGAGCGAGTGGTTGGCGAATAGACCAAAGCCGCTGCCATTGAGGATCATCGGTGAGTGCATGGACTGCAGGCTTGCCTCAAGTTCGCGAATGATCTGGCGCACGCTGGCGATGGCGTTTTTGTCGTCGAGTACGCGCGCAAAATCGAATTCGGCCGCGCGGAAGAAATGCACGAGGGCCCACGCGGTACCGCGTGCCTCATAGAAAATGTCGTCAATCTCGAACCAGGAGGTACGCACATCGACCGTATCCGCTTGGGCGTAGGTAGCTTCCGCCGACGCGTCTCCGGCAAGGTCTTCGTTGATTCGCGTCGTGGCGACGCTGTCACCGAGGCGTCTGGTTATGCTGCCGAGACGCTTCTCCACCTGTGCAAGCCATTCGCGCAGATTATCGGCGCGAGCATAAAACTGCGCCTTGCTCTCGCCGAGACCTGCCAGGCGATCACGGTAGCGCGTAAATCCTTTGATCGCGTCTCGATATTGGGACTCGGTACGCGGCAAGATCCAGGAGTCGTTGTCGAAGAAGAAACTTGGCTCGGCCTTCGCAACGTCCGCATCTTCTTTCGATTGCGACTGACTGCGGCTGTAGTCGTTGCGAATGACTCGTGCAAGGTCACGTACCTGCTGTAAAACGCCAAATTCCCAGTTCGGAATATTGTCGAGAAAAACGCTAGGCAACATTCTGTCATTGCTCAGGTAACCGCCCGGTTTGTCGAGCAGCGTCTCGGCAACGCGAATCAGGGTATCGGTGGTCGGGTAGCCGATGACGACCCTGTCGTCATCGATCGTGTGGTTGACCCAGAATACGTCGGGCGTACGCGACCAGTAGATGCTCAGAACGGTAAAGACCAGCATCAATGCGGCGAGCGCAGAGCCCGTGACCTTGATCCAGAAAGGATATGAGAGCATGCGCTCGGCAGACTTGGATTTCACAGTGATTCCCGGGACAAGATTGATCAGCGGTGCATTAGTTATTCTGCCAGGGAGTCTACCAGTTCCGGCAAGACTGCCCCGGCGCGGGCCTGAATCGCGAAATGGATGCTTGCGGCGAGATCCGTGGGCTCGGGATTGACCTCGACGACGACAGCCGATGCATCGCGCGCAATTTCTGCAAGGTTTGCCGCAGGAAATACTTGCGAAGATGTGCCTATCGACAAGAACACATCGCAGTCTGCCGCGGCAGCAAAGGAGTCGTTCAATGCCTGGCTCGGGATTGACTCGCCAAACCAGACGACACCGGGCCGCACGTGGCCGCCGCAATGCGGACAGCTGGGCACCTTGGCACTGGTATCGCAGTCGACGATGCAATTCTCGACAAAGCACCGGTTTGTAAAAATATTGCCATGGAATTCGATAACATCGCGGCTACCGGCTCGTTGATGCAAGCCATCAACGTTTTGCGTGATCAGCGTCATACGCGGCACCAGCGTCGCCAGTCTGGCGAGCGCCACGTGACCTGCGTTCGGTTCCACGGCGGCAACAAGGTCGCGGCGCCATCGATACCAGCGCCAGATCAGCTCCGGATCACGCAAAAACGCCTCAGGCGTCGCGAGGTCCTGTGGGTTGTACTGCTCCCACAGTCCCGTCTGTGCATCGCGAAACGTCGGCACGCCACTTTCCGCAGAGATTCCAGCCCCGGTCAATACACAGACATGACGAGCTTTCCGGAGCGCGTCGATCAACGCGTCCGGAATTCGGCAGGGCTCGGTCAACGTTGGATTATGCGGCGAGCTGGCGCAACACGTAGTGCAGGATGCCGCCATTCTCGTAGTAGTCGCGTTCCTTGGGTGTATCGATTCGCACGATCGCTTCGAACGTGATCGGATCGCCATCGGCTGGCGTCGCTGTGACCGTCACGGTCCGGGCATCGGGGTCGGTGTGGCCTGTAATGTCGAAGGTTTCCGTGCCGTTCAGACCGAGAGACTCCGCGTCGTCGCCTGCGGAAAATTCCAGCGGCAGGACCCCCATACCGATCAGGTTGGAACGATGAATTCGCTCGAAGCTCTTCACGATGACGGCCTTGACGCCCAGCAACAAGACGCCTTTCGCTGCCCAGTCGCGCGATGAACCGGCGCCGTAATCTGAGCCGCCAATAACCACCAGCGGCGTGCCTTCTTCGCGGTACTTGAGCGATGCATCGAAGATCGACATTTGCTCGCCGCTGGGCTGATGGCGCGTCCATCCGCCTTCGGTACCCGGCGCGAGCTGGTTGCGGAGCCGAATATTGGCAAACGTGCCACGCATCATGACCTCGTGATTGCCACGGCGTGAACCGTAGGAATTGAAGTTCGCTGGCTCGACGCCGTGCGCCTTGAGGTATTGCGCTGCCGGACTGTCCGCCGCGATGCTGCCCGCCGGCGAAATGTGGTCGGTCGTGACGGAATCACCGAGTAGCGCGAGAACACGCGCCCCGCGAATTTCAGTGACCGCCGCAGGCTCTAATGTCATGCCCTCGAAGTACGGTGGGTTTTTTATGTAGGTCGATGCATCGTCCCAGGTGTAGATCTCGCCTTCAGGCGCGTCGATGCTGTTCCAGTTGTCATCGCCTTCAAAAACGCTGCCGTAAGTCTTCTTGAACATATCGGAGTTAATATTGGCAGAGATCATAGAATTAATTTCGTTCATGCTGGGCCAGATATCTTTGAGATAGACAGGATTGCCGTCCTGGTCGTCGCCGAGTGAATCGTTGATCAGGTTGACGTCGAGATTGCCTGCGAGGGCATAGGCAACCACGAGTGGCGGGGACGCCAGGAAGTTCATTTGCACCAGTGGGTGAATGCGACCTTCGAAATTACGATTTCCCGAGAGCACGCACGTACCGACAATATCGGCTTTCTTTATGGCCGCGGCGATTTCGGGTCGCAGCGGTCCCGAGTTGCCGATACAGGTCGTGCAACCATAGCCAACCGTGTAGAAGCCGAGCGCATTGAGATCATCGAGCAAGTCAGACTTCTGCAGGTAATCGGTAACGACCTTCGAGCCGGGCGCGAGGCTCGTCTTGACCCATGGTTTGCTCTGCAGACCCTTTTGTCTGGCATTACGCGCGAGCAGGCCGGCGGCAATCATGACGGCCGGGTTCGATGTGTTCGTGCAGCTCGTAATCGCTGCAATCAGTACGGCACCGTCGCGAATCTCAACGTCTTCACCATCAAGATTGACTGTTTCTGAGCCACCGCCGTCTCGGTCCGCTATCGCTGCTTCGAGGTGTTTCTTATAGGTGCTGTCCGCGACGCTGAGCGCGATTCGATCTTGCGGGCGCTTCGGGCCCGCAATGCTCGGCTCAACGGTGCCCATATCGAGTTCGAGCGTGTCGGTGTAAAGCGCGTCGGGCTGGCCGTCGTGACGCCACATGCCCTGTTCTTGCGTATACGCTTCGATGAGTTCGATGTGGTCCGCATCCCGACCCGACAGTTCGAGATAACGAATGGTTTCGCCATCGATCGGGAACATGGCGCAGGTCGAGCCGAACTCAGGCGACATGTTGCCGAGTGTGGCGCGATCGGACAAAGGCAGCTGCGCGAGGCCGTCACCGAAAAACTCGACGAATTTGCCGACCACGCCCTTGTTGCGCAGCATTTCAGTAACGGTCAGCACGAGGTCGGTTGCTGTCGCACCTTCTTTGAGTTTTCCTGACAGTTTGAAGCCGATGACATGCGGAATCAGCATCGTGATTGCCTGGCCGAGCATGGCGGCTTCGGCTTCGATGCCGCCAACACCCCAGCCGAGTACGCCGAGACCATTGATCATGGTCGTATGCGAGTCGGTCCCGACCAGGGTGTCGGGGTAGGCGCTGCGAGTACCGTCACGGTCTGTATCGAATACGACACGGCTCAGATACTCGAGATTGACCTGGTGCACGATGCCCGTGTTGGGCGGCACCACACGGAAATTTTTGAATGCGGACTGGCCCCAACGCAGAAACGAGTAGCGTTCCAGGTTGCGTTTGAATTCAATTTTGTTATTGAGGTCGAGCGCGTTGGCTGCGCCATAGTTATCGACTTGGACCGAATGATCGATGACGAGCTCGGCAGGCGACTGTGGATTGATACTGTCGGCAGATCCACCCAGCTTGACAACGGCGTCGCGCATTGCGGCGAGGTCCACAACGGCTGGTACGCCGGTGAAGTCCTGCAGAATGACGCGGCTCGGCGTAAATGAAATCTCGGTACTGGGCACGGCTTGGGGATCCCAGTTTGCGAGCGCCAGGATGTCGTCGCGAGTAATATCGCGACCGTTTTCGTGGCGCAACAGGTTTTCGAGCAGTACCTTGAGAGAGTAGGGCAGTTGCTCTACATGACCTTCCTTGATCGCATCGAGGCGGAAGATCTCAAAATTGTTGCCGTCGACGGTCAGTGTCGAACGTGCACCGAAGCTGTCGTTCATCGTCATTTCTCCGGGACCATGATTGTCGCGTGCAGCAAGCGGACTGCAGCGCGCGCATTATAGCCGATGGTGCTTTGCCACGCTGGTCAAATTGCCGCCACCTTGGCGGGCGTGACCCGAGCTGGTCGCTCAAGAATACGGTCTATGACCGCGCCGCCCAGGCAACGATCGCCGTCGTAAAAGACGACGAACTGGCCTGGCGCAACGGCGCGCTGTGGTGCGTCAAAATCGACGACAAGATCACCGGCATCGTTGCGTGTCACGGTGCAGTCCTGATCGGCTTGCCGGTATCGAATCTTCGCGTTGCAGCGATAGCCCATATCAAGATCCGGCGGGGCCGGCCCGATCCAGCTCGCGTCAATGCCGAGCAAGCTGTTGCTCAGCAACAAGTCGCTGTCGCCCTGAACAACGATGAGTGTGTTGCTGACGAGTTCCTTGTCGACGACGTACCAGGGCTCATCGGCGGCATCTTTGCGACCACCGATGCCGAGGCCCTGGCGCTGTCCCAGTGTGTAGTACATGAGGCCATGATGCTGTCCAACCTCGATGCCATCGGGTGTGCGTATCGAGCCCGGATTGGCCGGCAGATAGGTACTCAGGAATTCACGGAATGGCCGCTCGCCAATGAAACAGATGCCGGTGCTGTCTTTCTTGTCATGGATAGTGAGACCCCTGTCGCGAGCGATCTGCCTGACTTCAGACTTTTGCAGCTCGCCCAGCGGGAATACAGTCTCGGCCAAAGCCTCGGCACTGACGGCGTGCAGGAAATAGCTTTGGTCCTTGTCCGCATCGGCCGCTTTCGAGAGTACTGTCACACCATCGACGACAGCAGAACGCGCGTAGTGCCCGGTAGCGAGCCAGGTGCCGCCGAGTCGCTTCGCGTAGTCGCGAAAAACCCCGAACTTGATCTCCCGATTACACAGCACATCGGGATTCGGTGTACGGCCGGCCCGGTACTCGTCGAGGAAATGGTCGAATACGCGGTCGCGGTACTGCCTGGTAAAGTTTGCCTGGTGCAAGGGGATATCCAGTTGTTCACAGACGCGACGCGCGTCCTGCAGGTCCTCGGCGGCCGTACAATAGCCGTCGTCGTCCTCCCAATTGGTCATGTGCAAGGCCTGCACATCGGCGCCGGCATCCTTGAGCAAGATCGCGGCGACAGCCGAGTCCACGCCGCCGGACAGGCCGAGTATTACGCGTGTATTTTTCAAATTTCCCAACATCGCCGGGCGATTCTAACAGGGGCACGCGACCTTCTAAACAATCGCCATACGCGAGAAAGCGGCCATCGACCGGTTGAGACGGCAACCCAACGTGGTCATTGCCGACTAATTATTTACGTTATTCGTTACGGTTTGGGTTATGTTCGGCACTTCAGCCGCTTCGAAAATATGACTTGCTAGAAACGCGGGGGTAGTCGTGTCTGAATCGCATCGTCGCAGCAAATTTTTTCTGTACGCGTCCTATGCCTTACTGGTGATAGTCCTGATTGGATTTTCACCAACATATTACTTGCGCACATTCTTCGATGTTCCTGCTATTCCGCTGTATGTTTATGGACATGGAGCTGCGCTGACCGCGTGGTTCATCTGGTTTTGTGTGCAAACGACAGCAGTAAACAATGGGAGAGTCGACTTGCACAGGCGATTGGGAGCGGTCGGCGTAACGATAGGCATTACGGTTCTTCTTTCGGGAGCTACTGCTGCAATGGGGCTTGCGCCTCGTTTGCTAGAAAAGTATGGAAACATAGATTCAGATTTTTCCCGAATTGCAGGCGTTGTGTGGGGAAATATTGGCATGCTGGTCGCATTCACGGGGTTCGTCGTTGCAGCAGTTCTAAATCGTCGGAAGCCCGAGATTCATAAGAGGTTGATGTACCTCGCATCGATTGGAATTATTTTACCGGCATTTGGACGAATCGCGAAATTTCCCATGATTGATCTGCCGGAGCCACCATTCGTGTTTACGGGCTTGCTGACGTTTCTCGTGTTACTTGGGATTTTCGACAGGGCAAACACCGGTAGCGTCCATCGTGTCACCTGGGTCGGCGGAATAGTATTGTTTGCCAACCTCACCTTTTTCGGGCTCGTGATGCCAATGACTGCGGTTGGCCGCGCGTTCATCTTTGCGTTGACCTAATACTGGAACTACGGCCACGCCGCCGGACAGGCCGAGGATGACACGCGTATTTTTCAAATTTCCCAACATAGCCGGGCGATTCCAACAGCGGGTTCCTGCAGTTCTTAAATGCCCAGTTGGCGAAATTCTACTTCGACTTCGCTGGCGAGCCAGATTTCATCGAACATCGTGCCGTAAAGCTTGGCGACGGCCGGTTCATAGGTATCGGCAATGCCTTCCCAGCGGTTCGCCTGCAGTCGGTAAACGAGTGCTGTTTCATCGGCGATGCAGAATGACTCGGCGTGCGTGCGCAGGTCTTCGTGGACATGTCGAAACTCGATGTAGCTATTCAGGCGCCGGCCCAGGTGTACAAAATTATTGCCATTTTTTATGGCGCGCGAAGGATCCGCGATCAATACCCGAATTCGTGAATAGGATTGTGACAGCACGAGGTGTTTTATGACCTCGAGGAAATCTGGATCGTCATAGATACCTGGCTCGAGATCCTGCGTCAATATCGAAACCTTGCGCTTTGCTTCTCGCGCAACCTCGATGGCGGCTTGACGCATTTCGTCACGCGTCGATATTACCCATCGTCTGCCTTTTTCTCGTGGCTTTTCCATCCGCAGTATTTATCGTCCGGTATGAGTCTGTGCCTCAGCGTGCCGCCGAAGCTATTCCCCTGGCGCTGACCAGATTATGCGCAGGACCATCATTTTAGCGATTGAACAAGATTGACCGTGCCAACTGCGTCACGTTTTGGTGGCCGCGAATTCGGCGGCGAGTTCGGCCGCGAAACCAATATAAGCCTCGGGAGTCAGCTCGAGCAGGCGGGATTTCTCGCTATCCGGAATATCGAGCGTGCGAATGAAATCGCGCAGGAGTTCTTTCGTCACTGGTTGGCCGCGTGTCAGTGCTTTGAGCTTCTCGTAGGGCTCGGGAACGCCGTAGCGTCGCATCACGGTTTGCACGGCTTCGGCCAGCACTTCCCATGCATCGGCGATGTCTTTTCCAATCGCCTCGCTGTTGACCTGAAGTCTTGCCAGTCCCTTTTGAATCGACTCAGACGCGATCACCAGGTAGCCGACGGCAACACCAAAATTTCTTTGCACAGTCGAATCGGTCAGGTCCCGTTGCCACCGCGAAATAGGGAGTTTTTCGGCGAAATGGCTGAGCAGGGCGTTAGACAGGCCGAGATTACCTTCCGCATTCTCGAAATCGATCGGATTGACCTTATGTGGCATCGTTGACGAACCGACCTCGTCTTTCGCAATTTTCTGTGTGAAGTAACCGAGTGATATGTAACCCCAGATGTCACGACAAAAATCAATCAGGATCGTGTTGTAGCGCAGTAGCGAATGAGCGTACTCGGCGGTCCAGTCATGCGGTTCGATCTGCGTCGTATATGGATTAGGATCAATCCCCAGAGATTCAATAAAGCCCTGGGTGATCGCTGGCCAGTCGGCCTCGGGATAGGCGATCTGGAGCGCGTTGTAATTGCCGACCGCGCCGTTGAATTTGCCGCGTATCTCAAGGTCTCTGAATTGTCCCTGAGCCCGATCAAGTCTCGCCGCGACGTTGGCAAATTCCTTGCCCACTGTCGTCGGACTGGCCGTTTGACCGTGAGTTCGGGACAGCATCGGCAATGTTGCATGTTTTCTGGCCATCGTCTGAAGTTTCGTACGAAGCACTCGCATCTGCGGCAGCAGCACGTCGGTACGGGCAGAGCGCAACATCAATGCGTAGGCGAGGTTGTTGATGTCCTCGGATGCGCAGCCAAAATGCACGAAGTCCTTGAGCGACTGTGTCTCCGGACCGTCGCCGAGACGGTCGCGGATGAAATACTCCACCGCTTTAACGTCGTGGTTCGTTTTTGCCTCAATTTTCTTGATGTTCTCTGCATCATCGAGTGAAAAATCATCGACAATGTGATTGAGGAAGTCTTTCATGACGTTCGACAGGGGGGGCAGTTCGGCGATCTGCGCGGTATCGGAGAGCCACTGCAGCCAACGCACCTCGACGAGTGTGCGAAAGCGGATCAGGCCGAATTCACTGAATATATCGCGTAGCCCGTTGACCTTGTCGGCATAGCGACCGTCGGCTGGCGACAGGGCCCTGAGCGTTGAGACTTTCATGTCACGAAAACCAGTGTAGACTTGCGCGCGCAACGCGCAATTCATAGATACGCACGAAGCGCGAATCATACACGACGGGATATCACTGGCAATGAGCGACGGGGATTTTCGCACCGAAACTGACAGCATGGGCGAACTTAAAGTCCCTAAGGACGCGCTGTGGGGCGCCCAGACGCAGCGAGCTGTCGAGAACTTCCCGATCAGTGGATTGACCATGCCGAGTCAGTTCATTGCGGCGCTTGGGCATGTCAAATGGGCCGCCGCCGGCGCCAATGCCGAACTCGGTCTGCTCAAAAGCGATGTGGCAGCAGCCATACAGAAGGCGGCATTGGCGGTCTCGAATGGCGATCACGATGCACATTTTCCGATCGACGTATTTCAAACCGGATCCGGCACCAGCTCGAATATGAACGCGAATGAAGTCATCGCCCGCGTTGCGAGCGCAAGCCTGGGCTCAGAGGTGCATCCGAACGATCACGTCAACATGAGCCAGAGCAGCAACGACGTCATTCCGACTTGCATTCATGTCAGTGCGGCGAGCGCGATTCACGCTGTGCTGATGCCGGCGCTGCGGCATCTGTCGAAGGTACTCGAAAAAAAAGCTGACGAGTGCAAGGACATCGTCAAGACAGGGCGTACGCATTTGATGGACGCCATGCCGGTCACGCTGGGCCAGGAACTCAATGGCTGGCGAGCCCAGATCGACAATGCCACAGCTCGCCTCGGTGATGCGATGGTGCGCCTGACGGCGCTTGCCCTGGGCGGCACGGCCGTAGGTACAGGAATCAATGCGCATCCGAAATTTGGCGCCAAAGTGGCGGTACTGCTCAGCGAGCGAACCGGCATTGATTTCAAACCAGCGCGGTCAAAATTTGAGGCACTGAGCACGCAGGATGCGGCGGTGGAGGCATCGGGCCAGTTGCGGGTTCTGGCCATCAGTCTGACGAAGATCGCGAATGATCTGCGATGGATGAATTCGGGTCCGCTCGCGGGCATCGGCGAAATTGCGTTGCCGGCCTTGCAGCCCGGTTCCAGCATCATGCCGGGCAAGGTTAATCCTGTCATCCCCGAAGCCGTCACCATGGTATGCGCGCAGGTCGTAGGCAATGACGCGACCATCGCGATGGCGGGACAATCCGGCAATTTCCAGCTCAATGTAATGCTGCCCGTCGTCGCCTACAACCTGTTGCAAAGTATTGAATTACTGGCGAACGCCAGTACCTGCCTCGCCGACAAGGCAATTGCCGGCTTTACGGTCAATATCGACAATATTAACCGCGCTCTCGAGCGAAACCCGATTCTCGTGACTGCGCTCAATCCTGTCATCGGCTATGAAAAGGGTGCGGTCATCGCCAAAAAGGCTTACGCCGATGGTCGGTCGGTCAAGGATGTGGCGAAAGAATTGACCGATTTGTCCGATGCGGAGCTCGATCGATTGCTTGATCCCGCGGCTCTGACCGAGGGCGGCATTAAAAACTAGCCTGGACTATTCATGAATAGTCCAGGCCAGGTGGCATTTGTCTGCATATTCTTATGACCGACTCAGCGATCATTTCCGCCGCCCATCTGCGTGCTTGCCTGACGGGAACGTCTTTGCCCACCGACCCCACGGACGTCGTGATGCCGCCAGGGAGCGAACTATGGCCGTCCAGCATGCATGAGCAGCTATCAGCATCGCTAACGCCTGCCGGTGTGCTTGTGCCGTTCATTGAACGGGGTGCCGAAGGGCTTTCTATCTTGTTTACGCAACGTTCCGCCGAACTCAAGCACCATGCGGGTCAGGTCAGTTTTCCAGGGGGGCGCATGGATCCCGGCGATACCGATATTGCCGCAACGGCATTGCGGGAAACTTATGAGGAAGTTGGTATTGCACGCGACAATATCGAGATCATCGGTTATCTCGAGCCAATGCCGACCGTTACCGGCTACGCGGTTACACCGGTCGTCGCACTGGTCGACGGATCGATAGAACTCAAGATTGACAAGACCGAGGTCGAGTATGCTTTTGAGGTGCCGCTGCAATTCCTGCTCGACAGAAATAATCAGAAGATGGTGGAGCGGGAGATTCACGGCAGCAAAGTGCCCATGGTCGAATTTCACTACGACGGACAACGCATCTGGGGGTCAACGGCTTTCATCGTATTTAAATTGATAGAAATAATTAGAGATCAATAGGTTATGACTGAAATCAATAAATTACTTGAAGTTATGGCGAACCTGCGGGACCCGGCGGACGGCTGTCCGTGGGACGTGCAACAGGACTTCGCAAGTATTGCGCCGTATACGGTCGAGGAGGCATACGAAGTCGCCGACGCCATTGCGCGCGACGATTACACGGATCTCAAGAAGGAGCTTGGCGACTTGCTGTTCCAGGTCGTTTTTCACGCGCGCATGGCCGAGGAGGCAGGTCTCTTTGACTTCGACGACGTCGCGGCGGGCATCACGGACAAGATGATCCGGCGGCATCCGCATGTCTTCGGTGGACCTGAGCAGCGGGCGGCGGGCCAAACGGATGCAAGCTGGGAAAGAATCAAGGCTGACGAGCGTGCCCAGGAATCAGATCGAAGTGCCATGGCCGGCGTTGCCATGGCGTTGCCGGCCCTCAAACGTGCGCAGAAACTGGGAAAACGGGCGAGCACGGTCGGCTTCGACTGGCCGGATCGTCATGGTGTTCGGGAAAAAATAGTCGAGGAATTGAGTGAACTCGAAGCAGCCGTTGGTACACGTGATGTCGCTGCCATTAACGAGGAATTCGGCGATTTGTTGTTTGCACTGGTGAACATGTCCCGGCATCTCGACATCGACCCCGAACAAGCCCTGAGCGCGGCGAATGCCAAGTTCGAGCAACGGTTCCGTAACATGGAAAAGTCCATCAAAGAGACGGGTAAAAGCCTTACCGACCTGTCCCTGGAATCGCTCGATCAGCAATGGCGTGCTGCCAAGAAACGCATTGGTTCATAAGCCGTTCAGATTTCTGGCACAACCACGGTCCTTCATTCAGCCAATGTTCATTGGCAGGCGTTTAATCTTGTCCACAGGCTGGCAATAAGGTCGGTCGCAAGCTTGGCAAGGAAGATGACAATGATGAATATACGTCTAACAGCAGGTCTGGCCGCAGCCACCGCGCTGCTCGGCCTGTCAACGCAGGCAATCGCAGATCACGACCGCGGAGCCTATCGCGCAACATCGGTATCGACGAGTGGCCATGCCCAGAACTCGAGCCAACGCACGGGTCCGACCTACGACTATGCGGAGGTGATCAGCTCGGAACCGATCATTCGCTATGTCACGATTACAACGCCGGTACGTGAATGCTGGGACGAAACCGAGTACTACACGGTCAATCATCATCCTCACGGAGTCGCTGGTGGCACACTTTTCGGTGCGCTCATTGGCGGAATCGTCGGACATCAGTTCGGCAGCGGCCGGGGCAATGATGCGGCGACGGTTGCGGGTGCGCTGATCGGTGCAGCTATCGGTAACGACGCCGTCCTTCGGCACAGTGGCGGCAATTACGGTTCGGTGCAGTATTCGCATCCCGTCAAACGTTGCAAAACACATTATCGTGAGCACCAGGAGGAGCGCATAGATGGCTACAACGTGGTGTATCGCTACAATGGTCAAAAGTATGCGACCAGGATGTCGAATGATCCGGGTCGCAGAATACGCGTCCGCATTGACATTCGACCGGCCGGGTAGCCACGTGACTTCGTTCATTGCAATACGCCTGCCGACAACCCACACTTGTCGGCAGTGCTGATTGCATGATTTTGAGGGCTCGATGAAAGGAATGATGAAGTGAGATTTCTAAGCACAATGCTTTTGACCGGCGTACTGGCGACATTGCCAGTAACGACGCAGGCATTTGAGATCGAGCAGACGCTTCGCGAGCTTAACTCGCATTTCCACGACTGCGATCAACAGCATTTTCATATCGCACAGAAAGGTGACGGCATGAGCCTTGCCGAGGCGATTGAATCGGTGCGCCGGAGAACCAATGGCCGCATCGTCAGTGCTGAAACGAAAGTGAGCGGTGGCCGTGAAGTGCATCACATCAAGGTGCTCACCAAAGACGGCAAGGTCAGGACGCACAAAGTGCCGGGCCGCAGACGGTAGCCGGGATTATTTATGACCAATCCGGGCTTGGAACTGATATGCGATTGCTCGTAATAGAAGACGACGCCACTCTGCGCGAATCGCTGGTTGCCAGACTTGACGAAGCGGGGTTCGCAGTCGAGCAGGCAGCAGATGGGAAAGAAGGCCTGTACTACGCGCTCGAATATCCGATCGACCTGGCGATTGTCGACCTCGGTTTGCCTGAAATGTCAGGTCTCGATCTCATTCGTGCAGCGCGGGACAAGGGCAAGAGTTATCCAATCTTGATTCTGACTGCACGGGATCGGTGGCAGGACAAGGTCGATGGGCTCGAGGCAGGCGCCGACGATTATGTCGTCAAACCTTTTCACTTCGAAGAAGTCCATGCGCGTGTTCATGCGCTATTGCGACGTAGTGGCGGCTGGGCGACGTCGGTGCTGGCCGCAGGACCGGTCACGCTCGATTTGTCGCGACAGGACCTCAAAGTCAACGACGTCATTGTCGAACTCACGAGCTATGAGTACAAAATCATCGAGTACCTTATGATTCGTGCCGGGCAGGTCATTTCGAAGACTGAATTGACCGAGCGTCTTTACGATCAGGATTTCGAGCGCGACAGCAACGTCATCGAGGTGTTTATCGGTCGCCTGCGCAAAAAAATGGATCCGGGCAACACGATTCATCCGATCGAAACCTTACGCGGGCGTGGTTACCGGTTTGCACTGGAACGCAAGCAGTCCGGCTGATTCTGCCGATGTCCTCACTCAGCGCTCGACTCCTGGTATCAGTCAGTGTGCTGATGTTGTTTTTCTTTGGCGTCACGATCGTGGTTCTCGATACGGCATTTCGCAAGGCCGGTGAGCAGGCGCAGGAAGATATCCTCGACGGTCACCTCATGGCGCTGCTGGCCGCCGCCGAAGCCACAGACAGCGGTATCCTCGGCATGCCACCCGATATGCACGAGCCCAGGTTCGGCAATATCGGTTCGGGCCTGTACGCCGAGATTCGCGATAACGACGGCGTGTTGGTGTGGCGCTCACGATCTGCGCTCGGGCTGGAGATTCCGATCGGCATCGTTACGGAAGACGGCATTCACCTGTTTGGTGAGGAAGCATTAACGGATGGCACACCGCTGCTGACTCTGAGCCTTGCTGTGCAATGGGAGTTTCCAAGCGGAGAACTCAAACCATTTGTCTTCAAGGTCGCTGAGAGTCTCGACTCGTTCAACTTGCAGCTGGCGAAATTTCGCCGCCAGTTGTTCGGTTGGTTTGCCGCTGTCGCATTGATCATGCTGTTTTTAATTTCAGTTGTCATGCGGCGATTGCTGCGGCCGTTGCGACAAATCGAAACTGAAATTGGCGCCATCGAGGAAGGCCAGCGCGCGTCGCTGTCGGATGAGTACCCGACGGAACTTGCGGGCGTTGCGCGCAATATGAATCTGCTGATTGACAGTGAACGCGCTCGTTCGAATCGGTATCGCCATACGCTGGACAATCTCGCGCACAGTCTGAAGACACCTCTCGCTGCAATGCGTGCATTGCTCAGCGATCGTGACCATGCAAAGTTTTCGGGGCGCTTCAACGAACAGATCGATCGCATGGATGAGATCGTCCGTTATCAGTTGCGAAAGCCCGGAGCATCGGTTGCCGACAATCTTGTATTGGCGCCAGTGCAAGTCGCACGTGAAGTCAATCGACTTGTTGACGGATTGCATAAAGTCTATCGCGACAAGCATCCGTCGATCGATGTTGAAATCGGAGACGACATCAGTTTTCGTGCTGACAGCGGAGATTTTCTCGAGTTGGTGGGCAATCTACTCGATAACGCCTGCAAGTGGTGCGATGGGCGTGTTCGCATCACGATTCGGTCCGGCAGCGTCGATCGCGCTGCGATGGGCGGCATGATATTGGTGGTTGCCGACGATGGACCCGGGATTCCGGAGGTGGCGGCAGAGGCTCTGTTACAACGTGGAACCCGTCTTGACGAGTCGATACCCGGTCATGGCATCGGTCTTGCCATCGTGAAAGACATCGCCCGTGCATACGGCGGGGATCTGACGATTGACAAGTCGGATCTGGGCGGCGCCGAGATCACGGTAACGATCCCACCGATTTGAATTGATTGTAGGCCCGCTTGACGAGAGCGGGCTCCTGTACGCGTGCTCCTACGTGTCTCTATCTCGCGCATATTTGGAATGCTTGATGAAGGGCTCGATAAATTCGAGTGGCAGCGGAAAAACGATGGTGTTGGTTCTTTCGTTGGCAATTTCTTTCAATGTCTGCAAATAGCGCAGCTGCAATGCGTGCTCTTCCTGTGCGAGCATGTGCGCTGCCTCTGCAAGAATCTTGGCGCTCTGTCTTTCGCCTTCGGCGTTGATGATCCTGGCGCGTCTTGCGCGCTCGGCTTCGGCCTGCTGGGCGATCGCACGAATCATGCTCTCGTCGATATCGACGTGCTTGATCTCGACATTTGAGACTTTAATACCCCAGTCGTCAGTGCGCTGATCGAGCAGGTTCTGGATGTCCGTGTTGAGCTTGTCACGTTCGGCGAGCATGTCATCGAGTTCGTGCTGACCGAGAACCGAGCGCAGCGTTGTTTGTGACAGCTGGCTGGTCGCCTCAAAGACATTCGCGACACGAATGATGGCTTTCTCGGGATCAACGATGCGGTAGTAGATGACGGCGTTGACCTTGACCGAAACGTTGTCGCGCGAAATCACATCCTGCGTCGGCACATCATGAACAATAACTCGCAGATCGACCTTGACCATCTTTTGCAATCCGGGAATCAGGATAATCAACCCCGGGCCCTTGACGACTTGAAAGCGGCCCAGGAAAAAGATAACGCCGCGCTCATATTCCTTGAGAATCTTGATCGTGTTGTAGATGATGACAATCGCCAGGGCGGCGATTATTCCAAAAGTTGCGAATGACATTAGATTTTCCCCACTGTTGTAATTATTTCAGGTTTGCGGTTGTGCATCTGCGGTATCAGGTTCGGCGAGGGGCTCAACTTCCAGAGTCAGGCCGTCCAATGCAAGAACGATGACCCGTTGATCTTTGCGGATGGCTGCATTGCTGCGTGCTGACCATGCCTCGCTCTCGAGCCAGACTCTTCCGTCACCGGAAAAATCCTGCATGGCTGTGCCGATACCGCCGATGATCGAATCACGTCCGGTGACCGCACCACGTTTGCGTAGTTTCAAAGCGAAACTGATAAGCCAGATGATGACCAGTGCCGCCATCATGGCAATTGCGATGACGAATGTCAGTGAAATACCGAATCCCGGAATGCCGCTGTCAAACATCATGATTGAACCGAACACGAATGCGACAATTCCACCGAGCCCGAGCGCGCCGAAGCTCGGGGCAAACGCCTCCGCGGTCATTAACGCAATTCCAACTATGATTAATGCCAGGCCGGCATAATTCACGGGCAGAACTTGCAGCGCATATGCCGCTAGCAGGAGGCAAATAATACCGACCACTCCAGGCACGATGGCGCCGGGATTCCAGCCTTCGTACATCAGACCGTACAGACCGATCATTCCGAGTAGCAATACGATTTCCGGATTGGCAATCGCCGAAAGAATCTTGATGCGCCAGTTTGGTTCGTATTTTTCAATAACGACATCGTTCGTCGCCAGCGTCCTTGGTTCGGAGTCGACCTCAACCTCATAGCCGTCGATCTGTTGCAACAGGTCGGCGCGGTCCTTGGCGATAAAGTCGACGACGTTTTGCTCGAGCGCTTCCCTGGCCGTCAGCGTGGCCGCACTGCGCACGGCTTCTTCGGCCCATTCGGCATTGCGACCGTAGCGTTCTGCCAGGCTGCGAATGTAGGCCACGGCGTCGTTGAGCACTTTGCGTTCCATGGCTGTGCCGGGTTGCATCTTTGGTACCGGCTCTGCATCGTCGTCGGTTTCTTCATCTGTCGAATCGTCGGTCGATTCGTCGGTCGGTAAGTCCGTCGGTTTGTCGGGAGTCGGTGTCGCGTCATCGCCGGTCAATGACACCGGCGTAGCGGCCCCCAGGTGTGTCGTTGGTGTCATTGCGGCGATGTGGCTCGCCAGCAATATGTAGGTGCCGGCGCTGTCCGCTCTCGCGCCGGCAGGCGTAACGTAGGTTGCAATGGGCACGCTCGATCCCAGGATGGCCTGCACAATGTCGCGCATCGGTGCCATCAGTCCACCAGGTGTATCCATGTTGATAATTATCAACTCGGCGGCGGTTTCTTCGGCGTGCTCAATACCGCTAATGATATAGTCAGCCGTGGCGACACCAATTCCGCCTTTCAATTCCAAAACAATGACATTGCCGTCGGCTGACGCAGTGCTGGCCAGGACTCCCAGGAACACGGTGGCAATAGCGGCGCAGATTCGTCGCTGCAGCTTCCAGATTCGGCTGCCCCGCGTGATGGTTTTCATATTCTGATAATAGCAGGGCTAATCGCACATATGTTCATTCGATTCATTACTACCGGTGGCACGATCGACAAGATCTATTTCGATGAACTCAGTCAGTTTGAGGTCGGTGATTCGCAGGTCCGGCATGTCCTGACCGAAGCTCTTGTGGGTTTTGACTACGATGTCGTACCGATGATGCAAAAAGACAGTCTTGAATTAACAGACGCCGACCGACAGCAATTGCACGATTTTGTCGCCAGTGATGATGCAGAGCGATACGTCATCACGCATGGCACGGATACCATGCCGCAAACCGCCGACGCGCTTGCAGATCTGACCGACAAGACGATCGTATTGACGGGTGCTCTTAGCCCGGCGCGATTTCGCTCGACCGATGCCGTGTTTAATGTCGGCATGGCTGTCGCGGCCGTGCAAGTCGCTGCACCGGGTGTCTATATCGCGATGAGCGGGCGTGTCTTCGCCGCCGGAGAAGTGCGCAAGAACCGCGCCGAAAACCGCTTCGAAAATCTATAATTCTGCAGGCGATGTTCACTTAGGCTGTAGCCCCATTTGCCGTCAAGCTGGATCGCGACACGCGGGCGATACGACCTGTTCCCTGACTTTTCCGCTGCTAATTAAAAAGACTAGCGACCGCAAGATCCCAATCCATGCGATCGCCGGCATACCACTGCGCGGCAGGGGTATCAGAGTTGATGTCGTGCTCGAAGAACTCGCGATCCATCCATGCTTTGAGGTCGACATCGTCGATCGTGGGTAGTGTGGACCAGGTTGGCAGCGGCTCTCGACGCTGATCTGTAAGGACGATCGCGCCATTATCGGACTTCTCACACGCGAA
>JACZSM010000095.1 GCA_022574185.1 Pseudomonadota bacterium
CGGCGTTCACTCGGGCGTGCAGCAAAGCTGGCATCGATGCAACGAAGCCATCGTCTCCGGCATACTCCAGGGCCCGCCGCAGCGCGTCCGGGAGGTGCGATTCGAAGATGACCGCCGCTTCCATTTCAGTGTCTTTCATTCAGGTGTCTTCCCTATTGATGTCATTTAACCGGATGCCGCCACTCATCGGCTGCGGGCCGTCACGATCGGCTGGTAGTAGCCGCTCGAATCGGGGTCGTGCCAGGTCACGTCGTCGAACCCCGCATTTCGCACGGCGGTCATCACATCGTCGCGTAGCAACACCCGGAGTTCCGTCTCGAAATGTTTGACGTCGTACTGGCCGTCAGTCTCCTTGATCAGGAACTGATGGACACGATAGGTACGGCCGTCGTCGGCCCAGTCCCACACTTGAAAGACGATCCTTCGACCGTCCGGCCTGTCATGGATGTGCTCGTTGTTGAAGCAAAGTTTGTCCGCGACCAAAGCGTCATAGTCCCTGAGGCTCAACAGCAGCAGGCCGTCGGGTTCGAGCCGCGTTTTCATACTGGCTATAGCAGCCGCGAGGTCTTCGTCGCGCAGGCAGTGGGCGATCGAGTTGTCGCAGGTAATGACGACGTCGAAGGTATCTGCGATGGCCGCGCCCAGATCGCAAAAGTTGGCGACACCGAAAGTCATGTCGACGCCGAAGTCGGTGGACGCCTGCCGGGCAGTCTCGATCGATACCGGGCTCAGGTCCGTGGCATGGACCTTATGGCCCAGCAGCGCCAAACCAATCGCCTGTGTGCCGATTCCGCAGGAGCAATCAAGTAACGACCAGGGCGCCGAACGACCCACGTGGTTCGCCAGGAAGCGGTCCAGCGATGCGCCTTCCTGGCGTACCTGCGCGTCCCAGTCCCAGCCCATGTTGTGACGGTACTCAGGACCCAGGCGGTCGTAGAACTCGGTTACGGGTGCGACCATCTCTGCACCTTCTAATTGAGGCCAGCCTGGGCTTCGAACCAAAGCTGGTACAGCTTGGATTCCTTCGCCGGCGGCGTCGCGCCCGTGAACAGGCCGCGCTCGAAAAAATTGGCCGGGTCGTCGATGCCTAAACCTTCGATCTGTTCCGGGTCGAGCAGATCGACCGTCTTGGCGTTTGCGTGCCCGTAATTGTACTGGTCGAACAATGCTACACCGCTAGCCGGAGCGAGCATGGCATTGATGTAGTCGTAGGCTTGCTGCTCGGAACCTGCGCCGTTGGCGCTGAGGGAGAGTCCGCACATCCAGGTCATCAACGGCGGGACGATCACGACCGGAATGCCCGTCTTTTTCCACCTGCGCGTGGCACTGCCGAAGACGTAGGAAATGCCGACATCGCCGGCAACCCAGGCCTGTTCGAGCTGCGTACCATCGGACCAAATGAAACGCGCGTTTTCGAGCATCTTGGTGAAGATTTCAGGCGCCATTTCCATTTCCGCGTCGGTCGGGTCCAAGGGATCCGCCCAGCGGCCGATAACCCCGGCGATGATATGATTGACGCTGAGTGACGAGGTGAGCGCAGTTTTACCCTTGAAGCGTGGGTCGACGAAGATATCGTAAGTCGCGTTCTCAATCTCAAATGCCTCGGGATTGTAGGCGACGGTCGAAAATCCCCATTCCCAGGGAGCTAACCAGTATTCACCATCAACCTGGACGTCCTCTATCTCCAGCAAGCTGGGACTGATGTCACTCCAGCGCGGTATGCGACTGATATCCAGTGGTTTGATCAGTCCCGCGTCCCGAGCTTCATTAAGTGAGTTGACGCAGAGGTGAATCAGATCGACCTGGTAGCCGTTGCGCATCCGCTGCATGGCGTCCTTCTCTTCGGCAAACAAGGACACGGCCGGCTGTCCGCCGTACTTGGCATTATATTCCAGATGGTATTTAGCTTGCTGGTAGCCGCTCCATTCCAGAATCGTCAGGTCGACGTCGTTGGCGACGTCGCCCTGGCATGACATGAGCAGGCTTGCTGCCACGCAAACGCTGGCCAGCGCCTTGAAACTCGGGCCGCGTGTGAAATTGTCGTCGTGCCGCATATGTCTCTCAGACGCCGAAACTTAAGTTTCGCAAACTCGTCGACGCATTACGCGGCGCGACCGCGATGTAGCGGGCCATGTTGTGGACACAGGCGTCGCCGCCGAGACCGTATTCTGCGTCATAGCCGTAGAGATCGTCGTCGTCGTCCTCGGTGCACAGTCCACCCTCGTTGCCGGCCAGGAACGGTATTTTGGTCTGCGGCTGATCCGGATCGATCCTGTTGTAGGGGTGCCAGTTGCCCATTATCTTGGTGCGGTGTCGGTCTCTCGCCTTGTCGAGATAGGCCGCATTCGCTTCGACGCCACCAGCGCGGGCGATCATATTCGGTTCATCCTTCAGGACCTCGAATGGATCGTATCCGCGTGTCGATTGCCTCGCCATCTCGAAGTCCAGGATGATGCCATAACGTATCGGCAAGTCGGCGACGCCTCGCTTGAACTCGTCGAAGGCATAAACCGGGATTTCAGTGCCGTCAGGCAGCTTGCCCTCGAGCACGTCGCGGGCTTCCTTTGCAGAGATTTTGGCGGAATATTGGCCCGTAAAGCCGTCCGGACTGGATCGATCCACGCTCGCACGGTACACCTTCTCAAATCGCTCCGGTGACGCGAATATGCCGCCACCATGGACCACCACCACGACATGATTGCCCTGCGAGGTCGTGACCACGGACTCCTCGGTATTCGAGGTGAACCAGGTATTCCAGATGATATTGTCGTAGTCGGCGTTCGCCCGGGCATGCAGCAACTGCGCCATCGATGCCACGAAACCATCGTCTCCGGCGTAGTCGAGGGCTCGACGCAAGGCGTTCGGCACGTGCGGTTCGAAGATGATCTCGGCTTCCATTTGCAGGTCGGACATCTTGATTGCATCCTCGTTCAGGTGCTATACAATATACACCGTTATTTCGTTCACGGTAATAAGCAGGGCGACTAAGCGTACTGAATATGATCGTGGAGTCAAGAGACTGACTCAATATATTGCACTTTGTCAATCAATATGGCACATTCCAAAACGACAATATTCGTTATACATTATTGAACTATAGGAGACGTTCCCGATTGTGGCTGCTCCAGCATACGTAAAACCGCCACGCATTCAGGCATTGGCGCGCGCCAGCGCGATCATCGATGTCATCGCTGCCGGTCATGAGGAGGGCGTTGGCCTGAGTGACATAAGCCGGGCGACGGCACTCAACAAGACAACGGCTTTCAATCTTCTTGCAACGCTCGTCACACTGCGGTTCATTGAGCAGGATGTGCAATCGAGGCGCTACCGGCTCGGCTTGCGCAACCTCGAGCTCGGGCAGATCGTGCAGCAACGCTTGCACATTTCCCACCTGGCGCGGCCGGTACTCGCCGAGCTCTGCAAGAAGACCAACGAGACCGTGAACTTAGGTCTGCCCGATCTTCTCGATCTGTTGGTAACCGACAGCTTCCAGGGATCCCGGCAATTGCATGCCACGGCTTATGCGGGCTGGCGATCGATGTATCACTGTACTGCCCTGGGCAAGGCCATGCTGTCGCAATGGGATGATCCGATGCGGCGTACTGTCTACCGGATGAGTGGCCTGCCGCGGCAGACGCCGAACACGATCACTGAAATCGAGACGCTCGAGGTAAAACTGGCACAGATCCGGGCGCAGGGATATGCCATCGACGTGGAAGAAAATGAGATTGGCGTCAGCGGCATTGCCACGGCGATTATTAACGGACTGGGCGAAGTCGCCGCTGCGATCAGCGTCAGCGGGCCTTCGAACCGCTTGACCGAAGACATTATGGAGCAGATTGCGACGGACGTCATGGCCGCCGCTGACAACATAGCGGTCTCGATAGGGCGTCCTGCACAGTCTGACGCAGTGGATTCCAGGCGTCGCTAGTGACGACGGGGGCAACACCGGGCATGATCGCCGGCGGCTTGGCGGAGCGGAACTGGGCGTCCAGGACGCGGGCCTTATTCCTTAAACACGAGTGGTTGCGTGGCTACGCGCTGCTGTCGCCGACGCTGTTGGTGATGATCTGCGCACTCGCGCTGCCGATCGGCACTCTCGTTGTCTACAGCTTCTGGACGCAGGACTACGTCACCATCGACAAGACCTTCACGTGGCTGAACTACGAGACGTTTTTCGACAAGCCCGTCTACGGCAAACTGCTTTTGAGGTCGATCTGGATGTCGGCGACGGTGACGCTCATCACCATCCTGTTGGCCTATCCTGTCGCCTATTTTCTGGCTTTCAGGGTCAAGAAAAACATCATGACATGGTTGATTCTGATCAACCTGCCGTTCTGGACCAGCTACCTGCTGCGAGTGCTTGCCTGGAAAATCATGCTCGGCAACAACGGCGTAATCAACTCCAGCCTCGAGGGCTTAGGTGTAATCCAGGGACCGCTGGAATTCCTGTTGTACAGCAAGTTCGCGGTAATCCTCACGCTGGTACACGCGTGGGCGGCGTTTGCCATCCTGCCGATCTACCTGTCGCTCTCGAAGATCGACGGCTCGCTCCTGGAGGCTGCGGCCGATCTTGGCGAAAGCCCAGTCAGAACGTTCTTCCGGGTCACGCTGCCGCTATCGATGCCTGGGGTGATCGCGGCTGCTGTCATTGAATTCATTCCCACGGTCGGCGACTACGTCACACCGATGATGGTCGGCCCCCCCAATGGCATGATCGGCCAGATCATCGCAGCCCAGTTCCGTGTAACCAACAACATGCCGCTGGGTTCGGCGCTGACGATCATCATGATGATTACGATCACGACCATCGCTTTGATTTTCGTCTGGCTTTCGCAGCGGGGCACGGTCAAGCGTCGCGAGATGGAGGCGGTTCCGGCCGCATCGGACTCCACTATCACGAATAAGCGCCGCTTCGGTCCGCTTTTTTGCTATGTGATTCTTTATCTGTTGTTTCTCTACATACCGTCGATGATGCTGCCGATCTTCTCATTCAACGACAGCATTCAGATGGTGCTGCCATTGCAGGACTTTACGCTCAAGTGGTATGCCGGCATCGCGCACACTCCCGGCCTGTTGACGGCGCTTGGCAACAGCTTCAAGGTCGCGCTACCGGTCGCCATCATATCAACGTCCCTGGCGACGATCGCGGCCAAGACAATGACGCGCTATCGCTTGCCCGGACGCGGTCTGGCGTTCGGTTTCATTCTGCTGCCCATGGTGATGCCCGGCATTATCCTGGCCGTCGGCCTGCTCGTGGTCGCGACCGCCGTAGGCATACCGCTGTCGCTGTGGACTATCGGCATCGCCCACGTCGTCGCCACGTTGCCGTTCTCGACGCTGGTGGTGAGGGCGCGTCTCGAGGGTTTTAGCAAGAGTCTCGAAGAGTCTGCGCTCGATCTCGGCGAGAATGGCTGGATGACTTTTTGGCGCATTACCTTCCCGCTCATCCTGCCCGGCGTGGGCGCAGCGTTTCTGCTGTCGTTTACGGCCTCGTTCGACGAGTTCCTGTACGCCTTGTTCCTGGGCGGCAATCACGTAACGCTGCCGGTCTTTATGTTTACACAGACCCGGTTTCCACAAACACTGCCGACCGTGCTGGCGCTCGGGTCCTGCATTTTCATGGGCTCCGCCATCCTGCTCGGCACGGCCGAATGGCTACGCCGCATGGGCGCGCAACAAACGAAAAACGTCGCTTGAATGGAGCAATAGATGACATCACTTAACTTACTGGAACGACTCGAACAGGGCCCGGTGATTTGCGCCGAAGGATATCTGTTCGAAATTGAACGACGAGGATACCTGCAGGCCGGGGCGTTTGTTCCCGAGGTAGTGCTGGATCACCCCCATGTTGTGACGCAATTGCACCGGGAATTCATGCATGCCGGTTCGGATGTGATTGAAGCCTTCACCTATTATGCAAATCGCGACAAACTCAAAATCATGGGGCGCGAAGACGATCTGGAGGAAATGAACCGCACGGCATTGACGCTGGCC
>JACZSM010000043.1 GCA_022574185.1 Pseudomonadota bacterium
CAGAGGTAACTCCTGAGGATCTTTTGCCTGAACTTGACGGGCTTGCCGATTACGCCGACACCGTCTACTGGGGAGGCCCGGTTCAGCTAGCCACGATGCGCGCGCTTTTTGCCACGGACAAGCCCCCGGATGATGCAATACCTGTATTTGATGACGTTTACCGGATCCCACTTGATAAGAAGCTGCCTGAGAATGCGACAAGTGCCGAGAATCTTCGCTTTTTCATCGGCTACGCCGGCTGGGCAGCCGGACAACTGGATCAAGAGCTGCGCTTCGGCAGCTGGCACATCATCCCGGCGACCGAAGATGCCGTATTCACTGAGGATCCCAGCGAGATTTGGCGAAAGCTCGCAATACTTCGCTCCTATCGCGCACATTTAAAGGTGTTCACAAAACGAGAGCAGGACGATTCACCAACTGCTCGATAATAATTTCTTGGTAGCCCATAACTGAATGACTGCTTTACTCAAAAGCAGCCATTCAGAGCAGAAGAAAATCACGGAAATGACGGTCCGCTTACGGCTGTGACGTCACAGCCCAATAGCGGCCGTTAGTGGCTCCAGCTTTGGCAGGCAGGCCTGGAATGAAATACTTCCGAGGACTATTTTTCCTTGAGGAACCGGTGTAACGCATCAAACAATGCTTCAGGGGCCTCGATAAACGGGTAATGGCCGCTGTTCTCAATATACTCGATCCGAGAATTCGCCAAGAGCTCATGAACCAAGCGTGGTGACTCTTCTACAACGAAGTCCTGCCGACTGTGAATGATCAGCACCGGGCAAGATATTCGGCCCAAGTCGTCCTGAACTGAAATACTCAGTTTCATTTCAGTGGCAAGCGGGGCTATTTTCACCATGTTTTTAGCAGTACGCTCATCAAAGGATGCATGCAACATAAACTCGTCGATCAGTTCTTTTCGATAAAAGGTCTTGCCTTCTGAAAGTCGCATTGCCTTGTTGTGCACGGCAGGATTGCCTTTTTGGTATTCCTCACTGTCATACATTTCCTGCAAATGGGCCCATTCCGGCTCAGTAAAGCGGGATACCAGATTCTCGTACGATTTGATCAGAAGTTCCGTGTTCACGGGAGCTGCATCAATGATTATTAATCGTTCGACATTATCCGGATACTTCGTGGCGTAGTAGAGCGCGAGAAGCCCGCCCCATGAGTGCCCCAGCAAAGTCAGTCGCTCAATTTTGAATGCCTGTCGCAGTAATTCAAGATCCTCCACCATCAACTCGACGTTGAACGTATCGCGATCTATCCGTTCGAGCAATGACCGTCCGTTCCATCTTTGGTCGTAAAAAATAACGGCGTTGGTTTTGGCTAGCGGAGCGAAGTGCGGGACAAGTTCATCGTGGTACATTCCGGGGCCGCCGTGTAACACGAAAACCGGATCGCCAGAGCCATAAATCTCATAGTAGTGGTTCACTCCGTTTACGTATTTGTAGCCTTCTTCATGCGATGGCCCGGACGCACATCCAAAGGTCAGCGAAGTCATTACCACGATCAATAGCCAGTCTGTTTTGCCTCCGTTTCGTCTTTCATAAATTTTCATGCTTAATCGCCACCTAGGAGCCTGTCGGACTTAGTGCGTATAACACGGTAAAATAACGTTACCGCAAAAAGGCAGTGAAAGGGAAGCAAGATGGCCGTTGAATTTATCCCGATTGACCGAGACACGCCGTATATGTTTCCGCCGTGTGTGCAGGACTATCTGCCGGACGATCATCTGGCGCGATTCGTGGTGGATATTGTGGATCAGCTGGATCTGAATCACCTGTCAGCGGTGTACACGGGCCGGGGCTCCAAGCCGTTCCATCCGGCGATGCTGGTGTCGCTGTTATTTTACGGTTATGCGACGGGTGTGTTTTCGTCGCGCAAGCTGGAAAAGGCCAGCTATGATTCGATCGCCTTTCGCTATATCTGTGCCAACACTAACCCGGACCATGACACGATCGCCAGTTTCAGGAAGCGGTTTTTACCCGAGCTTTCGGCCTTGTTTGTGGAGATACTGGTGGTGGCCGAAGTGATGGGTCTGGTGAAGCTGGGCACGGTCAGCCTGGACGGTACCAAGATCAAGGCCAACGCCAGCAAGCACAAGGCGCTGAGCTGGGACTACGCCAACCGCCTGGAGGCGCAGCTTAGGCAGGAAGTCGAGGAGCTGATGCGTCTTGCCGAGCAGGCCGATCAGGGTTCGTTACCGGAGGACATGGATATTCCGGACGAACTGAAGCGCCGCGAGGAGCGCCTGCTGGCCATTGCGCGTGCCAAAGAAGAGCTCAAGATGCGGGCACAGGAGCGCTTTGAACGGGAACAGGCGGAGTACGAAGAGAAGTTGGCCAAGCGAGAGGCACAGGCCAAAAAGACGGGCAAGAAGCCGCGCGGCAAACCGCCCAAGCCGCCGACTGCCGGGCCGCGCGGCAAAGACCAGGTGAGCCTGACGGACTCAGAATCCCGCATTATGCCGAGCGCTGGCGGTGGCTTTGAACAGGCCTACAACGCACAAGCGGGTGTGGATGTCGAGACGCATCTGATTGTTGAACGGCATGTCACCCAGCACACCAATGACAAACAGGAAATCGCGCCGGCATTGGCGGCGCTTGAACAACTGCCAGCGGCGCTGGGCGAGGTCAAAAAACTCCTCGCCGACACCGGCTATTTCAGTGAAGCCAATGTTGGCAAGTGCATCGAGGATGGCATTGAACCCTTCATTGCGGAGAAGCGACAGTCCCACAATATTCCTTTAATGGAACGATTCTCCGGAGATCCCGAGCCGCCGGAGAATGCCACGTCAGTGGAGGCAATGCGACATCGCTTGCAGACGCTGGAAGGAAAGGCGGTTTATGGCAAACGCAAAGCCACCGTGGAAACGGTGTTTGGCATTGTCAAAGAGGTGCTGGGGTTCCGGCAATTCTTGTTGCGAGGCTTGGCCTCGGTGCAAGGTGAATGGAGTCTGGTCTGTATTGGATGGAATTTAAAGAGAATGCATGCTCTGAGTGCATAATACGGAGGCTGCGAAAACTCTTGCCATGAAAAACCACTGCAAAAAGCCTTCATGACCAAAAATATAACCGCAATTTTTTGGCAGATGACCTTGGTCACCTTCTTTTCGGCGCCAAGACCGACAGCCTCCTAGCTCCTAGTCCAGTCTGATGGCGACGTATTGTTGTTTCTTAGCGACACTCTTTCGCATGAGGATTGCAGATAGATTTCGGGGTTATAACTTTGGCACTACCGGATAGGCATCCAGTACGTCACCGAGCGCCTCTTTGAGTGGGTCTAACCACGCCTCAAAATGCTTCCATTGCTCATTTCCTTCGCGATATATGGGCTGGCGGACCTGCTCGGAACTGGCGGTCCGCACGGGGCGTTTGCTCTCGAAAAAGCGCAAACACTGCGGTTCAAACTCGAGGCCGCAGTAACTGAGTACCTCGCGTACCACGGCTTCAGTATCGGCCACCGTATCCTCATAAAAGACGCGATGGACTCGTCCCGGCAATACTTCATCGATATGCGCCATCAGACCCACATAATGTCGGTAGTAGCGGCCGATGTCCTCGAGGCCATAGCTGAAATTCTGGCCTTTAGCGTAAAACTGTTTGAAGTTGGAAAAACAACAGCCCAGCGGATGACGGCGTACGTCGATAATTTTCGCATTGGGCAGCACCGCTTGAATGATGCCGATATTCAGGAAATTATTCGGCATTTTGTCGATGAAGAATGGTCGATCCGTTTTTCGGTGTATTCGCGTGCTCTCAATGTACTGCTCTCCAAGAGCCCGCAATTCCGCAGGTTTTTTCCTTGCAAGTACGGTGGCATGCACGGCAATTTCGCCCCAGTCCGCCTCCTCAGCCTCATTCTTCAGATTGCTTGTCAGCGTGATCATATTCGGCAGCTCGGATGTGCCTTCGATAGCTGAATGACAGGCAAGGATTTGTTCGAGCAAGGTCGAGCCAGAGCGCGGCATGCCAATTATGAATATCGGATCCGGTGCCTCGTAGCCCTTACCCGCAATCTCATCGAAGAACTGTTGACTGAAACCCAGCTGCAGACGTTTGATCCGCCTCGCGAAGGAGTCTGCATCATAGGCATGACTCGCAAGATACAAGCCATTGCCGCCGGCGTAATGTTGGAATGATTGCTTGTAATCTCGGGCATCCTCGTAGGCTTTACCCAGTGCAAAATGGAAGTGCCAGCGGTTTTTGTCGCTGAGCTCGGTATCGGCAGTCTGGCGCTCCATTGCCGACAGATCGTCCGGGTCAAAACGAAAGGTCTTGAGATTCGCGATGCTCCAGTAAGCTTCGCCCAGTTGAGGATCACGCTCAATACTCTTACGGTATGCCTTGACCGACTCTTCCTGGCGACCTTCAGTCTTCAAGACATGACCATAACTGAGCCAGACCCGGGCATTTTCAGGGTATTCAGCCAGCAATCGAGAGTAGATTTCGCTCGCACGATTGAATTCACCAACTCGACTTAGAATCACAGCAGCAAGATTACGATAGCTCGGTCTCTCCGGATCGGCATCCAGGCATTGTTCGATCTCGACCAGCGCCCTGGGCGAATCCTCGCCGCGCTGCAGCAGCAAGGCGTAATTGTAACGGGCCGCGGTGAAACTCGGCGCGAGTTCGAGGCAGCGCAGCAGCAGATGTTCGGCTTCGCTTTCACGGCCGCAACGTAGTGCAACTTCAGCCAACATTCGTATCGCAGCAACATCCGTTGGTTTCTGCATCAGGTATTTCTTAAGTAATCGCTCTGCGATCGCGACGTCATTTTTAACCATCGCGGCCGCGGCCTCCTGCAGCAAAGGGTCTCGTGTCGAGCACTGAACATGGCGAGCGTAGGCTGCGTCACCACCTTCGGCATCACCGGTGGCCATCAGGTGATCCGCCAAGACTCGCCAGGCTTCAGGGTGCTCCGGTTCAAATGCCACAGCCTTCAGCAGCGCCTGAATCGCATCGTCGCCACGCCCTACATCGCCAAGGGCAACGGCGTATTCGAAGTTTGCTGTGCCCCATTTTGGTTGCGCGTCCAACAACCGCTCGAACACCTCGAGCGCCGCCTCAGGATCGCCTGCGCGGCGCTTGGCCATGGCCAGGAATAACACCGCAGGCGGGTGATTCGGGATCGATTTGAGGATTTCGAGCGATTGCTCGGCCGCGAGTACCGGGTCAACGTCAAGCAGTTTTGCGGTGCGTTCTAAGGCAACTTCCAGCGACCCGGCAGGTTCCGATACGGTACTCATGGCAATAATATTAACTTGTTATCCGTAGCCATGACGACACGTAATTCCTCATCCGGGGCCTTTTATTATTCCAACGCGCGCTTTTCGTGGACACGAATCGCGATCTTCGCCTGAATCGCGTCGAATAACTCGTCGCGAAGCCCGATAATCTTGAACATTTCCACAACCATGAAAAATGGCGCCGCCAGATTCGCCTGAATCGGATGTTTTACCAGTACCGGCATCGATTTTTCGACGGCATGGCCGATGAACTGCGCGGCGTAACCACCGAAAAACGCCACCGCCGCGATCGTGCCCGACGTTGCCATTGGCTTGACGCCAATAACTCCCGCCACTGTCACGATGAGCATCGCGAGTACCAGAAATGCGATGGCAAACTGTCTGTCGAGCGTCATATAAAAAGCGAAGAATCCAAGCATCGCGATGTGTGCGAGGTTGATCGTGATACCGCTGATCTCGACACTTGCCCAGGTAAGCGGTATCAGTACGCCGAGCATAATCGTCGGGATGCCGATCGCGTGCACACAGACATTAAACGGATGTTGATGCGATGCCGCGTAGTCGGTCAGCATGTCCATCAACTTGCCATCGCTGCTCATTGCGGTGCCCTGCCGGAAACTGGAGTTAATCTACCACGATCCAACGCGGTGATCGTCGCACAGCGCGAATCGGTATACTCAGATCATCGCTGACCAGGAGTGCGAAAATGAGTCGCATCGACAACCTATAATGAGAACAAAGTATTGGCGAGAACTTGTTGAAATTATAGGAATTATTGGTATTATCGCGTCAGTGCTGCTATTGGCCTGGGAGGTGCGACAGTCAAATCGAATCGCATCGGCCGAGTCGGAATTGCATCTGACCGGTATCTACAACACGATCAACGTGGAACGCGCCTCAAACCCAAACTTCGCAAAGCTCTTCTTGAAACTGGAAGCGCCTGAAAAACACCTGACTACTGCGACCGAAGGATCACAGATTCGGGGCCTCGCCTGGCACGTCGTGGATGTCATGAGGGCAGTACAAAGCGCCTACGATAACGGCTTGCTGTCCTTTGCGGTACTCGATGACTACAAAGCAGATCTGGCCTATCAGATGGATCAATGGCCGGGAATCCGGCCGCACTTCGTATTTATCTATGACAGCTACCCGTCCCTACACGATAAGGAGATTTTTGCGCCGATTGCTGCTTACATTGCGTCACAACGGGCCGAAACCGAGGAATAAGTGAGCTCCCTGGCACATCAGACTGACATGGAGGTCATCAAACCGCAGCAGCTGTCGATCGTAGACACGGTCGCCGAAAATCGCAGGAGTCTCGCATGAGCCTGACAACGATGGCCCTTATCCTGGTATTCCTTGTCGCCATCTGGTGGCTGATGCGCAGCAGGCGGGCCACTTTGCTCGAAGAATCCAAACCGGCGCGGCGCGGCCGTAATCTGGACTCGGCCTTTCACGCCGTATCGATAAAATTCACGAGCGATGCATGTGACGGCGCCAAGGCTATGGCCGGCAGGCGGTTCCTTGCGTCGGCAGCGCCAAGAATGCCACTTCCCGAGTGCAAGGTTGCAGTGTGCAATTGCCGATTCTCGCATTTCGACGATCGCAGAACGGGCAAAGATCGGCGCAGTCCCTTTGTCCCGGGTGGCGGATCCAGCGGTACGGGTTCTTATGAGCAGGAGCAACGCCACGGCTCGAATCGACGCCATGATGACGATATTCGCTAGCCCGGACTATTCATGAATAGTCCAGGCTAAGACCATCAGGCCTCAGTAACCATAGGCAGTGACTGTCTGCTCGTAGTGCCGCAGATCCTGTTCGTGCCGCGCACGATCGGCGATGAGCGCGTCAATCTCTGCCTCGAGCTCCCCGGTACGTTCAGAAAGATCCTTGAGATCCGCAAGCAACAAGACACGATCCTGGGTAGACGTGTTCGCGCCGATCAATAGCGCCTCCTTGTCACGCACCTCGACTTTGATGGCCTCCAGTTCACGCTCATTGTTGTAGATCTGAGAACCGGCCGAACTAACGTAAGATCGCAGCGTATACAGCTGTTGCCCAGCGCGATACGCATCGAGAAACTCTGGCTCGAGGTCGGCGGCGCAGACGCCGTTGTACCGACCCCCGTTCGCACCAAGATTGAAGCCACGACCCGGCTGACAGAATTCCACAAGTCCCTGGCTCCTGCCCTGTTGATAGCTCTGGAAGTCCGCCGTAATGCCATGTTTTGCGCAGGCCTTACGATGCTTGCTGAACCGTTCCGTCGTCAAGCCACGCGCCCCATCTTCGTAACCCACCGCAGACCAGTCACTCGTGGCACATTCGTCGCCACTCATGGTTGCACAACCGGTAATGCCGAGTATTAGCAGCGATACACTGATGCCTGCCCATTGTCTTTTCATTGCGAACCTCCTTAACCCGGATTATTCATGAATAGTCCGGGTTAGGTCATCTGACGCCAAGATAGCATCATGACTACGCGAACACGGCTGCACCAGGGCTGAAAAGTGCGCATTGCGACCCACTCGGAACCTAACCATTGTGACCTATGTCACAGTGACGGATTCGCGCGCCCGATACCCTGAGAAGTACCGAAAAGGACGAGGTTTACGAATGGATGTCGAGAGCATAAGTGGCGCGGCGACCGTCGCGCTGACGAGCACCTTTATCTTCGTTCTGATTGCCAAATCCTGGCAACTGGTCGCGCGAACGATCGGCTCAAATCCCAGCTTCTCTGACAGCATCATGCGCGAGTCCGCGCAACGATTTCGCGACGAATTCGAGCGCCTGAATAGCGAGCAATCCACGTTTCTGAGCGCCGTAGTGGTGTTTGGCGTTCTGTTTGCTGCTGCGTACGTCCTGAATGCTGAACGTCTGTTTGTCGGCTATCCTCATTGGCAACTCTATTTACTGCTCGCTGCACTGTCTGCCGGTGCGTTACTTGCAGCCTATCGCCTCGCCAAGACCGTGCGCGCCAGGCGCCATGTGAAACTCAGGCGCGATGCCAATATTGCGGTTGGGCACGAACTGCAGCGCATGGCGACCATTCTCGGACGTACCTACCACGATGTTGAAACGTCAGCCGGCATCATCGACCACATCGTCGTTGGGCAAAACGGCGCTTATGCCATCAACGTGGTTGCTCGGCGTTCTGTTCGCAACGGCAATGTTGCATTGCAAGGCAAAGAGCTGCTCTTTACACCCGTCAACAAAACGCATTCAATCGTCGCGACCTCGGCGATGATCGCCAGCCTGGAACGAGAATTTCGTCGCCTGCTCGATCATCGTGTTCGAGTTCGATCGGTCATTGCCATCCCGGGGTGGGACATTGCGGAGCAAAGCAGCGACGAACACTTGCTTGTGAATGAAAGGAATCTGCCAATGCTCGGCGGCTGGAAAGATCAGGCGGATTTCCTGTTGAACGAGGACGTCGACGCCCTGCACAAACTCCTGACCTCACGCTGCAGGCTCATGCCTGTCAACAAGTAACCCTGCCACTGATGCTATAGCGGCTCAAGGCGTGCCGCGAGCTGATCTTTTTGCATGACCTCGTTAAATTCTTCCGCGAGAGCCTCGCAGGCACGCACAACTTCGCGCCATGCCCGAATTCGTCCGGACTGGCTATAAGTCGTGAAATCGGTGCGATCAGGAATCTTGCCGCGCGGCAGGCGTGCGACAAATTCGGCCGACGGACTGATGAGTACCGTCCGATCCAGGTTGATTGGGTCAGGCTTGCGCCACGGTAATTTCTTGTCAAACCAGCCCGGAATAATGCGATCAGAAAAGTGCGGGTATAACGTCAGCCGGTCGGCTTCACTGTGCGGCAGATCAAGGTGATAATCAATGACCCCACCATCACGATAAATGCCGGGACGTGCACCGGCAATGTTCGGCACCCCGAGCAGCACCAGGGGAATCGATCCGGTCGCGACCATCACATCTTCAATGTTGCGTACATTGAGCTGAATTTTCTGCATCGAAAATCCCTTGATCGATAAGAATGGCGGCAAATCTCTTGGATCGAAAAATAAGGCACGTTCGTAGAAAAGTGCCAGCATTCGACGATTGATTGCGTTCAGGGTTGCAGCCGCGATCAAACTTGCAGTCAGTAGATAGCGATTTTCTGACGCCGCGATGTTGCGAGCTCGCACGGTCATCACATGGGTCCGAAAAACCGGGTGCTCGAGAATCTCTCGGGCCGTAGCATCCGTGAGTACCGTGCGAATAATCTCGCGGCATTTGGCAGTGATCTGATTGATCCCGGGACTGTCGCTGAAGTTCTGCTCAATGTACGCGTCCTCGAATCGTTGCAGTGCCGCAAGCGGGTCAGACTGCGCATAGCAGGCCAATCGCCAGGCCCCTATCGACGACCCGATCAGATGTACTGGACCGCGTAGTTTGGGCACGATATTCGTCAAGATAGCCCGGTCTATCTGGCTCAGGACAAGCCACTTCGCACCGCCGGATGCACCAGCGATCGTTCCTATGCGCTCAATGGCAAACCCATGCCGGCGGATGGACTCGAAAGCACCAGGACCAGCGCGGAACTCCAGATTGCGGCTTGTCACATTCGTTTTCCGACTCGCTCGCGCACCTGAGGAGCGCATTCCAGACTACGCGAAAGGATGCTGCCTGATCAGCGTCTGCTCGCGACCCGGCCCGGTCGAGATGATGTCGACAGGTACGCCCGCAAGCTCCTCGATCCGCACCAGATAATCACGCGCCTTGGTCGGCAAGTCCTCGTATCGTGTTATACCGACTGTCGATGCCTGCCAACCCGGCAGATCCTCGTAGATTGGCACGCACTCCGCGAAACGATCACCGACGACAGGCAGTCCCGGTATCGACTCGCCATCAATCTGATAACCAACGCAGATCTGAATCGTCTCGAGTTCGTCGAGTACATCGAGTTTAGTCACACATAGCCCCGAAATACTGCTGTTGATGATCGAGCGCCGTAAAACCACTGCGTCGAGCCAGCCGCAGCGCCTTGGCCTACCGGTTGTCGCCCCGAATTCGTCCCCGGCACGGGCCAGATGCTCGCCCCGCTCGTCAAACAGTTCGGTTGGGAAAGGTCCCGCACCGACACGCGTCGTATAAGCTTTGACGATACCGAGAATGTAGTCGAGGCTACGCGGGCCGATACCCGTACCGGTACTGGCAGCTGCCGCGACGGTGTTCGACGACGTAACGAATGGATAGGTGCCGTGATCGATATCCAGAAACGCCCCCTGCGCCCCTTCGAACAAAATACTTTCGCCCGAGTCGACCAGATCCTGCAGCATCTGAGTGACATCAGCAATAATCGGAACGACGAGTTCGGCAGCCTGCATTGCTTCGTCAAGCGTCTTCTCGAAATCGACCGTTTCGCTGCGATAGTATTTCTTGAGAAGAAAGTTGTGATAGTCGAGTAGCTCACCGAGTTTGGCCGCGAATTTTTCGCGGTCGACTAAATCGGATATTCTGATGGCTCGGCGCGCTACCTTGTCCTCGTACGCCGGTCCAATGCCACGTCCCGTGGTACCGATGGCATCCGCACCGCGTACCTTTTCTCGCGCCAGATCCAGCGCCGCATGCGACGGCAGTATGAGTGGACATCCCGGGCCGATATTGAGGCGTTCGAAGACGGGCACGCCTTTCGCGATCAGGACATTGGCCTCCTCGACAAGCGCATCGAGCGACACCACCACACCATTGCCGATCAGGCAACGAACGCCTTCGCGCAAGATGCCCGAGGGAATCAGGTGCAATACCGTTTTCTCGCCGCTGATGACGAGTGTGTGCCCTGCATTGTGGCCTCCCTGGAACCTTACGACGGCCGCCGCACGATCCGTGAGTAAGTCCACAATTTTTCCCTTGCCTTCGTCACCCCATTGGGTGCCGACGACAACGACATTTTTACCCATGGTGCTTCCGCAAATTAGCTTCGGACAATGAACAGCAACAGCAGACCGGCGATCATTGCGGCCAAACCGAAAATGCGCAGCTGATGGTTACTGAGCTGGACAATTTGCGCCACCAGTTGCTTATAACGATCGGGCCGGACAAAGGGCAACATACCCTCGATCACCAGCAAGAGCGCCACGGCGGTCAGAATTTCCGTCCAGTACACGTCGCCGTCCCGATCCTTGTATGGGCTTACCGAATACCATCCGACTGATTCAGGTAGCGAAAGAAGTCGTTGTTGGGATCGAGTACCAGCAAGTCACCTGGGTGGCCCATCGACTTCCGGTAGGCATCCATGCTGCGATAGAAAGCATAGAATTCCGGATCCTGGGTATATGCCTTGGCGTAGATCTCAGCCGCAAGCGCGTCACCATTACCGCGAAGAATCTGCCCGTCACGGTAAGCATTCGCGAGGATAACCGTAACTTCCCGGTCTGCAGCGGCCCGCTTTTTCTCGGCCGCGGCTTGTCCTTCCGCCCGTCGTTGACTGGCAATGCGCTGTCGCTCTGCAGCCATCTGTAAATAGACCGAGTTCTGCACTTCATCCATGAACTCAACCTTCTTAACGCGGAAATCAATCAGCTCGACGCCCAGGTCCTCGGCCGTCAAGGACGCGGTTTCGAGCATGTCGCGCATGAGTTCGGCGCGCCCCACCGATATCGCCTCGCTCACCGTGCGTTTGCCAAATTCGGTGACCACGGCATTCTTGATGATCTCCGACAGCCGGTCATTCGCAATCAACGCAATGCCACCCGTCGATGTGTAAAAGCGTTCCGCATCGACAATGCGCCACTTGACGAAAAAATCGACCTGCAGTGCCTCGTTCTCGGCGGTAAATACACGCTCCGGCCGATCGCTGATAGTCAATATTCGTTTGGGAAACTTGCGCACGTTTTGAATGACGGGCCACTTGAAATGCAGGCCCGGTTCATAATTCGCTTCGACGATCCTGCCCAGTTGCAGTTTGATGGCCAATTCACGCTCATTGACTGAAAACGCCGACAATCCGATCATGACGAGGGCAAGACCGAGCACCACCACAAATGTAAATCGTCCACTGGTCACTGTCTTACCCTCCTTTCACGGAGATCCGGCTGTTCGAATCGTGTGTCGGCCGCGGCCTGACCCGCAGTGGGCAAGTCGGACGTACGACTCGAAGCGCCTGCCGTCCTCGTTCGGTTGCCCTGATTCATCAACTGCTCAATCGGCAAGTAGAGCAGATTGCCACTGCCTTCGGAGTCGAGGAGGACTTTGTTTGAGCGTGAGTACACGTCTTCGATCGCATCGATATACAAGCGCTCTCGCGTGACTCGCGGTGCCTTTTTATATTCATTCAGCAGCGCGACAAATCGTGCCGACTCGCCCTCGGCATCGGCAACGACGCGCTCGCCATAGGCTGCGGCATCTTCGAGAACGCGTGCAGCACTACCACGTGCCCTGGGGACAATGTCATTCGCGTAGGCATCTGCTTCAAAAATATACCGTTCGCTGTCATTGCGCGCCTTCTGGGCATCGTCCACGGCAGACTGCACTGCCATTGGATAATTCACATTCTCCAACGATATGGAAGTAACGGTAATACCGGTGCCGTAACCATCGAGCGTGTCTTGCAACACCGCAAGCGAGCGCGACGCGATTTCGTCACGCCGCGCGGCGATGAGAACGTGGAGATCGCTCGTGCCGACAACCTCACGCAGCGCACTTTCTGTGACATCCTGCAAAGTCAGCTCCGGATTGAGAACTCTGAAACTGAACAAGACCGGATCTGTGCGGCGATATTGCACGACCATGTCGATGAACACGTATTGCTCATCGGCCGTGAGTATTTCTGTGCTGTATGAATAATTCTCCACAGCACTGGTATTGACGATATCAACAGTTTCGAAAGGATATGGCAGATGCCAGTGAAGGCCCGGTAGCGTTGTGACGGTGTAGGCCCCGAATCGTTGTACGACACCACGTTCCGCGGCATCGACACGATAGAAACCCGTGGCCCCCCACGCGATCAGCAACAAGACGACGAGAATGTATCCGCCCGATCCGCCAGGCAGACTGCTGCCGCCACCACCGATGATGCTGCTTAGCCGTCGCTGCCAGTTTTGTACGATTTGATCGAGGTCCGTCGGCTCATTGTTATCCCGCTTCCAGGGATCCCTGCCGTTTCCTGAGTCGTTCCAAGCCATAGTTATCTTCTTAGGTCGAAGTTGCCGCCGTTGCCGATGCGCGCATGGGTAACGGTTCCAAAAGATCTGCCTCGAGGTTCTCACGCTTCAAGAAGCGCCGCAGGTCCCTCTCGGCGATTTTCAATTCCAGTGTCCAGCCACCATCTTCGCATGCCTCTTCATTGAGGACAGCGCCGATTTCAAAAAGTCTGGCACGTTGCCGGCCCTGAGATGCCTGCAACCGTATGACGCCGTGCAGCGTTTTGCGACGCAGGCGATCTCCAATTGCATCGAGCAACAGCGGAATACCGGTGCCCGTCGTCGCCGAAATCCATGCGGCCCGGCCCGCTCCGGAGCGATTTTTCGCCACCCTGAGTTTGCGATCCAGCTTATCGATCTTATTGTACACCCGGATCTGCGGCACCTGGTCTGCATCGAGTTGTTTGAGGACTGAGTTCACCTGACGAATGCGTTGCCAGCAATTGGCATCGCTGGCATCGATCAGATGCAGAAGCAGATCCGCTTCACGCGCCTCCTGCAGCGTCGAGCGAAATGCGGCGATGAGTTCATGCGGCAGATCCCGAATAAATCCCACCGTATCGGCGATTACGACCTCGCGACCGTTTGGCAGTTGCAGCCGTCTGACCGTAGGATCCAGCGTTGCGAACAGCTGATCTTCAACGTAGACGTCGGCTGCCGTCAGCGCGTTAAACAACGTCGACTTGCCGGCATTCGTGTACCCGACCAGGGCGATGGTCTGCACCTCGGCTCGAACCCTGTTCTGCCGGTTCATGGTGCGCCTGGAGTCGACCTGCGAGAGCCGCGCTCGCAATTGCCGGATGCGTGCACCGACCAGGCGCCGATCAGTCTCAAGCTGCGTCTCGCCCGGCCCGCGCAGACCGATGCCACCTTTTTGACGCTCCAGGTGAGTCCAGCCTCGCACGAGGCGGGTCGACAGATGCCGCAGCTGCGCGAGTTCTACCTGTAACTTGCCCTCAAAGCTGCGTGCGCGTTGCGCGAAAATATCCAGAATCAAGCCAGCACGGTCCACAACGCGACATTGCAAATGTCGCTCAAGATTGCGTTCCTGGCTGGGTGTCAATGTAGCCGACGAGATGATCAGGTCGGCGCTGTGCTGCTCGACGATAGCCGCAAGCTCATGCAATTTGCCCTTGCCAATGAAGTAACGCGCGTCTGGACGCCGGCGCGCAATCACGAGTTGATCGACAATGACTGCCCCTGCCGAGAGCGCCAGCTCTACAAACTCCTCGCGTTCTGAGCTGTCGGGTGCGCCGCTGGGACTCGTGTGCACCAGAATTGCACGGTCACCGCTTTGCGGTCGCTCAAACAAGCATAAGCTCCCGCGGCCGCAAACCGGTCAAACTACTCGTCTCCCACCTCGTCATCAGGTAGCGGCAGCCGTACATTGCGCGACGGCACAACGGTCGAAATCGCATGTTTGTACACCATCTGATTGACGCTGTTCTTGAGCAAGATAACGAATTGATCAAATGAATCCACCTGACCTTGCAGTTTGATGCCGTTGACAAGGTAAATTGAGACAGGAACCTTTTCCTTGCGCAAGATATTCAGGAACGGGTCCTGAAGTGATTGCCCTTTAGCCATTATGGGGTCTCCTTATTGTTAGTGAAAATTGAACGTCGCAATCCGGTGGCGCCGGATGCCCATGCGTGTTCAGCTCAAGCGTGCAAAAATTCTATCACAGACCGGAAACTCTACACGCCGTATTTCACAACAACTTTCCGGCAAGATGTGCAGATATGGCGTCAATCGCACACGCTTCGAGTGGGTCGAATGACGTCAATTCTGCTTCACTCCTGAGCCAGGTCAGCTGTCGTTTCGCGAGTTGGCGTGTCGCCGCCAGCGTCTGGGCCTTAGCCTCATCGAGTGAACACTCGCCGACGGCATGCTCCCAGAATTGACGATAACCGACCGCGCGCATCGATGGCTGCCGACGCGTGAGGCCTGGCCGCCGCCGCAGTGTCTGCACTTCTTCAAGAAAGCCGTTATTAATCATGCCGTCCAGTCGTTGCTCGATACGCGCGTGGAGGACTTCCCGCGATGATATTTGCAACGCAATTTTGGCGTAGCGCCAGTCATCCCGTGCCGAATTTTGCGAGGCTTCGTCTTGCCATGCGGTTAATGACTTGCCGCTGGCGCGGTAAACCTCGAGCGCACGCTGAATGCGCTGGCTGTCATTGCGGTTGATTCGATCGGCCGCGGCAGGGTCTACTTCGCGGAGTTTTTCATGCAATGCTGGCCATCCCAGCTCGTCTGCATCGGCATCGATTTGCGCCCGGATTCGGTCATCTGCGGTCGGTAGCGCAGCAATTCCACCGGTCAATGCGCGGAAATACATCATTGTGCCACCGACCAGCAATGGTATGCGGCCGGCGGCGGCGATCCGACCCATTTCGATGCGCGCGTCGCGAACGAAGTCGCCGGCCGAGTAGGTGTCTTCCGGATCACGAATATCAATCAAGCGATGCGGCGTGCGGCGCAAAGTTTCGGCATCGGGTCTCGCGGTACCGATATCCATGCCGCGATACACGAGCGCAGAATCAACGCTGATGATGTCGAACGGAAACCGCTTGCACAGACTGGCAGCAATGTCCGTCTTACCGGACGCGGTCGGACCCATCAGGCATACGGCAATTTTTGCCACGACAGGACTTAACGGCCGCGCAGGAACAGTCGGTCCAGATCAGCCATTGTGATCGCCATCCAGGTCGGCCGGCCATGATTGCATTGATCGGCATGATCGGTCGTTTCCATCTCACGCATCAGCGCATTCATTTCATCGAGTGTCAGCAATCGATTGGCACGCACTGAATGGTGACAAGCCATTGTTGCCAGGGTGTCGAGGCAGGCGTCCTCGATCCGATTACTCTGCCCGACCTGCGCGAGATCGGCCAGCACATCGAGAGCCAGGGCTTCGGCATCAGAGTTTCGCAGCAACGCCGGCACCTCTCTTACGACGACGCTCGTTGGGCCGGCACGGTCGATGACGAGACCGAGCTTTTCCAGAAAATCCGTGGATTGCTCAACAAGCTCCGCTTCGCCTGCCGAGACGGCGATGGTTACGGGCACCAGCAACGGCTGCCGCACAACGGCTTTGTCATCGAAACCGCGTTTCAGTTTTTCGTAAAGAATTCGCTCATGCGCCGCATGCATGTCAATCACGACAAGACCTTCGCGGTTTTCTGCCAGCACATAGGTACCAGCGAGTTGCGCGACGGCGAATCCGAGCGGTGGAATATCCGCAGGGTCGGTATCTGGATGAACTGCCGCCGAAGTTGCGCCTGCTGCCATGGCCCGATAGGCCGCGAGGGTTTCGCCGATCGCTCCACTACCGGGCCGATTCGCGCTCTGAAAGTGCATTGCTCCCTGTTTCCAGGCAGGCTCGCTCGAGACTGCCGCTGGCGAGGGGCCAGGAGCACCGGGTCGCGTATCCCGTAACGCGACCTCCAGAGCCTGTGTCACCACGCCGTGAACACGTCGTCCATCGCGAAATCGAATCTCGTGTTTTGCCGGGTGTGAATTGGAGTCGACGACGGCCGGATCCATTGTCAGGCTCAGGGCGTAGGCAGGATAGCGGCCATGAAACAGTACATCCCGGTACGCATGTCGGGCAGCATGCGCCAGCGTCTTGTCCGTGATGCTGCGGCCATTGACGAACCAGAATTGCATGTCGGGCTGGCTGCGATTGAACGTCGGTAAGCCTATCCAGCCGGACAGCGCGATGCCATCCGTTTCGTAGTCGAGGTACAGCGCCTGATCTGCGAAAGCCTCACCATAGATTTTCGCAATACGCGCCAATCGCTGCTCCGGGGTCCGGGCCGACGGCAGTTGCAATACGGTGCGCCGATTGTGCGTCATCGTGAACGCGACATCAGGCCGGGACAACGCCAGTCGCCGCATCCACTTCTCGATGTGACCGAACTCCGTTCTCTCGGTGCGTAAAAATCGTCGCCTGGCCGGCGTGTTGTAGAAGAGATCGTGCACTGCGACCGTGGTGCCGGTCGGATGTGCAGCGGGGCGTGCTGCACTGATTTCTCCGCCATCCACCTCAATCTGCCAGGCCGACTGCGCGTCAGCCGCATTGGAACACAAGGTAAGCCGCGCAACTGCTGCAATGCTGGGTAGTGCTTCGCCGCGAAACCCGAGGGAAACGACCGCCTCAAGGTCGTCGAGACTTGAGATTTTGCTCGTTGCGTGTCGCGACAGCGCGAGCTGCAACTCGTCTTTTGGAATACCAGCGCCGTCGTCGCGAACGCGGATCAGCTTCTGGCCAGCCGACACAATATCCACCTGCAGCGTGGTGGCGCCCGCGTCCAGACTATTTTCAACAAGCTCTTTGACCACCGATGCCGGACGCTCGACTACCTCGCCGGCGGCAATCTGATTGATCAGGTGACTGGGCAATTGTTGTATCGGCATGTTTGAATATCGGGCACACAGTAACAACCCACCATTTTTTCAAAATCGCGGCGAAAAGTCTTGTGCTGTGGAAATCAGGTGCCCGAAAAGATCGGAATGGACAGTGTCTGGCCGATGCGAATGCTGTCGCTGTGCAATCTGTTTAGCGCACGGATCGCAGCGGTACTGACGTTGTAGCGCTCAGCGATCTGCGAGAGCGTGTCGCCACGGGCGATGACATGCCTGACCTGGCCACCGGGTTTGCGGCGCACATTCATGGCGATTTGCGTATCCGGTGGCGCATTCGTGTAGTAATAGTTGCGAATTCCCGCAAGTATGGCATTTGCCAACTTGCCCTGATGCCGGCGATCCCGGAGCAACCTCTCCTCGGTCGGATTTGAAATGTAGGCCGTCTCGACCAGTATCGAAGGCATGTCCGGTGATTTCAAAACGATCAGACCCGCCTGTTGCACCGTACGGCGGCGTACTTTCACGATTCTCGCCAGCTCGCCAAGAACGTTTGAGCCGATATCCAGACTGGCACTCAGTGCCGCGTTCTGCGACAGATCCAGCAACACGGACGCCAGCACCACATCCTTGTCGTCCAATGACACGCCACCAACCTGTACCGAGGCATTCTCGCGCTCAGCCAGCAACCGCGCCTCTTCATCACTGGCACCCTGAGTCGACAACGTGTACACGGTAGCACCGTTGGCGCGGCGATCATCGACGGCATCCGCATGGATCGATATGAACATATCCGCGTTGTTGCGCCTCGCAATCTGCATGCGCTCACGATGACCGACATAGTAATCGCCATTGCGAATGAGAAGCGCTTTCATGCCGTGCTCGGCATTGATGCGTGCGGCCAGGTTACGGGCAATCGCCAGCGCAATATCTTTCTCTTTCGTCCTGGCCTTGCCTACCGCGCCAGGATCGTGCCCACCGTGGCCAGGATCCACAGCAATGAGAATGTCGCGACCCGGTTTGTATCTTTCTGACGCGCGCTTGACCGGCTGCAAGGGACCTGCGCGCTGTAAATCGATGACGAGGCGATCGCCGTATTGACTATTCGGCCCGGCCGTAAAGCTGCGCGACCGAATATTTTCATTGAGGTCCAATACGATCCGCAGCTGACCATTGGCGCGTACGCCGCTGCGAATCGAGCTGACCGAGCCGACGCCGTCGGGCAAGTTCTTCAGCGACCTGGCCAGGCGCGCATCCTTAAGATCCACGACGAGGCGATCCGGCCCACGCAAAGTGAATATGTTGTGATCAGCGGGGTTGCTTAGATCGAGTACAACCCGGGTTTTGCCGTTTTCGGCCCAAACACGAATGTTTTCAATCGTCGTTGCAGATTGTGCCGCTACCGAGAGCAGGGTCAGAAGTGCAGTCAGAAACAGGCGTCGGCAGGGCATCGAGACAGAATCGCTCATCAGTCGGGATTATGTCCGGCAAGTATACGATTTTGCCCGGAAAAGCCAAGATTTTTGTTTCAAAATTAGAAAGATATCGCACTTTGTTAATCTTGCAGCGAGGTCGTGATGGCGTTCAGTTTTGACACCAGCTGCCTGCCCCGAGCGCTGAGCCCGTCAATATCAGCTGCGCGACCGGAGCCTGCATAGCGCAGTTCGATGCAGATATCAGCCTGTTGCCTCAGGGCAGGAACCCGGTCCGGCCATTCGACGATCCGCAAGCCGTCGTCGAGCTCGCTCCAGCCGAGGTAGCGCAACTCATCCTCGGCGGTCACTCTATAAAGATCAACGTGGTAGATAATTCGCCCGGCGAGCCGGTAGGGCTCGACCAGCGTATAGCTGGGGCTCGGCACCGGGCCCGAGTGCCCCATTTTCACAATCATCGCGCGTGCAAATGTCGACTTGCCGCTACCGAGTTCACCCTCGAGCAGCAGTATCCAGCCCGCTGTGTCGTCGGGCAACAGGCCGAAAACACGCTCGGCAAGCGCCGCGGTCGCGCCAGCGTCGGGAAGCTGCAACTGCATCAATTGATAACGCCTCTGATCTCGGCCAGCAGGTCCGACGCCAGCAGACCACGTTCGCCCGACGCGGCCGCCCGGTCGCCTGCCCGCGCATGCACCTCGACACCGGCTACGGCCGCAGCCTCGACAGAAAGCCCCTGTGCGATCAACGCCGCAACAATGCCGGTCAGTACATCTCCCATGCCAGCTGCGGCCATGCCGGGATTTCCCGAGGTACACAGCCAGGGAACGCCGGCCGCGCTCGTCACCAGCGATCCCGCACCTTTGAGGATTACCACGCCGCCGTAGCGTTCGTGCAGCTTCGCGAGCGCCGCCCTGCGGTCGCCTTGAACGTCGGCGGTGGTGGACTTCAGCAAGGTACCGGCCTCTCCCGGATGCGGAGTTATTACGCGATTGGCAACCTTTGCGGGTGACTCGGCCAGCCAATTCAGTGCGTCCGCGTCCCAGACCGACGGGTGCTCGTCGTCCGTGAGCATCGCAACGAGTTTCGCGGCCCACGCGGACCGACCCAGACCCGGACCGAATGCGATGACGCTGGCTTTTTCAAGGAGTGGTTCGAGGTCCCCGGCCTTCTCGATCGCATGCGACATCAACTCGGGACAGGCAGCAACGATGATCGATGCATGCGCCGGATCCGTAGCAACACTGACACGCCCTGCGCCAGATCGCAGCGCCGCCTCGGCACACAGACGTACGGCGCCTGGCATGCCGGCACCGCCCCCGACCACGAGCACATGACCGAAGTCGCCTTTGTGTGCGGACCGGCGGCGCTGCGGTAACCACGCGCGTGTCCTGTGCGCATTCATGCGCCGAAACTCAGCCACGCTGTGCCCCCAGCACTCACGGGCAATATCCAGGTCCGCAAGAACGATCTCACCACAAAGGTCAGGGCCCTCATCCAGAAATAAACCGGTCTTGCAGGCAACGAATGTCACGGTCAGATCAGCCTGCACGGCACACCCCAGAGCGGCACCCGAATCACCGTGCAATCCAGTTGGAATATCCAGCGCCAGAATGACAGCTCGGTGGTCGTTGATCGCTGCCACAGCGGCCGCAAACTGCCCCGCTACAGCGCGGGTCAGGCCGCTGCCAAGCATTGCGTCGACAATCAGGTCAGCTGACGCATCGAGTACTCCTGACCACGGTACGGCGACACCGCCTGCGGCCGCAAAATCCCCGTAGGCGGTCGCTGCATCGCCCTTGAGCGATTCAGGATCGACGAGCGTAATCACCGAGACGACGATGCCCTCGTTGGCCAGGAGCCTGGCCACGACGTAGCCATCCCCGGCGTTGTTACCCGCACCGCAGAGCACTTGCCATCGCTGCGCCTCGGGATATCGGTTACGCGCCTCGCTGACCGCTGCAGTGCCTGCCCGGGTCATCAGTGTGTAACCCGGTATACCTGCATCTTCGATGGCAGCGCGGTCGATTTCGCGCACGGTGGCTACGGAATAAATTTCGTCGGGTAAGTTTGTCATTGCAGCGATTATACTGTGGCCGGACGAGGAATCTGAATTGCCGCAATCACCCACAATCGATGTCCAGGACATGTCGGCGCTCAAATCCGACATCATTCGCTGGGGCAATGCAATCGGATTTCAGCAAGTCGGCGTCAGTGACATCAATCTTGCGGTGGCCGAAGCACGACTCGCCGAGTGGTTGCGTGACAAATTTCACGGCGAGATGGACTACATGCAGCGCCATGGCAGCAAACGCAGTCGGCCCGAGCAGCTGGTCGCGGGCACGGTCAGGGTGATCTCCGTGCGCATGGACTATCTGCCCACCGGGCAGGAAGAAGCGCAGGACCTGCTGGATCATGAATCACGTGCCTATATCTCACGGTACGCGCTTGGCCGCGACTATCACAAGGTGTTGCGCAGGCGGCTGCAGCGCCTGGCAACACAGATTGAACAGCACATCGGCGCATTCGGCTATCGCGTGTTTGTCGACAGCGCGCCCGTGCTCGAAAAAGCTCTCGCCGAGAAGGCCGGAATCGGCTGGATCGGCAAACATACCAATCTCCTTAACAAGAAAGCTGGGTCCTGGTTCTTTCTTGGCGAGCTCTACACGGATCTGCCGTTACCGGTTGACGCGGCAGCAACGGCACACTGCGGCACCTGCCGCGCCTGCATTGATGTGTGCCCAACCCAGGCGATTGTCGCTCCTTACAAATTGGATGCTCGACGCTGCATTTCATACCTGACCATTGAGTTGCGGGGCTCGATTCCGGTCGAGTTTCGCAAGCCGATCGGCAACCGAATCTATGGTTGCGACGACTGTCAGCTGTGCTGCCCGTGGAACAAGTTCGCGCAACCGACGGGCGAAGGCGACTTCGCACCGCGGCATGGACTCGACTCGGCAAATCTGACTGAGCTGTTCGCATTGAGTGAATCTGCCTGGCTCGAGATAACCGAAGGCAGCGCCATACGTCGAATCGGCTACGATTGTTGGCTGCGCAACATCGCAGTTGCCCTGGGCAATGCCGAGACCAGCGAAGAAGTTGTACGGGCGCTCAAAGCTCGTCTGCATTCGAATTCCGCACTCGTCACCGAGCATGTAGAGTGGGCGCTTCAGCAACACGAATAGTGTGGCACAGTCGATAGTGATCAACGCCATATCCGGCAACAATAAGTAGTTCCAGACAGGACAATAGTTTGTCACACGCCTTAGGTATGAATTCGGACTACAAGCGCTCGTTGCTCGAGGGGCTTGAGCTTTTCCGTGGCGTTCACGCCGACGACGTGCAGGATTTGTTGCAGCGTTGCGACCGTCGCGACCTCGAAGAAGGCGAATTGCTACTGTCCCCAGACAGCGAAAATGAATATGTGTTCGTCGTATTGTCGGGGAGTCTCAGCGTGCATGTCGGATCGCTCGACACACCGATACTGGCGACGATGGAAGTCGGTGCCTGTGTCGGCGAAATGTCAATCATTGAAGATCGTGATCCATCGGCCTATGTAATTGCTGCAGAGCCAACTCACTTATTGCTCATCCACCAGACAGTACTCTGGGACATGGTGAACGCCTCGCATGAGTTCGCCAAGAACTTGCTCGTCGTCATGTCGGAACGTGTGCGCAGCCACAATCGAGTGATCGCCCATAGTTTTGGGGAACTCAAAAAAATTGAACGACACGCCAAGACCGACGCGCTAACCGGACTTGGCAATCGGCACACGATGGAAGAGACTTTTCTGCGCGAAATCAATCGTTGCGCGCGAGATGGACGACCAGTATCGCTGGTCATGATTGACGTTGACTACTTCAAGGAATTTAACGACGAGTACGGACACATAGCCGGAGACCGTGTTCTATCAGCAGTCGCAAAAATTCTGACCAATCAATTTCGCCCACGCGATTTGCTGGTGCGTTACGGTGGTGACGAATTTGCAGTATTGGTGCCCGAGGTTGACGAGCAACAGGCGGTGACGATCGCCGATCGTGTTCGTGAATCCGTGTGCGGGAGTACGGGCGATGGCAGCGACTCCCTGATTAAAATTCCAATCAGGATTTCAATGGGCGTCGCCGAGTTGAGCAAGGATATGACGCTGGAAAAACTCATTCGCGCGGCGGACGAAGCACTGTATCGCGCCAAACACGCAGGTCGAAACCTCGTCTCCAGCTAGATCGTCACTACGATATTATCGATAAGCCGCGCAACGCCAAGAGTCGCGGCAGCCAACACAACGATTTCGTCACAATCGCGATTTGGCATGCTCAAGTCTTCGGCACGCCGTATCGCCACATAGTCGGGCTCGAAGCCGGCCCCTTCGAGCACGGCGTGGGCGTCACCCTCCAGATCATCGTAGTTGCGTTGGCCAGCCTGCAATTGCTCGCCAATCGCCTTCAGTGTCTCATATAGCTTCGGCGCAATAGCGCGTTGCTCGTCACTCAGGTAACTATTTCGTGAGCTCATTGCCAGGCCATCATCTTCGCGAACTGTCGGCGCTGTAATGATTTTAATCGGCAGGCTCAGATCTTCCGTCATGCGGCGAATGATCATTTGTTGCTGATAATCTTTCTGTCCAAATACGGCGATAGCAGGCTGTACCAGGGCAAAAAACCTGGCGACGACGGTCGTCACGCCATCAAAGTGACCGGGCCGAATCGAACCACAGAAATTTTCGCTCAGGTACGGGACAGATACGAGCGTGGCATGCTCGATTCCGAATGGGTAGACCGTATCGACCTCTGGTGCAAAAAGAATATCCGCGCCAATTTGCCTGAGACGACGAGTATCGCGCTCCAGCGTGCGCGGATAGCCATCGAAATCTTCGTGCTCGCCAAACTGAGTCGGATTGACGAATACCGTAACGACAACCCGCTCGGCATGCTCACGAGCCAGATCGACGAGACTCACGTGACCTACATGAAGATTCCCCATTGTCGGTACAAGCGCAATGTGCTCACCCGCAACCCGCCATTCGCTGAGTTGTGCCTGGAGTTCTTGCTTGTCTTGAATGAGTTGCACGGGTGCCTGCTACCGGTTGAATGGATAATGCTCAGGAAAAGCAGTGTTCGGGAGCCGGATAACTGCGGTCTTTGACAGCACGTACATAGGCTTGCAGCGCCGCAAGCGGCGAGTCGTGGCCCTGTTGGAAGTTTTTGACGAACCTGGGTGTTCGACCCTGTGTAATATCGAGAACGTCATACAGCACGAGAATCTGGCCATCAACATCGGGCCCTGCCCCGATACCGATTACGGGGACGTCCAGTGCTTCGGTCGTCTTCTGACCTACTTCATTCGGCACGCATTCAAGCAAGACGATATCCGCGCCCGCATCTTGCAATCGCTTCGCTGAATCGACCATTTCGTTGGCCTGATCAGGTTCTCGCCCCTGGACTTTGAATCCGCCGATTTTATGCACCGACTGCGGTTTCAAACCAACGTGGGCGCAGACTGGAATATCATGTCGTGCGAGATGCCTGACAATGTCCACCTGATCGTCACCCGCTTCAAGTTTGATCATCTTCGCTCCGCCTTTTTGCATGATCCGCACCGAGTTTTCGAGCGCTTGTCCAGATGTTGTATAACTCATAAATGGCATGTCTGCGACGAGAAATGCGTGCCGTAGTCCGCGCGCCACGGCGCGTGAATGATAAACGATATCGGCAACGGTGACGGGCACCGTTGTGTCATGCCCCTGAATCACCATACCCAGCGAATCGCCAACCAATACCAGGTCCGTTTTAGCGGCATCGACAAGAGCCGCATAGCTCGCGTCATAAGCAGTGAGGCAGGCGATCGGCTGCCCCTGTTGCTTCATTTTCCGCAATGTCGTCACCGTGACAGGCGGCTCAGCCATGCCCCGTTGTTCAAGTTGTGTGTACATCGGGGCCTCGCCCAAGGAGTGTTATTGGGTAGCTGATCTTACAGACCGTGTCGGACGATATCGAGTGTCTGTTAAGCCATTGATTCAATATTGATTTATGGCATACTACTGGTTATAATCAAGGGGTATCCATTTAGCTCCACAACATACAATATGTAGTGGTGCCAGAAAGTCTCAAAATGCCGGTTCCAGGCCATGACTACCCGCGAACCTGGACTCAATTTCTCGATTGGTTTCCTGATGAAGCGGCGTGCCGAGAGTATCTTGAAGATATTCGCTGGCGCGATGGCTTTGTTTGTTCGAATTGCGGTGAGCTCGGAGAGGCCTTTCGAGGCAGCCGAGAGCGCTGGATCTGCCGACACTGTCGACATCAGAGCTCAGTCACCGCCGGAACCGTTTTCGACAAAACTCGTACGCCCTTGCGTAGCTGGTTGGCAGCGGTGTGGTACATCACTAACCAGAAACAAGGTGTCACCGCACTGGGTTTGCAGCGCGTGCTGGGGCTGGGAAGTTATCAAACGGCATGGACGATGCTACATCGGCTGCGCCGGGCGATGATACGGCCCGGCCGAGACCGTCTACACGGCATAGTTGAGGTCGATGAGACCTTCATCGGTCGATCGACAGCGAACTCATCAAGAAATAAAAAGAAGCTAAAAAAGTCTTCTAGTCAAGCACTTAGACATCAATCGGTGGTTGCTATCGCGATTGAGATTAAGCCGAAGATGGGCTTTGGTCGTGTTCGCATGCGTCGCCTCACTGACAAGTCGGCACGTTCGTTGACACCGTTTGTGCTTGACTCCGTCAGCCTGCGTTCGCTGCTTCGCACTGATGGTTCAGCAGCATATCGGTTCTTATCCAGACACGGCTACCGCCGTGACCAATATGTCATGCTGGGCGCAGAGCAACCTGCTC
>JACZSM010000096.1 GCA_022574185.1 Pseudomonadota bacterium
ACATACCATGATGTTGAGCAAACTCTTCTTCGCTTAACCGAAGAAATCGGGCTGCGTTGTTGTAAAGAATGTTGCGTTTCTCGTCCTGAGTCAGAAAATCGAAAGATTCAAGTTGTTCGAGTGACAATTCAATACCATGAGGCCAACGCATCTGATCAGACCCGAACATAACTCTGTCGAGCATTCCAAACTCTTTCGCTCTCAGTACGAATTCCCGACCGTGATATTTAGGCATGGGGTGTACCCATAACACGACCCCCAGATCTGAATAGACCTGTGGGTAAGACATCATGAGACGTAATGCTTCCTGATAGTAGTTGTTGCCCGAATGCATCAAGTAGATTTTCAACTTCGGGTACTTCACCAGCACGTCCTCTATGAGCAGAGGGTTTCCCAATAACAGGCGCGCCTTTGGAGCGCCTCGATAAGTAATCTCTGGAGGCCCCCCGCCTGTGTGAAGTGCTACGGGTATTCCGTATTCCTCACATATTTTCAGATATGGATCGTAATACGGGTCCGCCAGCGTACGTCCGTCATAGTAAGCACCAATCTCCCCAAACACGTCGATTTTGCCATCCTTGACGAGCTGCTCAAACGATTTGGGCGTCCAATCATCTTGACCAAATGAACCAAAACCTCGAAGAAATCGCTTGTCTTTGTCCTTTCTGAGCCAAGCTTCCTCAGACGACGCGGTGTTGCTTATGACACCCAAAACAATCTGGTGGCGACGCATGATTTCATAAGTCGCCTCGAAATGGGCATCCGCCGTTGGCGGTGCCATTTGGCCATACATGTCTGGAGCTACGAAGTAGCTTGCATCGTCGTAGCTGTGCAGGTGCATGTCAATAATTGGCAGACGCTCCTGACTACCTGCGGTTGCCGGAATGGTAGTTGCCAGCAATAGAGCGAAATGGAGCAATATACGCACAGCGACACCCTCCTTGTAATTTTTGGAATCGCAAATCGAATCGCTTCACGAAACAATTCTAGGCGAATCTGGTCATATCCGCTATGGGTTGCGATTTCGACCGGTCATTCAAAATATAGCGTCGGCTCGTAAAAGACAATGCCGAACACGTGCATCTCGGCCACGGGCATATTGACGAGATAATGCTCTGCCTATTCGGGCCCAAACGTGTAATCTCGCTCGAATGATTACGCTCGCTGAATTCTTCGGGGACCAAAGCCCGCTCAAAAAGTTACTGCCTGGGTTCCAGCCGCGGGAGGGTCAGGCGTGGATGGCCGAATCTGTCGCCGAGACGATCGCCAATTACGACAAACTCGTCGTGGAGGCGGGGACCGGTACTGGAAAGACATTCGCCTACCTGCTGCCGGCGCTGCAAAGCGGCCGTAAGACAATAATCTCGACCGGAACCAAAGCGCTGCAGGATCAGCTGTACCATCGGGACTTGCCGCTGATCAGCAAGGCTATCGGCCGACCGATTTCGACAGCATTGTTGAAAGGCCGAGCGAATTACCTGTGTTTGCATCGACTCGAACACGCAACCGATGTGGCAGATTCGATCATCGATGATCTGCACGCCGTGCGTGAGTGGCGTTACCGAACCAGCAGCGGCGATCGCGCGGAATTGACCGAGGTGGCGGAGGACTCGTCCGTGTGGCCGCTGGTCACATCGACCGTCGACAACTGTTTGGGGAAGAAGTGTCCGGAATATTCGCAGTGCCACGTTGTGAAGGCGAGGCGTGCCGCACAGGAGGCTGATCTTGTTGTCGTGAATCATCACCTGCTGCTTGCTGATCTGGCCATGAAAGAAGAGGGTTTCGTTGAATTTCTACCCGGCGCCGAAGCGATTATTCTTGACGAGGCACATCAGATTCCAGACCTCGCCGTGCAATTTTTCGGCGTCACACTCGGCAGCCGAGAGCTGGAAAAGCTCGTCGATGAGATCCGCGCCGAAACGATTTCATTTCAGCAACCCGAATTGCAGCGACGTATCGATAAACTGCAAACGGCGATACGTGTGTTACGCGCGGCGGCACCCCGAGACGAAGGTCGCCATCAGCTTGCAGAATTACTCGCTGACATTCACGAACCATTAGAAGCATTGCGCCTCGCACTGGGTGATTTGCAACAGGCCATCGGCGAGATCAGCGACGCGTCTGCAGAAATCGAGCAACTGCATTCGCAACTCACTGGGGCCATCGAGCGGCTGGCATTGCTCGTGAGTGACGATGCCTGGGACGGCCTGCGTTGGCTCGAAGTGAATCCTCGCAGTCTGCGTCTGAATCTGACACCGCTCGATGTATCAGCAACGCTGCACGGACTCATCGACAACGGCCATCAGGCTTGGATTTTTACGTCAGCAACGCTCGCCATCGGTGAGGATTTTACACACTTCACTTCTCGCATGGGTCTCACCGATGCATCAGGCCTGACGTTTCCGAGCCCCTACGCGGTTGAACAAAACGGACTCGTATATTTGCCGCCCGACTTGCCACAGCCATCGGATCCCGGCCACACGGCTGCCGTGCTGGAGTCTGTGACGCCGCTGCTGGACCTGATAGCGGGAGGGATGTTTTGCCTGTTCACGAGCCATCGGGCACTGAATGCTGCGCGCAAGTGGTTTCGTTCGAACAAGAAAGTTCTCGCGGGCCGCAAGTTGCTGGTGCAAGGCGATTCACCGCGTGACGACTTGTTACAACGCTTCCGGGAGATCGGCAACGCCGTGTTGCTCGGTACCGGCAGTTTCTGGGAAGGCGTCGATGTACGCGGGCAAGCATTGACTGTCGTTGCGATCGACAAGTTGCCGTTTGGATCTCCGGCTGATCCACTCTTGATGGCGCGGCTCGAGTTCATCCGCCGACAGGGAGGCAATGGCTTTACCGAGCATCAGCTGCCACAGGCGGTGCTGGCAATGAAGCAAGGTGCGGGACGCCTGTTACGCGATCAAAGCGACTACGGTGTCATTGTCCTGTGTGACCCACGCATTACATCAAAAAGTTACGGCAAGGCCTTTCTCAAAATTTTTGAGCCGATGACCACGACGTCGTCGTTTGATGACGTCGCCCGGTTTCTGGCTGCACATGAACGCAAGGGCGCGGTCGCATGAAATTGCTCGCGCTCGACACATCGTCAATTGCCTGCACTGTAGCGTTGCAGCTTGGCAATAAAATTGTCGAGCGGCACGAGGAGCAGCCGCGTGAGCACACGAAGTTGTTAATGCCAATGATTCGATCAGTACTTGAAGAATCCGGTGTGCAGCTAAACGACCTCGAGGCGATTGTGCTCGGCAATGGCCCGGGCTCATTCATCGGTATGCGAATTGCAACGTCGGTGGCGCAGGGGCTGGCTTTCGGCTCGGGGCTCAAGATCGTGCCGGTCTCATCGATGGCGGCCGTCGCGGCTGAAGTTTTTGCGATTCACGACGCTGCCGTTGCCGTCGTTACCCAGGACGCGCATATGCGCGAAGTGTATCTTGGCATTTACAAGCGTGGGCCGGATAATCTTCCCGAACCGATCTGCCCTGAACGCTTGCACGGTGACGAGACCATTACCGAGCTCGATCCGGCAACTGCCTCGGTAGCAGCAGGATTCGGCTGGCAGCGCTATCCGGATTTATTCGCGCACAATCGTGACCGGCTCAAAGGTGTCGTAGAAATTCTCCACCCACGGGCGCGTTACTTGCTGGCTCTTGGAGCCGCTCAGTACCGCAACGCGATGGCACTGGAGCCGCAGGACGTCGTACCTGCTTATCTGCGGCAAAAAGTCGCCGAAAAACCGGTTTCCTCGCCGTAGTCGGCCTGTTATACCGTCGCGAGAAGATCGGATAACGAGACTTATAAGTATGCACTTGATCGCCAGGATGCTGTCCGGTCTTTTTATTGTCTTGCTCTCGTCCGCGGTGGTGCCTGGCGAGGAGGTCGGAGAGGGCTGGTCAGACCGAATCGATATCAAGGGCGACTTTCGATTGCGACACGAAGTCATTGATGAAGATGGCGAGGAGCGTCGCGAACGCGGCCGCTACCGGGCGCGGTTGGCCATGTTTGCGCAAGTGCACCCGAACGTGGAAATCGTCTTGCGGATCGCTTCCGCGGCCGACAATCCCGTCTCGAGGAACGTGACATTCGATGGCGGATTTCAGATTGAGAATATTGGCTTCGACCTGGCCTACGTGGACTGGGCTGCTGCATCCCGGCTGCATGTCATCGGCGGCAAGATGAAGAATCCATTTTACAAGGTAGGCGGTTCGGCATTGATCTGGGATGGTGACCTCAACCCTGAAGGGCTAGCAGCCAAATACCACGCGGGCAAGTTCTTCGCTACCGTGGCCGGATTTTTGATAGAGGAACGGTCTTCAAGTGCTGATTCAATGCTATATGCGGCGCAAGTCGGCGCTGAATTCAACGTTAGCGATGCCAGCAAACTAACGGCCGGTATCGGCTATTTTGCATTTACCAATATGGTGGGCAATAAACCGTTTTTTGACGCGGGACCAAGGGGCAACTCAGTCGACCTCGAGGGCAACTACGTGGTCGGCTATGAGGATGTCGAGTTGTTCGCGCAACTGGATACGAATGTCGGTGATTGGCCATTGTCCGTTTTTTTACATCTCTTGCGAAACAACGCAGCCAGTGAACAAGACACCGCTTATGCGGTCGGTGCCAGGTTTGGCGCGTCCAAGACCAAGGGCGACAAGGAATTCATCTGGATCTATCGGGACATTGAAGCGGACGCCGTGGTTGGAACGATCATTGACTCGGACTTCGGTGGCGGCGGCACGGACTTGTCCGGGCATGTATTCAAAGGCAAGATTGCCGTGACTGATACGATTACCCTCAGTGGCACGTATTACCGGAACAGCGTTGACAGATTCCAGGGAATTGAGCACGACTACAATCGCGTCCAGATTGATGTTGAATTCAATTTCGATTGAACCAATTTTTGGAAAATCAAACTAAGCAATCATGACTATTCCTGACAAACGCCTCGTTAATCTGGCTGGTTTTCTGGCGTGTGCGGGAATGATGGCGTATGCGTTATATGCGCAGTTCCAACTGTACCTCGACCCTTGTCCGCTGTGCATTTTTCAACGTGTGGCGGTCATCGGTCTTGGCATCGTGTTCTTGCTGGCCACATTGCACAATCCATCAGCTTGGGGCAGCCGCGTATACGTCGGACTGCTGGCACTCGTCACGGCTGGCGGTGCGGGGGTTGCCGGTCGACATGTATGGTTGCAAAACATACCGCCTGACGAAGTACCGTCCTGCGGGCCCGGTCTGGGCTACATGCTCGACAATTTTCCGCTTGGCGATGCGCTGCGCATGGCATTCACGGGCTCCGGCGAATGTGCGGATATCCACTGGCAATTGCTGGGGCTGTCCATGCCAGCGTGGGTGTTGATCGCAGTTGCGACCCTTGGCGGCGTTGGTATCTGGAATAATCTCCGAAAATAATTGTGGGAATGTGGGCGGCCGCTGTAGAAGCCCACTGCCGTTACTCTTTCTAATTAAAAAGACTAGCGACCGCGAGATCCCAATCCATGCGATCGCCGGCATACCACTGCGCGGCAGGGGTATCAGAGTTGATGTCGTGCTCGAAGAACTCGCGATCCATCCATGCTTTGAGGTCGACATCGTCGATCGTGGGCAGTGCGGACCAGGTTGGCAGCGGCTTTTGTCGCTGATCTCTGAAAATGATCTCGCCATGATCGGACTTCTCGCACGCGAAACCGCCTTCGTGCACGAGATGATGATGGCGTCGACACAGCAACACGAGATTGTCGAGACTCGTCTCACCGCCATCGGCCCAGTGCTCGATGTGATGTCCATCGACGAATTTATGGTTCGTGCAGCCCGGAAAACGACATCCCTTGTCGTGAAAGCGTAAAGCACGGTGCAATGCCGGTGGAATGGAGCGTGTTTTGCGTCCAATGGACAACGGTTCGCCGTTTGCGGCCTCTTTGATGCTCAGGATGGAACAATCACAGGCAATTCGCCTCGATGT
>JACZSM010000097.1 GCA_022574185.1 Pseudomonadota bacterium
ACCACGAAGATCGATGCGCCTTGTCTCCGGCCCGGCCAGTCTGAGTATTCGCTCGTTCGCACCAACGGCCAGTATTTTTTCGTCGCGAACCGCAACGGCATCAGCAACAGTGAAGGATCGGTCAGCGTCTGCCGTCAACACCTGGCCATTGAAAAACACAAAGTCCGCGTAACGAATTATTTCCTCGGGCAAATCCTGACCCTGTGCAAGAGCAGGTGCCACGAGCAATAGCAACAGGCGCGTGAGTTTCATTGGTGGTGTCTCCGCAGTGCCGATAATACAACGCCACACAATACTGCATGTTTATTGGTGACGTATGTTCGCTTTCATTTGCAATGAAACGATCAACGATCCCACATGCCCTTAAATGCTAAACTGCAGCGCTCTTCACGATGAAGGCTCAATCTTTAACGATGTTAATAAACGAGAAGAGCGATCTGCTTGTCAGCATTTCTTGCGGGATCATGTTTTGGCTGGCACTGGTGGGCTGCACCGAACCACCAACCGCTGAAGAGCAGGTAATTGCGCTACTCGCCGATGACGCACCTTATCACCTCGTCTCGGAAGAACTCTTCGAAGAACTCGGTTGGGACCTGCCCGACGGCGGCGCGGCCGTCACAGATCTCGCTAATGCGGCACCCGGCGGCGCATTCGATCCGCGTGACCTCGAATCAATTTCACCGAAGACGCTTGGTTACACAGCACGCTGGCACGAGGTTCGTTTCAATACCTACGGACTCAACTGGGACATCAGCGGCCTGCATTTGACGCCCCGCGATCCGCTACCCGACGTGCCGGCCATGGTCATCATTAACGGCGGCGGCGCAAATTGGTACGAATTTTTTATCGACCCTAAGAACCGCCCCGGACTTGGGCAGTACCTTGCCCAGCGAGTCCCGGTTCTGTTGCTTTCGATTCCGGGTAACTACCGGCATGGCGGCTGGACCAATTTGCAATTCGGCGAGCGAATACCGGGCTACCTGCTCGACCGTGACGTATCTGCCGAGGAAGCGAGAATACGCAATGCGGTATACACGTTTCGCGTTGTGACTGACGGTGTCAGGGCAATCATTGACGAAGTCGTGCCGGGACCAGCCGTAGTCATCGGACATTCGACCGGCGGCGAAGTGCAATTCATCCTTAAGGACGCGCTCGCCGAAAAGAACCGTGGCCTCTCCATGGGTTGGGGAACGGGCGGACCCGCCGGGCTCAAGTCGATGCGCGATTTTCGCGGCGTGCGTTCAATCGATGACTACCTGCACGTGACGAAACTGCGCGCACGCACGCCCGACCAATATTCGCGTGGTTATTTAGGACCTTGGAATCCGTTTTGGGATCCGGCCAAGCCACGACAGGAAATCGCCGCGGACTGGATGGGGGCAGAGGCGCACCGTCGGGCACAGTTCAAGCAGCCGCTGCAAGACATCGAGCATTCAAGCGCGATCAATCTGCTGCCGGAAGTTTCGACGCAGATCCGCGATACGCTCGCAGATAATCCTTATGGCATTGAGGCTCAGGAAGTTATTGACGATCTTTTCAGTACGATGAATTCACCGGTGATTGGCTATAAGAAAATGATCTGGACAACCGCTAAACTCGATACAGGCCATTGGAACGAGGACCCCAGCAAAGCGCGTGAAGTTATCATTTCCACCGAGTTTCGTGATGCGAATCCCGGTATCCCAATTCGCGTTTTGGTGTTCGACGTACCGATGACGCATTACGGCCACATCGAGAAACCGCGCGAACTGGCTGGCGGCCTCGTCGCCGCTCTCCGATGGCTAACTGCCCCCTAGGTCGTAGGAACGGCACCTTACCGCGAGACCTAACCGTGGAAGCGGCATCTTGCCGTGACCTAACCGTGGAAGCGGCATCTTGCCGCAACCTAACCGTGGAAGCGGCATCTTGCCGCGACCTAACCGTGGGAGCGGCATCTTGCCGCGAATGTCACGCAAATTAGTAACTTTTACCCAATATTTGATCGTGCAATCTATGCGATCACATTTACAATCCCCTCATGGTCTGTGCCGATCCGCACTCGAGAAATCTTCGCAAGGGTCGTTACTCGCATCCCGGTCATTATTATTTTCTGACGACATCGGTTTCTGGCCGGCGACCAATATTCGCTGACGATGACAACGCGACTATCGTGCTCAATTCAGTTCGGTGGCTTCGATCCGCGGGCAGGTTCCTCATTGATGCAGCGGTCGTTATGCCAGACCACCTACATGTCGTCGGCGAGTTGGGCGAAAGTACTTTGTCGCAGGTCATGCATTCACTGAAGAGTTTCAGTGCCAGGCAGCTTGTTGCAGCGGGTGTCATTCCACCAGTGTGGCAGGACGGATACCACGATCACGGATTGCGCGACGATGAGGATTATCGTTTGAAGATTCGGTACGTGCTACAAAATCCAGTTCGAGCCGGGCTGGTTCGGCAAGTGCACGAATATCCTTATCTTATTCTGCCCGAGTGGTGGAAGGAGGATGTCGAAAACTGATAATGGGAGCAGTTTTCGTGGGAGCGGCATCTTGCCGTGATCCCTGTCGGGCCTGGAAGGCCCTCCCACATGCCGCGGCAAGATGCCTCTTCCCACGGCCCACAATTAGTTGGTGATGAACCAGCCGCCTTTGATCGCTTCGTCCCATTGCAGGAACACGGCCGGACCGATACCCGACGGCAATCCAAGCTCCTCATCTCGCGCCATGTAGCCATGCTTTCCGGCCATGAATTGCGTTAGTGAATATTTCGGCGCCGGGTCCATTGCTTCATACATCGGAATCGTCACCTGCTCGTAAACCGCGCGACTGTGGTCGCGACTGAATGCGGAAATCTGGAACATGACCGGAGGCACCGGCTTGACGCCCGGCCCACTGAGCTCGCGCGTCAGGCCAACGTAGTGATCCACAAGCGCAGCCGTCTCGTCGGCATCAAGTTCAAGGCGTTTCGCCGTCGCCTTTGCGGCCGCTGTCATCGACGCTTCGATTCCATGCGTGATGACGTATTCCGCCTTGAATTGCGGCCGTTTCTGCGAGCGCTCCCAATCTGCAAGAATGTCTTCCATCACCATCGGTAGCCGCATCAATGCCTGCGGCCCCTCACTGCCCAACAACTCGGGACCGACGTAACGGGCTGAATCTCGCCAGCTGCGAATATAAAGTTCGTCGAACGGATCCGATCGCGATGGCAGCAGTATTGCTTCGTCCGGCACATCGAAATCGCCGATCTTGCCAAGCTGACCTCCCCAAGCGGACTGTGCACGATAAATATAACCAAACGGCGAGTTCTCGATCGCCAGCACACCGACAACGTTGGGCACGCGTTGCGATAGCATATTGACGAGCGGCCCTCCGGTTGAATGTCCGTGCAAGTAAATCGAATATTCGTCCGCGGGGAAATGTTTCCGCATCGCCGCAATCCCACCGGCCTCGAGCGCGAGTGGCCAGCCTGCCATTCGATAGTAGAAGTTCGTGCCCGGTTTGGCTTTCGCTAGACGCCGCGTTCCGTAACGTGGCCGCTGTCCCGTATCGAGAATGATGTCGTATTGATCGCGCGTTATCTCCTCGCCGCGCAGCCAGATCGGTGTGCGTACAGAGCCATCATCGCGAACATTCTTGCCGGGCCAATCGCGCGATTCCGTGTGAAATGCGTGCCGGCCCGGATAACTCATCGCGACAACTTTGTATCCGAGTTTCTGCGACAACATACGCGCCTGGCGATGCATCCCCTTGAAGTCACCAGATCCACCGTGTAGCAGAAAGATTCCGACTTTCTTGCCGTCAGAGCCGACGGCGATGCGCGAGACGTCCACGGGTTCGTGCACCGACATGCCAAGGTCCCATTCCATCTCCGCGACCTCGATGCGGATGATGTCTTCGACAAAGCCGTTGTCGCCGCGCACCGGAATGTCCGGTCGGTTCAGCAGTTCATTGGATGCCGCAACGATGTCTTCGACCGGCACGCTGGATGGTGGCATGTACTCCGCATATATTGGGACGCACGCCAGCAAGCCGGTAACCAGCGCCGCCGTCGTCATTTTAATTTTTGCAATCAGGTTCATTATTGTTTCGAGTGTTGTCTGCGTTGACGTTTGAGCATGACGCCCACGAGCAACACGGCAAGTGCGCCGCCAATTACGATGAACAATGGCGAACCTGGATTGCTATCCCCGGACGCTGGCCTGGCAGGGACAACGGGGGCGTTCGTGCTGCCGGCGTCCGGGTCCTCGGTCGTGTATTTTCCCGTATCCGGATCGATGTAAATCATATAAGCGGGTTTTGTGTCTTCGTCGCCGGGATAGGCGGTCGTGGGTAATACTACGGCTGCGAGGATTGCTAACAACCAACATGTTAGGCGCAAAGCGTCGATCACTGCCACAGTCTGGCATCGTAGGCCAGCCCGCCAGCCACGTAAGTCAGGTCGATGTGCAACGTGTCTATCTCGTCGTCGGACACGCCAAGGAAGTCACCGTTCAGCACGACAAAGTCGGCCCATTTACCCGGCTCGAGCGAGCCCAGGTTGTCCTCTTCACCAACAAAGCGCGCCGCATTCCAGGTGATCATGCGCAACGCAGTCTTGCGATCGATTGCCTGTTCCGGAGCAATAACTCGTCCCTGATCATCGCGGCGTGTCACGGCCCACTTGATAATCGTCATGGGATGGTTGGACCCGTCGCTGCCTTCGAAATGCACGTTGACGCCGCGCTCAATCAGATCCTTGACGGGTTGCATCGTGTCGAGCTGGTTCTCATACTCGTAAAGCAACGGCGCCTTGCCGTCGACGAGTCGCGGATCGAAGTACTCGTTTATCTTCAACCCAAATCGAATTCGCCGTCAGGTCATACTCCATCTGATCGCATCGGTGATCGCGTCAATACTGGCAACAGTGGCCGGTCTGGCCTTGATCGAGCAACTGAGCGCAGCAGTTTCGTATGTTGCGTCTGCGACGGCAACTGCGACATCGGGCAACCTGATAATCGACAAACCGATTGGCACTGCGGATACTGATGTACTCATCGCTCATATTGGTGTTGACGGTGGCACAGGCATCTCAGTAACGCCGCCCGGAGGATGGACGCTGATAAGGCGGACCGACAACGGCACGTCCATCGCACTGGCAAGTTACTATTTGGTCGCGGGTGGTTCTGAGCCGGCAAACTACACGTTCACGATTTCCGGCAGCACAGCTCGCACCGGTGCAATAAGTACCTACGCAGGCGTCGACAACGCTTCCCCGATCGACGCATCGAGCGGGCAAACTGGGAGCGGCACTAGCGTCACAGCCGCCTCGGTCACCACGGCGAGCAACGACGAAATGCTTGTCGGCCTCTACTCGCTTCTCAATAATGGGACCTGGACTCCACCTTCAGGAATGGCCGAGCGGTACGACTTCGCCCAATCTGGAAGCAGCAAAATCAAATCCGAAGGCGCAGACGCCCTCCAGGCTTCAGCAGGTGCGTCCGGAGCAAAATCTGCAACATCGTCGAAGTCCGGGGCGTGGTCGGCTCAATTGATAGCGTTGAATGTCGCAATAGTCGCGTATTCGTTCACCGACGTAGTTTCGGCAATTGAATCCGTTGCTGTCGGCATTCCCTCGTCAGACGTGTCCAGTGTTATTGAGTCGATCGCGACGGCGATCGGGGGCCAAACATCCGACGTCTCCCCGGTCACTGAATCAGCAATGCAGTCCATTGGTCTTGCGAACTGGGATTTGATCGCTCTGCTTGAGTCAGTCGATCGCCTCAGAGGGCGGGAAGAGACTGATTCGGAAGTTATTGTCGAGTCGGTGA
>JACZSM010000044.1 GCA_022574185.1 Pseudomonadota bacterium
CAAGCGCAATCCGGCCGCCCATTATTTCGGCGTACTTTTGTGGATACAAGGGACTGCGATCGGGCTCGGCCAGGCCCTCGGGCACTGTTGGCTGCCCGTTGGCAGGATTGTATTTATCGGTAGCACCGAGCGTGTGCAGGAACTCGTGGGCAATGATTACGTTGTTACTGCCTCGGTGATGGCGACTGGCGATGGCGTTGACGATACCGACCATGCCTTTTTGCAGACCAACGGAGTTTTCCAGGACAAACTGCCGGTCAGGGCGGTGGTAACGAATAAAAATGCGAACGTCTGGCTCGATCGAATCCTGCTTGCCCGCAGTACTCGACGCCCACCAACGCATCTTGAGGGACCAGAGCATGAGACTGAGCGGCCCAGAGCCCGCATCCAACTCCGGGGGTTGGTCGTTGATTTGCCGACCGAGCTCGATGCGTACGGGGCGACTGATCTTTTTGCCATAGCGTGCCGATTCGCGCGCAATAAATGTCTCGATCGCGGTGAAGTCATCTATCTTCAGGCTGCTGATGTATTTCGCACTTGCATCGCTGCCGTCAGCATTGATCGGGTATATCTTGACCCACAAGCTGTTGTTCCAGTCCGTGCTGCGAGCCTGTGTCAGCCAGGTGTTGACTGCCACGAAGAACAGGATGAACAGCAGCACGGCTATGCGGATGGCTTTGAACATAGACCGGGGAATCCAGCAAAGACGATGCACCGATTAAGCCACTGTCGAAGCGGCGCGGGCGCAGACCAGGTCGCAAAAATTACAATGCGAACATGATGTGGTGACAAATTGTGACGCTCGTCAGAGTTCGGGCATGCGCCTGGCCGCGGTCGCTTGCTCAAACGCGTAAGCCATTTCGATCAGCATCTTTTCAGTATTCGGTGCACCGATGAAGGACAGGCCGATCGGCAAGCCCGAGACCATACCGGCCGGCACCGTAACGTTGGGATAGCCTGACACAGCGGCGTAAGATGCGCTGCCGACGTGAAAACTGTCGCCATTGACATGATCGGTCAGCCACGCGGGACCATTCGTCGGCGCAATCAAAGCGTCGAGATCATGTTCGTGTAACGCATTGTCGATGCCCTCTGTCGCTATGCGCTTGCTTTCGGCAAGCGCCGTCAGATAGTCATCGTCGGTAAGCGGGCCTTTCTCTTGCGCGCTCAGCAGAATTTCCTGGCCGAATATCGGCATTACCGTGTCCGCATTACTGTCATTGAATGCGATGATCTCGGCTAGCGAACTCATCGGTGCCTGGGTTTGCTCGAGGTACAAGTTCAGATCGGTTTTGAATTCGTACAACAATACCTCGTATTCGGCGTCGTTCATGCCGGTCGTATCGATTGTGATTGCATCGATGATTTCTGCACCCTGATCGCGAAGCACCTCGATGCTGGATTCGAATATTGCTTCCACGCCTGGATTGGTGTCTGCGCCATAGTAAGAACGGATGACGCCAATTCGTTTACCAGTGAGGCCATCGGCCGTCAGGTTAGCGGTGTAACTTACAGCCTGCGTTGCGGCGCGCGCGGACGCGGGGTCGTCAGGATCGGTACCGGTCATCGCGCCGAGTAGAATCGCGGCATCGCGAACCGATCGGGCCATGGGCCCCGCCGTATCCTGACTGTGGGCAAGCGGAATAATGCCGCTGCGACTGATCAGACCGACAGTGGGCTTGATGCCGACGATGCCGTTGATGCCGGATGGACAGACGACCGAGCCGTCGGTTTCGGTGCCGACAGCGACGACGGTCAGGTTCGCGGTGACCGCGGCAGCTGAGCCGCTCGACGAGCCACACGGGTTGCGTGCCGTGTCGTACGGGTTTCGGGTCTGGCCGCCAATACTGCTCCAGCCACTCGACGAAAGTGTCGAACGAAAATTCGCCCACTCACTCAGGTTGGCCTTGCCAAGAATTACAGCTCCCGCTTCACGCAATCGACTGACAAGAAACGCGTCTTCACTGGGAATGTGGTGTTCCAGAGCAAGTGATCCGGCTGTCGTGTGCATACGATCAGCAGTGCCAATATTCGCTTTGAGTACTACGGGAATGCCGTGCATTGGGCCGCGCGGTCCGGATTTCTGCCACTCTTCGTCAAGCGCACGCGCCGTTAACAGCGCGTCAGGATTGAGCTCGATAATCGAATTCAGTGTCGGTCCATTGCGATCGATGGCTTCGATTCGATCGAGGTACCAACTGACAAGTTGCTCGGAGCTTAGCTCGCCGCGATGCATGCGATCATGCAATTCGGTGATCGTAGCTTCTTCGAAAGAGGCCTGCGGGGCACCGCAGGCCGATAGCGCCATGCAAAGCATGATCATGTAAGCAAATCGCATCGCCGTCCTCCGATCCAAGGGCGGTGTTAGCCTAAGCCGGGCACTTCCGCGCCGCAAGCGCGGTGTCGGGAATTGCTATCCCCGTTTTCTAAACCGCAACATAAACCGATCCGTCCTGCCCCGAATGGTCGGGTCAAAAACACCCTTGCTATGATCGTCTTGCATATTGCGCAGCAAATCACTCTTGGCCTCGAGTTCGAATCCAACGGCTTCGAGCTCGGTGATTACGATACTCGGGCCGATGCGATGCAAGGTACCACCGGTTTCTCGGGGCGCACCGGTATCAGCGTAATGGTCAATGATGCCCAGAATACCACCTGGTTTCAGGCTGCCATGCAACTCAGCGAGCAGCTGAGTAACGTTGATTTTTGGCCAGCCTTGCTGCGGAGCCACCCAATAGAGATCGTGATAGCCGAGCACCAGGATGATGGCGTCGAATTGCTCCACTTCGAGTTCGAGCTCATTATTCTCCGCCATGAGTATCTCGACAATCGGCAACCGGTCGTCGCCATAACGTGCGTTGAACTCGTCACTGACGTATCCAAGAGACGTCTCGTTGGTGTGCGCGACGACCAGACCAGTATCGCCAACGACGTGCGTGAGAATCTCGGCGTAATAGCCGCCGCCGGAGAACATATCGAAGACCTTCATGCCGGGCGTAATGCCGAAGAATTTCAGAACCTCGGCCGGTTTACGGCCCGCATCACGCGCGCGATCGGCATCGCTTCTGGCCGGATTTGCGAGCGCACTTGCATAGATTGCCGGGTCGACATCGTGGGATTCGGCACCATGGACTACATGACCATGGTTGTGCTGGCCACAAGCGACTAGCAAAAAAGCGAGTAAGAATGTGGCGATTGTCTTGTTCATCATAGCTCCTGCACGATGTGCAGATTCATTATTGTCCGTTATGGGACCGATGCAGCGGTACAAAGTGCCCAGGACAATTAAAAAGCCCCGCAGCGGAAGCTGCGGGGCCAATAGCTCTTCTTATTATTAAGAGAGGTAACTGCGAATTCGGTAACCGGATACATTCCTAAATTATTATTATTATTGGATCCGGATCTTCTTGTTTTTATAATTGTTATTCTTCTGGCGTCTAAATCCTGTTTGTAGCCGTTGTTGCGTTACCAAGTGCAGTTACACTTCGCTTGGGCAGGGTATGAAAAGCAAGACCTGTGCCAACTTCGATTTAGGTAACGCGAATTCAAGGATTTAGCGTCAATGGACTCGTCCACCCGCGCAACATTTGACGGGTTTTGTAAAAAAATCCGACATAATTGCCGCGTTGTATATCATGCAAAATCGAAGATATATTTTCTAAACTATTGAGATTAAAAGACTTTCTGCTCAAAAGTAAAAAGCGGATGGCAGATCTGGTTCGGCAGGTGGAATCTCAAATATTCGCAATTTGCTAATTATGGGATATGCGGGCCAGTTTTCTACGTGTGTTGTCAATTTATTCGACGTTTGCGGCCGCCTGCGCACGCTCAATCAGTCCGATCGTGCTGTAAAAACGCCCGTTGCGGACGATCGCGACTATTTTTTGCGCGTCATTGATGTTGGCCAGCGGATCGCCATCGACGAGTACCAGGTCGGCGACGCTACCCGGTGCGATGCGGCCGAGCTGCCGTCCAAGGCCAAGCGCATTCGCCGCGTTGATGCCCGCCGCGCGTAAAGCCTGTTCCTGCGTCAAGCCGGCGTCAGCGAGTGCCCGAAATTCTGCGTGAAGTGCAATGCCAGGCGGCAAGCCGTTTGGCTTGCTGCCGAGTACAACCGTGGATGAGGCCGCGGCGAGTATTGGACGTTCGGTAAAGCGGCGAATTGCGGCTGCTGAGCGATCGAGCAATTTTGCCTGGCGAGACAGCAATAAAGCCGCGAGGCCGGGGGTCCTGGCATCGGCGAGTCCGGACACGATCGTCATGGCACTGGCGCCGTTTGCAAGCTGAATATCGTCGTAGCGTTCACCGCGCGGCGAAGCAGGCAGCGACTCAGCACCCAACAACATCGTAGCCCCCGATCCGAGGCCGACCTGCCAGTTCTCGGCGAGTATCGGCACGCCGACAGACAGCCAGTCGGCCACACGCGAACGGCGCTCGACGCCGGCCGCCAGGTCACCGGCGATGGTCACCAGCCATAGTGAGTTATCGCCAGATTGGGCCGATGATATGTCGGCCGCGCGCAGCACTCGCGGGCCGGGCATTTCCTTGCCGGACCAACGCTCATTTAAAGATTCGCTCTCGGCAAATTCGGCGATAATCGTTGTTACGCCGTAGGACAACAGGAGTGGGCCGAGTGCTTCGCCGTGTTCGGCCGGCAAAGATGCGTAGAAGTCGACATAGCCGGGTAACGCGGTCAGATCACCCATGTCGACTACGATCGATCCCGGTCTCTTGCGTCGCTGTTCGACCGCTATGATGCGACCACTTTCTATGACGATGTCGAGATCGTGCTGGTAGCCACCGCCGATGCCATCGATCAATCGCGCTGTGCGAATGACAAGTTGACCCGGTGGCGTGTCGATCAACGGTAGCTCACGCAGTCGGCGCGTCGCCTTCTGCTGCGATTTGTTGCCACTCACGGTCACGCGAAACGGCAGTGTCGCCGACGTCCAGGAATCGAAATTTCGCTTTCGAATCACTCCATTCGCCGGATATAGCAACTGCTTTCGGTCGAGCCATGTGACCGGGGCGTCGAAGAAGTCCTCGCCGGTAATGAACGGACGAATTAAAAGCGGATCGGAGAGGATAATCATGTCGATCGACAGGCCATCAGCGGCATGTCGCATAAATGTAATCAGACTGCCGTCAGGACGCCATTGGGGCGATGACAATCGCGATGTCGAGGTCTCGAGGACTTGATCAGTCTGCCCGTGGCGCCGCAACATGACGGACCATTGATCGGTGCGACGATGAATGTAGACGAGGTCACGACCGTTTGCTGACCACGCGGGCTCAGTCTCGTCGCCTTCAATGTGAGTAATGCGCCAGCTCAGACGTGTTTCGAGGTCAAGTTCCCACAGGTCGAAACCCGAGTCCCTGCGGTCCGACGAATAGACGAGGCGTTCCCCGCCTGGATGCCAGTCGGGGTGTTGGTCGAAGAACTGACCATCGCTGATATTTTGCGCAGAGCCATCGGCAAATTGGTATAGCCAGAGCTGATCGTGACGCACAGTCCGCGCCTGGTACACGATAGTGTCCGCCGCGGGAGACCAGCGCGGTCGACGCGCGGGCAAGAGCCCGGTCGCGATCACGTTGGCGACGCCACCGGCCGCAGGCACTATCCAGATGCCACCTAGCAGGTCAATCGCAAGCCGGCCGTCGTGTGCGGCGTCAACCGAAAAATTTGTGCCTTCGGTCAGCGTGATCTGGGCCGGGGCGACGCCCGCAAAAAACCACAGCAACAACGCCGCTATGCACCTGGGCCGGGGAGTTATCAAGGTTGCAGCCGCGTGCCTGTCCAGGCACCGACTGTAAATGTGTCGTCATCGTTCTTGCTGAGCGAACGCTCCCAGCGGGCACGATCGTGTATTCGATCCGTTCCTTCGAGCCACAATTCGACATGGCTCGCCCAGACACGCACGCCGCCCCAGTGCGGTGGCCTGGGAATTGTCGGCTGGTCCCTGGCAACGGTCAACTCCCTGTTGTGGGCGACATCGACGCCGAATTTGAGTGCTCTTTCGGCGACCTGAGCAATCAGTGCTTGTCGCGATTCGAGCGGTGCGCTCTGATCGCTTCCCCAGGCGCCGATCTGGCTGCCGCAGTCTCTGCTCGCAAAATACTCATCACTTTCATTCGCCGGCGAACGGACAGCCTGGCCTTCGATGCGGATTTGCCGGCCCAGGGTATCCCAGTGAAAGACAACGGCCACATTCGGGTTTTGCAGAAGCTCACGCACCTTGTTCGATTTGTAGTTCGTGTAGAAAACGAGATAGCCGGGGTCGGCGATGAACGACTTGCAAAGGACAATGCGTGCCGATGGCACAGCGTTGTCGCCGACCGTGACAATGGTCATCGAGTTCGGATTGCGAGTCACACGTTGTTCTGCTGCGGCCTCGATCCAAGCCTCGGCCCAGTGCATCGGGTCAGATGGCAGCTCATCAGGCAGTCGCGGTGCAAGGTAAGGGTTGGTCACGAAAATCTCCGCTCCCTGGCGGTCAATGCTGAGGGTACGAGGTGCAGACTATCAAATCGACAGCGTCGGATCACCCGTTAGCGACAGTGATGCCGCCTTCGCGCCGCGGATCGGCGGCGACCTCGAAACCCGACCGACTGTCGAAACGGGCAGCGCCGACGCCGCCAAAATACATGCTGAGTCTGGATGTGATCTGCACGGGAATGCCGACGTCGGGGAGGTCGAGCCCGGGCTCCGCCATAAGCCGCTCAGCCCCGCCACTTGTGTCGACATGCACACGTGGATGTGCAATGGCATCCTGGAGCCGCAAATCCATCTGCAAATGATGAATGAAGAACTGATGCAGCGCCGTCGTAATGCGATCAGCGCCGGGGGAGCCGACGGCGATGACCGTACCCTCATGGCGCGCGACACTGGGTGCCATATTCGATGGCAGACGCGCTCCCGGCGGCGCCGCATCGAGGCCGCGGCGATTCAATTCAATCTCGCCAAGACAATTATTGAGCCAGAGTCCTGTGCCTGCGGGCATTTCACCCGAACCGTAGCCTGACGAGGCGGTTACAGCGCAGGCCATGCCATCGTCATCAACGGCCGAGGTATGCACCGTGGATGACGACGTCCACTCAGCGAGTAACTGGCCACTTCGCGCCGACTCAAGCAATTGCGCTGCGCTGGCGCCAATATCGTTGGCGAGGTCGAGTTGATGCTTGCGAAAGTTGAGCACTGCGCGCTGCACATTGATCAGATGCAACAACGAGTCACTGCCCCACTCCTGTTGCGGCATGTCGGCGCAGGCCAACAGCATTGCGGCCAAAACCGATCCACCGATGGCGGGTGGTGGGTTACTGGCAATGCACCATGGCCCTACATTCACAATCAGTGATGGTCGCTCAATGGCCTCGTACTGGCTGAGGTCTGCTGCTGTCAGCGCACCGCCAGATTCGCGAACATGCGCTGTCATTGCTGCCGCAAGAGGGCCCTCATAGAAGACTCGTGCGCCGTCTGCCGCGATCGCGGACAGCGTCTCTGCGAGATGCGGGATCACTATCAAACTTCCCGGATCTCGCAACGATCGGTTACTCGTGTGCACTGAGAAGAAACCGTCATCACTGCGGCCAAAGACGCTCTCGCCCGAATATCCGAGGTAGTAGTGACATGCGGAGGACAGGGGAAAGCCGTCACGCGTTGCGGTGATAGCCGGAGCGAACAACTCCTGCCAGCGGGCGTGACCAAACAACTGCCACGCACGCTCGATCGCGGCGAGCGTACCCGGTACGGCAACGGAGCCCGGTCCTACAAGAGTTGTGATGCCGCCACCGTAATTCATCGTGACGCTCACCGCACCGCGGCCGCGTTCGTCGTCGTGCAACCCGAGACCGGGAATGGCGGTGTTGCCGTCGATGGTCACTGGATCGGCGCCAGGTGCCCAGATCGTCACGTAGGCGCTGCCGGCCATGGCACAGACGCCCGGCTCTGTGTTCATCGACAATAATGCTGCCGCCAGGGCGCAGTCCACCGCGTTACCGCCATACGAGGCGATCTCGCTCGCTGCATCCGCTGCAAGTTGCGATGTGGTTGCGACAGCGACTCTAGTCACTGACAAGCCCCGCTGCTATACGGTGCACAGTCAATAATGAATAACGGAACGGATGCTCTTGCCTTCATGCATCAAATCAAATGCCTTGTTGATGTCTTCGAGTGGCATCGTAAACGTGATGAATTCATCGATCTTGATCTCGTCGTTCATATATTGATCGACCATGCCGGGCAACTGTGAACGACCGTGACAGCCGCCAAATGCTGTGCCACGCCACACACGTCCGGTCACAAGCTGGAACGGCCGGGTCGAGATTTCCTGACCCGCACCGGCAACCCCAACAATTATCGATTCACCCCAACCCTTGTGACAACACTCGAGCGCGGAGCGCATCAAATTGACATTGCCAACACACTCGAACGAGTAGTCGACGCCGCCATCGGTCATGTCGACAATAACTTCCTGTATCGATGCGCTGTGATCATTCGGATTGACTGTGTCTGTCGCGCCAAGCTGGGTAGCGAGCTCGAATTTATCGGAATTTATATCGACTCCGATGATGCGACCCGCCTTCGCCATCGTCGCACCCTGAATGGCGCTCAAACCAACACCGCCGAGACCAAATATTGCCACGGTCGCACCAGGCTCAACCTTGGCCGTGTTCAATACTGCGCCGATTCCCGTTGTAATACCGCAGCCCAACAAACAGACTTTCTCAAGTGGCGCCTTATCGCTGATTTTCGCCACCGCAATTTCAGGCAATACCGTGTACTCGCTGAATGTCGATGTCCCCATGTAGTGATACACAGTTTTGCCGTTCGACGAGAAACGCGACGTGCCATCAGGCATCAGCCCCTGGCCTTGCGTAACACGGATTGCCTGGCAGAGGTTGGTCTTTCCCGAGGTGCAGAAATCACATTCGCCGCACTCCGGCGTATACAAGGGGATCACGTGATCGCCGACCTGCAGTGATGTAACACCGGCGCCGATCTCTTCGACAATCGCTCCGCCTTCGTGGCCAAGCACGGCCGGAAAGATACCCTCAGGATCGTCGCCTGATAATGTGAATGCATCCGTGTGACAGACACCGGTCGCAACATTCCGCAGCAATACCTCGCCTTCCTTTGGGCCGTCCAGGTCAATCGTTTCAATTTCAAGTGGCCGGCCCGCTTCCCAGGCGACCGCAGCACGTGTCTTCATCGTTTCTTGACTCCGGTTAGTGATTTCACAAGTGGCCTGCGGTCGATATTCGCACGATTGCCGAAATAGCAACAGTTGCAATGCATGGCCTCGACTTTGTAAGCAATTCACATTGTGTCGCGAATGCAAAAACAGCGGCTTGTGTTTAGAGTTGGTTCGTGTAAAACAGGTTCGATGCAGCCCTGCGGGCGCCGTAGACGAACATGATGAGCCTTGATGAACTTCGAAAAGATCTTTCGGTTGTCGACCGGCAGCTAATCGAATTGATTGCCGAGCGGCAACGCGTCGTCGGTGTAATCGGACGCCATAAGCATTCGATGGGTACCGGGACCAGGGATTATGCGCGCGAGAAAGACGTACTCGAAATGAGCCGCGTTCAGGCCGAGGAATTGGGCATCGATCCCGACCTGGCCGAGAATGTTCTGCGGCAATTGATACGCTCTTCGCTGGCCAGCCAGGAACGTGCCCGAGTGGTTGCTGAAGGCAAGGGAGATGGCCGTAGCGCGCTCGTCATCGGTGGGGCCGGCAAGATGGGTGGCTGGTTTGTTGACTTCTTCAGGTCGCAAGGTTTTACAACAGTGGTCGCAGATGTGGCCGTCGACGACGGACCGGGGCAGTTCAGGAACTGGACAGATGCGGGCGTGGACTTTGATGTCATCGTTGTTGCGGCGCCTCTGTCGATTTCGGGCAGGGTTCTGGCACAACTCGCGGTCCTGAAGCCCACAGGCCTCGTATTCGACATCGGATCTCTGAAAACGCCGCTTTTGGACGGCTTGCATGAGCTCCACAATGCCGGCTGCCAGGTGGCTTCGTTACACCCGATGTATGGCCCCGACACCCGTCTGTTGTCTGGCCACCACCTGATTTTCTGTGATGTTGGATCACCGCAGGCAACTGCAGCTGCCAAAGAGTTGTTCGCGGCCACGATGGTTGAGCAGATCGATATGGGGCTCGACGACCACGATCGCCTGATCGCCTACGTCCTGGGATTGTCTCATGCACTGAATATCGCGTTTTTCACGGCATTGGCCGAGAGCGGCGAGGCCGCTCCGAAGCTCGCGCGCATGTCGTCTACAACGTTCGACGCCCAATTGCTTGTTTCGGAGGCTGTCGCCCAGGACAATCCCAGCATGTATTTCGAGATTCAGAACCTGAACAAGTTCGGCCTTGAGCCGCTTGACGCACTATGCGAGGCGTCGCAGCGCATACGTGATGTCGTCGCGGCCGGAGACGAGGAGGGCTTCGTCGAACTCATGCAGAAGGGTCAGGCGTATATGGCTCTGCGAGGCTGATCAGATGCAACCCGGAGACGATCTTACGGCCAAGTTCGACGCGGCGAAACGGCAACTTGAGGAGCTCACGGCAAAGGTTGTGAGCAACGACGAGAAAATGCGCGCGTCGCAACAACGTGAGTTGCGCTTGCTGCAGGCGGAAGGCCTTGAAGCGCTGATAACGGAAATGATTGTCGGGTTGAAAGTAAGCTACGGTCTTCAGTACGTCAGCGTCGTGCTTTGTGACCCGGATCATGACATTCGTCACTTGTTGCAGGCTTCGGGCGCAGCTGTCGAAAGTTTCGGTCATCTCATCATGGTTGAGTCGCTGACAGGCATGGCACCGCAGTACATTGCGCTGCGACAGCCGTGGCTTGGTGCTTATGCCGCGTGCGATCATCAGCTGCTGTTCCCGGCAGCGACGGGGCTCGCCAGTGTGGCGATGATTCCGCTGTCACGTCGCCAGAAGCTTATTGGCAGCATCAATCTCGGCAGCGTGGATGCCGCGCGCTTCACTGGCGATTTTGCAGTCGATTTTCTCGCCCACCTGGGCGTTATTGCGTCATTTTGTGTCGAGAATGCCATCAACGGTGCGCGCCTGCTGCGCAGTGGTTTCACCGATTATTTGACAGGATGGTACAACCGCCGTTATCTACAAGTGCGCGTTAACGAAGAAATCGCAAGGGCGCGTCGGGACAATACCCACCTCGTGTGTCTGATGCTCGATGTCGATCACTTCAAAAGAGTCAATGATTCATGGGGGCATGCTGCCGGCGACGCGGTCCTGCAGGAACTTGCAATCCGCATTGAATCGCAGGTGCGTGCCAGCGATGTTGCTGCTCGCTACGGTGGTGAGGAATTCGTCATATTGCTGCCCAACACTGACAACGAATCGGGCAAACGATTGGCAGAGCGTGTACGTAAAGCGATCGCCGCATCGCCGGTCGATCTGCCCAATGGCGACACGATATCGATGACGGCATCAATTGGTATAGCCAGCGTGCAGCCTGATCCTGAGGCTAACGACCTGAAGATACTTGGTGACTCATTGATCGCGCGTGCTGACGTCGCACTGTATCGAGCCAAGTCGGACGGCAGAGACCAGATCGCCATCGACGAGAGCTAAGATGCGGCGGCGTCGAACTAATGCCGGACTTCTCGATTGCGGCTCATCACGATCAGAAAAAGCGGCACGCCGATAGCGGCTGTAATTGCGCCGACGGGTAGTTGCCGGGGAGCGATAATCGTTCTGGCGAGCGTGTCGGCAATGACGAGCAGGCCGCCGCCCGCGAGTGCCGACGCGGGCAGAACGATGCGGTGATCGCTTCCCGATACCAGACGTATGAGGTGCGGCACAACGAGGCCAACAAAGCCGATGACGCCGACGGTTGTTACAGAAATCGCAGTTGCCAGTGATGCCGCCGCGAACACGAGGTAGCGAAAGCCAACGACAGGCAGACCGACGATGGCTGCCTGTAGCTCGCCACGCGCAAGTACGTTGAGGTGCCGGGCTGCCAGACACCCCGCAGCCGTAAGGGCGATAAGCAACCACAGACTGCGTACGGGTTCGAAAGCGAAACTCAAGTCGCCCATGAGCCAAAACAGCATGCCACGCAGGTTTTCCTCCGGGCTCAACGCGAGTAGCAATGTCGTCGCAGCACTGAACCCGGCTGCCAGTACGACACCGGTCAGCAGCAAGCGTGCCGGCGTCCAACTACCCGTTCCGTGAGCGATCGAAAATACGAGCAGCGTCGCGGCCAGCGCGCCGCCGAAGGCAGCGAGATCGACAATCAGGCTGCCAAGGCCGAGCATCATCGTGAGCAGTGCAGCGACGGCGGCACCGCCGGAGGTGCCCAGAATATAGGGCTCGGCGAGCGGGTTACGCAGTAATACCTGCATAAGCACACCCGCGACTGCAAGTAGACCGCCAACCGCAAATGCCGTCAGGGCGCGTGGCAGCCGCAAGTCGATAACGAGGGACTGTGTCATTGGCGATGCATCACCCCACAATGCCGCAAGGATGTCAGCAAAACTGATATCCGCGCTGCCCGCGGCAAGCGCCGCAATGAGCGTGCCGCCTGCGAATGCGATGAGTCCGGCGAACAAGGCTGCAGGACGCCTGGTGATCAATGCGACACTCCCCTGGCAAGATTCGCTGGCGAATTATTGCGAGCGCTGAACCCATCAATACTACCTGGACCGAGTACTGGTCAATAGCGGTGATTGGTGTAGAGTCATTGCAAGTTTGGATTTTTTGTATCGGTTGCGATGGGCAACGACTGGATTGACGCAGAGGGATTCCGCGCCAACGTCGGAATCATTCTGGCAAACGGCAACGGCAAATTGCTGCTGGGCGGTCGTGTTGGACGCAAAGGCTGGCAATTTCCGCAGGGCGGCATTTTCGTTGGAGAGGACCCTGTCGATGCCATGTACCGCGAACTCCGCGAAGAGATTGGTCTGCAACGCGACGACGTCGAACTTCTCGGAGTCACGCAGGACTGGATACGATACCGGCTGCCCGGAAAATACATACGCCGTAACAGTGTGCCGCTTTGCATCGGCCAGAAACAACGCTGGTTCATGCTACGTCAGGTCTGCTCAGACGAAAACCTGCGCTTCGACCTCGGCGAGGAACCGGAGTTCGACCGCGTGCGATGGGTGGATTATTGGCGGCCCGTTAATGAAGTGATCTATTTCAAGCGCCGTGTCTACGCGCAAGCCCTGCACGAACTGGGATCGATGGCCTATCCGCCGGGACTGCCGTCCCGACCGCGCTGGTGGCCGAAGCGATGGTGCACTGTGTTCGACAAAGATATCGCCGCCAGGGTTCGTAGACCGCAGGAGTCAGACGACTAGAAAAGACGCTCGGTGCGGGTGTACGTTGCCGTTCAAAACGGCTTGACGATGGTGAGCAGAATGATGCCAAGAAGCAAAACGACCGGGATCTCGTTGAACCAGCGCAACCATTTGTCGTCTTGCACCTGATTCTGCCCGCGCAGTGTGGCTATCCAGCAATAGCAGCGGTAGTGATAGATCATGACGCCTGCGAGCAACAGCAATTTCAGCTGGAACCAGCGCATATCGAAAAGCGCCTGATTGACATTAAGCATCAGGAGGCCGAAGACCGTGGTCAGAACCGCGCCAATCGTCATGATAATAAACAGTCGGGTTTCCATAATGGAAAATCGATCCCGGCCTGCCGCGTCGCCTGCCCTGGCGTGATAGATGAACAGGCGTGGCAAGTAAAAAAGCCCGGCAAACCAAGTGACCATGAAGGCGACGTGGAGGCCCTTTAGCCAAAGATAGTAATTGAGCATCGAAATACGCGGTCTATTGCCGAAACGAGCACGCAGTGTGCAACAGGAAACGCCCGCGAACCATGCCACAGGGGAAATTTAGTGTTCAAACCTGTGAAGCGCGTCACGCCCTGGGGCCAAGTCTGTGACGCGCAGCACTTCTGTTTGGTCGAGTCACCGCGTAACATAACGTTTTTACAGTGATTGACGATTCCAGTGGCCCAACGCTCTAGTTTACAGTTGCACAGCCGTGGGCGCATCGTGATGATGCGTGTGGTTATTGCAATCATGATCGGTGTGAGTGGCTATCTTGTATTCGAGTTTGGGCGCATTCAAGCTGATTTCAACATCATTGACAGGGCGCATGAGCGCCAGGCGTTCGAGGATCGCATCGAGCAACTGGAAAGCGATATCCGGTCATTGCATGAACAGGTGACGCTTCTCGAAACGCATCGCGATATTGATCGTGGGGCGTACACGGATGTCGAATTGAGCCTGGTATCATTGCAGGCCAAGATTCAGGAACAAAGTGACGAGATCGCCTTTTATCGTGGCATCATATCGCCTAAGGACGGCAACTCCGGGTTGCGCGTGCAAAAACTCAAGTTGACTCGAGGTCAAACTGAGCGGGCGTACAATGTTCGACTGGTTCTCGTGCAGTCGTTAAAACATGACCGCAAGGTTAGCGGCAACGTAACCCTGACCATCGAGGGTGTGCAAGACGGCACGACAACAACCTATAATTTTTCCCAGTTGCTGTCAGCGGAGAAAAACAGCAACTGGGTGTTCTCGTTTCGCTATTTTCAGGATTTCGACCGGGAAATCGTTCTTCCCGATGGATTTACACCTGAACGCATCAAAATTGAGATACGTTCGAGAACTCGTTCGATATCGAGTATCGAAGAGAGTTTTTCCTGGGCGACAAGCCTGGGCTGAAAATAATCGATCGTCGGCATCAGGCGATCAGGAGAGATAAATGTTTGGTCGAAAGGAACGCAGGCATACGGTCGTAGACACCCTGGTTGGATCCAACTCCAAGATTAGCGGTGACGTGCACTTCGAGGGCGGGTGTCATGTGGACGGTGCCATCAAAGGCAATGTCAGCGCAGACTCCGAGAGTAACTCGACGCTTAGTATCAGCGAGGACGGTACCGTTGAAGGAGCGGTTACAGTGCCTTATGTCGTATTGCACGGCATCGTTCGCGGCGATGTGTTCGCGAGCCAACGTGTGGAACTTGGACCTACGGCACGCGTCATAGGTAATGTGTATTATAATCTTATCGAAATGGCGATAGGCGCCGAAATCAATGGCAAGCTCGTTCACCAGCCTGCGGGGCAGACGCCGTTGCTGGAGCAGACGAGTCGCATCGACAAGGCGGTAGCTGTCGCCGTCGATTCAAAATACGCGAGTCAGGTACAGGATTAAGAACATGCAGTCGGAAACACCCATCGTTGGCGATACCACCGCGCCGCCGCCCATCGTCTTCACGGACGCTGCAGCGACCAAAGTCGGCGAGTTGATCAAAGAAGAGAATAATCCAGAGCTGAAACTCAGGGTTTTCATTTCAGGTGGCGGCTGCTCCGGTTTTCAGTATGGTTTCACATTTGACGAGAACGTCGAGGAAGGTGACAGCCAGGTCACCAATCAGGGCGTCATGCTCCTCGTGGACCCAATGAGCATCCAATATCTGATGGGTGCCGAGATAGACTACAAAGAGGACCTGCAGGGGGCGCAGTTCATCATTCGCAATCCCAACGCAAAAACTACCTGTGGTTGCGGCCAGTCGTTTACGACCTGATTCGCCAGGTTAATCTTAGCCAGGAGCGGTCAGTACTCCGTCAATATTACCTGGATGGAGTGCTAGTTGCTTGAGGAATGTTTCCTGTGCTGACACGCGTTCGTCAGACCCCGGAGTGATTCGCTCATAACTACCGTCGCCGTGCAGACGCCAGGCCTGGCAGTTATCGGCCAGAAACAACTCGAGATCACGAAGAATCTGCACTTTGAGACGCTTCTGCCGAATCTCAAAGCAGGACTCACTGCGATGCAGAAGGTTTCGCTTCATCCAGTCTGCGCTCGAGCAATAGAACTCTTCTTTGCCGCCATTGCGGAAGTAGTAAATGCGCGAGTGCTCCAGGAAGCGGCCCACTATTGATCGTACGCTGATATTGTCCGACAGCCCGGGCACACCGGGACGCAGCGAACAAATGCCACGTACTATCAGGTCGATTTTGACTCCAGCCTGTGAGGCTTCGTACAGAGAATCGACGAGTCCCGGTTCATCGAGTGCATTGATCTTGGCAATAATACGTCCGTGGGCGCCTGAACGTGCTATTTCCGCTTCGCGATTGATCTTGTCGATCAGGGCATCGTAAAGACTAAAAGGTGCGACCAACATGCGCGTCATGTCGCGCGCTTCGGTCAGACTGGTGAGCTGCATGAAAACTTTGTGCACATCCTCACCGAGTCGCTTGCTGCTGCTCATGTAGCCGTAATCCGTGTAAACGCGTGTTGTTGCGTGATGATAGTTTCCTGTGCCCAGGTGCACATAGCGCACAAGTTCATCATTTTCCCGGCGGACGACAAGCGCCATCTTGGTGTGCGTCTTGTATCCGACCAAGCCATAAACGACATGCGCACCAGCCTCCTGCAGGCGATTGGCGAGAGAAATATTGGCTGCCTCATCGAAGCGCGCCATGAGTTCGATGATGACAGTTACCTCTTTGCCTGCGCGAGCTGCGCTGACCAGATGATCGACGATCGGTGAATCCGGGCCGGTTCGATAAAGAGTAATCTTCATCGCGAGCACATCGGCGTCGGATGCTGCAGAGCCGATGAAATCAATGGTGGGTGCAAATGACTGGTACGGGTGATGCAGGAGGACATTTTTCTTCGACAACAGGGAGAAAATATTCTCGTTACCGCGAAGCTCATCCGGTAGACCCTGGATGAAGGGCGGGTACTGAAGTTCCGGCCGACCCTCGACGTCGCACATCGTTGACAAGCGATTCAGATTGACCGGCCCATCGACAAGATACATGTCGTGTTCGCGGAGGTTGAAGTGATCGAGCAGGAATTGCTGCAAGTCGACTGGACATTGGTTGCCTACTTCAAGCCGGACTGCCGCTCCATAACGACTTGCCTCGAGTTGGCCTTCGAGCGCATGCACGAGGTCGCTGATTTCTTCTTCGTCAAGATAAAGATTGCTGTTGCGCGTTACACGGAACTGGTAACAGCCGCCGACGTCCAGGCCCGGGAACAGATCACCCACATGCACTCGAATAATGGATGATAGCGACACGAAGTCGTAACAGCCCGGACTGCTCAGGTGCTCGGGCAGACGGATAATTCGCGGTAATGACCGCGGGGCCTGAACCATGCCGCGATGGCGTCGGCGACCGAAAGCGTCCTTGCCGTGCAAGCGAATAATGAAGTTGAGGCTCTTGTTGAGGACGCGTGGGAATGGCCGGGACGGATCAAACGTTAGCGGCGTCAGTACGGGAACCACCTGCTCGAAAAAATATTCTTTGAGCCATTGCCGCTGCTCATCGGCCCAATCGTCGCTCTGCAGAAAACGGACGCCCGCTTTTTCCAATTGCGGCAACAGCACATCGTTGAGCAACTGATACTGTCGCTGAACGAGGCTCAACATGCTATGCCGCAGGGCATCAAAAACCTGCTGTGATGACAGCTTCTCGGGGCCGTGTGCTGGCGCACCGATCTCGATACGTTGCTTCAGAGCGGCGACGCGAATTTCGAAGAATTCGTCGAGGTTGGTGCTCGTAATGCAAAGAAACCGCAGTCGCTCCAGGAGCGGTACGTCTTTGTCGAATGCCTGGGCCAATACGCGTTTGCTGAACTCAAACTGGCTGAGTTCGCGGTTGATGTATAAGTCGGCAGGCGGTAGTACTGGCGCGTCCACGATCGTCTCAATGATACTTTGCCGATCAGTATAGCAACGACAATGTCATGCCATCTTCCAGCGCTGCGCAATTCAACCCGCTGAATAAATCGCACCAAGAACTGCTGCATGGCTTGCACCCGTTACAGCAGGCAGATTGCCGGGCAGATCTTGCATCCGTCGCCTGGCGAGCCACGCAAATGCGACGGCCTCTACCCAATCCGGATCGAGACCTGCAGTGGCCGTCGATGACCATTGCAGGTCGGCGAGCCTGACTCCAATTTGTCGCATGAGTTCAGTGTTGTGCACGCCACCACCGCATACGAGCAGTTCGGTGCTTGCGTCCGCAAAAGCCCGCACGGCATTCGCAATGCTAGCCGCGGTCAATGCACAAAGGGTTGCCTGCACGTCGGCTGAATCAATCTCACTGAGTCCCGCTGCTTCCAGCCAGGTGAGATTGAAGTGTTCGAAACCGGTGCTCTTAGGCGGCGATACTGAAAAATAGCTGTCGGCAAGCAGTCGGGACAACAGGTCGTCGTCAACTGTTCCGCTGGCTGCCCATTTGCCGCCACGATCAAAAGATTCGTTACGGTGCTTGCGAATCCAGTTGTCCAGCAACGTATTTCCCGGCCCGGTATCAAACCCTGTAACGGCGGCAGTGTCAGCGGGCAAGACGGTTACGTTCGCGATACCACCGATATTCAAGATTGTCCGGTGCGATTCAGGGCGTCGAAACAGCCATTCGTGAAAGCGTGGGGTGAGTGGCGCGCCCTGGCCGCCAATCGCCATGTCGGCGCGGCGAAAGTCGGCGACGGTCGTGATGCCGGTTCCTGTTGCGATAATAGTCGGGTCGCCGATCTGCAATGTAAACGGCTGCGTTGCCAATGGTTGATGCCGCAGGGTCTGTCCATGACTGCCAATGGCGGCTATTGCGCAAGCATTGACACCAGCGTCATCGAGCAATGTGTTGGCTGCATCGCGAAAACACTCGCCCGTCCAGCGGTCGAGTGCGCCGACATCGTCTACCGAGCAGTCCTGCGGTTCGCGAATTGCGGCGCACAGTCGCTGGCGAAGGTCGGCGGGATATTCGTGCTTGCGTGTCTGCAGAATTTCGAGAGACGTTTGTCCGAACTCAACCAATGCGGCATCGATGCCGTCCATGCTGGTGCCGGAAATCAAGCCGATGTAGTAATCACCCATCGCTGTTTCGTGTATTGACTAGCGGTCGACGAGCGCAACAGTGGCGAACTGAGTGTTCTTGAAATGCTCGAGCTCAGCAAGTATTGGCGCCGCTGTTGAAAGAAATTGTTGGCGATATTTTTGGGCGATCGGATTCGCCTTCGGCAATGCGACCGTGCGCGGATTACGATGTACACCGTTGATACGGTATTCATAATGCAAGTGGTTTGCTGTTGCGAGACCGGTCGCGCCGACGTAACCGATCGTCTGCCCTTGTTTAACGCGGGAGCCGACTCGGACATTGGTCGCGTACTTCGACATATGCGCATACAGGGTCGTGATATTGCCACCATGTTGCAGGATCACGGCATTGCCATAGCCGTTCTTGACGCCGCGATAAATGACTTTGCCATCGCCGGAAGCCTTGATCGGCGTGCCGCGCGGCGCGGCGTAGTCGACGCCGCGATGCGCGCGTATCGTGTTTAGAATCGGGTGCCGGCGACGCGGATTGAAATTGGAACTGATGCGCGTGAAATCGACGGGGGCCCGAATGAACGCTTTGCGCACGCTAAGCCCCTCAGGCGTGTAGTAATCCGTGTTGCCGGTATCGTCAACGAAGCGAATCGCGCGATATGTGCGACCGTTGTTATTGAATTCGGCAACGATGATTTCTCCATCCGTCACATATATTTCGTCCTGCCAGATCTCTTCATATTGGACGTAGTATTTGTCGCCGGTTCGAATATCGAGTACGAAATCAACGTCCCAGGCAAAAATTCCTGCGATATTCATTATCAATTTGTCGGAAAGTCCAGCGGTTGCGGCACTTTCGAAAAGCGAAGCTTCTATGACACCATAAGCGAGTCGCTTGCGTTTCTCGATCGAGCGCGCTACGACTTCGGCGCGAAAACCTGACTCTTGCCGGTCAACTTTGAGTGCACTCGTAAGGCTAAGAGCTGAATACATGCTCACGAGCTTACCGTCGTCGTGCGTTATCTCGAATACATCGCCGGGCTTGATGTTGCGAAGTTGCCGGCCGGCTTCGCCAAGGCGAGCGATTGTTACGAGGTTGCCGATATCGAGCTTATGTTTACGAAACAACTGGTCCAGCGTGTCGCCTGATCGTATCGTCAGTGTGAGCGTTTCGTATTCCGGCGCTGGTGCCAGCACCAGCGGCGTCGGGCTTACGATGACCTTATCGACGCGGTCCCACGTGTTGAATGCATCGCCGTCGATAGCCGTCATGATCGGTATTTGCGATAGTGGCGCTGAAGATTTTGCAGAATTGTTGAGCGTCGACACGAGGGCGAGGCCCAGAAGTGGCATGCCGAAGCCGACGACAAACCATTGCAATGCCCTGGTTTTTTTCGGCGATCTGGTCGCCGTCGGTTTGTAGTCGTGCAGCAATGGACTGGCTGGGCGATACAAATCGGCGTCCCCCCGTATCACGAAGTTGTTACTCTACAGGGAGGCTTCAAAGAGGTCAAAGAAAAGTGTTATAAGTCATGGTGTTAAACTGTATTATTTGGAATGGTCGTAGGTGGGCTTTCATCGAAGCCTGAGAATGCTACAGTTCTGCTGCGAACAAGAGCCAGACGCGACGTCATGACCCATACCAGCCAACAACTCTCGGAACTCATGCGCGGCACTGATGAGGTGCTGCCAGCGAACGGTCTGGAGGCAAAACTCAAGCTGCAAAGGCCACTCGTGGTGAAAACGGGGTTCGATCCGACGGCCCCTGATCTGCACCTCGGCCATACCGTCCTGATCAACAAGATGCGACAGTTTCAGGAGTTCGGCCACGAGGTCGTGTTCCTGATCGGCGACTTCACGGGAATGATCGGCGATCCGTCGGGCAAGAACACGACTCGACCGTCGTTGTCGTCCGATGAAATCAAAGCCAATGCCGAGACCTATGAGTCGCAGATCTTTAAGATCCTCGACAAAAAGAAGACCCGTATCGTATTTAATTCAAGCTGGATGGGCGACATGGATGCCGCCGGACTTGTCAGGCTGGCGTCGCACTACACCGTGGCACGAATGCTGGAGCGGGACGACTTTAGCAAGCGTTACAAGGGGGGTCAGCCGATTTTAATTCACGAATTCTTGTATCCGATTGTTCAGGGATACGACTCGGTAGCTCTCGAAGCGGACATTGAGCTCGGCGGTACTGATCAGAAATTTAATTTACTTGTTGGACGACAGTTACAGCAGGACTACGGGCAGGAACCGCAGGTCGTCATAACGATGCCGCTACTTGAAGGTCTGGATGGCGTACAAAAAATGTCAAAATCGGTCGGCAATTACATCGGTATTACCGACGCGCCGGGCGACATGTTCGGCAAGATCATGTCAATTTCTGATGTTTTGATGTGGCGCTACTTTGAACTGCTTAGTTTTCGCACGCTCGATGATCTTGCTGACTTGCGGCAACGCGTTGACGATGGCATGAATCCTCGCGATGCAAAGTTTGAACTGGGTTTGGAGATTGTCGAACGATTTCATGGTGCCGCTGCAGCAACTGCGGCACGAGACGAGTTTGTGGCGCGATTTCAGCGGGGCGCCATGCCTGATGATATGCCCGAGTTGAGTCTGCAGAGTAAGGACGGGCAGCTCGGCATCGCGTATTTGCTAAAGGAGGCGGGGCTCGTCGCAAGTACAGGCGAGGCGTTCAGGATGATCAAACAGGGCGCGGTGCGAATTGATGGCGTGCGTGTTGAAGATCGTTCGATATTGATCGACGCCGGTAGTACCAACGTCTATCAGGTTGGCAAGCGCAAGTTTTCGCGAGTCAGCTTGACTTAGAGAATCCTGGCGCTGCTGCTGCGTGTAAGTTTCAGTAAAGCTCTTAACGGATCTGACATTGCCGAAATGATAAGTCGAATGCTATTTCTGCCCGCCGCTGCAATATTGTTTTCGTGTCCGGCTCTTGCCGAAGATGCTGAAAAAGAGGAACTGGAGCGACAGCAGGCTTTCCGGACCGGCTTGCAGGAAATCGTCGATGATCTCAATGGAGGTTCATCCGATGAATTCATAGACTCGATAGACAGGCGTGACATTGTCGATCGATTCTTCGGTTTGCGTCTGATCGACCAGCGCATCAAGAAAAAATTTCGCGAAGATCTCGTGTTCCAGTTCGTCAACATCATTACGTCGACATTTTCTGACTCGAAAGGCGAGATAAAGGCAACACTGCTTGGCGTCGAATCGCGCGGCGACCGTGGTCGTGCAGTTGTGCGATTCGACCTCCCAGACCTCCAGTTCAGTTATCACGAATATGATTTGCGCCTGGATAAGAAAAACCGCGTGATAGTAATTGACTGGATCGACTTCTTGCGAGGGCAACGATTCACAGACGAAGTGGGCATGACGTTGATCATGGCGGCACCGAGTAAGCAGGCAGCACGCAAACTGATCGATTTTCAAAATGTCAGAAACTCCGACCTGTTTCAGTTCATAGAGTTATTGAAAGCAGCGCGTGATCGAAAGGCTAATCGCTTCATTGAAATAATCAATGGTCTGGATGAACGATTGCAGCGACAGCGCGTGGTTGTCTTGACTGGAGTGCAGCTGACGAAACGAGTCAGAAACCGGCGCATGATGCGTACGGCGCTTATCCAGATGGCAAAGTACTATCCGGAGGAGCCGCTCTACTCACTTATGTTGCTCGACTACTATTTTCCGGCGCGAAAATATGACGATGCGTTTCGGGCCTTGCAGCGCTTGTATGATCGGCTCGACGTCGAAGATGCGGCAATGGAGGCACGACTGTCGGCCGCTGCACTTGTAATGGGTAATCCACAGGACGCAATTGCTTTTGCGGATAAATCGCTGCGGCTGGAGCCCTCTCTTGAACTCGCCTGGTGGTCGACATTGCGTGCCCGCGCGGCGCTGCCTGATTATGCAGGTGCAGTTGCGGCCTTGCAGCGCCTTGAAGGAGAATTCGGGCACTCGCTGGGACCCGAAGGGCTTGAACGCGACCCTGGCCTGTCAGCGCTGCTGGCGTCGGATGAATACAAGGCCTGGCTTGCAACACGGCAATAGACTGTTACACCCAGTAGATCGGCGAACATATTGAAGATCATTGATTTTCATCCCCTGGTTGCGGAATCCTTGCTACGACTCTATCTCGAGTCACACCGCAGCCTGCGTGGCGGCTGTGGGGCTCATAGGTCAGCGGGATCTGTCCGTACGCCGCCGCCATCATCTGAATACGCACGGGCTGGTGTTTTCATGGCCAGTTGTCCGGGTTGAAAGTTGCTGAAAACCTTGAAAAAATGGTCGAGATGGCGTCATTTTAGGGTCAATTTCTATAAATCCGGCGAATAGGTGTTGACGCTCGTCGAATCGCCGTTATAATGCCCCGCTCGCTGAGGGTACGGTGTCCCTCGGTGGACCTCTAATTTGAAAGTAAAAACAGGCCAGGGCTGTTCAATGGTCGCGTTTAGCCTGTATAATTACGGGTTCAGCTTATTTGGGGACAGTTGCGTAAACCGTCCCCAAACAGGCGTGTTCTTTAACAACTCAATCAGATAATTTGTGTGGGTGCTCGCGTTGGATTTTGCTAAGGCATATCAAACGTGAGAACCAAGTTGAATCTTTGTAATTTGGGGATCGCGTCTTTAGATAAAGCTCAAAGCTTTAAACTGAAGAGTTTGATCCTGGCTCAGATTGAACGTTGGCGGCATGCCTAACACATGCAAGTCGAACGGAAACGATGGGAGCTTGCTCCCAGGCGTCGAGTGGCGGACGGGTGAGTAATACTTAGGAATCTACCCAGTAGCGGGGGACAACTCGGGGAAACTCGAGCTAATACCGCATACGCCCTACGGGGGAAAGCAGGGGATCTTCGGACCTTGCACTATTGGATGAGCCTAAGTCGGATTAGCTTGTTGGTGAGGTAAAGGCTCACCAAGGCGACTATCCGTAGCTGGTCTGAGAGGACGATCAGCCACACTGGGACTGAGACACGGCCCAGACTCCTACGGGAGGCAGCAGTGGGGAATATTGGACAATGGGGGCAACCCTGATCCAGCAATGCCGCGTGTGTGAAGAAGGCCTGCGGGTTGTAAAGCACTTTCAGTAGAGAAGAAAAGCCTATGGTTAATACCCGTGGGTCTTGACGTAACCTACAGAAGAAGCACCGGCTAACTCCGTGCCAGCAGCCGCGGTAATACGGAGGGTGCGAACGTTAATCGGAATTACTGGGCGTAAAGCGCGCGTAGGCGGCTTTGTAAGTCGGATGTGAAAGCCCCGGGCTCAACCTGGGAATGGCATTCGATACTGCAGAGCTAGAGTATGGTAGAGGGAAGTGGAATTTCCGGTGTAGCGGTGAAATGCGTAGATATCGGAAGGAACACCAGTGGCGAAGGCGACTTCCTGGGCCAATACTGACGCTGAGGTGCGAAAGCGTGGGGAGCAAACAGGATTAGATACCCTGGTAGTCCACGCCGTAAACGATGAGAACTAGATGTCGGGAGAATTTGTCTTTCGGTGTCGCAGCTAACGCGTTAAGTTCTCCGCCTGGGGAGTACGCCGGCAACGGTAAAACTCAAAGGAATTGACGGGGACCCGCACAAGCGGTGGAGCATGTGGTTTAATTCGATGCAAC
>JACZSM010000007.1 GCA_022574185.1 Pseudomonadota bacterium
CGAACATTCGTGGTGGCGGTGAGTACGGTCCGCGCTGGCATCACGCGGCGATGCTCGAGAATCGCCAGCGAGCCTATGACGATTTCATCGCGATTGCTGAGGACCTCATCGAGCGCAAAGTCACGAGCCCCGAGCATCTCGGCATACGTGGCGGATCGAACGGCGGGTTGTTGACCGGTGTCATGCTGACGCAGCGTCCGGACCTGTTCAAAGGCGTTGTCATCCAGGTGCCGTTGCTCGACATGAAGCGCTATCACGTGCTGTTGGCCGGCGCCTCGTGGATGGCCGAGTACGGCGACCCGGATACCGACGACTGGGATTTCATCTCAAAATACTCGCCGTACCAGAATCTCGACCCGGAAGCAGTTTACCCGATTCCGTTCTTTACGACATCAACGCGCGATGATCGAGTTCACCCGGCGCACGCTCGCAAAATGGTGGCACGCATGAACGAGATGGGTCACGACCTGTATTACTACGAGAATACGGTCGGCGGCCACGCGGGCGCATCGGATAATGACCAGGCGGCAAAAGTCGAGGCGATGATCTACAGCTATCTGTGGGATCAGCTTGGCAACTAAGCCGCTAGTTGGGCTTTCTCAGCTTCAGCACGAAGCGGTTGGTGTAGCCGCGAATTCCTTCGGAGAACACATGCTGCGTCATGTCATCGCTGTCGAATCGCAGCACGTCACTGTCAGTCTCGACGATGAAGCCGGCTGCCTCGGTAATGCGGATCGCGTCGGCTTCCGCCAACTCGGGTTCTGCAGTAGCGCCGCAGCCGGCGATCGCCAGCGACGCTGCCAGAGAAATGCCGGATCGCATCAAGGATTTGGCGTTCACCTGATTCTTCAAAGATTCTGATTATTCGGGGTGGGGGCGTAGCGTACTGCATACAGGCACAAAAAAGGGCAAGACCGCGAGGCCTTACCCTTCTTGCCCTCAACCCCGTGGGGCGAGAGTAGCCTGCAATGCATGCATCGCAGGCTCGATACCGTATTTAGAGCGGTACGATGTTCTCTGCCTGCGGGCCTTTCTGGCCCTGGGTGACAGTGAATTCGACCTTTTGGCCTTCGGTTAACGTCTTGAAGCCGTCGCCCTGGATCGCGCTGAAGTGCGCGAATACGTCAGGACCAGATTCCTGCTCGATGAAGCCGAAGCCCTTGGAATCATTAAACCATTTAACGGTGCCTGTTACAGTAGACATATCTTTTCCTATTTGAACATTTGTAATTGATGCCTTACGAATAAGGCGATTTGGCAAGAAGTGATGCTATTACTTATGAAAAACAGGACGAGCTACTAAAATAGGAACATCGAAATGGTGTACATAAATATCAGCCGATCGTTCAAGCTGGCCGCAGTATAGCTCTCAAAACCTTTGAGTCAACGCCTTTTCCCAGCAATTTCAGCTAACTGTGACTCACGTTCTGGGCTCTGCAGCCCTAATGGGGCGTTTTTCGGGCTACAGAGCCTGCGACGACGATCTTGATATGTGTCGAAAAACCCGTCATTTTCGTGCACATTCGGGTGATCAGTTGATTCAGACGACCTGTGCGGGAGAATTAAGGTGGCAAATCGTAGAGAATTTATGCGTTATTCTGGTGCAGCCGCACTGGCGGCAGCGCTGCCGCCGTCTGTCCTGGCCTCGCACCACGAGCGAGTGGCGTCGCGTCTGATCCCCGGTACTAATGAGACATTGCCCATTGTCGGTCTAGGCAACTCAGTTTCGTTTCGTGATGAGGACCTGAGTATTGCGAGCAAGCTGATCGATGTGTTGCTCGGGCAGGGCGGTAGCTACATCGACGTTGGTGGAGTCAGTCGATTCTCCGTTGGACAGCTTGCTCGCGAGAAAGGCGCCACAGACAAGCTGTTCCTGGGCAATTATCTCGACCCCAATGATGAGCAGGCCATGCACGAGGAAGCCAGGACGGTCGCCAGAGGGCAGGGCAAAGACGCTCTGGATCTCGTGCATACGCGAGATCTGCAGGGATACCGCGCGCAGATCGGACAGTACCGGGCTTTGAAAGCAGCAGGCCTGGTGCGGTATATCGGCGTTGCGCGATCTGGCCAGCGAAATTTCGACGCGATCATGAAACTTATTGACGATGGTCTCGTTGATTTCGTGCAGATCAACTACTCGATGCTCGAACCTAAGGCGGCTGATCGCCTGCTGCCGTTGGCCAGGGACCAGGGTGTGGCCGTCAATATCAGTCGGCCGTTCATCAATGGGCGGTACTTCGGCATGGTCAGCGGGCAAGTGCTGCCTGATTGGGCGGCCGAATTTGATTGCGAGAGTTGGGCGCAGTTCTCACTCAAGTTCATCCTTGCGCATCCGGCCGTTAACTGTGTATTGACCGAGACGGCGAACCCAGCGCATGCCCTGGATAATCTCGGCGCGGGCCATGGCCGGCTGCCAGATGCGGCAACCCGGCAACGCATGCTCAACGTCATGCAGAATCTGGTTTAGCCGATGCTGACCGTGCATCACCTCGAGAACTCTCGGTCACAACGCATTCTCTGGTTGCTCGAAGAACTCGGCGTCGATTACGAGATCAAGCGCTATGAGCGCGACAAAGTCACGAGTCTTGCACCGCCTGAATTGGTCGCAATCCACCCGCTGGGCAAATCGCCAATCATCACCGACGGTGATGTGACGATAGCCGAGTCGGGCGCAATCGTTGAATTCCTCGTGCACCAATACGATGTGGGGCGCTTGCTGCCACGTGAAAGTTCTCCGGAGCATCTGGCTTACACATACTGGCTGCATTATGCGGAAGGGACCTTCATGTCACTGATGATCCTGTCGCTGATCGTCAATCGCATCGAAACGGCACCCATGCCGTTCTTTGCGAAGCCGATCGCGAAAGGCATTGCCGCAAAGGTGCGCGGTGGTTACCTCGATCCAAACATCAAACGTAACCTTGAATTCATGGAATCGACCTTGGGCGAGTCGACCTGGTTTTGTGGTGACGAACTGACGGCGGCGGACATTCAGATGAGTTTCGCTCTTGAGGCAGCAGAAGTCCGCACCAATCTTGGCGAGGACTACCCGAATCTCGCCGCATTCCTTGAACGCATGCGTGCGCGGCCGGCTTACCAGGCGGCGCTCGAGAAGGGTGGTCCTTATGAACTTATGGGCGTGACCAAGCGCTAGTCTTCCGGTCCTCTACTTGCGTAACGCCATCGAGAGCGACTAAGTCACGCAAAATGAATGTCTCGGCGTATGCGCTGAGACTCAGACCGAACCGCTCGAGCTAACGTGAGAAATGCAAACCGAAATATGCTTTGGCGCATCTAAGTTTATGAACTTTAGATGAAAGCACCTCTCTATTCTGGTGTAATCTTATTCCCTCAGGATCTCAGCGATTTCTGGTATGTCCCTGATTACCGAACTAAAACGGCGCAACGTCTTGCGCGTCGCTGCGGCCTATCTGGTCGTGGGCTGGCTATTGACTGAGGTTTTAACAGCGATCCTGCCGATTCTGGGTGCTCCTGATTGGGTTTCAAAAGCGATCATTCTCATATTCGCCTTTGGCTTCATTCCGGCCGTCATTTTCTCATGGGTCTACGGACTGACTCCCCAGGGCTTCATGCGGGAGGAAGATATCGATCGTGATAATTCCATGACCCGCAGTTCTGGCAAGACACTGGAATATGTGACGATTGGGGCTGTGGTCGTCGGCGTTATTTTCTTCGCGGTGATGGGTTCACGGCCTGGTTCCGATGCGCCTCCGCCAAACGCATCGACAGCTAGCTTTGCCTCCATCGCGGTTCTGCCATTCGTCAATCTATCAGGCAGCAAGGAGAATGAATATTTTTCCGACGGATTAACCGAAACGCTGCTGCACATGCTCGCGCAGATACCGGGTCTTAAGGTTGCCGCACGAACGTCAAGCTTTGCATTCAAGAATCAGAACAAAACGATCGTTGAAATTGCCAAAGCACTGGATGTTGCGCACATTCTCGAAGGAAGCGTACAGCGCTCTGGCGATCGCGTACGCATAACCGCTCAGCTTATCCGCGCAGAAGATGGTTTTCATGTCTGGTCCGAGAATTATGATCGCACTCTCGATGACATATTCGCTATTCAGGATGAAATTGCCGAAAAGGTCGGTGGGGCATTGTCGGCGTCACTGCTCGGTATTGCAGGAGGCGGCAAGATTGAGGGCGTCAACACCAGCAGCGCCGATGCGTTCGACCTGTATTTGCAAGCGCTCAACGAGCGTGCAACTTTTTCTTATGGCGGCCTGTCAGCGGCGGAAGGATTGCTCAAAGGCGCGCTGATCATTGATCCCGATTTTCTCGATGCAAAGACAGAACTCGCCAACAATTACCTGCAGCAGGTTGAGACCGGCCTCATGGAGGCTGATGATGCCTTTAATTCGGTCCTGGCAATTACGAATCAAGTGCTGGCGGCCAGTCCTGATGACGTTGGTGCGCGGGCAATAAAGCTATTCACCGAAACGCAGATAATCATGCGAGAAGGCGATCCGGCGGCCAGTCTGGATGCGTTCAATCTGCTCCAGGAACTTATCGATGAGGACCCGTCGGCCTTGCAGCCGCGCATTTTTCTCAACCGCATGTTGCGAAATGACGAGCAGATCGAACAGGCGTTGACGGGAATGCTCGAGGCGCTGCAGCTTGACCCATTCAACCCACGTATTCACTACGAACTGGGCAATATTTACTCGGCTCTGGAGCGGTGGGATGAGGCCCGTGTGGTGCTCAAAAAGTCACTGGAACTTGAGCCGGCGCAGCCAAATGCCTATGTAAACCTGGCGAGATTAAGCTTGCAAAAAGGCGATGGCCTGGATTACATGCAGCTGTTCCTCGCGGCGATGGCGGTTGATCCTGTAGATCACGAATTGCCCGGCATGATCGCTATGTACCTTTATAGCCTCGAACTCGTCGAGGAGGGTGACGATTTTCGTAACAGGGTCATGGCGATCGCGCCAACGAGCGAAATTTCCTACCGGCTCGAGTTACTGCGAGCGATCGCAACAGGCGATGAAGACGCTGGCATTGCCAGCGCGCGCCGTGCGATAGAAGATGATATTGAAGATCGTCGTTTTGGTTTTGGCGGCGCCGCACAGCATTTGCTACGCATCGCTGCGGCGCGCGGTACTGTTGCCGAGGAATCGGCCTATCTCGAGGAACAGGCTCCTGGCATTCTCGATATTGAAGCGATATCCGTGCCGATCAAGTATCGCGTTGCGCAGGTCTTTGCATTCGATGCCTGGTATACGACCTTGAGCAAGGATGAGCTATATAGACGCATTGATTACCTGCAGGAGATCATCGCTGGCTTCGGTGTGGACCTGTCTGATAATCACCAAATTGAATTTGCTACGCTGGCATTGCGCGGAGAAGTGGAACAGGCCATTGAGGTCGCGCTCGAGCACCTTTTTAGTGAACCGGTGGCATTAAACCTGGGCTGGGAAGAGAATTTTAAACAGGCGCAATATGCGGAGATTGTCGAAGACCCACGAATTCAGGCAGCAATGAAGAAGTGGCAAGACGACGAGGATGCAATGCGCGAGCAAATTCGTACCTACCTTGCTGATCTCTACGCATCTACTTAAAAAAAGCCCCGCATCTTGCGATGCGGGGCAGAGCCAGTGCAGTGAAACCGTGGGGGTTCAGTCAGGTTTCACGAATGGATCAGGGCTCCAGGAGATACACGCCAATCTTGTAGGCCGTAAAGATGTTGGTGTCGACATCGAACTGGCCGCGGGCGTACATCGACCGTGCGGTCGTTGCACCATCGAGGCTCAAGCTCAGGTCCGCAACAAATTCATCGAAGTTCGAGTACTGTCGCAAACTGTCGACCGTCGCAATCGAGAACAGCATGCGGTCGTTCTCGCGCGGCACGATCGTCGTGTCGGATGCCAGCGTAGTCAGGTCGATGAGGACGGGACCTTGCTTGACGTGATGACGAATACCGATGTTGCCATTCTGATTATCGAGCACGAGGCCGTCGCTACCCATGCTGAGGAAAGGGGCCACCGTGCCGTCTGCGCCCCAGGCCATGCCGAGAGTGTTGCGTACATCTACGTAATCGATAACCGTGCGACCTGAAAAGTCAGGCGGCGCCATGCCGAATGCGCTTGGGAATCCGTAAGCAACGATCGGTCGGCCCGTGGCGAGGGCTGCCAAGGTCAGGTTGCCGGTTCCCACCTCATAGTTATCCAGATCCGCATTCAGGTCCGATGAAGGGCCCGTGCCCGAGAAGTCAAAAATCCCGGCACGTCTGCGGTCGATTGCATGCAGCGTGATGTCGGTCTGTCCCGGCATGATCGTGTTGACGATGCCTAAGAGGTGTGTGATGTGCATGCGTACGGCACCCTGCGTTGCGTCAAACAGGATCTGCGGCGCGTTGGCATCAGTTGTCGGTACTTGCTGTTCGCCGCGAATCGTGACGCGCTGACCAATCGAAATCGCGTCTATGCTCAGAGCGGCGTCGCGATGACCGTCCTTGAACACTTTGGTGTCGGGCCCGACTTCGACGATTACGTCGTCGTGAAAGTGCGCTCGATCATCGCTTTGGATGATTGTGGCACCACGAATCGTCAGGAAATTACCGCTGCGGGCAATGACATTGCCGACGACTGCATCCATGTCGATGCCCGGCACACTCGATCCGGCAAGCACGATGTCGGCTGTAAATTCACGGTCGCTGACATTGAGCGTGCCCTTGGCGACTGTCGGAGTACCCGATCCCGCCGCACTGAGTTCACGCAGTCCTTCGATGCCCGCAAACACGTCACCATTGACTTCAAACTCAGTGTCATCAGTTACGTGTACGATCATGCGTCCGAAGTCGCCAGCGCTATCATTGAATGGTCGTATGGCGACGACATAGTTCATGCCGTCCTCATCGACCTCGACAAGCGGTCCGCGCACGCGGATGTCTTTCTCATCCACCGGGTGAACTTCGGCCATTATGAATTGCGCCAGAGCTGCGGTCGCGGGCGTCACCGTGATATCCACTTCATGAGACGCTTCGAGATCGAAATCGAGCTGCAACAATGCGGCACGACGTCTGACGATTGTAAGCTGATCGTTAGCAGGCAATACGATCCTCAGGTCAGTCTGACCCAGCCAATTGCCGTCCAGGTCGGTCACGACCGTTTTCTTGGCCAGGTCCGAAGCTTCAACGAATACCTCGGCGTCGCTGTAATCAAAGCTGATGGTGCCAGCAACATATGTGGCGGGTGGCACAATTACCGCAGTCACAAGTTCGGTCAGATCGACATAATCCGTGAAGTTGATGCGGGTTTTGCGAGGCAGTACCTCGACGGTTCGGCCGTCCGCTGTTTCCAGCGTCAATGACAGCACGTCGACTGTGTAATTGAGGAAGTCCCCGTCTGCGTCGGTGAAGCCGATCAAGATGGTTCCACACTCATCAAAGGTCGCTGAGTCGGCGGGATTACAGGACACTGAAGTGCCTGGATCGGTGCTGCCTGTCGTGCTGGCACCACCGCCGCAAGCGGCGAGTATAAGGGCGGCGAGCAATATGGCCGCCTGTCGGGTATGTGCAAATATCATGCGTCTCTCCTTGTTCGCTTGTATCTGATTACTAGGGCAACAACGGCTGGATTTGAATTCGGTTGACACGCATTTATATTTGCAGAGAATCCAAAAAATACAGCGACTTACCTTGTATTCTTACGGCAACGTGTCAAAATGTTGCCGCGTTCGAGCACCAGCACTTGGGTACGGGATTATGTCGTGTGAGCATGCCGCCTGACAGTAACGAAACTTCCGGCGTCCGGCATCGCAGACCGCGTGTCGGCGAGCGCAATCGCGGAGCAGCCGACGCATCGCAGATCAAAATTGCGGTTGGCCTGCAGAACCTGGATCCGGCCAATTTTCGCGAACAACTTCAAACTTACATCGACGATATGCCCGATGCGGCTGGCTGCGACGCAGCGTTTGTCACGTTGTTCAACGACAGTGGGGCCCATTTCGACGCTGTGATCGCAGCGACAAACGGCTTCGCCCAGTGCAAGCCTGCGAATCTGCATGGAGAGGCACTGGATAGTTGGCCGTGGCTGAGCAAGCGTCTGGAGCACCTCAAGGTTATCGAGGTCGCCGATACACTCAAGGGCTCAAAAGTCGCCAGGGCGGAACTTGAGCGCCTGGCAGAACTGCATATTGGTTCGGTGTTGATTATGCCTTTCTCGGTTCACGGCGAAATCGCCGGGTTTCTCGCGCTGGCGAACGAACGTCCTGTTGATAGTTGGGACGCCAGTCTTCACCTCTTGCTAAAACTTTTCAGCGCGTCGCTTGCCTCGGGCCTTGAGAGTGTTCACGACCAAAGCGTGCTGAACGAACTCCACGAGCGCAACGAGCTTATTGCGGCAACGGCCAACGATGGCATCTGGGATTTTAACGGCGAAACCAAGCGCATCAATTTGTCGAGACGCTGGAAAGCGATGCTCGGTTACGATATTGATGATGAAGACGTGCTGCTGGACTGGTACCACCTCGTGCATCCAGATGACATGGCGCGCGTACAGTCCAAAATGCGTGATCATCTCGAAGGTAAGACGTCGTTCTTCGAATCGGTGCACCGCATGAAACATCAGAACGGTGACTGGCGCTGGATGAGCAGTCGTGCCAAGGCGGTTCTCGATGAGAACGGCAGGCTGCTCAGAATGCTCGGTGTCGAAGTCGACATCACCGAAAGAAAGCTTTACGAAGAGGCCTTGTTTCGCGAGAAGGAGAGCGCACAGATAACTTTGCAGTCAATCGGTGATGGCGTGATCACGACCGATGCGAACTGCAATGTCGAGTATGTCAATCCCGTCGCAGAAGAACTGACGGGATGGAAGGTCGACGACGCCAATGGACGACCGATAGACGAAATTTTTCGAGGTTTTCATGAAGAAACCTGCGAACCGCTCGAGAACCCGCTGGCGGTGTCAATTCGGCGCAACCGGCCGATCAAATCTGTGCGTCCGACGTTGCTGATCCGTCGCGATGGCAATGAACTCTATATCGAGAGCACGGCTTCGCCGATCAGGGACGGCAAGACCAAAGTCACCGGTGGCGTTCTCGTCTTCCATGATGTCAGCGAGTCGCGTGAGTTGCATCGAAAACTAAGTTACCACGCCAGTCACGATATTCTAACGGGCCTGGTCAACCGTCGAGAACTGGAAAACCGGCTCGAGCGCGCGCTGAAAAGTGCCAGGGCGCATGAAACGTCGTATGCGCTTTGCTATCTGGACCTCGATCAATTCAAGATGGTTAACGACTCCTGCGGCCACAGCGCAGGTGATGCATTATTACACCAGCTTGGTGCGCTGCTAAAGTCGAAAATTCGCTGGCGAGATACACTCGCGCGCATGGGCGGTGATGAATTTGGCGTGCTTCTGGAGAGTTGCTCGCTCGATGAGGCGATGGAAACGGCCGAAGCGCTGCGTTCGGCGATAAGCGAATACAAATTCATGTGGGACGATCGCAGTTTCCGCCTGGGAGTGAGCATCGGCGTTGTGCCAATTACGGCGGAAACCGAAGATGTTGCGGGGCTGCTGAGTGCGGCCGACAGTGCTTGCGCGGCGGCGAAGGAAGCAGGGCGCAATCGCATTCACAGCTATCAGGAAAACGATATCGATCTTATGCGCCGCCGCCGCGAGATGCAGTGGGCTGCGCGGATTAACAACGCGTTCGATGAAGACCGCTTCGAATTATTTCGCCAGACGATTCTGCCGCTCCAGACCGAAGAAAAAGGCGCTCACTATGAAATATTATTGCGCATGCGGGATGAAAACGGCGGTATTATTTCGCCCGGACTGTTCATCGAGGCTGCCGAACGTTACGGCATTACTCCGAGAATCGACCGATGGGTGATTCGCAGCGCGTTCCGCTGGTTGGTTTCGGAAGCCGACGAACGCGAACGACTTACTATGTGTTCGATTAACTTGTCGGGCCAGAGTCTTGGCGATGAGAAGTTTCTGCCATTCGTCATCGACCAATTCCAGATGAGCGGTATCGACGCGACGAAAATTTGTTTCGAAATTACCGAAACAGCCGCTATCGCCAGTTACTCGAAGGCCAACCGATTTATCAATGCCCTGAAAGAACTGGGCTGCATGTTTGCGCTGGATGACTTCGGTACTGGGCTGTCATCATTCGGCTATCTCAAGCATTTCCCGGTGGATTTCCTCAAAATCGACGGTAGTTTCGTCAAAGAAATTCTGCATGATCCGATTGACCGTGAGATGGTTCGGTCGATCAATGAGATCGGGCATCTGACCGGCAAAAAAACGATCGCTGAGTTCGCCGAAAACGAAGAAATCATCACCATGTTGCGTGGTATGGGTGTGGATTATGCGCAGGGCTATGGAGTGTCGGAACCCAAGAGTGTAACTCGTGCGGTGGCCTGAGGGGATGAAGAATATGACTGTTCGTAGTTTATGGCCATTGCTGCTGCTGGCCGTCACGGTGTCGGGCGGCGCCGATGAGCGGCATCCCTGTTCAGCTGCTGAGCTCAGCAAATACAAGTTACAGATCAGCCAATCATTTTTTGCCAATTGGCAGGCAGAGCGAGGTGCCGAATCACTGCATTGCACGGTCGTCATTGACCAGAATTTCCGCGGTGAAGTCCTGAATGTCGAGCTTGAAGATTGCGGTGAAGCGGTTGCGCTGCATAAGGCGGTCGAAAACGCTGTTTATCTGTTGTCGCCGCTACCGCGGCCGAAAAATCGCTCGTGTTTTGTGCGTACTATCCGCGTGCATCTGCTGCGTCGCGCCCCGGAATAAACCAAAAAAAGCCCGGCCGAAAACCGGGCTCGCGATATTACTTACCGATTTGCGATTACATGAAGAAACCATGGTGCGAGCCAACCATGCTCATTACCAATGGAATCGACATGAGCGTATTCGAGCGTGACGCCATGAAGGCAACGCTGCGGGCCTTCGCAATCTCGTCGGCGCTCGCCTCGACCATGCCGAGAATTTTCTTTTGATTCGGCCAGATCAGAACCCATACATTGAAAAGCATGATGGTGCCGAGCCAGGCGCCAATGCCTATCGTCATTGCCCATTGGTTGACTGTGTCGCCCAGCATCCCAAGTGCGAAGGCGTCATCCAAATTGCCAAGCGCATTGCCTGGACCGGCGCCGAAGCGCAGCAGGTAGATAGCGCCAGTCAGCCAGGTGGCCAGTGCTGACCAGCGAAACCACCACAACGCCCGCGGCGCGACGTATTTGGTAATGCCGGCGCCACCAGGACCGCCATCGTCGCTCGCTGCATCGCCGAGGGCCGGTACCTGCACAAAATTGAAGTAATAGAGGAGACCGATCCAGGTAATGCCAGCCAGTACGTGCAACATGAGGATCACCGAAAGTTCCGGGCTGATCGTCAAGTGCATGCCCTTGGTCGCCAGCGCGAGAATAACGGCCAGTACAACGCCACTGATGATAGTGCCAGCAATGCTTTTCAAAGGATTCATGATGGGGTTCTCCCTCCTGTTGTTTTCGTTATTACCGCTATTCTAGACCAATTCTAGGTACAATCGCGACAATGAATGGAGGCTCCTGATGCGGTTTTCGATGGCCTTGGTCATGATCTTAGGCTTATCAGGCTGCACGGCACTCATGGTGGGCGGCGGCGCGGCCGGCGGTGGCTATCAAACGAGCAAGGATGAGCGCTCAGAATCGCTGATCGCCGCAGATGCGGCGCTTTCGACGAGTATCATGAGACAATATGCCGCTCAAACGAGCCTGAGCACGTTCAATATCGGGGTGCGCACGACCATGAGGTTGGTGACGTTGTCAGGCACGGTTGACAGCTATGCAGCACGCGAACTGGCGGAAAAACTGGCCATTGACACGAACGGTGTCAAAGCCGTTGACAATCAAATCAGGGTAAGAGCAACAGAGTAGAGGATAGCTTGAGTGGACATTAATACCAGAATCAAGAAACAACTGGATGAGCACGACATCTTGTTGTTCATGAAAGGCACTCCCGAATTTCCGCAATGCGGATTTTCAGGGCAGACAGTTGCGGCGTTGAACGCAATTGGCAAACCATTCGCGTTTGTCAATATCTTTGAAGATCAGGAGATCCGTGAGGGACTCAAGGTCTATTCGAACTGGCCAACATTTCCGCAGCTTTACGTCAAGGGTGAATTGATCGGTGGTTCCGACATCGTTGTCGAGATGTACAAATCAGGCGAGTTGAAGAAACTGCTTGATGAAGCTGCGTGAAGAGTCACGCTGACCGAGAAAAACGTCTCTAAAGCGCAGTCCGATACACTGGTTGAAACCGATTGACGACCTCGCAGAACAGATCGGCGGTGATCTCGGCGTCGTAAGCGGCCGAATGCGCCGAATCCTCATCCCACTTGAAACCAGCGGCGACTGCGGCGCGGGCAAGCACCGTCTGGCCGAAAGCGACGCCGCATAATGTTGCAGTGTCAAAACAACTGAAAGTATGAAACGGATTGCGTTTGATCTCAGTCCGTGCGATAGCCGCATTGACAAACGCAAGGTCAAATGCGGCGTTGTGTCCGACGAGAATTGCCCGGCTGCAGTCATTGTCGCGCACAGCCTTGCGCACAGCGCGAAACAAGCGTTGCAGGGCGTCGCGCTCGTCTATTGCCGGCCGCAGGGGGTGATCCGGGTCGATGCGGTTAATCGCCATCGAAGCCGGGTTCATATTCGAGCCTGCAAATGGTTTGACGTGATAGCGAATCGTCTCGCCACGCGTCAGAATACCGCCGTCGCCGAAGTCGACGAGGACAGCGGCAATTTCGAGTAGTGCGTCGGTACTGGCATTAAAACCACCTGTCTCGACGTCGACAACCACGGGCAGGAATCCGCGAAAACGATTCGCCATGCAAGGATCGTCACTCACCTAGTGATCTTCCTGCATGAGTTTCTCGTCGATGATGAGACTCATGGTATAGCGAACTCCGAAGCCCGTAACCTCTGTCGGTATATGTCCCAGCCCACCCTTATGATTGCTTGCGGCAAGGTCGATATGGACCCATGGTGTGTCGTTCTCGATGAATTCCGCAAGAAAGCTCGCGGCGAGAATATGGTCGCCGGCCGGATCTGCGGAGCATTGCTGTATATCGGCGACGTCGCTGTGCAAATCTTCGAGAAATTCTTTGCCGATTGGAAACGGCCAGACGCGTTCTCCGCAATTCTGACCGATCCGTTTGAGGCGTGGATGCCAGTCAGGGCGATTCGTGAACACACCGCTGTAGCGAGTTGTGATTGCATTGACAACGGCTCCGGTCAGGGTTGCGTAGTCGATTATGAGTTTCGGCTTGTCGCGGCTCGCAAACACGAGCGTGTCCGCAAGCACCATGCGGCCTTCAGCATCCGTATGAATGGTCTGGATGGTCTTGCCGTTCGCGGCTGTTACGACGTCCTGAGACTTGTACGCGTTCGGACCCGTGCGGTTTTCGGTGATCGCAATCCAGCAATCAACCGCCAGTGGCAGTCCGAGATCGGTAATCGCCAGCAGCGTGCCAATGGCAATCGCACTGCCCTGCATGTCTCCGTGCATGTCGAGCATCGAGGCGAATGGCTTGAGATTAGTGCCACCCGTATCAAAGATGATGCCTTTGCCGACAAGACTGAGTTCGGGTTTGGCTTTGGCTGCGCCAGGCCTGTAACGGAGACGAACGATCGACGCGCTGTCGTTGTCGTTGCCTTGTGCGACAGCGAGGAATGCACCCGCACCGAGTTTTTCCAATGCCTTCGAATCGAATCGCGTGTACTGCCAATTGCGCTGCCTGGCCAGGTTTTTGAGTAAATCCGAGTAGTTCTGGGCATCGAGTTTGTTCGGTGGCAATACCGTCAGCCATCGTGCCAGGTTGTTGCCATTGGCTTCAGCCGCCGTACGTTCGAGATCCATTTTTGCACCGAGCCCGATAATTCGAATGCTGCGAATCTTTGGCCGTTCGGGCTTGTTCTTGTAACTCGGCAAGCAAAAGCTGGCCGCGAGCGCGGCGGCCAAGGCCGCCTCGCACAATGCCTGTTGCTCGTCGCTATCGAATCCAGCGACGAGGATACCGAGACAGCCGGCTTTTTCGGTCGTCACCGCCGCGACGAGGATGCGTGCCAGGGTCAATTTCTCGAATGCGCTCGCGCTCGTGGCGATCTGTCCCGCCACGACGAGTGTCTGGCGTTTGTTGGTAAGCCTGGCGTGCAGGGCAGGATTGTCGCCGGCCGGGCGCTTTCTCAGCAGCGCCTTTAATTTACCGCCCTGCGGTATTTCTCGCCAGACGGCGCTCTTGGGACGCTTGGGCAATATCAGCAGCAACTGATCGATACTTGCAAGCGTCTTCGAATTTACTCGGCCTAGCGTTTGGCTACAGCGAATTTCGCGAAATTCCGGCATCGTGTTCTGCATACAATACAAACCCCTGTCAAGTGCTTGACCGGCAAGGCGCAAACGCCGACTATGACGTCCCCAATAAACCAATGGGCCGATCTGCCGCAGCGCGGCAGTGGTTGTATTGTGGATGATTTATGAGCAGTTTCAATCCTTTCGATGATATTGATCCGATCGAGACCGGCGAGTGGCTCGAATCGATCGATTCTGTCCTCGTTCAGCACGGTCCCGAACGGGCACATTTCCTCCTCAATCACATGATTGAATTCGCACGTCGATCCGGTGCGTATCTTCCCTACAGTCCGAACACGGCCTACCTCAATACGATCGCGACGGGGCGACAACCCGACTATCCGGGCGATCGCTCTCTCGAGAGTAAAATCGAGGCCTATATCCGCTGGAATGCAATGGCGATGGTGGTGCGGGCCAATCGGGTCAGTTCCGAGTATGGCGGGCATATTTCGAGTTACGCGTCATCGGCGACGCTTTACGAAGTCGGTTTCAATCATTTCTGGCGCGCACCGACCGCAGAGCACCAGGGCGACATGATTTTCTATCAAGGTCATTCATCGCCTGGCATTTATGCCCGCGCCTATCTTGAAGGACGCATGGATGAAAACCAATTGAATCGTTTTCGCCGCGAAGTCGGCGGAGGTGGTTTGTCATCGTATCCGCATCCATGGCTAATGCCCGACTTCTGGCAGTTCCCGACCGTGTCGATGGGGCTTGGGCCCATGATGGCGAGCTACCAGGCGCGCTTCATGCGTTACCTGGAGAACCGTGAGCTCATGCCACCGTCAGACCGCAAGGTCTGGTGCTTTCTTGGCGATGGCGAAATGGATGAGCCTGAATCAATGGGTGCGATCACGATGCCGGTGCGCGAAGGACTCGATAATCTCATCTTCGTCGTCAATTGCAATCTGCAACGGCTCGACGGCCCGGTCCGTGGCAACGGCAAAATCATCCAGGAACTCGAAGCAGCATTCGGCGGTGCCGGGTGGAATGTCATTAAGGTTGTCTGGGGGTCGCGCTGGGATCCATTGCTTGCCAAAGACCACAACGGCGCGCTGCGCAAGGTGATGGAAGAGACCGTTGATGGCGAGTATCAGGTCTACAAGGCGCGCGACGGCGCCTATGTGCGTAAAGAATTTTTCGGCAAGAATCCGGAGGCCGAGGAATTGGTGGCCGATATGTCCGACGAGGAGATCTGGAACCTGAATCGCGGCGGCCATGATCCATTGAAAGTCTATGCGGCCTACGATGCAGCGATTCGTCATACCGGCCAGCCGACGATCATTCTTGCCAAAACGGTGAAAGGATACGGCATGGGTGCCGCCGGGGAAGGGCAGAATACGGCACATCAGCAAAAGAAACTGGATATCGACGCCATCAAGGAAATGCGCGACCGGTTCAATATTCCGATCTCCGACGAGAATATTGAAGACGTTCCCTATTACAAGCCTGCTGCTGACAGTTTGGAGCTCGAGTATATGCATGAGCGGCGGCGCGCATTGGGTGGTTTTCTGCCGCAGCGCCGCAGGAAAGCTACCGCGCTGCCAGTGCCACCGTTAGAGACCTTCCGCACCCAGCTCGAGGGAACCGGCGAGCGCGAAGCGTCAACCACGATGGCTTTCGTGCGTATCCTGACCACGCTGGTAAAAGACAAGCAGATCGGCAGGCATATCGTGCCAATCGTGCCCGATGAAGCACGCACTTTCGGCATGGAAGGCATGTTTCGCCAGATCGGCATCTATTCGTCGAAAGGCCAGCTGTATACGCCCGAGGATGCCGGCGAGCTCATGTATTACCGTGAGGACACGAAGGGCCAGATCCTCGAGGAGGGCATCAACGAAGCCGGTGCATTTTGCTCCTGGCTCGCGGCGGGCACTGCGTACTCGAATCACAACATGCAAATGGTGCCGTTCTTCATTTATTACTCGATGTTTGGCTTCCAGCGTATTGGTGACTTCATCTGGGCGGGCGGTGATCAGCAGTCACGCGGATTTCTGATCGGTGGCACGGCGGGTCGTACGACACTGGCAGGTGAGGGCCTGCAGCACCAGGACGGTCACAGTCTTGTCAATGCCGGAAGCATACCGAATTGCATCGCCTACGATCCGACCTATGCCTACGAACTTGCTGTCATCATCCAGGAGGGTCTGCGGCGCATGATCGGCGAGCAGGAGGACATTTTCTACTACATCACCTGCATGAACGAGAATTATGTGCAGCCGCCGATGCCTGCCGGAGTGGAGGACGGCATTCTCAGGGGCATGTACCTGTTGCAGGTGGGTGGGCAGGGCAAAATTCGCGTGCAACTCATGGGTTCGGGCACGATTCTTCGTGAGGTGCTGGGCGCGGCAGAAATTCTTGAGACAGACTTCGGCATACCGTCCGATGTCTGGTCGGTCACGAGTTTTAACGAGTTGCGGCGCGACGCGCTCACAGTCGAACGTTGGAACCAGTTGCATCCGGAAGACGAGCCGCGCAAATGCTACATTGAAGAGTGCCTGGCCAATCGACCCGGTCCCTATATTGCGGCGACGGATTATATGAAGATCGTGCCCGATCAAATTCAACGCTGGGTGCCTGGAAGTTTCATTTCCTTGGGCACGGATGGTTACGGTCGCAGCGACGCCCGCAAAGCGCTGCGGCAGCACTTCGAAATCGATCAGCGTTACATTGCTTTGACCGCGTTGAATGCGCTGGCCGATGATGGTGTGCTCGATCAGAAAACCGTTGCACAGGCAATCCACAAATTCGGTATCGATCCGGATCGGCCGGATCCGGTGACGCTGTAGGCGGGCCGGCGGGAATTCGATATTGGCGCACACGATTGAATTAATCATTCCCGACCTTGGCGACTTTGAGAATGTCGAGGTGATCGAGCTGCTCGTTGCGGTGGGCGACGAAGTTGCCAGGGAAGACGGGCTCATCACGGTCGAGACAGACAAGGCCGCGATGGATATACCGTCGCCCGAAAACGGTTCCATCGAGGCATTGAGCGTTGCCGTTGGCGATACGGTATCGACGGGTGACGTTATCGGCAAGTTGTCGATCGAGGTGGGCGACACTGTCCTTATTACGCCCGCACTCATGCATCCCCCGTCGGGTGAAACGACAGTACTCGCGATGCCCGCCGGCGGGCCGCTCAAGACCGGCGTCGTACAGACACTGGTTGTGCCTGCGTTAGGCGAATTCGAGGACGTCGAGGTTATCGAGGTCTTCATTTCCAAGGGCGATCAGATCGAAGTCGAAGACGCGCTGGTCACTCTGGAAACCGACAAGGCCGCGATGGATGTGCCGGCCGTCGTCGGCGGGCGCATCGAGTCGGTGCTCGTGAAGGTTGGCGATAAAGTGTCCGAGGGGTCATCGCTGGCGATCATCGAGGCGGTTGCGCATGCAGTCGAGCCGTCTGCAACGGAAGCTGCTCCTGCGGATGCAACGTCGACAAAATCCGCGCCAGTACCACCAGCGCCAGCCAAACCACCTGCAACACCGGTAGCACCTCTTGCCCCAGCCGCCTTCGACAACGCCGGTTTTTCGCGGGCCCATGCGAGTCCATCGGTCCGCAAGCTTGCTCGCGAGCTCGGCGTGGATCTCGTGCAAGTCAAAGGCAGTGGGCAAAAGGCGCGCATCGTTCACGATGACGTCAAGGCATTCGTCAAGGGAATATTGACAGGCCAGACAGCTGCGAGTGCTGGTGGAGGCTTGCCGAAGACACCCAGCATTGATTTTTCCAAGTTTGGTGAAATCGAAACACAGCCATTGACGAGAATTCAGAAAATCGCAGGCCCGCGTTTGCAGGCGAGCTGGGTGAACCTGCCGCACGTCACGCAACACGATCTTGCCGATATCACAGATCTGGAGGAACGACGCCAGCAACTCAAAGGACCGGCCAGGGAACGCGGTATCTCGTTGACGCCGCTTGCGTTCATCATGAAAGCTTGTGCGGCAGCCCTCAAAGAATTTCCAAAAGTCAATGCATCGCTTGCCGACGACGGCGACAACATTATTTACAAGCATTATTGCCATCTCGGTTTCGCGGCCGATACCGACCAGGGCCTGCTGGTGCCGGTCATCCGTGATGCGGATAAAAAGGATGTCTACGAACTTGCGACTGAACTTGCAAAACTCTCGGCTCTTGCTCGTGACGGCAAACTCAAGGGAGCACAGCTGCAAGGCGCGTCGTTTACGATCTCGAGTCTCGGTGGCATCGGCGGCACGGCTTTCACGCCGATCATAAACGCACCGGAAGTCGCGATTCTGGGTGTATCGCGTTCGTCAATGCAAGCTGTCTGGAACGGCTCGGAGTTCGAACCACGCCTGATGCTGCCATTGTCGTTGTCCTACGACCATCGCGTGATCGACGGCGCCGCGGCTGTTCGCTTCACGACCTATCTTGGCGAGCTGCTTGCTGATGTTGACCGCCTGCTTGAGGCGATTCCGTAGTGGCCGAACACAATGCGCAGCTGGTCGTCATCGGCTCGGGTCCTGGCGGGTACACGGCAGCGTTTCGTGCGGCCGATCTGGGTCTCGACGTCATACTCGTGGAGCGATATGACACGCTTGGCGGTGTTTGCCTGAATGTAGGTTGCATACCATCGAAGGCACTCCTGCACGCCGCCAAGGTTATCGACGATGCTGCGGCCATGGCCGAGCATGGCGTGACTTTTGGCAGGCCAAAAATCGATGCGCTCAAATTAAGTGCCTGGAAGAACGAGGTTGTCGGCAGGCTCACCAGCGGTATCACGCAACTCGCGAAGGCGCGCAAGGTTCGCGTCATTCACGCCACAGCAAAATTTGCGTCGGCAAACACTCTGCGTCTCGACAATGACGAGACGATCGCGTTTGAGCAGTGCATCGTCGCGGCGGGGTCACAATGCGCCGAGCTGACCGGTCTGCCAGATGACCCGCGAATCATCGATTCGACGGGTGCTCTCGATATCAGTCCGTTGCCAAAGCGCCTGCTCGTTGTCGGCGGTGGCATTATCGGGCTCGAGATGGCCGGTGTGTACAGTGCGCTGGGCACGGACGTCAGTGTCGTCGAATTGATGGATACGCTGATGCCGGGGACTGACCAGGACTTGTTGCGTCCGTTTCTCAAGATCGTCAAGCCACGTTATGGGTCGATCATGGTTGCAACGAAAGTGACCGGCATGCGGGCGACTGTGCCGGGCATAGAAGTCTCCTTCGAGGGCAAGAACGCGCCATCAATCGGTATTTACGACCGCGTACTGATTGCCGTTGGCCGACGCGCAAACGGTGACAAGCTCGACGCCGAAAAAGCCGGCGTCAATTTCAGCGAGCACGGCGTAATCGACGTTGACAAGCAGATGCGCACGAACGTGCCGCACATTTTTGCGATCGGTGACATCGTGCCGGGACCCATGCTCGCCCACAAAGCATCGCACGAGGCAAAAGTTGCTGCAGAGGTAGCCGCCGGAGAGAAAAGTTATTTCGACGCGCGCACGATTCCATCGGTTGCCTACACCGATCCCGAAATTGCCTGGGTCGGGCTGACCGAAACCGAGGCGAAAGAGCAGGGCGTCGACTACGACAAGACGCAAATTCCGTGGGCAGCGAGTGGCCGCGCCATGTCGTTGGGGCGTTCGGAAGGATTCACAAAACTACTGTGGGACAAGAGTAACGGTCGTATTCTCGGCGGTGCGATCGTCGGCCCCAATGCGGGCGAACTCATCGCCGAGATCGGGCTTGCTATCGAGATGGGCGCCGATGCAGCAGACATCGGCCTGACGATTCATTCGCACCCAACACTATCCGAAACCATTGCATTCGCGGCCGAGGCTTATGCGGGTACATTGACCGATCTGTACCTGCCAAAGAAAAAATAGCTGACAGATAATAGTCTAGTCGTACGCGTTCTCGACGTCAGGATACAACTCATCGAGCGGCATGGATCGGCCGTCGGCTTGCACGATACGGCAGTGATAACGGCGTAGTCGACGCGGTTCAGCGACGCCGCAAGAGTGCGCGATGATGCCGATTTCTTTACGCATCGTGTCCGAAAAACGTTTGACGCGCTCAGCTTTGTCTGCCGGAACGAGGCCGCGCTGCAATTTCCGGTCGTGTGTCGTTACACCGGTTGGGCAGGTGTTCTTGTTGCATTGCAATGCCTGGATACAGCCGAGGGCGAACATGAAGCCGCGTGCAGAATTCACGAAATCGGCACCCATGCACAATGCCCAGGCAGCATCCGACGGATTGATCAGCTTGCCGCTTGCAACGACCTTGATACGATCTCGAAGTCCATAGTGCATCAGTTTGTCGACGACCAGCGGCAGGCTTTCCTTGATCGGTAGGCCGACATTGTCGATAAGGCTCATCGGCGCGGCACCCGTTCCACCGTCGCCGCTGTCCACCGTGATGAAGTCGGGCGCGCTCTCGATGCCGCGTTGCCGAATAAGATTGAACAGATCATCGAGCCAGCCATAGGCACCAATCACGGCCTTGAAGCCCGTCGGCCGGCCGGACACATCGCGAATATGGTTAATCATGTCGAGCAAGTCTTCGGCAGAATTGATCTCGGGATGCCGGTTGGGGCTGATCGAGTCTTCACCCTCAGGAATACCGCGAATCATCGCAATTTCCGCTGTAACCTTTGCGCCGGGCAAGATGCCGCCTTTACCTGGCTTGGCACCCTGGCTCAGCTTGAGCTCGATCATCTTGACCTGTGTGTTCGACGCGACGTCGCGCAGCTTCTGGTCGTCGATACTGCCATTCTCATCGCGCACACCGTACTTGGCGGTGCCGATCTGAAATACGATATCGGCGCCACCCTCGAGGTGCCAGGGTGAAACGCCACCTTCGCCTGTGTTGAGCCAAATTCCGGCCATGCGTGCGCCATTCGACAATGCCAGAACCGCGGGTTTTGATATCGCGCCATAACTCATCGCCGACACATTCAGAATGGACTTTGCTACATAGGGTTCACGCGCATAGGGGCCAATCGTTACAGGTTCGGTGGGCACCGCATCACATTCGAGCGTCGGGTATGGACAGTTGACGAATATTGCCGTGCCGGCGGGATTCAGATTCAGGGTCGAACCGAAAGCGACCACATTGTCGACACCTTTCGCGGCGCGATACACCCAGGAGCGCTGCGCGCGGTTAAAAGGCATCTCCTCGCGGTCGAGGGCAAAGAAGTACTGACGAAAAAATTCACCCAGGTGTTCAAAAAGGTTGCGAAAGCGCCCGACGACTGGGAAGTTGCGCCGGATCGTGTCCTTCGTCTGCGTGACGTCAATGATATACGTGACGACGATCGTCAGGATTGTGACGCCGGCCGCCAAAACGAGCAGGTTCGTCAGTACCTGCAGGACTGAGAACGTATTATCCATGGCTACCGGCCTTACTTCAGGAAACGTCTGGCGACAATGCTGTCCGCGCTTAGTTTACCAGCACCGGCAACGACCAACGGTATCAGCATTGCGATGAATAGCAGCGGCACGCGGTAGTTGCCGGAGCCGTCTTTCGGCGTTATACGATAGCCTTCCCACAACTCACCCAGGCTGCTCCATTCTGCGGGCCAGTGCACGCCCGAGATGGCGACGATGCTGATGATGATCAGCGTGAATGCCCAGAACCGTGTGAACAGGCCCAGCAGCAGTCCTGCAGAGCCGAGTATTTCGAACCAGGTCGCCATAAACCAGCTGACGTCGACCGGAATCACGTTGAACGGAAATATAAAGTTGTCCTGAACATTGCCGAACCAGTTCTGTCCGTTGAATTTACCTATTCCGGCTTTGCCGAATTCCCAAGCCATCAGCAAGCGAATCAGTAGCAGGCCGGCGCCGTAGTTTGCGGCGCAGTCCAGCCAGTCGGTAATGCGCTTGTAGTATGCAAGCAGCTTATTCATCGTCGTGCTCCATTAGTTTGGCGCTCTTGTGCCAGTCAGAATTTCCAGTTGTCGCATTTCTTTGAGTAGTGTTGCGCCATGCCTGAGTAATGAATCGACAGCGGCGTATTCGATCTTCGCGGCCAGTTCAAACAGCAGGGCCTCGCCAGACAGATTCTTATCGTTGCTCGCGATAGAGTCGAGCAGCTGCGCCGTCATGGTATTCAGCTCGAGAAAGCCGACTTTGTCATCGTCGCCACGATACACCGCGAGAAAGATGGGCTGCGCTTCGGGCGCCTGAGGCAAAAATCCCGGCGAAATTCGGTGCACAGGATATTGATACGAATACACCCAGGTCAGAACAGACTTTACCGGCACGTTAGCCAGCAGGTCGCCGTCCGGATCGACTCCTTGTAAATCGTTCGAGTCCTCCGAAATCGACAACGCTATCTCAATGTATTCGTAGTGCGCGAGTTCGATCAGAAACGGAAAGTCGTCATCGCGCAATTCGTACTCGTTTTGCAGAAAGTCGAGAAATTCTCGCGGTAATTGCAGGAAATACGGCGTTTTGGCTCTGTGTTTTTGCATGAACAAGCGAATCATGCGGTTCCACTTCGCGGTTGAATGTAGCTTCTTCAGCACCGGAAACATGGTCGCGAGCAGGCTGCGCAGGTTGTTGAAGAACAGTTCGCGATAAATGGCCATGCGTCGATCTTCGATGCCGGCGGGCGCCGGTGCGTTTTTCGGATCGCGAATGTGTGCGGCAAAAGCGAACTGTTTTTTCTGAAAATCAAGTTGCTCAGCCATTGACGGCCTCCGGTTGCCTGGCGTCACGTTGCAATTCGCGAATGTGGCTGAGCTCGTCGAGTAATTCCGCGACTGGTGGAAAATTGAAATCGCGCTCGAGCAATGTGGGAACCGGCCCGAAATGCGCGTAAGCGTCAGCGAGCAAGTTCCAGCTCTGCTCGTCGACAGCGGCGCCGTGTGTATCTACCCGCAAGTCCGGAGCCTCGACGTAATGGCCAGCCTGGTGAAAGTAGCGAATTCGGTCGGCGGGCATTCTGACCATGAATTCATGCGCGTCATAGCCGTGGTTGATGCTGTTGACGATGATGTTGTTGATGTCGAGCATCAGGTCGCAGTCGGCTTCCTGCAGAACCGCAAGGAGAAAATCAATCTCGCTCATTGATGCGTCAGTTGGCGCGTAGTACGAGACGTTTTCCAATGCGATGCGCTGCTCGAGGATGTCCTGCACCCGCCTGACACGAGCGGCGACATACTTGACGGCTTCTTCGGTAAAAGGAATCGGCATTAAGTCATACAGGTGTCCATCATCCCCGCAATAACTCAAATGTTCCGAGTACATAAGGATATTGTGCGCGGCCATGAATGCCTTGATGTCACGCACGAGTTGCTCGTCGAGAGGTACAGGGGCGCCGATCGAGAGCGACAGGCCGTGAATCAGGAATGGATATCGTTCGGTGAAGTAGCGAAGTTTCTTGCCAAGAGCGCCGCCGACATGAATCCAGTTCTCAGGGGCAATCTCCATGAAATCGATTTTGCCCTGGGGAATGTCTTGCAGCTTGTCGGCCAGCGGCCGGCGCAGGCCAAGGCCGGCGCCGCTTACCGGGTATTGCGGGTCTGAGTCACTCATACAGCACAAGACCTTATCGGGGCCGCGATTATTACATTGCAGATCATGACAGTTCTTTACGCCGGTATTCGCACCATTCGATGATTTTGCATTCGCCGCACAGCGGTTTTCGCGCCTTGCAGACATAGCGCCCGTGCAGGAGCAACCAGTGATGTGCGTTTTTCTTGAATTCGTCAGGCGTGAAGCGAGTCAGGCGCTCTTCGACGGCCAGCGGTGTCTTGCCAGTCGCCATGCCGGTGCGATTGGAGACGCGGAAAATGTGGGTGTCCACAGCGATCGTCGGTTGGCCGAAGGCCGTGTTGAGTATGACGTTGGCGGTCTTGCGGCCAACGCCTGGCAGTCCCTCGAGTTCCTCACGAGTTTGTGGCACCTCACTGTCGTATGCATTGATCAGAATTCTGCAGGTCTTGATGATGTTTTCAGCTTTGCTGTTATACAGGCCGATCGTGCGGATGTAGGGCAATAGTCCCTCGACACCGAGTTCAAGAATGGCCACCGGTGTATTCGCAACAGGATACAGTTTGTCGGTTGCCTTGTTGACGCTGATATCGGTGGCTTGTGCGGAGAGGACCACGGCCACGAGCAACTCGAACGGGCTGTCATAGCGGAGTTCGGTGTCCGGATTCGGGTCGAGCGCACGCAGCATGGCGTATATTTTCGTGCGTTTGTCCCTGTTCACGATCGCGGATGGTCGGATGGGCGCAGCTTGCGTGACATTGTGCGGCGACGTGATATGCGTCGTTTGCCGTCAATCGCATTTTTAGCAGCGACGGCGAGCGCCAGGCTGAAGAAAGCGCCGGGTGGCAAAACAGCGATCAGGAATCCGCTGTCCGCGAACGAGAATCCGCTGAAAGGCTCGCCGCCGGTGATCAGGTCGAGCCCTGCAAGGATCGAGGCCTGGCCAAGCAATTCGCGAAAGGCGCCAATGGCCATGAGTAGTAATGCGAATCCCGCGCCCATGCCAATACCGTCGACGAGGCTGGCGCCGATCGGATTGCGTGACGCGAATACCTCAGCGCGCGCGACGATCGCGCAATTGGTCACGATCAGCGGGATGAATATGCCGAGCGAACGATCCAGTGTCGGGAACCAGGCTTTGAACATCAGTTCGATGCAGGTGACGAGGCTCGCGATGATTACCACGTAGATCGGCAGGCGAATTTCATGCAGTATCCAGCGCCGTGTTGCGGACACGAGTCCGTTCGATAACGTCAGCACGACCATTGTCGCGATACCGAGCCCGAGCCCGTTTACCAGTGACGTGGTGACGGCGAGCAAAGGACACAGTCCAAGCAACTGCACGAGACCCGGATTTTCCTTCCACAATCCGTTTTGCAGACGCTCCATCAATCCGCCCGATGTCATCGTTTATCCTCGGTCGATGGTAGAGAGAATATCTCGTCACGGTGCGCTTCGTAGTAAATCAGCGTGTCCCGCATCGCCTTGACGACGGCGCGCGGCGTAATCGAAGCACCTGTCAATTGATCGAATTCGCCACCATCACCACGGATAGCCCAACCGCTCACATCGGGATCGCCAATCGATCTTCCATCGAACTGATATACCCAATCGGATCGTGCAGATACGATCTTGTCACCCAGTCCGGGCGTCTCACGATGCTGCAATATACGCAGGCCCGTAACCACCCCGTCAAAATCCACACCGAGCAAAATTCGGATCGGCCCCGAAAATCCATTGCGCGCCGTTACTGCGAATAAAGCAGCAACGGGTTGCTCATCGAAGTATACGCGGTAGATCAGAGCTTCATCCGACCCCGGTAATTCATGCGGTGACGAAATAACGAGTCTGGATTCGCTGACTTCGGTGTCATAGATGACGCCGGCAAGTGCCGGCTGCAAACTTTTTTCAAGCCACGCTTTCTCGTTCGCCGCGATACGCTCGGTCGTCAGTTCGTAAGTTGCCGCAACCAGCGCCGTGCAGATTGCCGCTATCAACGCCAGGGTTGTGCCGCTCCTGATGACGGATTGCGCCGCTCTCATTGACGTTGCCCACGTCGCGGGTGACCAACGATATGCGGGCGGGTCACATAATCAATCGCCGGTGTTGCCATGTTCATCAATACTACGGCGAACGCGACACCGTCGGCGTAGGAGCCCCATTGGCGGATTGAGAAAATCAAGAAGCCGATTCCTGCGCCGTAGACAAGGCGACCTTTAGGGCTTGTCGCGGCCGATACGGGATCGGTCGCTATGAAGAAAGCGCACAGAATTGTCGCGCCGGAAAAAAGATGAAAGCCCGGGCCGGCATTGGCGCTTGAATCTATTGCGTACATCACAGTCATCGGGATCAGCAGGCCGGCGAATACGCCAACCGGTATATGCCAGCGTATGATTTTTTTAATCAGCAACCAGATGCCGCCGGCCAGCGTGAGGTTTCCAATCCACTCCCAACCACGGCCACCGAAATTACCCATGATCGGATTGGCCCAGATTTCGCTAAACGTATGCATGGTTCGAAGTCCTGCTTGCATCGCATCGAGTGGCGTTGCACGACTGATTGCGTCGAATGTAAGCGTTTCGGGTAAGGCTCCGGTCAGGGTGTAGGCAATGGTTTGCAGTAGCGTCAGGTACTGATAATCGATGTCACCCATGTGCGGTGCGACCCACAGGTTGAGATCCATAGGAAAAGCGATCAGGACCACGATGTAGCCAACCATGGCCGGGTTGAATACGTTGAAGCCCAAACCTCCGTACATGTGCTTTGCGATCACAATTGCGAACAAGGAACCCGTTGCTGTCACCCACCATGGCGTTAGTGATGGCAACGCGAATGTAAGCAACACAGCTGTGACCAGCGCACTGTAGTCGGAGATCGTCGCCAATGGCGGGCGACCCCGCAACCGCATCACCAACGCTTCGCCACCGACGCAAAATATCGCTGCAATGATCAGGTTGCAGAGAAAACCCGGACCGAAATACCAGACATGCGCAAGCGCGGCTGGAATCAACGCCACCAGCACCTGCAACATCATCGACGACACATTGGCCTTGGGTGCTATGTACGGAGCTTCTCGTCTGACGAATTCCACGCTCAGTCCTCGTCCTTTGCCTGCTGCTTGCGCTTGAGAATTGCGGCGATCGCCTCAGGACCAGCCTGTCGCGCCGTTTCTTTCTGTCGAGACAGTTCGTCGTCGCGCGCCTTCTGTTGTTTTTCAAGGCGCTCGTTGCGCGCCTCAAAACGCAACCGGGCGCGCTCAGCCCGAGCTTTCTCATCGGCCATTTCGCGATATCGGGCTTTGGCCATTCGAAAATCGAAGGTTAACGGGATGTGACTCGGGCAAACAAGGTCGCAACAGCCGCACTCAATGCAATCAGTCAGACCGTATGAGCGAATTTTTGCCTCCTCGTCGGCACAGGCATACCAGAACAGCTGCTGCGGCAGCAATTGTACGGGACATACGGCGGCACAGTTGCCACATCGAATGCACGGCATCTCCGGTCCCAACGCTGGGTCTTGCGACAATACGAGTATGCAATTCGTCGCTTTCACGATGGGTACTCGATCGGTGGTGACTGTTTTCCCCGTCATCGGCCCACCGATAATCAGTTGCTCGGCACGATCAGTGTAGCCGCCGACGAAATTGACGACATCGGCAACAGTTGTACCAATTCGCACGTCGAGGTTCATCGGTTGCGCGATCCCATCACCGGTTATTGTTGTAACTCGCGCTATCAGCGGTTCGTGATTGATAATCCAATCGTAGATAGCGGCGGTTGTGCCGACGTTCTGGACCAGGCAGCCGACGTCGGTCGGCAGCCCGCCGCTAGGAACTTCAAGATTGGTGACGAGTTGGACAAGTTGATCCTCGCCGCCCGACGGGTAGATCGATGGTACTTGCTTGAGTACGAGGCGGTCGTCGCTTACTTCGGCCAGGACGTCAGCGATTGCATGGATAGCTTCGGGTTTGTCGCTCTCGACAACGATGTAACCTGAATCAAGTTCCAGCGCGTGTAACAATATCTGTGCACCGCCGACAATTTCTCGTGCGTACTCGCGCATCAGGGCGTCATCGCAACTGATGTATGGCTCGCACTCGACACCGTTCAGGATCAGGTATTTGAGCTCGCAGGTCACGGCCTGCATGAGCTTTTGCGCGGTCGGAAACACGGCGCCGCCAAGCCCTACGATGCCGCCCTGAAGTATTTGCGTCAGCACCACGTCCGGCGGCAGCGTGTCATATGCCGGAGGAATTTCCGCACGCTCGATGTGCCGATCCTCACCATCACATTCAATGACGATACAGGGAGCGTTTTCGCCGTAACGTCGCGACACAGGCCAGGGTTCGATCGCGACAATCTTGCCCGACGACGAGGCATGCACGGGCGCGCCCAACGCGCCATCGGGTTCTGCGATCAATTGCCCCTTGAGAACACGTTCACCGATGCCGACGACTGGCTGCGCCGGATCGCCCACATGCTGGGCAATCGGCAGTACCAGCTGCGCCGGGACTGGAACTTTGCGAATCGCTTGCGCGGTCGAGGCAGACTTATTCGCTTGCAGGCGCAGACCACCATGCAGCTTACCAAGATCATAAGTTGGTGCCGCGCTCATGCCGAACTCTGCATACTGATGCAGTCAACAGGGCAGCGTATCACGCAGAGCTCGCATCCTGTGCACTCGGACTCGATGATTGTGTGCATCAATTGATGCGCGCCGACGATTGCGTCGACAGGGCAGGCTGTGCGGCAATGCGTGCAGCCGATGCAACGTGATTCATCAATCACGGCGACAATTTGACCGTGCATGGCCTCTTCGGCGAGCGGCACGATGTTCTTGCCAAGCAGGTCAGCAAGACGTCGTACGGTATTGTCGCCACCGGGCGGGCAAAGATTAATTGGAGCGTCGTCTTCAATAATCGCAGCTGCGTAAGGCCGACAGCCTGGAAATCCGCATTGCGCACATTGAGTTTGCGGCAGTAGCGCATTGACCTGTTCAACGAGTCCGTCAGATTCGGACGGTAGAGAGCGACTTGCGTAGCTCAGCGCCAGGCCGGCAAGCAAGGCGATTAATGCAATGGTCACGATGGCGGTGGTCACGGCCGGGCCATGCCCGAAAAACCCATAAATGCCAGTGACATGATGCCGGCCGTCATAAGCGCGAGCGCCGTACCGCGAAAGGGCGCCGGGATATCGGCAGCATCAAGGCGTTCGCGAATCGTAGCGAACATGACGAGTACAAGCGCGAAGCCGGCAGACGCTCCGACACCGAAAAACACCGACTCCACGAAACCCTTCGATTGCTGCACGTTCAGGAGTGCAACGCCCAATACGGCACAATTGGTCGCGATCAACGGGATAAAAATGCCGAGCACTTGGTGTAATAAGGGACTCAGACGTCGCACCATGATTTCGGTGAATTGCACGCTGGCCGCGATGACCAGGATGAAACTGATCGTCCGCAGATACTCGAGGTCGAGTGGCACAAGCAAATACTCGTGCAGCAAGTAAGCGCTGGCGGATGACAGCGTCAGCACAAAGGCCGTCGCGAGCGACATGCCCATCGTGGCCTCGAGGTTGCGTGATACGCCTAAAAATGGGCACAGGCCGAGGAATCTCACCAACACGAAATTATTGACGAGGACCGTAGCGATCAGAATGACGATGAGCTCTGTCATATCAGGGCCGTATTGTAAGCGGTCTCTATACTCTCGTCGCGATGTTTACTTGATACGCATTCCTGGTTCGGCGCCATCTTCCGCCGATGGCAAGAAGATGTCCTTCGCGCTGCGTTTCGATTGTTCAACCATATTGTCGACTTGTGCAGGCTCGATACGCGTCAATAATGGCTTGAATTTTAAAATTCTGGTGCCGAGCAATGGCTTGGATGCGCAATACCAGTGCCATTCGTCCTCACCGAAAAACGACCGTGCGTCGTCGGCGACAGAGGGAATGACCGGTGTCAGGTAGATCATCAGGCTGCGGAACAGATTGAGTCCCTGGGTGCAGACGGCTTGCACTTCGGCCAGTTGGTTCTCGTCCTTGATCATGACCCAGGGCTTTTCCCGGTCGATGTAACGATTGGCATCGTCGGCGAGACCCATGATCCGCCGCATCGCTTTAGAGTATTCACGACGCTCATAATGTGCAGCGATTTCCTCAGATGCGTCGGCAAGGGCATTAAACAGATCAGGCTCAGGCAGCGCATCGGCGAGTTTGTCGTCGAAGCGCTTGTTGATGAATCCCGCGCATCGGCTGGCGATGTTGATCAACTTGCCGATCAGGTCCGCATTGACCTTCGCAATGAAATCATCGAGATTGAGATTGATGTCTTCTATGGTCGGACCGAGTTTAGCTGCGTAGTAGTAGCGCAGGTACGCCGGATGCAAATTATTCAGGTAGGTTCGCGCGTTGATAAATGTGCCGCGCGACTTGGACATCTTTTGTCCATTGACGGTTAGAAAGCCGTGTGAAAATACACTCGTTGGCGTCCGAAATCCTGAACCCTGCAAAACAGCTGGCCAGAACAGCATGTGAAAATACATGATGTCCTTGCCAATGAAATGATATAGCTCGGTGTCATGCCCGGGACGCCAGTACTCGTCGAAGTCGAGGTCGTCCCGACGGTCACAAAGGTTTTTGAAGCTTGCGGCGTAGCCGATCGGGGCGTCCAGCCATACGTAAAAATATTTGTCGTCGGTGCCGGGAATCCTGAAACCGAAGTAAGGCGCATCTCGGGATATATCCCAGTCTCGCAGTCCGGCATCGAACCACTCCTCAAGCTTGGCGACAACGCTCTTTTCAAGATCCGCTTCATCAATCCAGTCACGCAAGCGCTTTTCGTATTTGCTCAATTTGAAAAAGTAATGCTCCGATTTACGCGTGACCGGCTTCGTACCCGATAGCACCGAGATTGGGTCAATAAGGTCGGCAGGTGTGTAGGTCGCGCCGCAGACTTCACAGGCGTCACCATACTGGTCCTCACTTTTACAGCGTGGACAAGTACCCCGCAGGAACCGATCTGGCAGGAACAAACCTTCTTTTTCGTCGAAGGCCTGCTCGATCGTTTTGGTGTAGATGTCACCGGTCTTGCTCAACGCTTGAAACATCTCGATGACGAGGGCTTCGTTTTCGGGCGAATGCGTTGTGTAATAGTTATCGAATTCGATGCCGAATGCGGAAAAGTCTTTGAGGAACTCCTTCGTGATCTCCGCGGTGAGTACTTCAGGAGTGATGCCCAACTCCCGGGCCTTGAGCATGACCGGAGTACCGTGAACATCGCTGGCACAGACGTAGGTGCAAGTGTGGCCACGAAATTTCTGAAATCGGGCCCAGATGTTGCCTTGCAGGTATTCGACGAGGTGACCCATATGGATCGAGCCATTTGCATACGGCAAGGCGTTTGTAACGAGTATTTTTCGTGGCCGATCGAGCATGCGTGTTGAATTCGGTCTGGCTAAAGGCCGCGATTATGCCACGTGTCGATGTACTTTATCTGCGCCGGCTCTGAACCCGTCAGTATCACTTTGACGGAGTACTCCCCTGGTGCAAGTGCATCAGTTGTCGTTTTTCATGCGTTCAAAAGTGCTCTTATTATAAGCTTGCAGATAGGCCTCTCGCCCCGAGATAAAGGCCTTTTCGACGAGTTGCATGAGAGCCGCATCCATGGTTTGCATACCAGTACCACCGCCGGCCTGCATTGCAGTCTCCAGCTGATCGAGCTTGCCCTGACGAATCAGGTTCGCTACGGCCGACGTATTGATCAAGACCTCGAGTGCGGCAACCCTGCCAGGCTTGTGTTTGGTTGGCAGCAACTGTTGCGATATTACACCGCGCAACGAGGTCGAAATCATTGTGCGGATATGGCTTTGCTTGCCGGCCGGAAAAGAGTTGATGATGCGATCGACCGTTGCGGCGGCGCCATTGGTGTGCAACGTACCCATGACCAGAATACCCATCTCGGCGGCGGTCACGGCGATACTGATCGTTTCAAGGTCACGCATTTCGCCGACCAGGATGACGTCGGGATCTTCACGCAATGCCGAGCGCAATGCATCGGCAAAACTCTTGCTGTGCAAACCGATTTCACGCTGGCTGATAAGACAGTTCTGTCTCTTGTGCACAAACTCGATGGGGTCCTCAATCGTAAGAATATGGCCGTGCTTGCGCTTGTTGATGGCGTCAACCATCGCCGCCAGCGTCGTGGACTTGCCCGATCCGGTCTTGCCCGTGACCAGGATCATGCCCTGCGTCTGTCGGCACAAATCATGCACGACCTTGGGCATGTCCAGATCCTCGAGAGTTAGTGGTTGTGAGGGAATTGCGCGAAAGATGGCGCCAATGCCGTTCAAATGTCGAAAGACATTGGCTCGAAATCGTGACACATCTGGAATGTCGTATGCAAAGTCGGCCGCATCGTTTTTTTCGAACGTCTGTTGCGTCTTGGCATCCATGATCGCATACACTGCGTCCTTGACAAATTCAAGTGTGAGATCGTCGCCTTTCAGCGCGTGCAATTCGCCATGAACGCGAATGCGCGCAGGACCACCCGAAACAAAATGCAAATCGGACGCTTTCTCCTTGAGAGCGCGTTTTAAAAATTCATCGATCTTGTTCATCGGCTACCTGTGAACTGTCGCTGCCATCGATTGTACTCACGAGTGAAGTGTCCGTAACGAAACGTTGAAACTTCTTCTTGTCGCCGGCATGAAGATAGGCATCGTCGGGATCGATCTCATTTGCAGCAATTGCATCGAGCAGTGCCTGGTCCATCAGTTGCATGCCGTGGGCCTTGCCCGTTTGCAGTTGTGACGGAATCTGATGCGTCTGGTCGCTCGTGATCAGTTTTGCAATTGCGCGTGTATTGACGAGAATTTCAAAAATGGCCCGCCGTCCCCGGCCATCGGGGGTCTTGATCAGTACTTGAGTAATAACGGCTTTGAGGCTGCTTGCAAGAAACGCCTTGGTTTGCTCCCGAAGTTCGCCCGGCAATGCGTCGATGACCCGGTCGAGCGTCTTGACCGCACCGGTAGTGTGCAATGTACCGAGGACAAGATGCCCGGTTTCGGCCGCGGTCATCGCCATCGAAATCGTTTCCGCGTCCCGCAGCTCGCCGACCAGGATGACGTCAGGGTCCTCTCGCATGGCCGAGCGTACGCCGTCAGCGAAACTCTTAACGTGCGAACCAAGTTCGCGTTGGATGATCTGGCTCTTCTTGCTCGGGTGCACAAATTCGATCGGGTCTTCGAGACTGATGATATTCAGGCTTTTGGTCTGATTGATGTGGTTGATCATCGCCGCAAGCGTCGTCGACTTGCCGGTTCCCGTCGATCCGGTGACGAGGACCATGCCCTGATGCAAATCGCAGAAATCGGTCAGTATTGACGGCACGTGTAATTGTTCGAGTGTCGGCACGTCTCCAGGAATATACCGAAATACGGCTCCGTAACCGGAGTCTTTTGTGAAGACATTGACGCGAAAACGTGCACCATCCTCGCTAACGTAGGAGAAATCCAGGTCGTTACCGTCCCGTAATAATTCCTTCTGCGAAGTCGAGAGAACTTCGAGAATATAAGTTTCGAGTTCGGTGTCCGTCAGTTCGCGAAATTTGATCGGCATCAAATCGCCGTTCATACGCAGCATCGGTGGCACGCCGACGGCAAGATGCACGTCGGAACAGCCCTGTGCGAGACCGAGTTTTAGAAAGGCGTCGATACGAGCCATGTCGGGGCCCAAGAATCAATTAGTTACGCTTATCCTAGGCGGAAATTATGTCGCATGCCAGAGCGACATCACATTTTTGATAATTGCGTGCGTGCAAGTACGCCGTCAATATTGCTTTGGCGGAGTACTAAACGGGAACAGCGTCGAACGCTTCTGTCAGCTCATCCATCGATTGGTGGCGCTTGGTCTTGTCGACCGACATGGCCTTGACGATGATGGCGGCGTATTCGTCAGGAATGTCGGGATTGATCTCCTGGCAATGCTTGGCCTTGCCCTGCACATGCTGGTACATGACCGACATATGATCACCACGACTGTAGGGAGGGATACCGGTTGTCATCTCGTACATTATGATACCGATACTGTAGACGTCGGCCGTCACGTCCACTTTCTTGCCAAGTATCTGTTCCGGTGCCATGTATTTCGGCGAACCGATGACGTAGCCGGTCTTGGTCAGCTGCGTATCGCCGCTCGAAGCTGCTGCGGCAACGCCGAAGTCTACAATCTTCAGTAGTCCTTCCTCATTGACAAGGATGTTGGCCGGCTTGAGGTCGCGGTGAATAACGCCCGCCTGGTGCGCGATCGTCATACCCGTCACCATATCGCGCGAGAACTTCAGTGCTCTTGCGATGTTCATCGGTTTGCTGTTAGGGATTTCCCCACTTAGCGTGTGCGACGGGAAGTACTCCATCGATATTGCGTAGCTGCCTTGCAGGTACAGAAAATCGTAGATACGGATGACGTTGCGATGCGTGATCATGCGCGAGTAACGAAGCTCGTGGACGAAGCGTTTCATCATTTCTTCATCAGTGGAAATATTCGGGTTCAGGAACTTTAGAATCAAGCGCTCGTCAACGATCTGATCCTCCATCAGCAATACGGTGCCGAATGCGCCTTTGCCTATTTTTTCGATGTACTTGTATCGCCCGTCGATTACATCGCCCGGTTTGAGCTTCGTTATGTCGAGGACCTGTGGTTGCGGCGTCGGGGCAACGTCGGATGTCGCTGGCGCAGATACTGCGGTCTGGCCCTTGAGCAGCTTGTCGAGATCTTCGCTGTTGAGCAACATGGTTTTCGTGTGTTCGGCGATTTTCTTGGCGCGCTCGTTTTCGGCGAGAACTGTTGCTGAAAACCTCGCATCGAGATACTTGAGGGCCTTGTCGGCGCTATTGATAATTGTCGGCTCGTTGCTTTGTTTGATTTTCTGCAGTGCTTCGCGAACCGTCGCGGCATGCGATTCATCGGCGAGCTGTGAAATTGCCTTGATTGCCTCGACCTGCACGGCCCTGTCCTCGGAATTGAGCATTGGCACAATTTTCGCAATATGCTTATGGTTGCCGATCTTGCCAAGTGCGCGGATGACGACGGTGTCTGTCTTCGAATCTTTGCCGAGCAATGCGAGCAGCGTCGGCACAGCTTTCGAACCGCCGATTTTCGACAAAGCGTCGATGGATCGTTCGCGGACCCACCAATCGGAGTCTTCGGTTGCCTGGATCAAATGATCGACAGCTCGCTCATCTTTGGTGGCATTCAGTATTTCAATGGCCGTGCGCCGAATCTCCTCATCCTCGTCCTTGATCAGCGCTACGACCGCATCCACGACCTTCGGCCCCCCGATTTCGGCCAGTGCATCTCCAGCCCTTGAGCGTACCCACCAATCGTCATCCCTGATGACATTGAGCAGGTCTTTGACCGATTCCTTGGTGCCGATTTTATTGAGGACCTCGACGGCGGCACGGCGCGCGTATTCCGAATCATCCTTGAGCGCTTCAGCAAGATATTTGACGGTTTCAGGGTGGTTCATCTGTATCATCATGTCGACGGCTTTGTTTTGCACCTCGATATCCGAGTCCTGCAGCAATTTGCTGACCGCCGCGATATTGACGGCACCGCCTTTCGCTGCAAGGGCAGAAAGGGCCGCACCGCGGACCATCTTATTCGTGTCCTTGAGCTGCATCTCGAGTGCGTGATTGATTTCGGGCTTATCAAACTTCGAGAGCAGGGCAATCAGGTGCGTCTTGATGTACGGATCCTTACCGCCCATGCGCGCGATGATGTCGGGAATCATTTCTGGCCGGATCATATCCCCGATAATCTTGAAGATCGCGGCCGATTCTTTAGGCTCCAGTTCGTATGCGCATTGCAACAGATCATGGATGCTCAGATCCTCCTTGTGCACGCGCAACACTTCGATAAGCGCCGGCTTGGAGACCTCGGGATCCGCAAAAAAGGCCAGCAAGTTGTTGGCGTTGTAACCGGTGTTGCTTGAGAGTGCCCAGGAGGTGCCTGAGACTACCCGATCATTGCCGTCAGAAAGGCCGTCCCGATAGGCATCAAGCGTCTTGTCGTTGAGCAGACTCGACAGGATGTCGACGAACACCATGGTGTGTGACTTGTCCGATAGGGCGAGCGCGTCAATGGCCCTTGGAATGACCTTGGGGCCCAGTTTTTTCAACTTGCTGACTAGATTCTGGGCGGCAGGCGAGTCCGGTTTTGGTTCTGCAACCAGCTTCGAGACTAGTTGGTCGGCGCGAAAAGATCCGAGGAAACTCATCGCCTGAGGTCGATATCAATATTGTGGACTGCCACAGAGCCAGCAGATTCAATGGCAGTGCAGCGAGTACCGGCAAGCGGCATTCCTGCACTTAATTTCCAGTTTTTCAACTTTTGTTCAGCCAATCGATTCGCTCTTGCCCAGGCGAAGCACGGCATCCGCTACACAATTGCGAATCCAGTACGGCCGCATAGTCTCCGATGCGGCATTATGCCACATCGTCCCAGCCCACATTGTCGCGCAAGCCCTTGAAAATCAATGCTTGGTTCCAGCTCAGGCTCCGTTACAATGTGCGCCCACAAGCCTCCATTTGGAGGCGAATGTGCTGATTTTACCTAATACCGTAGGTGGAAATGTGACGCCGTCAACAGAAACAGATGTGAAAAAAATCCTGAATTCCGTGGAGTTACCGGGCATCGGCCTGTCAATTGGGGACGTGGGCAGGGTACTCGATGTTAGCGTATCGACTGAACATGTCGCAGCGAAAATTGAACTCGGATTTCCGGCGTCGACTATTCACGACGTATTTCGGTCGCACATAGCCGCGGCGATTACCGCGGAATTGGGCTGTGATGATGTCGACATCGAATTATCGACACGCGTGGTCGCTCACGGTGTACAACGAAATCTCAAACCGCTGGCACAGATCCGCAACGTTATCGCAATAGCATCGGGGAAAGGCGGCGTCGGCAAATCGACCGTCGCCGTGAATATTGCATTGGCGCTGGCCACTGACGGTGCGTCCGTTGGCATGCTGGATGCGGACATATATGGCCCGAGTCAGCCGCAAATGCTTGGACTGGCCGGCGAGCGGCCCTCGAGCCCGGACGGTAAAATGCTGCAGCCTCTGCAGGCACACGGACTGCAAGTCATGTCGATCGGCTTTCTTGTCGATCCCGATCAGCCGATGATCTGGCGTGGCCCGATGGTTACGTCCGCGCTCAATCAACTGCTGCAGCAAACTTCCTGGCACGATCTCGACTACCTGATCGTGGATATGCCGCCCGGGACCGGCGACATCCAGCTAACGTTGTCGCAGCAAGTTCCGGTCAGCGGTGCGGTTATTATTACGACACCACAAGATATCGCGTTGCTCGATGCGCGCAAGGGACTTGCGATGTTTCGCAAGGTATCGATCCCGGTGCTTGGCGTCATCGAAAATATGAGCACCCATGTCTGCTCCGAGTGTGGTCATGAGGACAACATTTTCGGATCGGGCGGCGGCAAGCGCATGGCCGAGGATTTCGACATCGAGCTCCTGGGGCAGCTGCCGCTTGAGACAAGTATTCGGGAGCAGACCGATAGCGGCAATCCGACCGTTATTGCCGATCCGGAGTCGGCGGCGGCGGCGGCCTACCGGAGCGCAGCCCATCGCATGGCTGCATTACTGGCAAAACAGGGCAAGGATTACAGCAGCAAGTTTCCGAAAATCGTCGTCGAGGAAAGTTGATGAGTATCAAGCCGGATCGTTGGATCCGTCGCATGGCAACTGAACACCGAATGATCGAGCCATTTGCGCCACACCAGGTGCGAAAAGTCGGGGACCGACGCATCATTTCCTACGGGACATCGAGTTATGGCTACGATGTCCGTTGCGCCAATGAATTCAAGATATTCACGAATGTTCATTCCGCCGTTGTTGATCCCAAGAACTTTGACGAAACAAGTTTCGTCGATGTTGAGGGCGACGTCTGTGTCATTCCACCCAACTCGTTCGCACTGGCACGTACGGTCGAGTATTTTCGAATTCCGCGCAATGTTTTGACAATCTGCCTGGGCAAATCGACCTATGCGCGCTGCGGCATCATCGTGAATGTCACGCCGTTGGAGCCCGAGTGGGAAGGGCACGTAACTCTCGAATTCTCGAATACGACGCCGTTACCGGCCAGGATTTACGCCAATGAAGGCATCGCACAGCTGCTGTTTCTCGAATCCGATGAGGTGTGCGAAACGTCCTACAAGGACCGCGACGGCAAGTACCAGGGCCAGCAGGGCGTGACGCTGCCCAAAGCCTGATCTGCCGCAGCCCGCCAACCCGATCACGGGTACGCCATCGGGTATTTGCTCGCGCTTAACCTCGCTCGGCGTCCTGCTTTATCTGTAGGAGCCCGTCGACGGTCAGGACGACCTAATGTCGCGGAGCACAGGGATGTGCGTGAGCGACGAAGGGCGATGTCAACCGACAGGAACAGCAACTGGGGTGATCGCCCGCATGTCTCGATCCCGCTTGACGGGAGCGGGCTTGTATGGTCAACCGTGCCCGAAATCTGGATGATGGAAGGCGCCGGCCTTAGCTGAAGTCTCGAATGATGGGTTCGTCGAGGTGTTCGCCGTCGAGCCAGGCGGCGTCGTCGTGGTACGCCAGTCGCCCGTTTGCGAACCAGTTTGCGGCCTGCGGATAGATCTGGTGCTCGATCGCCTGTACGCGCGTTGCGAGTTCGTCGGCGGATTCATCGGTATCGACGGTGAGTCTCCCCTGCAGGATTCGTGGCCCGGCATCGAGATCATCGGTCACGAAGTGCACAGTGCTGCCGTGCCAGGTGTCGCCGGAATCGAGTACGCGCTGGTGTGTGTCCAGTCCCGGAAACGCCGGCAGCAGCGCCGGGTGAATATTGAGAATCCGGCCTGCGTAATGGTTCACGAACCACGGACTGAGGATGCGCATATAACCTGCGAGGAGCAACAGCTCGGGTTCGGCTTTGTCGAGCATCTGCGCCACGGCGCGATCAAATGACTGGCGGTCAGCGTAGTCACGGTGTTCGATGCAAGCCGTTGCAATTCCTGCGTCCCGCGCTCGAGTGAGCCCGTAGGCGTTGGCTCGGTTGGTAAATACTATCGAAAGACTCAGTTCGAGTTCGCCGCTGGCGACATCGTCTATGAAGGATTGCAGGTTTGTACCCGATCCTGATATCAGGATTGCGGTATTGCACGATTTCGAACTCAAAGAAATTGCACCTGCCCGACGCCGGTTGTGATTTGGCCAAGGTGCCAGGCGTCTTCGCCCTGATCTTTGAGGATTGCGAGCGCGGTGGCGACGTCGGTTTTCCTGGTCACGGCAATCATGCCGATGCCGCAATTGAATGTACGACGCATTTCATCCACCTCGATATTGCCGTGTCTGGCGAGCCACTCAAATACCGCGCTTTGTTGCCAGCTCGAGGTATCGACCTGCGCTTGCAGGCCGTCAGGAATAATGCGTGGCAGATTTTCGCTGATGCCGCCACCGGTAATGTGCGCGATGCCTTTGACGGTGACCGCGCTTATTAGCGCAAGCATCGCTTTAACGTAGATGCGTGTTGGGTCGAGCAGGACATCGTGTGCGGGCCGTCCGTCAATCTCGGTGGCACCTGCGATTTCAAGGACTTTGCGAATCAGCGAGAAACCGTTCGAGTGCGGGCCGCTCGAGGCAATGCCTATCAGCGCGTCGCCCGCAGCGATAGTGCTACCGTCGATCAAGTCCGACCGTTCTACCGCGCCGACACAAAATCCTGCAAGGTCGTAGTCGCCATCGGCATACATATCGGGCATCTCAGCCGTTTCACCACCGATCAGCGCGGCCCCTGCCTGTGAACAACCTTCGGCAATACCACTGATGACGTCAGCGGCGACGTCGATATCGAGCTTCCCGCAGGCGAAATAATCGAGGAAAAACAAGGGCTCAGCACCTTGGACGATCACATCATTGACGCACATCGCAACCAGATCGATGCCGATGGTGTCGTGTCGATGCAGATGCTGTGCAAGCATCAGTTTGGTACCGACGCCGTCAGTGCCGGACACCAGAACGGGCTCGCGGTAACGCTCCGGGGACAGGGCAAAAAGACCACCGAATCCTCCAAGGCCTGCGAGCACCTCAGGTCGCATCGTGCGCTGCACCAATGGCTTGATTCGCTCGACAAAGGTATTGCCGGCATCGATGTTGACTCCGGCGTCTCTATAGGTCATGGGTTTCGTGGGCATCGGGCCTCGCAAGAAAAAGTGCTATCGGCTGCGCTCGAAATCAGCGATATAATAGTGCCTGGACACAGATGGGGAAAGTATCCTTGCTGAAAATTCGATTTACTGCATCGTCCGCTGTTGCAACTCATCGGGCTGCGTGGATTCTGGCGATCCTGGTTCCGGCATGCCTGATTGTTTCGGCAGACCCGGCGCATGGAGTAGAGGTACCTTCGTTGTACACGGCGCAGGTGGCGCTTGACCAGGAAGAGGATGATCCGCGTGCATCCGCATACGAAACCGCACTCGCCGATGTGCTGCTGCGTGTATCGGGGTCCGAACTCAGCGCAGATCCCGAGATGATCGAATTGCTGTTTCCGGATCCGGCTGCCTATGTTGTGCAATTTCGATCGGGCGTTGACGATACTTTATGGGTGTCATTCGACGGCCGCGCGATCGAGAATACGTTGCGACAAGCCGGCCAGACGGTGTGGGACAGTGATCGGCCGCTGACCCTGATCTGGATTGCCGTAGACTGGGGGCGGGGTGAACGTGAAATCATTGCTGCCAATGATCCGCACCGCAGTCGTGATGCGGCACGCTCCATCGACCGCAATCGTTTGTTGCGCCAGCGCGTTCTCGATGTCGCTGAGCGCCGCGGCCTGCCCGTCATGTTTCCGTTACTCGATACGGATGACCTGCAAAACATCAGCTTCAGTGATATCTGGGGTGGTTTCGATGCGCAGGTGCTCGAGGCATCGAAGCGTTACAACGCGAGTTCGATCCTAATTGGACGAGTTCGAGCGGCGTCAGGTCAGGGTAGTCGCTGGAGTTACTACTTCAGTGGCGCAAAACGCAGCTGGATCGGTGAACCCGAACTGGTTGTCAGACTGGTCGCGGATATGCTGGCGGCAGAATTCGCGATCAGTGGCAATACGCTGCTCGAATCGATTGAGCTCAGTGTTGGTGGCATAGATTCGGTAGCGGCCTATGGAGCCGTGCAGAATTTGCTCTCGGGCATGAGTGTTATCGAGAGTTTTTCGATCACCGAGGTTCTCGGCGACGAGATTCGCTATCGTGTCGAAACGCACGGCGGTGCCGAGAGATTGCGCAGAGCATTGCGGTTTAACGGATTGATCGAGCAAGATAGATTTGATGACGATCGATTTTCATTCGACAGGATGAATGCATCGCTGAACTTTTTTTACAACCCCTAAAAACTAACAAAAGTAGTTACCGATTGATGTCCTTACGCTGGTTACCAAACGCTGTTTCGCTACTGCGCATTGCACTGATCTTCCCGATTCTGGTGCTATTCATAAATGACGAATTCGGCTGGGCGCTGGGGTTGTTCCTGGTCGCCGGCCTGTCCGATGGCGTTGATGGTTATCTTGCGAAGCGATTCAACTGGCATTCGCGCCTCGGCGCCTTCCTCGACCCGGCCGGCGACAAACTGCTCGTCGCCTGGACGTTTGGAACACTTGCGTATCTGCACTACATCCCGGTATGGCTCGCCGTTATTGTGATCGCACGTGACGTTATCATTGTCGCGGGTTCATTTATCTACCATTACCTGGTCAGGCGCCTTGAAGGGGAGCCAACCCGGATTAGCAAGCTCAACACGGGGCTGGAATTTGTTTTTCTCGTATTTGTGCTCTCTCGCGCCGGCTACGATTGGCCGGACAGCATCACGATTATCGTGCTGGGTGCGTCGGTGCTTGTGACCGTCGTCATCAGCGGCTATGACTATGTGTCAAATTGGATTCGAAGCGCCAGCGCTGGAGGCTGATCGATGAATAGCGATTTACGTCTTAACTGGCTTGTTGCCATCGCCCTGACAGGCTGGCTTTTCTACTTGCTGGCACCTGTCCTGACGCCTTTCATCGCGGCGGCTTTGCTTGCCTATATTGGTGATCCACTCGCTGACCGACTGCAACGTCTCAAAATGCCGCGCACCTTGGCTGTTGTCGCTGTGTTCTTGCTCACGTTCGTCGTGCTTGGACTGCTCGTGATCCTGGTTGGCCCCCTGATCCGCACTCAGGTTGCGGCGCTTCTCGAGGCATTGCCTGGCATCGTGCAGCAGGTCGAGCGGGTCTGGTTGCCGAGCTTGATGGATATGCTCAATATCGAAGCAGCTGACGATATTGGAATCGGTGCGTTTCTTGCTCGCTATAGCGACATGGCCGGCAGCTGGGGTGCGGCCGTTCTGTTGTCGGTTACGAAGTCTGGTGGCGCATTGGCGGCCGCTGTTCTGAGTTTGTTTCTCATCCCGATTCTGACTTTTTATCTGTTGCGCGACTGGGACTCGATCATGGCGCATTTGAGCGCACTGATTCCTGCGCGCCAGCGTTCGATCGTGGTTACGCTTGCACGCGAAACGGATGAGGTACTCGGCGCCTTCCTGCGTGGGCAATTGCTGGTGATGCTTGCGTTGGCAGTGATTTATGCGACTGGTCTCAGCATCGTCGGTCTCAAGTTTGCTATCGCCATCGGCGTTGTGTCTGGCCTGGTCAGTTTTATCCCCTACCTGGGATTCGTATTCGGTATCGTCCTCGCAGCATTGACGGTGGCGCTCGAGCCGAATCCGTTATGGCTGATGGGCGGTGTGATTGCGACGTTCACGATTGCACAGCTAATCGAAGGTTCGCTGCTAACGCCGAAGCTCGTTGGTGATCGAATCGGACTGCATCCAGTCATTATCATTTTCGCGATCGCCGCGGGCGGACAATTATTTGGGTTCTTCGGCATTTTGCTCGCACTGCCTGCTGCGGCAGTCCTCTCGGTCCTCGTACGATTCGCCTATAAGCGCTATCTGACCGAAAACACGGAAATCGTTGTCGAGCATGGCGCTGACGACAGTTAGATCACGAGAATTCAGGTTTTGAGTCAACTGGCATTGCCATTGCGCCTCGCCGATCACGCGGTGTTTTCGAGCTTTTTCAGCGCCGGAAACGAGGCTCTCGTGGCAACGCTGAGCGCATTGGCGGACGGTACGAGTGATGCGGGTTGCTGGCTCTGGGGACCGCCGTCAACGGGCAAGACGCATCTGCTGCAGGCCGTGTGTGATCGGGCTGGTGATCAGTCGGTTTATGTGCCGCTGGCCCAGTTCGCCGACGCAGATCCGCAGGTGCTTGATGGACTCGCGAGTCGCAATCTGGTCTGCATCGACGATATCGGCCTTGTTGCTGGCGATGCAGACTGGGAGCACGCGCTGTTCGTCCTGTGCAACCAGATTCTCGACGCTGATGGACGATTAGTGGTCACGGCAGCGGCACCACCCCGTGCGTCGAAGATTCTGCTCGCCGATCTCAGAAGCCGGCTGTCGCGCCTGCCGATTTTTCAGTTACAAGCTCTGGGCGAAAACGAGCGTGCAGCAGCATTGCAATTGCGGGCCCGGCATCGTGGGCTGGATTTACCCAACGAGACAGCGCGTTATTTGCTGACCCGTAGCCGCCGTGACATGACAAGCCTGTACAGCCTGCTCGACAAGCTTGACGATGAGGCACTGCGGGCACAGCGGCGCCTGACCATTCCCTTCGTCAAAAGCGTCATGCAAGAACTGTAGGAGTGCGCTCCGGGCAAGCGGGATCGAGACATGCGGGCGATAGCCCCCCCTGCGGGGGCCTATCGCTACAGCTCTAGTTTTTTGGCGATCTCGGCGACGCGTTGGCCCAATGCGCGTGCAAGATTTCGCTCATCGTCGGAAAGCGCGTCGGCTTTGCGATTCCAGCTCACATGACTGGCGCCGTAGGGAGTGCCGCCCGTCGTCGTGGTTGACAGTGCCGCCTCGCTGTATGGCAGCCCGACGAGCAACATGCCATGGTGCAACAGGGGTATCGCCATCGTCAAAAGCGTCGACTCCTGCCCGCCGTGAATGCTTGATGTTGACGTAAAAACGCCGGCCGGTTTGCCCGCGGCTTTACCGGCAATCCATTCAGTGCCCGTGCCATCAAGAAAAAATTTCAATGGCGCCGCCATGTTGCCAAAGCGTGTCGGGCTGCCCATGACCAGGCCCGAACATTCGGCCAGATCATTCACGGTCGCATACGGCGGGCCGGATTCCGGCACGTCGTCCTCGACGGCCTCGACGACGGTCGACACACGCGGCACGGTTCGTAACCGCGACGCCATGCCGCCAACAGCATCAACTCCATGAGCTACTTCCCGGGCAAGCGATTCGGTCGCACCATGCAGCGAGTAGTACAAGACGAGAACGTCACTCATTTGCCGACCAATTGCAGCACGTTCTCTGCTGGTCTGCCGATTACCGCGATGCCCTGATCCTCGTCGACGACGATCGGACGTTGCAGCACCTTGGGATTTTTCTCGATCCAGGCAGCCAGCTCCGCGTCGCTATCGAGTTGCGGCAGGTCGGTAGCGGCCTTGAACTCGGCTTCACCGCGCCGCAACAAGTCTGCCACGGGCACGCCAAGCAAGGCTGCCAGGCGCAGAATTGTCTGCGCATCCGGCGGCTCGAGCAGGTATTCGACGATATCGGGCGTGATACCCGATGCCTCGAGGATTTGCAGTGATTCTCGAGATTTGGAGCAGCACGGATTATGGTAAATCGTAATAGTCATGCGGTTTTCGCAAGGAATGTGGTGTCGGCAACCGGGGGCGAACTCTAGCAGGCTCGGGCGCGGGCGTCAGCGGCCGCAGGACTGCTTGACGGCACAGGTACGCAATTGGTAACTTTCACCGGATACCTGATAAATAGAATAATAATGCGTTCACCTAAATTGTCATACATCCTGCGAGGTGCACTGCTTTCGGCATTGCTGATCGTCGTCGGTTGCCAGACGGCGCCCGTACAGGAAATGAGCGATGCGCGACAGGCGATATCGGTAGCCAAGGAGGCAGGCGCGGCTGAATTGGCAGCTGATGCCCTCAAGGCGGCCGTCGATTACTTGCAAAGTGCCGAGCACTACCTCAAACAACGCGAGTACAAATTCGCGCGCCACGACGCCGAACAGGCCAAGATGAAAGCGCTTGAAGCACTGCAGCGCAGCGCAAGCGACAGGGAAGACATCCTTTAAGTCCTGGTACTCCATCAAAATCACCTTGACGGAGTAGAAGCCCCGATGCCCAGTGCTCGCCGATTCACGATCAAAGGCCGTGTTCAGGGCGTGTTTTTTCGCGACAGCACACGTCGCGTTGCAGAATCTCTGGATATCAAAGGCTACGCCATCAATCTCAGTGGCGGCGATGTTGAAGTCTTTGCTTGCGGTGACGAATCGGCGCTCGACGAACTGGCGTCCTGGTTGGAGCATGGACCACCGATGGCATCGGTGACCAAGGTGATGGCGGCAGCGGCCGAATGGCGGCGTCTGGAGAGCTTTCGCTCGGGTTAGCTCTGAAACCACTTCTTGGTGAGCTTATCAATGACCAGGTTTGGGTAGGCACGTTGTCCGAGACTGCCGTTGTAACGCCCAAGTGCCCTGCGCAGATCGCCTTTTTCTTTATCGAGATAAAACTTCAGTATCGTGCAGCCATAGCGGAGATTAGTCTCAGCATGTATCAGGTTGTCGCCTGGTCTACCGATCTCATTGCGCCAGAACGGCATAACCTGCATCAAGCCAAGCGCGCCCGCCACCGATACCGCGTAGCGATCAAAATTGCTCTCCACCTCGATAACAGCGAGCACGAGTTCGGGCTCAAGGCCCGCACGCGCTGCCTCGGCGTGCACCAGTGTGAGGATCTTCATGCGTTCATCGTCATCGCGCACCTGGCGTGCGAGGCGCGCGGACATATCAGTCAGCCACACCACAGCGTCAAAACGATCATCGAAACTGGTGGCGGAACCGGCAGCCTCACGGAGGATTTCACGGAGTTCGGGATCGGGCTGCTGGTCGGCCAGAAGCGCGCCCGGCGCGAGGAGAAGCGTCAGGATGCAAGCGATTATGTGTCTGCGTCCGAAAATCATAACTGCGATATATTATAATAATATTAGTAGTTTATAGAGGACTTTTGAAGTAAATTGAGAATGGCATCACGTTTCAGGACGCGTGAGTCCTCGTCGCGACGGTGACGATACTCGAGTTCGTCGGCGGCCAGGTTGCGTTCTGAAACAACGAGTCGATGCGGGATACCAATTAGTTCGGCATCTGCGAACTTGACACCGGGCCGCACGTCGCGATCGTCGAATAACACCTCCAGTCCCTGGTCCTGCAGTTCCTGGTACAGGCTTTCGGCTGCCTCACGCACCGTGTCGGAGCGATGCATGTTAATCGGCACGAGCACGACATCGAACGGTGCCAGCGGTGCCGGCCATATGATGCCCCGGTCATCGTGGTTTTGCTCGATTGCGGCGGCAACAATGCGTGTAATGCCGATGCCATAACATCCCATCGATAGCGCACGATCGTTGCCGTCGCTGTCCTGCACGGTTGCGTTCATGGCGCGGCTGTACTTGTCACCAAGCTGGAAAATGTGACCGACCTCAATGCCGCGCGCGATACTCAACGTGCCCTTGCCGCCGGGCACGGGATCTCCTGCAACGACATTGCGAATGTCGACAGTTTCGGCAGCATCCAGGTCACGCCCGAAATTGGTTCCCGTGAAATGCATATCCACCGCATTCGCGCCACAGATAAAATCTGCCATCGTGGCCGTTGCATGGTCATAGAACACGGGAATATCAAGCCCGATCGGCCCGGCGAATCCGGGCTCGCATCCTGTCACCTTGCTGACCGTATCGGCATCGGCCATTTTCAACGGCGAGGCAACGCCGGCGATCTTTTGTGCCTTTACGGCGTTGAGTTCGTGGTCACCACGTAAAGCAAGTGCAACGGGCCCATCGGTGCCTTCGACAATCAGGGTCTTGAGTGTTTGCCTGGCAGAAATCTTCAGTAGCTCGCAGAGAGACTCGATCGTTCGCGCGCCGGGCGTTTCGACTTTACTGAGTTCCTGCGCAGCAATCGGCCGATCCCCGTCAGGTACTTGCGTCGCCGCGGTCTCGATGTTTGATGCGTAATCGTCTGCGTCAGAGTAGGCGATGGCATCTTCGCCGGAGTCGGCGAGCACGTGGAATTCCTGCGATTTGCTGCCACCAATGTCGCCACTGTCGGCCCAGACGATTCTGAACTTCAGCCCCAGTCTGGTGAATATCGCAGTATAGGCGACGTGCATTTTCTGGTACGAGGCCTCCAGACCTTCGGCATCGATATCGAAGGAATAAGCATCCTTCATAATAAACTCGCGCGACCGCATGACACCGAATCGCGGTCGGATCTCATCGCGAAACTTGGTCTGTATCTGATAAAAATTGACCGGTAACTGTTTGTAGCTGCGCAATTCGCGGCGGGCGATATCCGTAATGACCTCTTCGTGCGTTGGGCCGAAGCAAAATTCACGTTGATGCCGGTCAATCATGCGTAATAGCAGCGGTCCGTACTGCTCCCAGCGACCTGTTTCCTGCCACAGTTCGGCAGGTTGTACGGCTGGCATCAGCAGTTCGAGTGCGCCGGCACGGTCCATTTCTTCGCGCACGACGGCCTCGACCCGGCGCAGCACTCGCAATCCCAGCGGCATCCATGTGAATAAGCCCGAGGCGAGACGCCGGATCAATCCGGCTCGAAGCATAAGCTGGTGGCTGACGATCTCTGCTTCTGCGGGAACTTCCTTGAGCGTCGTCAGCCCGAATTCTGAATATCGCATTGAGTAACACACCCGAACCCGTGTGGCGCAGATTCTAGAGCATAAATCGCTTAAATTGTTGGCTGATGTGAACGCGTGTATTGACTCTGACGCCAAAGCAAGGGATTGTCGCCGCTGTTTGAGTCTGAGTTGGTCCGTTGGAAGGCAGGCGAAATCTGTTTGTTGCCCGCGAGGGTATTCCATTTCTGCTCCTGTGCGCAGTCGGCTTCGGGCTGTCGATGCAGTTCGTCAATTTCGTCCTTGCGGTCATTTCGATCATGATGGCCGGCGTTTTCTATCTCGTGTTTCGCGATCCACGGCGTGATATCCCTGCGTCGCCTCTGGGAGTCGTCAGTCCCGTCGACGGCGTGGTTGTCGACATCGATCTGACAGACAAGGGCGTGATGCAGGGGGAGGCGCATGTCGTGCGCATTCGCATTGACAGCCTGGGCACCTACACAGCGCGTGCGCCGGTCGAAGGCAAAATCATGGATCTGCAGTCAATCAACGGTGATCGGGTTGTCGATTACCGCACCAATGCCCTTTGGCTGCAGACCGATGAAGGCGACGACGTTGTACTGCAATTTCACGGCTACCGTTTTGGGCTCGCGCCGATGTCATTTGTGCGCTTCGGCGAGCGGGTAGGCCAGGGTCAGCGATGTGCTTATCTGCGCCTGACGAGATTCGCCGAAGTGCATCTGCCGGTCGAGAGCAAGATTCTCGTCAAGCCGGGCCAGACAATTGCCGCAGGCAGTGATCTGATCGGCAAATTGCCGCACGCTTGAGTGTAATGCGTCTGGCGGCGTGGCAGACTATTGACATGGTTAATGTGCGCTGACAAAGCGCGAGCAGGATGATCGCGATGACCCCGACAGAACATCAACGACGTGCCTATCTCGAGGCACTGGGAATCGATGTCTGGTTGCCGCGGGACGAGGCAGATCCAGTGGCCGATCTGGTTGACGATGACTCGGCGCCGGAAGCGATGGACTGGCCACAGCTTCGTGAAACGGTCAGATCGTGCACGCTTTGCCGGCTGCATGAGAGCCGCACGCAGACCGTATTCGGCGTAGGATCGTATGACGCCGACTGGATGATCATTGGCGAGGCCCCTGGGGCTGAGGAGGATCGTCGCGGTGAGCCCTTCGTCGGCAGAGCGGGCAAATTGCTCGATCAAATGTTGCGCGCTGTTGGGCAGCAGCGTGATAGCGTGTTTATCGCCAATATTCTCAAGTGCCGCCCGCCCAACAATCGCGACCCAAAACCAGACGAAGCAGCGCAGTGTCGAGGTTACCTGGAAAGGCAAATTGAACTCGTCAAACCCAAGATTATCCTCGCCGTGGGGCGAATTGCTGCACAAGTTTTGCTCGGTACCGATGCACCAGTTGGGCAGCTGCGCGGCACGCTGCACTACCTGGGAAAAACTCCGCTCGTTGTCACCTACCATCCAGCGTATCTGTTGCGCAGCCCGGCTCAAAAACGCAAGGCCTGGGATGATCTTTGTCTCGCAAGCCGTGTTGTGGCGGAAGCCGCCGCATGATCACGGCCATCCACGAGGCGCAAGTCGCGATACGGTCGATGCAGCATGATGATCTTGCAATTATTTCGGATATTGAGCGGCGCAGTTATGAATATCCGTGGAGCCATGGCGTGTTTCGCGATTGTCTGCTTGCGGGATATAATTGCATCGTACTCGAGCGCGATGGTGAGGTGGTGGGCTATGGGATCCTGTCGGTCGCGGCAGGTGAGGCGCACATTCTGAATCTTTGCGTCGAACTTGATTTTCGTTCCATGGGCTACGGCGAGCGAATGCTCGACGAGATATTGTTTCGTGCGCGGACGTCGTCGGTGCGGGACATATTTCTTGAGGTTCGGCCGTCGAATAAAAATGCGCTGGCGCTGTACCGAAAGAAAGACTTTCACAAGGTCGCGAATCGTCCGGCGTATTATCAGGCACAGAAAGGCCGCGAAGACGCGGACGTCCTGGTCAAGAAACTGACGACTGACGACCAGTAATACCAAAACACGATGTCCGTCATTGAAGAACAGGTCAGGAAGCGCCGCACGTTTGCGATCATTTCGCATCCCGACGCGGGCAAAACCACGCTGACCGAGAAGCTCTTGTTGTATGGCGGCGCGATTCAACTCGCCGGGACGGTCAAAGGGCGCAAAGCAAGCCGCCACGCGACGTCGGACTGGATGGCGCTTGAGCAGGAACGTGGTATTTCAATCACGTCATCGGTCATGCAGTTTCCGTACAATGGTTATGTCATCAACCTGCTGGACACGCCAGGACACGAAGACTTCTCCGAAGACACGTATCGCACGCTGACGGCGGTCGATTCGGCGCTGATGGTCATCGACTGCGCGAAAGGCGTCGAGCGTCGCACGATCAAACTCATGGAAGTGTGTCGGCTGCGAAATACGCCAATCATGACCTTTATCAACAAGCTTGATCGTGACGGACGTGAGCCGATTGAGCTGCTCGATGAAATAGAGTCAGTCCTCAATATTCAGTGCTCACCCGTGACCTGGCCAATTGGCATGGGCCGAACACTCAAGGGTGTCTACCACTTGCTGCAGGACCGCATCTATCTGTACGAAAGCGTAGGTCGACAGAAGGCCTCCGCGATACGCATCGTGGATGGACTGCATTCGGACGAAGCGACGGTAGTGCTCGGCGACGATGCGGATCGTTATCGTGAGGAGGTCGAGCTCGTCAAAGGCGCCTGCCCTGAACTCTGCATCGACGATTACCTGCAGGCGCGGCAGTCGCCGGTATTTTTCGGCTCGGCGCTGTCAAATTTCGGTGTTAAGGAACTACTGGATGAGTTCGTGCGCTATGCGCCGGCACCGCTTCCTCGCGAGACGGAGCAGCGTGATGTGGCACCGAATGAGACGCAACTCACCGGCTTCGTGTTCAAGATACAGGCGAACATGGATCCGAGTCATCGCGATCGAATCGCATTTATGCGTATTTGTTCGGGGGAATACCGCAGGGGCCTGCGCGTACTGCATGTGCGCTCTGGTAAGGAGATGAAGATCGCCGATGCGATCACTTTCATGGCCGCTGACCGGCAACATGCCGAGTTTGCGTATGCGGGTGATATCATCGGGCTTCACAATCACGGCACAATCAACATCGGTGACAGCTTCACCGAAGGCGAACACCTGCGTTTTACGGGAATTCCGAATTTCGCTCCGGAGATCTTTCGCCGTGCGGTTTTACGCGATCCGTTGCGCCTCAAGGCACTGAAAAAGGGTCTTGCGCAGCTCTGCGAGGAAGGGGCGACTCAGTTATTCAGGCCTTTACGCAACAACGACTTGATTCTCGGTGCTGTTGGACCGTTACAGTTCGAGGTCGTGGCGCATCGACTGCAGCATGAATACAAAGTCGAATGTCAGTTCGAAACCATCAACGTTGCAACGGCGCGCTGGATCGAATGCGATGACGAAAAAATGCTTGCCGATTTCGAACGCAGGGCACATGATAATCTCGCGCTCGATCACGGTGAGCACCTGGTCTACATTGCACCGACGAAAATAAATCTCAAATTGACCGAGGAGCGCTGGCCCGAAATCGAATTCCGGCAAACGCGCGAGCATTGATAGTTAACAAGAAAGTATTCGCCTGGGCCCTTTATGACTGGGCGAACTCGGCATTCGCGTTGAGCGTGCTCGCCGTGCTATTCCCGTTGTTTCTGGGCAGTTACTGGAGCGTCGGCGACTCGGGCGCCTCGGTGACGGCACGCCTGGCCTGGGTCACAGCGGCGGCCAGCGCTATTGTCAGCATTCTGGCACCGATATTTGGCACGATTGCCGACACGGGCGGCTACCGCAAACGCTTCCTGCTGGTGCTGGCACTGGTAGGCGCGACAATGACCGCGTCACTGGGATTGGTTGGTGAAGGCGGCTGGCCGTGGGCACTGGGGATATACCTGCTTGCATCCATTGGATTTTATAGTTCGACAGTTTTTTATGATTCACTGATCATCGATGTTACGAAGCCGCGCTACTACAGCTTTGTCTCGTCGCTAGGTTTCTCGCTCGGTTACCTCGGCGGCGCGTCGTTACTGGCTTTGCATGTGTGGATGATCTCGTCGCCTGAGACGTTCGGGCTTGCGACGGCCGCCGACGCCATGAAAATTGCGTTCGTATCGGTTGGTGTCTGGTGGGCCGTATTCCTCATTCCTCTCATCGTCCTGGTGCCCGAGCAGCGAACCGGCAAGGTCGTCGCTGGCGGAGTGCTCCGAGCGGCTTATACCAAACTTCGGGAAACGATTCGTAATGTGCGCCGCTACCGAGACGTCGTCAATTTCCTGACCGCGTATTTTTTGTACATTGCTGGCGTCTTCACTGTGATTTTTATGGCGGCCAATTATGGACAGAGACTGGGATTCAACACCGGGGATCTGGTCAAGGCATTGATGATCACGAATTTCGTCGGTTTCTTTGCCACCTTGTTGTACGGCTATTTTGGGCACCGGTTTGGGCCGAGACCCGGTATCTATTTCGCCCTCGTCGTCTACGTTGTCGTGTCGAGCTGGGCGGTATTCATGCACGACGTCAGGCAGTTCTATGTAATGGCAATCGTTATTGGCTGCGTTCAGGGCGGCGTCCAGGGCTTGAGCCGGTCAATGTATGCGGCGTTAATCCCGCCCGATCAACCCGGTGAATTTTTTGGCTTTTACAACATGATTACCAAACTGTCGCATGTGCTCGGGCCGGTAATGGTCGGACTCGCTGCGACGTTTTCAGACGCGCCGGAGTACGTGCTGCTGGTTTTGATACCACTTTTTGCTGGCGGTGGATTATTGCTGATGCGGGTGAGATAACGCGGACACCGCGATTTTCAGGCGCTGTAAAGCAGCCGGGTCAACTGGCCCGTATCGGGCGTCGAGATAAGCCGATGTAATCGTGTCAATCGAATCGGCGCTAAATCGCGACCGCACTCTGGTCGCATAGGCTGCGGGTGTTTCGCCAATGGATATCGTTACGCCGGTTTTTTGTATAAAGCGCTGATAAAGCACGGTTGCACGGTCGCGAGGAGGCGGTCGGTTGCGCAAAAAAAGTAGCAGGCTGATCACTGCGACCAATGCGACGACGAGGCTGACGAGCGTCAACATCATCTTGCGCCAGTCCGGGTCGTCCATGCCGAGCCATTGCATGAATTTGTCCTGGTTTTCCGGTCCGTAACCGAGCACCCAGTCGTTCCATTTCGCGTTCATTGCGTCCCAGGTTAATGACAGGCGGTGTAACAGCGCTGACGGTGGCAAGAGGCCCCAGGCAGCCGCGGTGCCATCGAGCATCGCGCCGCTGATCCCGGCATCAATTCGCTCGGGTGCAACGGCTGCCGTCGGATCGACGCGGGTCCAACCGACTCCCTCCAGCCATATCTCGGTCCATGCATGAGCATCGGCCTGGCGCACGATCAGGTAGTCGCCCATCGGATTCATTTCGCCGCCCTGGTAGCCGAGCACGATGCGTGAGGGAATTCCTGCCGCACGCATCATGACTGCGAATGCAGAGGCGTAGTGTTCACAAAAGCCGCGCTTGGTGTCGAACAGGAATCGATCCACCGAATGACTGCCCAGAGGCGGCGGTCGCAGCGTATAGAAGTACTCCTCCTCGTGAAATTTCATTAACACGGCCTCGACAAAGTCCGCATCCGATCCGGCGGAGGCACGCATCTGCTGTGCGAGCCGAACGGTTCTTGGATTGCTGCGGGCAGGTATAGCCAGATACCTGTCACGAACAGAACGGCTCATCTCCCGATCGACCTGGTACTCGGTGTAAGAGATCACATCGTAGGCAACACGTTGGTCAATGGGTTGCATACGCCACAACTGCTGTTGCGGTCCGATATTGGTTCGCGCAAGAGACCATGCGTAGGGCATATCCAGTGCAAACACCCACTGTTGCCGCGTCGGTTCGAGCGTAACCGTGTAGGCGACCGGTGCGCCAGCGAAAACGATCTGGTCTTTGGGCTGACTGGCAATCGTCAGCTCGTCACCGGTCCAGGTACGGCCGTTGAAATGCTGCAGGACAAGACCGCGCCAATATTGATCACGCGGGGCGGGAATCGTGTTGTCGAAGTTCACGCGAAATGCAACGGCAGATGACAGCGACAAAGAGCTGATATCACCCGGACTCATCGTATCGCTGAGTCCGGATGATGCGGTGCCAGTGTCGATCGGCACGGCCCAGAACGGAGACGCCAGGCGTGGAAAGAATATCCACATCGCTAGCGCAAGCGGCACGGCGTACAGCACGAGACGACTGCCGGTCCTGAAACTCTGGCGCATCGTTTCGGATTCGGCGGCCGACATCCTGAGCCAGGCGGTCATTGTGAGTAACACAGCAAGCAGCAGGTATGGCAGCGACCAGAGATACTGTTCGCGCAACAACGATGACATGACAAGAAATACGGAAATAAACAGCAAGACGAACTGATCGCGTCGTCTGCGAGTCTCGAGTAACTTGAGCGCCGCCATGATTGCGAGCAGCGCCGAACCCGGTCCGACACCGCTGATTGACGAGTAAGTAACCAGCACACCAAGAAAACAGAGCAATGCGAGAATGGCCCGGATCCAGGTCGGTGGCAACGCGTGACGACGACGCTCGATCGTATAGCGCCAGCTCGCGCATACGAAAAAGGCACCCGTAATCCAGAATGGCAGGAACTGCACGTGAGGGGCGAGCGCAAAGGCCAGCGCCGCCAGTGTCCAGGGCAGGCTTGCCAACAACGATCCGTCAGTACCGCGAGGCTTAGCCACGATTGTCATCCAGTCCGTACAAGGCCAGTGCCTCCAGGCACCTGCGTCGGTGCGCCGCGCCATGTGCGGGAGTAAACGCCTGGCCTGAGAGCCGCAGGCCATAGTCTTCACGAGTCCGGTCGGTATCGATGATCCAGCGTGTCAGAATCGACAGGCGTATTTCGGCATCGTTTGCGTCGATAGCATCAAAATCGAACCACTGACTGCTGGTATCAGCACCGGCAAACTGCTTGGAGAACAGTTGTCCGCTGCGTGCGTAGGCTTTCCACGCTACGTGGCGTGGTGAATCACCGTCGTGAAATTTGCGCAAGCCGGCGAAGTCCTCTTCGCCGCGAGCGTCGTGTTGCCTGTGACCCTGTGCTGTCTGAGTGGGTGGCGGTCGCGGCGCGTCGTCCATTGCATGCGGGTAGACGAGTCCCTGCAGCTCCATGTGCAACCAGGTCCAGGAACGAAACAGTTCGAACGGGAATAATGTGCAGATGCCAAATCGGTCAAGCCGAATCCAACCGCGCTGGGTGGTCGGCACCGCGAGAACGAATACTTTGCTCTCGCCTGGATGCAGATCGTGAACTTCACTTACTTCGGCATCGGTATACAGCATGATGCCGCGCCGTGCACTCCGGGAGTGATTGATGATGGCAACTCGAAATTTTGCGGTTTGCCCTGCGAATATCGGTTCAATGCCGGCGAAACTGAGTTCGAGACCGACCAGATTTCGCTGGCATTGATGCATCGATACAAAGCCAAGGCCACCAAGAAGAAAGGTGAGCACGAATGACAGGTTGTTGTTGTAGTTCATCGAACCCAGCAACATTGCAAATGTCATCAGTGCGAAGACGAGGCCCACGCCGGTTGGAAGAATGTAGATGCGACGCGACTGCAGGCTCGTGACCGGCGCATCGATTCCCTGGCGCTTCCTGGCCCAACGCCTGACGCGACGACGCGCGGCGGCCGTCAATGCAGCTGCAATGCCGATCTTAGGGAATGGCCACTGTATCGAGGACATGTTGGCAAAGCTCGGCTGAGGAACGGTAGCTGGTGTTTCCCGCCGGTTGCAGACGGTGACCGGCAACAACGGCAAACACGGCCTGGATATCGTCAGGGTAAACGCCCGAGTGGTGCTCGACGTAGGCGTGTGCTTTGGCAGCCGCGACCAGTGCGATGGCGCCGCGCGGTGACAAGCCGATATCAATCTCGGGGGATGCACGTGTTTGTCGCACGAGTGCCTGAATATAGTCGACCAGCGGGCTACTCATATGCACGCCAGATGCGATTTCCTGTAATTTTTGCAATTGCGCAGGAGTACATACTGCGTCGATTTCGTTGAGCATCGAGCGACGGTCACCGCCGGTTAGCAACATACGTTCGCTTTCTTCATTGGGATAGCCCAGTTTCAGGCGCATCAAAAACCGGTCGAGTTGCGATTCGGGCAAAGGAAAAGTTCCAATCTGATCGGCCGGGTTTTGCGTCGCCACGACGAAAAAAGGCCTGGGCAATTGACGTGTATTGCCATCGACCGTTACCTGGTACTCCTCCATGGCCTCGAGCAGCGCGCTTTGGGCTTTCGGTGTCGCGCGGTTGACCTCGTCGGCAAGAATCAGCTGCGTAAAGATCGGGCCGGGCTGGAACTCAAACTCACCCTTGTTCTGTCGAAAGACCGATACGCCGACAATGTCGGCCGGCAACAGGTCGCTCGTGAACTGAATGCGGCGAAAGCTCAGGCCAAGCACGCGTGCCAGGGCCTGTGCGAGCATGGTTTTGCCGAGACCCGGCAAATCCTCTATTAGCAGGTGGCCGCGAGCCAACAGGCAGGAAAGGGCGAGGCCAATCTGTTTGTCTTTGCCGAGGATGATACTGCCCAATACCTTGCGAGCGCGATCCAAGGCGGCACGATCCGCGTCTTTGCCAGTGGGCAATTGTTCGAGTGTGTTGCCGCCCTGCATTTGAGTTCCTCGGTTGTCAGCCACGCAGCGTGCCAGCCTGCGCAGCTGCTATCGTCGCGGATACGCGGCTGGAATGCACATCAGACCAGCCAGACTGTGATGTAGTCCTCAGATTTATACCGGCTTCAATCGAGCTCGGCCAGCTTCTCAAGTTGTTCCGTCAGCTGCGCGATGGTTTTTTTGAATTCAGCGGCGCGCTGCCGCTCTTTCGTAACTACCTCAGCCGGTGCATTGTTCACAAAATTCGCGTTGTCGAGCTTGCCCTGTGCGCGATTCAGGTCCGCCATGCTTCGCTGCTGCTGCTTTTCGAGTCGGTTGCGTTCAGCTGCCACATCAATCAGGCCCTGCATCGGTACCAGCAGGTGCATGTCGCCGAGGAGGGCCGTCGCTGAAACTGGCGGCTCCTCACCATCGTCAAGCATTGCTATCGACTCAATTCGACCCACACCCTGCAGCAGGCTTGCAAAAGCTGCAGCACGTTGTCGATCCGTATCGCTGTAATGCTGCAAGACTACGGGCACTGGTTTGCCCGGTGATATATCCATTTCCCCCCTGATTTGCCGGATTCCGAGGATGAATTGCCGTACCCATTCGATGTCTGCGACAGCAGCACTATAGTCCTCAGCAGCATCTGCCTGAGGGTAAGGCTGTAACATGATCGTCTCGGCATCGATCCCCGCACGTGGCGCAATCTGCTGCCAGATTTCCTCGGTGATGAAGGGCATTATTGGGTGCAAGAGGCGCAGCAAGGTCTCGAGCACATTCACCAGCGTGCTCTGCGTACCGCGTTTCGCGTCCGCCGAGGTTTGTTGCGACTGCAATACCGGCTTCGAAAGCTCGAGATACCAGTCACAGAACTCATGCCAGGTGAATTCGTAAAGCGCCTGCGCAGCCAGATCAAGTCGATACGCCGCAAAGTGCTGGTGCGCGGCCGCAATAGCATGGTCCAGTCGCGCACGTATCCAAATGTCTGCGGCACTGAGTTCGATATCGCCGTTACCTAAGTCCTCGGTATTCATCAGGACATATCGCGCAGCATTCCAGAGCTTGTTGCAGAAATTCCTGTAACCGTCGATGCGTCCAAGATCAAAGCGAATATCGCGCCCGGTCGTTGCCAGTGCAGCAAACGTGAATCGCAATGCGTCGCATCCATAGGCCTCGATGCCATTCGGAAAATGACGGCGCGTTGCTTTTTCGATCTGCGGCCGCAGGCGTTCCTGCATCAGGCCGCTGGTCCGCTTGGCGAGCAGGGTATCCAGCGTGACACCGTCGATCAGATCGATTGGATCAAGCACATTGCCCTTCGATTTCGACATCTTCTGGCCGTCCTGGTCGCGAATCAGCCCGTGGATGTAGACCTCGCGAAACGGTACATCGTCCATGAATTTGAGGCCCATCATGATCATGCGCGCGACCCAGAAGAAGATGATGTCGAAGCCTGTAACCAGCACACTGCCGGGATAGAAGTCGTCCAGCGCGTCGGATTTTTCCGGCCAGCCGAGTGTGCTGAACGGCCACAAGGCCGACGAGAACCAGGTATCGAGCACGTCTTCGTCCTGACGCAGTGCCTTGTCGGCGGCAAGGTTGTGCTTGTTGCGTACGTCGTCTTCCGACATGCCGACATAAATGTTGCCATTGTCGTCGTACCAGGCCGGGATTCGATGTCCCCACCACAATTGGCGACTGATGCACCAGTCCTGGATGTTGTACATCCAGTCGAAGTAGGTTTTCGACCAATTCTCAGGCACGAATCGAATGCGCCCGGTCTCAACAGCCTTGATGGCAGGTTCGGCAAGCGGCTTGATATTCACATACCACTGGTCTGTCATGTACGGTTCGAGAATTGCGCCACTGCGATCGCCACGCGGAATCTTCACAGCGTAGTCTTCGACCTTGTCCAGCAAACCCAGCTCGGCAAACTCTGCAACGATGGCGGTGCGTGCATCAAAGCGATCCATGCCGCGATATGCGTCGGGGACTTCATCATTGAGCGCGGCATCGTCGGTCAGGATGTTGTATAGGGGCAGATCGTGGCGTTTGCCAATGTCATAATCATTGAAGTCGTGCGCAGGCGTAATTTTCACACAGCCGGTACCAAACTCGATGTCGACGTAGTCATCGGCGATGATCGGAATGCGCCGCCCGACAATAGGCAAGATGATGTCCTGGCCAATCAGTTGCTTATATCGTTCATCGTCAGGATGTACCGCAACGGCGCTGTCGCCAAGCATTGTTTCGGGACGTGTCGTTGCGACGACCAGGTGGCCGGCGCCGGATGCAAGTGGGTAGCGGAAGTGCCAAAGGTGGCCATCTTCATCTGCGGACAATACCTCGAGGTCCGATAATGCCGTGTGCAACACAGGATCCCAGTTGACGAGCCGCTTGCCCCTGTAAATGAGGCCTTCATCGTACAACTTGACGAACACCTCGGTGACGGCCCGCGACAGCGTGTCGTCCATCGTGAAGCAATCGCGATCCCAGTCCAGCGATACCCCCAGGCGTCGAAACTGCTTACTGATCTCGCCGCCTGACTCCGCTTTCCATTGCCAGACCCGTTCGACAAACTTTTCGCGACCGAGATCACGGCGCGACGTGCCCTCTTTAATGAGCAGTCGTTCGACAACCATTTGTGTCGCGATTCCGGCATGATCCATACCGGGCTGCCAAAGTGTCTTATAGCCCTGCATGCGCTTGTAGCGAATCAACGCATCCATGATCGTGTCCTGGAATGCGTGTCCCATGTGCAGTGTGCCCGTCACGTTCGGTGGCGGGATTACAATGCAGTAGGGATCGCCGTCGCCTCGCGGCGCGAAGTAACCACGTTCTTCCCAACGCTGGTAGATACGTTGTTCTATATCATGTGGCTGGTAGGACTTGTCCATACGTCGTTCGGGTTGATTTCTGAGGACCGGATTAAGGACTATACGTTGTGTGTTTCGAGCGTGTGGCCCTTGTCGCGGTATTCAGCATAGCGTTTGCGGCTCTCTCGTTTGCAATCATCGTCTGAGCTGACAAGCTCGGCCACGCGCGGAAAATCTTCGGCGAATGCTGGTATGTGATCGCACAAGTTGATCAACAGGTCTCTCGACACAATGTCGTCGTCGCCGCTACCGATTGTTACGGGCGATTGCCGGTCCTGTGCAACTGTCGACACCAGGTCATGCGGCACGAAGCTGCCGTCGCGAAACGTCCAGAGGAGTTGGTCGATATGTTGCGCATCTGCAGGCGTACCGGTGTGTATGTGCACTGTGTTTTCGAGGCGATACGCTTTTTCTGCGAGTCGGCACGCGAAGAGCTGGCGCTGTTGCGGGCCTGCGTTACTGAGAATGTAGAAATCGATCCTGGCCATTAAGGCAACGCGCCACAACGAGCCAGAATATACTCGCTGAGCAAGGGCACCGGCCTGCCGGAAGCGCCTTTTTGCTTGCCGGATATCCAGGCCGTTCCGGCAATATCCAGATGCGCCCAATTCATGCCGGCAGTGAACTTGGCGAGGAAGCATGCTGCAGTAATGGCACCGCCATCGCGTCCGCCGATGTTCGCGAAGTCTGCGAAGTTACTTTTGAGCTGAGTCGCATACTCTTCGTCAAGTGGCAGGCGCCAGCCGTAGTCATGCGATGCTTCACCCGCCGCGATAATACTCTCAGCCAGATCGTCATTGTTGCTCATCACGGCAGTTCGATGATGACCCAGTGCTATGACGCAGGCGCCGGTCAGTGTCGCGACATCGATAATTACATCCGGCTTGAATCGTCGCGAATAAGTCAGTGCGTCGCACAATATCAATCGGCCTTCTGCATCTGTATTGAGAATCTCGATCGTCAGTCCTGACATGCTCTTGACGATGTCACCAGGCTTGGTTGCTCTGCCGCTGGGCAGATTTTCAACCGCTGGTACGACGACGTTGACATTGACTGGCAGCCTCAGCTTCGCGATTACGGCCATGGTACCGATGACGCTGGCGGCGCCGCACATGTCGTATTTCATCTCGTCCATGGCCGGACCGGGTTTCAGCGATATTCCACCCGAGTCAAAGGTAACGCCCTTGCCGACAAGCACGACAGGTTTTTCTCGCCCGGCACCTTTGTACTGCATGACAATAAGTTTGGCGGGTTCATTGCTGCCCGCTGTAACGGATAACAGCGAGTGCATGCCGAGACGCTTCATCTCGGTTTCGTTCAGCACACGTGTGTGCAGATTCTTGTGCTCGCGCGCAAGTCGTTGCGCCGTCCGTGCAAGGTAGCTCGGTGTGCAAACATTCGCTGGCAGGTTGCCAAGGTCTTTCGCCAGGGACATGCCAGACGCGATCGCATCACCGTGTTCGGATCCGCGCATGGCGCGTCGAGCGTCGCCTCGCTTTGCTATGGCCAAGCCAATTTTGTTCAGAGGCATGCCTGCTTTCTTTCTGCCGCTCTTCATTTCAGTAAAGCGATACAGAGTGCCGACGATTGTCTGGGCTGTATGACGTGCGAGGTAATAGGGGTCGGTGTCGGCTACATTTTCGAGCGTCAATGTATTCAAAATCTGGCGACTATTGCTCTTCGATATTGCATTAATTGCTGCCCGCAGTGCCCGGCAAAATTGTTTGACACCAAAAGTGTTGAATTTACCGAGGCCGACGACAGCAACGCGCGATGCACGTACTCCCGCAACATCGGTCAGGACCGTGCAAGACCCTGGTTGGCCGCTGATGTCGCCGTTTCTGGTGAGTCGTTTGATCGACCCGTTGCTGGCTGCATCGATGTCGGCTGCACCAGCGCCCAATTTGCCGCGCTCATAGATGCCGACGATGACGCAATCAACGGCCCGTCGCGAGGCTTTGCTCGTAGTGGTGAAATATCGCATCTAAAGTGTCTTGTTGGTATTCGCTGGGCTGCCCTGGATGCCATGTGAGGCAAGGGCTGTCCCGAGCAAAACAAAAGCGGTAGTCTAACCGATTCCGTCAATTGTGGTTAAGCAAATCACAGACTTCGATGCTGCGCATACTCGACCGATACATATTTCGTGAGATTGCCTCGACATGGCTCGGTGTGACTATGGTCTTGCTGCTGATTCTTCTGACGAACCAGTTCGCCCGGGTTCTTGGCGATGTTGCCAAAGGCAAACTGCCCAAGGGTGCGGCATTGGAGGTGATCGGTCTTTCAGCGACTCAGTACCTGACGATCCTCGTTCCGATTGGACTGTTTCTTGCCGTCATGCTCGCGCTTGGTCGCCTGTATCGTGACAGTGAAATGCCGGCAATGATGGCTTGTCGCGTTGGACCGGCGGGCATTTATCGGCCGTTGTTCTGGTTGCTGGCGCCGCTGTCTCTATTTGTGGCCTGGTTGTCTATCGATCTTAGCCCACGTGCGATGCAGGCTGTCGATCGGATTGCTGCTGAAGCACGACGGCAGGTAGACCTGGCGAGTATCGAGCCCGGTCGATTTACGACCTTCGGCTCGGACAACTCGGTAATTTACGGCGAGCGCGTGACCGCCGACGGCATCATGGAGAATGTCTTCCTGCAACGACGTACCGAGGATGGCCGCCTGGAAGTTGTCGTCGCGCGTCGCGGTGAACAAGTCGAGTCTGACGATCCCGATGTCCGCTTTCTGGTACTTTACGATGGTCGCCGCTATGAGGGTGTGCCGGGTACCACACAGTTTCGCGTCGTCGAATTTGCAGAACATGGCATTCCCTATCGATTGCCGAATCTCGACACGCCCGAACCAAGACCACGTGCCATGCGGTTTTCAGATCTGCTGCTGTCGGGTGAGCTCAAGCATGTCGCAGAGATGCAATGGCGAATCAGCATCCCGCTGGCGACAATTATTCTGAGCATGCTTGCGGTGCCGTTGAGCCGGACCGAGCCGCGTGCAGGGCGCTACGGCAGGCTTGCGATGGGTTTGCTGGTGTTCATAATCTATCTCAACATGCTCAGTGCATCGAAAGCCTGGCTCGAGCAGGGCAGCTTGTCGCCAACCCTGGGTCTATGGTGGGTACATGGCTGTGTAATATTGATTACGCTGGGCCTGCTTGGCGTGCAGAACTCCGTATTTCGCAGGATGCTAACGTGACCGGCATACTGAGTCTGTACATGATGCGTGCCATCGTGGCAACCACAGCGCTGGTGCTGCTGGTGTTACTGGCACTGGCCGGCTTGTTTGAATTCATAGCTGAACTCGACGACACACGAGGTGACTATCAAACGCCCCAGGCCGTGCTCTATACCTTATTGCGAATGCCGCAGCTGGCGTTCGAAATGTTGCCAGTCGCGGCATTGATCGGCGCGCTAGTCGGCCTTGGCGGGCTTGCTGGAGGCAGCGAGATTATCGTCATGCGATCCGCCGGTCTGTCGATACTGCGCCTTTCGGGTATGGTGGCCTTGACGGGATTCACGTTATTGATCTTCACAGGATTGCTTGGGGAATTCATCGGGCCGCCACTTGACTACTACGCGCGCAATATGCGCATGGAGTCACGCTTTCGCCAGGACGACGATGGCTTTGGCAAAGCGACGTGGGTCAAGGATGGTTCCGTTATTTTGCATCTCGAGCGTGTCAGCACGGAGTTCGATTTCGGCAGCATCTACCTGTTCCGCTTTAACGAGGCCAATGAACTGGAGGCAATAGCGCAGGCGGAGAATTCTGGCATTGGATTCAACGATCAGTGGATACTGCAAAATTTTCGCGAGACCCGGTTTCATGACGACGGGGTTCAAGTCGTCGCATCGTCATTGATCGTAGAGTCATTCGACATTAACGCCGAGGTTCTCGGCATATCGTTGGTGAAACCGCAGAGTCTTTCGGCACGAGGGCTGTTCAGCTACATAGGCTACCTCAAACGCAACAGTCTGGACTCGGATCGGTACGAGACTGAGCTGTGGTACCGCATTTCGCGTACTACCACGGTCATGATCATGCCGGTACTGGCGCTAGCCTTCGTTTTTGGTTCATTGCGAACGGGCGGCGCAGGAGCGCGATTGATGATCGGTGTCGTCATTGGGCTGGCGTACTATCTCGCCAGCGCAATGCTCGCGAATTCAGGTCAGGTATTTGACCTGAATCCTGCGGTCGTCGCCTGGTTACCGTCGTTGGTGTTGCTGTTCATTACGATATTCGCGCTAAATCGCATTCATTAGCTTTTCGGCTGCTTTGGGTAGTGGATAAGGTGCGTGCCGCTGATTCGGTCATGCCAGGTAAGCTTGTCTTTGTCCCAAAGCTGCCAGAGAAATCCCAATCCCAGTGGTAGCCAGGACAGGATGGCGGCGAAGAATCGCAACGATGCCTGCCCAACGGTCGGCGTTTGGGCATTTTCGGTTTCGATTCGCAGTCCCCAGGCGAGCATGCCCAGCGTGCTGCCAGACCGGCTCCAGAAGCCGACGAAAAATCCAAAAATCACGAGTGCCAGCGTAATTCGGTACGCAATATTGTCACTGCTGTCCACCGGCTCGCCGCCGCGAATGGCAATAAATGGAATCGTCGCCAGGAATAGCAGCGCAAGAACCAGCAGCGTGTCATACAAGGTGGCGCCGAGTCGTCGCGGCAGTCCGGATTTTTTCACATCATTGACCGGCATACGAATGTCCTGTCACGAATCTAACTCTCCAATTCTCAGTTTCGCCCGGCGTCGATAGTCACGGCCCAGCCATAGCATGATAAATGACCAAATCACCGCAAAAGGCACCATCGTCCAGAAAACCACGGACATTCCCATGCCAAGAGCGGTCAGCCCGCGGATCGACCACGTGCCGACAAGATCGCCTAAACGGTAAATGGCAGTATCGATGAAGTTCTTGGTCTTGTACTTTTCCTCAGGCGTGACCACCGAATACAGCATGTCCGACGTCGGCTTGGTGAGTCCGAAGCCTAGCCCGCGCCTGATAATGATCAGTATCGCGACGGCTGCCAGTGTCGGGTCTGTCGTGAGCCATGCGAAACCCGCATTGGTCACGAAAGGCATCAGCGTTGGGTTGAACGCGAGCGCTGCGAAACCCGCGATCGACACAATAGGCATCAGGACCAGTGACAGGCCGATTCCCAAACGGCTGACGACGTGCCTGACGATGAACAACTGGCCGACGAGCGCAATAGCACTGGTTGCGATATTGATATTGGAAAAAAATTGCGTACGGATGTCGTCATCGATAATCACTTGCCCGACCAATTGTGCTCGGAACATGTACAGCGCCGTGCCGAGCAGGCTCGCGATGACCGAAGAAACGGCGATGCTCCTGAAGTAGGGCGACGATAGCATGTGTGTGACACCGGCCAAGCGGTTGCCGCCGAGTGGCTTGCCGAATCCGGCAGATGACAGAGCCTCCTGGCTGCGCTCGGCTGATACCCATTTGCGAATCCGGCGTATGCAATAGATGCCGATGGCCAGCATTGCGGCAGCGAACGGGAACAGGTTTTGAAAACCGATTTTGACAACCAGCGCGCTCGTTGCAATTGCGCCGAGTAAGCCACCAATACTGCCGCCGGCAGCAATCACGCCGAACAGGCGCCGACCCTGTTCGCCCGTGTAGATATCCGCCATGAAACTCCAGAACACGGATACGATGAACAAGTTAAAGACACTGAGCCAGACAAAAAACACGCGCCCAAGCCAAAGATGGCTCTGCTCGTAGTCGATGAGGACAGAGAACACGGCCCAGAAAATCAGGATATTGCATATGAAGAAAAGGTAGATCCAGGGCAGGAATTTGCGCCGCGGATAATTTGACGTCACCCAGCCAAATATCGGCGTTGCCAGAAGCATGACGACGAACGTCGCGAGAAAAAGCAGGGGAATCGTGTTGGGCCCGCCGCCGACGGCCATGGTTTCGCGAATCGGTCGCAGGATGTAATACGACGAGAGAATGCAGAAGAAGTAGACAAAGGACCAGGCAACGGCCACGTATTCGTGTTTCTTGAGTCCGAACAGTCGCGCAAAGAAATCTGGCGGATCGGTGTCGAGTGGTTGTGTACTCATGATCCTCGCCATCATAATGACCATTGGCGAAATGTCATCGCCAATTGACTAATGACATGGCACATAGGAGAGAAACCATGCGCTAGCGTTAACCCCATGATATTAAAAGGATATTGAAAGAAGTCGTAGCGGCGTTAGTGCTTTACCCCTGAACCTGTCTAAGTAGCGTTATCGCGAGTAAGGATTGGTCATCATCCTAATCCCTGTGGGTAGTCAGGACTTGCCACTGCCAGCATCCACTTATTCGTTTCTGCGTGCCTAATCCGCCGTATAGCAGCTGATCCCACTGCGGGTAGTATAAGGGTGTTGGGCGTTTATCGCTAAAGCTGCTTCCGGCGGGTATCACTTGCATTACCGGAACCGGTCACGCGCTTCAACTTGTAGCCGCAAACATAGAGAGTGACAGCGACTGACACGATGATTGCCACGATGATGATTGCCACTACGAACAATGCCGTGATAATACTACTTCCTGCGTCGATCATATTTTGTTCTCCTCTCGGTCGAGGTAGTCCTGCATCGCTTTGTCCATCGCCACACCAACGTAGATGCCACGTAAAGCGGCGGCTGTCTTAAAGCGCAAGTACAGCGCATGGTCAAGTAACATGCCCGGCTGTTTGCGCGGGTTGCGTTTTGCAGAACCACGTTTCATGTTTCATTTCCTCCAATCAACAAAAGAAGGGCCCGCCGCTCGAAGACGGGCCCAACCAATTACTTCACTTCGCCAAGCGGTAATCATCGCCATCCTTTTCGATGTTCAGCGGGCCTGCCTTGCCGGCGTACTTGGCATTCTTCAGATCGGTTATCGCGGTCCGTACCGTGGCGGGTTGCACGCTCAGCTTCGAGGCGATCTTGTCAATCTGCCTCGATGTAACAACACCGGATCGTGTGAACGTCTCTCGCAGGACCTGCTTCACTCCTACTTTGTTTTTCTTCGGTGTTGGCTTGGTCTGGACATTGGCCTCAGCGAATAGTTTCTCCAATTCGGCCTTCGGTGCCTTCGTGCGGAACATCACGCCGGATGCCCGT
>JACZSM010000045.1 GCA_022574185.1 Pseudomonadota bacterium
TACAAACGTGGCGGCCCTTTCCACGCCTTGCAACTGATCGGCATTTTCCATGTGCTCGTTCAAATCGATCGAAGTCACATTGGCACCATAGAGGCGGGCAATTCGGATCCGATCTGCCGAGTCGTAGGCACTGGAAAGCTGTGCGGGCAAAAATATCTGCACCTTGTAACCCTTCACAGCACCCACAAAGGCGAGGGCGGGGCCTGTATTTCCGGTCGACTGATCAACGATCGTCCCACCCGGTTTAAGATCGCCCCTTTTCTCGGCTTCCTCGATCATGCAGAGCGCCATACGGTCCTTGATACTGCCGCCAGGATTTGTGAACTCACATTTGACGTAGATATCCGCTTCAAGCGAATCCGTAACATGATTCAGTTTGAGTAAAGGAGTGTTGCCTATATGGTTCAGGATCGTCGCTCTTGCAGTCATCTTGTCATCCACCGTTCGCTACAGTTAAAACAGCAGGGGAGATTATGCAGTATCTTTCAGATTTTGTGTGATCGGCGAAAATTCTTTGCGTCGACATGCAATGAGAAGCGGGCGGCGATCTCAGTGAAACCGCCGCCCGTATCCATACTTGCTCAACACCTTCATTAATATGTTGGGCCGTCCTCATACTCGAGCCCGGCTGCGACTGCCTGTTCCTTGACGGCGTCGTATATCTTTTGATCCAATGAATCCTTCAGTCCGCCGGCTTCCTCAACCTTCTTCTTGAGGTAACTGCTACGGTCATCTGCCAGCACCTTTATCTGGCGTTGCAGGCCTGCCCGTTTTTCGGCCAGTTCGGCAACGTAGGCTTCCTGCTCGACGGGAGCCATCGGCTTTAGTGCTGCAGGTAAAGCGTCCTCGTCGAGTTCATCGAGCTTTACGGTGCCGCTGGCGACCGCGGCGACCAGTTCATTGTGACCCAGGAGGTTTTCTCTACCGCTGGCCGAGGCATTGAATACGCCGCGCCGGGCGCGTGAGGCAAATGACGCACCTTCGTGCATCTTATCGGTTGCTGCTACTTTTCCGCGCATCGCTTCCTTCTCTTCGGCGGTGCCGAAATAGAGCCGCGTGTCATCAAGTCTTGCCGACAACGTGGCGATCTCTTCGTCATAAGGCGTAGTGAATGCCACCGCGCCGCCAGCTTGATCAACCTGGAAGAATTTGCCGTGACTAAGACTGGCAATTTGTGTCCATGGCCCGACAGTCATCGGAATCTCGCCGCACTGGATCGTATTGATGACAATGCCTTTCTCTATTGCTGATGCCACGATCTCCGGAAAACGCACTTCGTTATAATCCATGTGCGGTGGCGCATCGCCGACCAGAAAGATTACCTGGTAAGTCTGGTCTTCCTGGCTCCAGGACATGTTGTGTACGGCATCATAGAGTGCCTTGTTGACGCTCTCGGGAGTGTCACCACCGCCGTTTGCTTCGAAATCCATCAATGCCGCGTAGACGGAATCGAGATCGGAAGACAGATCGACGATCTTGGTCACGTAGGCATCGCCGCGGTCACGATATGCGACCAATCCGATGCGAATCTCCGGTGTCTGCTGTGCCGATGCCATGGTTGTTGCGATCGACCAGATCTTTTCTTTAGCCGTCTGGATCAAGCCACCCATGCTGCCCGTAGTATCCAGTACAAATACGACATCGACCTTGGGATTGCCTTCGACCGTAATGTGATTGTTGATGGGCGGATCGATCTTGATGTTATTGGCCATCAGTTGTGGGTAATACACGACCGCAGCCAGCGTGAGTGTGAAAAGGGCTATGCCCAGTAGTTTGGTTTTCATGACTTAATTCCTTTTTCTATAGGTAAGGGTAAAAGATTGTTATTGCGTGAATAACTGACGCAGAGCCTGATCGGCCTGGCGCCTTGCGTTCTCGAAGGTCTCGCTCTCGACCGCCGTGTTTCGTTGTTTCTTCGATGTACTCTTTACCGCTGGTGGAATCGCTACGAACAGGGCCTGCACGAGGAAAAAACACCAGGTGGCAAGAAACACGCTGCCCGAACGCGTGATCGCCCAGACAGTGGCGGAGATACTCAGAGTGCTAAGTCCCAGGTCCATCAGTGCCGGCAACACGCCCGAGTAAAAATACAGAGAGCGCACCAGCCAGACAGCACCAACGTGTATCAACAGGTACAGTGGCAACGGCGGCGCCACCCACCAGGTGACTGCGGCCAGCACACTCCATAGGGTAAGCGTGGTTACTCGACCGACGCGTTCCGTGCTGCGACTGAGGAGAAACAGCAAATAGGCGAGCCCCAACGCGGGAATCACCAGGCGAATCACGGTGCCAAGACCGATGAAGGGTGTGAGCGTCGCAACTATCGCGCTGGCAAAGAAACCGAGAACTCCGGCGACGATGACACCATGGACAAAGGATGGCCGCTTCATGACGCGCTCCTTATGCTTTTCTCGCGCAGATAAGCGATTTCGACTTCGTCATCGCCTACGGTCATTTCCCTTGCCATCCAGGCGATGTCGTCAAACTCCGAGCCACCGTTGATATGCACGGGTGTGCGCTGTGCAAAGAGTTCGGCCTTTTGCCGCAGGCTTTCGAGCGTTGCATGGTTCTCGTCGAGCATTTTTTGCTGCTCATCGAGATACTTGTCATTCGCCAGGTGCTTGGCGTTGAGACGCTTCACCAGACGCTCTGCCTCGAGCTTTTTCCTGATAAGACTCTTGGCGAGGTCATCCTTCTCCGATTCAAAACAGAGATCGAGCTGTGTGTCGATCTCGGCGATCGCGCTTTCAAGTTCGCACTTGCGTCCGGATAATGCGTCCTGATCATGCGCACACAGGTTGACGCGCTGCTCGGTGTTAGCCAGGTCGTCCTCCATGTCGCGAATGGCCTGTTTCAATAAAACTTCGGGCTCCTCGATCTGATCCAAAACGGCGTGAAAGTCCGCCTTGAAGAGCCGCGAGATGCGATTAATAAGTGCCATGTGTTGCCTCCTAAGCTTTCGGTCGAATCATCTGTTGCAGGCATCTTAGGAAGTAGCGGCACGATTAATAAGACATGAATTGGTAAAATCTCATGCCCAGAATTTACAAAAACGTTACATGGAATCACTGCTCGAACTGCGTCGGAGTGCTAGCCTGAGTATCTGATGAACAGGCAGATGCGCATATTGGTGGTGGAAGACGAGGAGGCCATCCGCACGGGTCTCATCGACGTGCTCGTGTTCCACGGTTACGAAGTCGATAGTGCTGCGGCGGGGCCGGAGGGACTCGAGAAGGCGCTGACCGGTACGTTCGACCTGATCTTGCTCGACATCATGTTGCCAGGCATGGACGGTTATGAGATCTGCGATCGGATACGAGCGATAGACCGCAACCAGCCCATCATCATGCTGACAGCCAAGACCTCGGATGACGAGATTATCCATGGCCTGAAACTCGGTGCCGACGACTATGTGCCGAAGCCGTTTTCCGTGCAGCAGTTGGTTCTGCGAATCGAGGCAGTCTTGCGGCGCTCCCAGGTTGGCAAGGAGCAGGCGAGAACATTGCACATAGGCGACATCGAGATCGACACCGAGAATCTCTCCGGCATGAATGGCACGAACGAAATCGCCTTCACAAGGCGCGAGATCGACGTCCTGAGCTATCTTGCCCAAAATACCGACCGGCCCGTATCGAGAGAGGAGTTGCTGTCAAAAGTATGGGGATACGCGAGAGGTCTGGACATCGAGACGAGAACGGTTGATATCCATATCGCGAAACTGCGGCGCAAGATCGAGACCGACCCCAAAGAGCCTTCTATGCTCATCACTGTCCGCGGTGCCGGCTACCGTCTCGTAATGGAGAACTAGGCCGTGTTGCCGAATACGCTTATCAAGGGCTTCGACAAGCGCCGCCTGCGAAACCTCCTGGCACTCTTTATAATGGCGCTGGCCGTGCCGATGGCCGTCCTCATCTGGCAGGCCTATGGCCAGCTCAAATGGGAAGCCTTTCATCAGTATCGAGGCGTCGCCGAAGAACTGACCCGGCGCATCGACAAGCGGCTTAACGTCATGATCAGGACCGCGGATGCTCGCTCGTTCGCCGATTACACTTTCCTGATCATTTCCGGTGATCCGAGCGCAAATTTCGTGCAGCGCTCACCGCTTTCTGCATTTCCCGTGACAGAAGACTTGCCTGGCGCGTTGGGTTACTTTCAGGTCGATACCGACGGCATGTTCAGCACGCCGCTGTTGCCGCCGGAAGGCACGGCAGCGCTCAGGTTCGGTATCAGCGAGAACGAGAATGTCGATCGGCAACAGCTCGCACAGGAAATTCTGGCGGTCCTCACCGATAACCGGCTGGTGCAGTCGCGACCAGACATAGGTACACGGCGTGCAATCGTCGCATCCCTGGCAGATGCCGAAATTGTTCTCGAAGAGATACTAGTGACGGATGAGAAAGAATTCGGTGCGTCTCGTGAGAGACAAGCGGTTTTAGAGCCTGAACCGCCCGCCAGCAAGGCCGTGGCCGGCTTCGAAAGTGCTGAAGTCAGGTCGGTCGTCGCGGACAAAGACGTCGTCGATGGGTTCGCCGCCAAGCCATCGGCACCGATCGCGGCCAGGAATGAGGACTACAGTCAGCAAGTTTTCGATCAGCTCAATCAGTCCAAGGCTGACAGGGGATTTTATTCCAGCCTCGCCGGGGCAATGGAGTCCGACGATATGCTGGCCGACGTCGTCCTGACAGAGCAGCGCCCCAACATCATTGGCAAAGTGAGCGAGCTGAAACTCGATGCGACTCTGCAAAAGAAAAGCGAGGACGCAGAGCGCGCAGATGCCGTAGCGCAATCCGGCGATGTGGCCTTCGCCTTCTCCCCGGGTCGAGCCAAGCGCCGAGAGCAGATTGCTCTGCCGGAATCGGTACGCTCGGCGGATCGTGAGCTAATGAGGAACATAGCGGGGTCGACCGCCCTTCGCATCAGCACGTTCGAAAGCGAAATCGATCCCTTCGAGTTCAGTCTTCTCGACAGTGGTCATTTTGTTCTGTTTCGCAACGTGTGGCGCGATGGCGAGCGCTACATCCAGGGTCTGCTTGTAGACCAGGATGCTTTCATCCAGAACATCATTGGTGCGCGTTTCGTGGATACGGCGCTCGCCGGCATGTCGACGCTGATCGTGGCCTACCAGGACGACGTGATAGATACATTCGGTGGGCACGATGTTTCCAGCTACGCCGATATTGCCAGCGGACTGGGCGGCGCGTTACTTTATCGCAGTCGTTTGACCGCGCCACTGAACAGTCTGGAACTCATCTTCAGTATCAAACGATTGCCTCCAGGCGCTGGGGCCAGCGTTCTCGGTTGGGTCACATTGGTGCTGGCAATTGTATTTGTTGGCGGCTTTGTTGTCTTGTACCGGCTAGGTTTGAGCCAGATAAATCTCGCCCGGCAACAGCAGGACTTCGTCTCCGCCGTAAGTCACGAACTAAAGACGCCACTCACATCCATCCGCATGTACGGCGAAATGCTCAAAGAAGGATGGGCTGACGAAGACAAACGACAGAGCTACTACAATTTCATACACGACGAGTCAGAGCGATTGTCGAGACTTATATCCAACGTTCTACAGTTGGCTCGGATAACGAGAAACGACCCGCAATTTGACTTGCAGCCGATAAAGGTCGGCGAGCTGATGAGCAATACCGAATCCAGGATCTCAAGCCAGATCAAATCTGCAGGTTTCGAGCTGCGGTTCAATAGATCAGATGATGTCGACGATGCCTCAATCATGATTGACGAGGATCATTTCACCCAGATCATCATCAACCTGGTGGACAATGCAATTAAGTTCTCGAAAAACGCAGAGGAAAAAATCATAGAGGTAAGCAGTACGCGTGGCGCTGACAATCGTATAATGTTTTCAGTCCGCGACTTTGGACCCGGAATCCCCAAAGATCAGATGAAAAAAATATTTCAACTCTTCTATCGATCGGAATCCGAACTTACGCGAGAAACTGTCGGCACCGGCATCGGCTTGGCTATTGTGCATCAGCTTACTTTAGCGATGAATGGTAGTGTCGATTTGATCAATGTTGAGCCGGGAGCGGAGTTCAGGGTAATGTTCCGCCCGGATTTTAACTAGCCTGGAATGTTCTGCGGATGAACCTTCGCCTTGTCGCAATTACGTTACTTGCAGCACTGCTGTCTGCTTGCCCGTCGCATGAAGGAACTTACTCCCCCGGCTGCATCGCTTACGCAGGCAGCAATATCACTCTCAATGATGGTCAGTTTGTCTGGGAAAAGTTCACGGATGCGCTCGTCGTGGATGACGATGGCAATTTGGTTAATCAGTTCCCTGGCTACCCGATGCGCGGCAGCTATCGAGTCGAAGGGCAGGCGGTTTACCTGGAGCCTGACACGGGGGGCTCTTTGCAACACATGTATCTCCATCGACACCGCAATAATTACTACTTGTTAACTGCAGACGAATTTAAGCTTTGGGAGAAGACCGGCAACATTGTCGAATGCACGCTGCAACTCGTCCCCGAAACTGAGAGCTAACGCACACTTTCATGTGTGCGGTTGTTGATAAGAGCCGAACAATTCCTTGTTGTAATCTGCCCCGTTTGATTAGCTAGAAGCCTCTCCGCAAGTGTAATGAGGGGCTACAATGAAAGCGTTCAAATGGCTGCCGCCAGTTGCGATATTGCTTGTTTCTTCGGCGGCATTTGCAATCGATTCAAACGACATCATCGTCTCGCATTACGAACCGTTACAACGGTTAAGCTTTCGATTGGCAGGCATTGATGGCAATAACGCCATGCAGAAAAGTCAGCGAGCTGCACCGGTCTCTCTCAGTTTCGATGCTCTTGGCAGAGCGTTCGACCTGCAACTCGAACCGAATCATCGTTTGCTGTCTGGCATGTCTCGCAACACGTCGACAGAGGGTATCGATGTTTATCGTGGCCAACTGGCAGGTCAGCCTGGATCCTGGGCACGCATCGTTGTATTCGATGGAGTGCCGCGTGGGCTCATTTGGGATGGCAAAGAGATGTTCGCAATAGAAGCCCCAGGGGATAGCTTGCTGCAAACAACCGTGCCAGTAATTTATCGTCTTGTTGACGCGCTGATCGCGCCCGGTACCATGAGTTGCGGCAGTTCACCGATGTTTGCCAACGGGTCGGGCGCTTACAGCGCACTGACGGGGGAGCTTGTCGCGTTAGCCGCACAAGGTCTTGGCGCCGTGTCTGAAATAACCATGGGCGTGATTGGCGATTTCGAATTCACAAGCAACATGGGTGGCGATGCGGACGCCGTTGCAGCGATCACGACCAGGCTCAATAATGTCGACGGAATTTTCAGCCAACAAGTTGGCGTACAAATAAGGGTTCAGACGATTGAGACGTTCAGCGATCCGGCGACCGACCCGTTCACTAATACCGGCGACTCCAGCACGTTGCTCGAGGAAGTGTCGACATACCGTTCCAATACGCCGGCGCAGAACAGTCAGGGTCTGACGCACCTGTACACAGGCAGGAATCTGGACACGACCACCGTTGGAATTGCCTGGAGAGGGGCATTGTGCAGCAACTACTTTGGGGCGGGACTCAGCGAGGGCAGAGGTGGCCCGACATTTGACAGCCTGGTCGCTGCGCATGAGATAGGGCACAACTTCAACGCAGAACACGATGGCCAGGCTGATTCATCGTGCGAATCGGAGCCGCAAACGTTCATTATGGCGCCGTCGATCAACAACAATGATCAATTTTCCGCCTGCAGTATCACTGTAATGGAGGCTGCGGCCGCCGCGGCTGCATGTGTCACGCCGTTGCCGACGGTAGACATGAGTATTGCACTGGATGCGCAATCAACAACGGTATTGCTCGGCGCAAGTACGGTGCTCACGTATGACGCAGTCAACAACGGAACGGTGGACGCGACAAATGTCGTCGTCGATTTCACGCTGCCGAGTACTCTGTCGCTGCAATCCATAACGGCATCGTCGGGTACCTGCAGCAGTGGTGCGGGAACCGCTAACTGTTCACTGGGAACCGTTCCTGGTATCAGTGTTCGCACGATAGACATCGCCGTCATACCAGCATCTGTCGGCGTTGGTACCTTGAGCGCGACGGTTACGGCTGATGTTGACGAAAGGCTCAGCAACAATCAGGAATCCCTGCAATTGACCGTCAATCCGGCGGTGGATTTAATCGTCAATACTCCCATTGCGGCATCGATTCAGTTGGGCGAAACCACTTCAATCAGCGCAGTTCTGGAAAACGCGTCGATACTGGAAGCAACGGGCGTGACATTGACTGTTTCACTCAGCGGTGGCCTGCGGGCCGATAGTGCGACTTGGTCGATAGGATCATGCACGGTCACGGCTCAGCAGATCGATTGTCAGGCAACAAGCTTTGCTGCTCAGTCCAGTTCCATGCTCAACGTCGGTGTAACAGGCACATCTACCGGGTCGAAAAACTACACCGTGGCACTATCCTCCAACGAGGTCGACGCCGATCCGGCTAATAACAGCGTAAACAGCACGGTGAAGATCACTTCGCCAAAGGATGAAGGGGGCGGAGCCACAGGGCCTATGTTCCTTTACCTGCTCTTGATGATAACTGCACTGGTGCGAAGCCGACCGTACATGCGCCAGTGGAGCTAGTCTTGCCTCGCTCACTCAGGCGTCGATTGGGGCCGGTATCTGGTTACGACGTTCGAGCGAGACTGGCGGTCTGCTACTGAGTTTCATGTCAATACGTTTGCCGTTTATCGAGATCCACGCATCAGTGAGATCAACGTGTTCTGCTCGGATTGATGCGTTGCCAATCATCTTGTTCAGTCCCCACGACCAACTCGAACAATTAACAATACCGATCGAAATATTCTTGTCGTTCGAGATGGAAAAAATTTCGGTGCCGTCGTCCGGCTGATTTTTCTCGTCAATCGAAAAACTTCGCAGCGTATAGCTATAGCCGTTCTTCTTTTGCTCCAGGAGAGCATCGCGCCCGACGAAATCGGCGGCGTCCAGGTTGACGAGCCAACCCAGACCGAGTTCGTAAGGCGATCGTTCAAAGCCGGGTTGTGGTTCCAGTTCTGTGGCAAAGTCCCAACCGGCAACTATGAATCCGCCCTCAAGCCGGCAGGCTTGCAAAGCACTCAAACCGTAGCCCGGTAGTGCAATGTCCATCGACAGCCTTACAGATTCGATGCTCTGCATAAACGCGTCAGCCAGTTCGGGTTTCATCCAGCACTCGTAGCCGAGGTCGGCTGTGAATCCCATGCGGGAAATTCGTATCGTGCGTCCGGAGAGTTCGTAGTCACACACCGCGAATGGCGCAATTTGTTCGATGCCATCAAATCCCATGTTGCGTAACACCGATGCAGATCGTGGGCCTTGTATCGCCATCCCCGCCCAGGAATCGGTGCATTCGGTAAATGTCACATGGTGCAGATCCAGTTGATGACACAGAGATTCAAAATACGGTGTGTGGTCGATGTCGGACGGCATCAACAGATAGTCATCTTCGGCATATTTGTAAAGGATGGCATCATCTCTGAGATTGCCATTCACATCGCAGAATACGGTGTACGCCGCCCGCATTGGGGGCAAGCTGCTGACGGGTCGAGTCAATAAACGATCGAAAAACTTTCCGGCACCGACCCCACCAACGTGAATTTTACGAATGGGTGAGACATCGAATATCGCGCAACTATTGCGAATCGCAAAGTATTCGGTTTCTGCATCGCCATAGTCGTGTGGCAATAAGAAGTCGTTCCAGTTGATGTAGTGCACATCTTTAATTGAATTGGCGACGAAGCTCTGAAAGTCTGTTTGTTCTCGACGATGCAGGAAGTCGAAGAACATGCTTTTTTTCAACATGCGATACCAATCGGGGTCCAATCGTGTTCATAATGCCAGAGATTCGGGGCAACAGCTGGCTGGCGGGAGAGCGACATGATTACAGGAGGATGCGAGTGCGGATTGGTGAAGTACGAGGTAGCGGGCGACCTTGTAGATTTCTGCCATTGTCACTGTTCGATTTGCAGACGGCTTCACGGCGCTGCATTCGTGACCTGGGGCGGTGTTTCTCGCGCCGATCTGAGCTACATATCCGGAGAGGCGAATCTGAAGAGTTATTCTTTCTCGGACAAGGCCGACAGTATTTTCTGTGACACCTGTGGTTCGAGAATCCTGGTCGATTTCAAGCCGGAGGTCGACATGCTTTACATCACGTTGGGCGGGCTCGATGGAGACTTCGTCTGTCCACCAGGCTTCCACCAGTTTGTCGGATCGAAAGCCCCCTGGTTCGAGATCACTGACGATCTACCTCAGCACGATGCCTGGCCTGACGAGTGATAAGCGATCAGGCTTGAGAGCATCTCGCCAGTGCAGATTTCCGGCCAGTTCACCGAACCATGAAAAAACCTGACATCCTGATCGTCGGCGCCGGCATCAATGGGCTGGTTGCTGCTAATTACCTGCAACGGTCCGGATGTAGTGTGACGATGGTTGAACGTGCGGAGCGGGTCGGTGGTGCTTGTGTCTCTGCTGTCGCGACTGTTGATGGCCAATCTCAACATTATGCACTGGGCGCTTCAGTTCTCGGCCTTATGCAGGACTTTGTATTCGAAGAGACCGGGCTGTCGGGCCGTTTACAAACCTTCGTTCCGCAGCATCCCAAATTTGTGTATTTCCCCGGTGATGATGAGCCGGCCTGGATCTTCCGTAACCCTGCAGAACTTGATCGCGAATTGGCGAATAAATGGGGCGAGAAGGGCGATGTTGAGGCTTTTCGCGCCGACGAAGCAAGAATTGTCAGCTTCCTACAGGATGGCTATATCAACGCGACACCACCGTCAATTGTTGATGCGAAACGTGTTCTCGGCGATACGCTGACAGATCTGTGGATATCAGGTACGGCGAAGACCCTGATTGATCACTATTTTACGAGCGAGCGCAGCAAGATGTTCCTGGCGATGACCGTGACCGAAAGCGGTCCGGTCTCGTTGAGCGACCCGTACTCTGCATTCACGCTGCCGTTAATGAATTCAGGTTCCGTTTTTAGTGGCTACTATGGCTTTGTCAAAGGCGGCATCTGGCAGATCACCGAGGAACTCGGCAAGATAAATGCTGAACTCGGTGTTCAGATCCACCTGTCCAGCAAACTCGTTGATGTCGATACTGCCAAGGGCAGCGCGCGCTACGAACGGGCAGGCAGAGCGCAAAAGCTGGACTACGACTATCTGATCATGGGCACTGATCCTTTGACGGCGACCCGCTTGGTTGGCAATCCGGAGCAGATCGAGAACACCGAAGGACAACGGTTTCGCGGCAGCAGTGGCAAGCTGAATCTTATGTTCAGGCGACCAGTGCGCTGGAAATATGGATCTGACGCCAGCGATTCCGATGCCGCTTTTCGATTCATATTTTCAGTTGCTGATATTGACGAGTATGAAGCGGCGACGCTCAAGGTTCTGGATACGAGTATCGACTACGTGCCTGGGTACATGCAGATTTACTGTGAGGGGGCAGCAATGCGCCAAATCAATCACAGTGAACCGTTTGATCGCCTGTCGGTTTTTTTCAAGAATCTGTCACTGGGCGTAAGTGGCGATGAGTTACCCGATGTGGAAAGGCAAGTTAAGGAAAAATTATTTGAACACATAGAGAATCCGGAAGACTGTGTGTGGACGCGTTTACTGACGCCCAGAGACTTGCAGCAACTGTTTCATTTTCCGGGCGGAAATCTCGATCACACGATGCTGACCGGTGGCCAGACATTCTTTGATCGAACCTATGCCGACGATCCCGCAACGGACTTTTATCGTTTCGGGAGCCTGGAAAACGTTTATCTGTGCGGGTCCGGCACCTATCCCTGTGGATCGGTTACGGGCACGCCCGGTTATATGTGCAGCCAACAATTGCTGCGTCACGTTGGCCTCGTGTAAAAATGATCGGCTACGCCGACGTTCTAATCGCTCGAGCCATCGAAGATAGCCAGAGCTTCTTCAATGTCCTTTTGATAAGCGAAGATGGCCGGGGTCCCGCCCGTATGCACGAATACGAAAGTGGAGCCGTCACTCGCCAGCTTCGCCTGGTGAATCAGTCCGGCCATGGCTTTGCCGCTATAAACCGGATCCAGTATTAACGCCTCTGTCTGTGCGCCTATGACGATGGCATTTGACGTTGCCGCGTTCGTCACGCCATATCCCGGAGCCAGGAAGGAATCAATAAGCTTTATATCGTCATCAGTCACTTTCGATGCAATATCCAGTAACGCAGCAATTCCGTCACAGGTATCACTCACTCGAATCCGCTGACTGGCGGCATCGCGGCGTACACACACGCCCGTTACCTGGATGCTTGAGCCGAGGGCGCGTAGCCCGAATAACAGTCCTGCATGGGTAGCGCCCGATCCCGATCCCACGAAGATCTCGTCCACGGGGAGGTCGCTCTCCAGGATTTGCTGCAACAACTCATGTGCCGCCACAACATAGCCGAGCGAACCCAGTGGAGGGTGTCCTGGAGCAAGGTGAATAATGTAGGGTCTGCGTCCCGCCTCTCGAAGGCCAGCCGCGATCTTCCCGAGTTGGCGATCGGCACCAGACTCGTCCTCACCTTGAGGGTATGAGTGCAAGGTGGCACCAAGAAGCTTGTCAACAAATACATTTCCGGACACGTGATAACGAGGATCCTTCGTCGCCACACGATTCTCTAGCTGGATATGACAGGTCATGCCGAGTTTTCGCGCAGCTGCGGCAGCCGTTCGTACGAAATTTGACTGCACTGCGCCCGTTATCAAAATTGTATCGGCGTTTTCGGCGCTCGCGGCGCCGAAGTAGAATTCCAGTTGGCGAACTTTGTTGCCACCGAAGGCAAGGCCTGTACAGTCGTCTCTTTTTACGAACAATTGTGCGCCGCCACAATGCTTCGTGAGGTTCGGCATCGGCTCAAGTGGTGTTTGGCCTGTCGTAAGGATGCTTCGGGGCACCGAGTCAATGCGGCCGAGCTCAGGAGGAAAGTCCATCGTCGTTTTCATAGTGGGCTTATGGCTAAATTAAGGTGGCAAAAAGAATAATTGCGGTGGTGGCAAGAATGATCACCAATAACCATCGGAATGTTTGCTCGGTAAGACGACTGCTGAGCGACCGGCCTAGCAGTATCCCGACAATGGTTGACGGTGCGAGCATGGCACAGAGCCTGAAACTTTCCTCACTTATCCCGGCCATACCGTACTGAAGTGCCAGCGCAACTGAATACGCAAACACGAACATGAGCAAAATAGTGGCTCGAATCGTTTCCTTGCTAAACCCCCTGGACGACATCCAGGCAGCCGGAATGGGCCCGGGCATGGCGAGGCTGGCACCCATTATTCCCGACATGATACCGACTGATATTTGCTCGAATTTGCCTGTAGCCGATTGTTGCGCGGGGGATAGGGTACGAGTACCGCGCAGTATGAGGATCAACGTAAAAACGATGGCAAGGCCGGCGAACGCCTTGAGAAAAATAATATCCATACTGAGAAAAATCAGCAGACCAAGCGGAGATCCAATGCTCAGTCCAATCAAGAGTTTCGACAGCAGGCGCCGATCAGCGTCGTGCCAAAGCGATGGCGTCAGAATGACGGCAATCAGCAGGTTGAGCAGTATGCTGATCTGTATAGCTGAGCTGTCGTTCAACGCGATCAGGAGTACGGGTCCGGCGATGATGCCAAAACCTATGCCCGTTGCCGATTGCAGCGCAGATGCGCCGAAAACCGCGATATTGAGAATGAGAAAATTCTGATCCATGACCGTCCCTTTTTGTATAGAGACCTGACCATTGTGCCAGTTTATCGTATGATTTCGTGTAATGGCCAAGTCTTACGGAGAGAGTTGATGGGAAATAAGACGACTTACGATGGCAAGGACGTTGCCATCAGTTTCGACGGTGCTAAATGTATTCACTCTCGACGTTGTGTATTGGCACTGCCAAACGTGTTTCAGGCGAACGTTGAAGGACCCTGGATCAATCCGGACAACGCTTCGGTAGAGGATATTGCGGCCCTGGCGAGGGAGTGCCCATCTGGTGCGATCACCTTCGAACGTCATGATGGCGGCATGGATGAGACTGCACCATTGGTCAATACTCTCTTTGTCCGCGAGAATGGCCCTTTGGCGATACATGCGGAATTGGCCATCGATGGAAAAGCAGCCGGATTCAGAGCGACCTTGTGTCGCTGCGGCGCCTCGCAGAACAAGCCGTATTGCGACGGCTCCCACGTCGCCTCCAAATTCGAGGCCACAGGTGAATTGGCAGCAAAATCGGTCGAGCCATTGGAGCGTCAAAACGGCACCGTCACTGTTACGGCTTTTGCGAATGGACCGATACAGTTAGAGGGCAATCTCGAGATCTGCTGTGGCACCGGTCGCACGATCGCGAGGACACAAAAAACAGTCCTGTGTCGCTGCGGCAGATCAAGCAAGAAGCCCTATTGCGACGGTACACACGCTAAAATTGGGTTTAAATCTTAGGAGTCTGCGCGGTAGAAAGTATTTCTACCGCGCAGACTCCCAGGCAACCCTAAAAACGACCGGGCCGATATGGCGCTAATTCGTCGATCAGCTTGTTACTCGTAATTTCGTACGAGATATAGCGGCCCATAATTGCTGCAAGCGTCACACCACTGTGCATGACGGCAATATAGACGTCTGAATTACCTGGAGAGAAGCCGACGATCGGAAGCCGATCTTGCGGCATGGGTCGGTAGCCGATAGTCAAATGATCATAAGCGGCATCGGCGGCGCCATGCAGTTTGCCTTTGATCTTGTCGAGAATTCTCTCGCCATGCATCTGACGTAATTCGTACGCCATCTCCTGCGGTCCCTGCAGAATACCTTGGTGTGCCGGTATGTCGGGAGCGTAGTAGCCGTCTGTTCCAAGGATGCGGCCATCACGGTGCTGCTTGAAATAAATATGCGGTGTTTCGGCGACTCGACCGAGTAACGGCTTGGTCCGCTTGGTGTGGACGAGGATGCCCGGCGCATGGATAAGCGGTGGTGTATAGCCAGCTTGTGCGGCCAATTTCGGTGTGTCGACACCGCCGGCTATTACAAGACGGTCCAGCGAGTACGTGCCTGCCGTCGTCGCTACACCGCTCAGGCGATCGCCATTGAACTGTAGTTGAGTGACCTCGCAGGGATAAACAATATCGGCGCCGAGATGCTTTGCCTGATCCAGCAACTTCCGGGTTGTATGCACAGGATCCATATGGCCATCGAGTGCATTGAATGATGCCGCATCAAACGAACCGAGGTTCAGGTTCGGCGCCAATTTAGCCAACTCATCCCGGCTTATCATGCGCGCGGCGTAGCCGGCCTGATCGAATTCCGCCACGGTGGCTTTCATTCTCTCGGCTTCGGCAGAGTTTACAGCCCAGTGAATCGCGCCACCCCAGGTAATATCCAATTGTAATTGCTGGTCCAGTTGCCGATAAGCTGCAATGCTCTTCAATCTCAGCGCTCGATAATGCGGGTCGCTCGTGTGCGCGTTGATCCAGGCGAATGACTTGCTCGTGGCTCCTGAGGCGGGCGCGGATTTTTCGAACAGTGTGACTTGTGCGCCGGTTCTGGCAAGATGCAGCGCAATTGACGCGCCGACGATGCCGCCGCCGACAACGCCGACAGATAATTTCTGTTCTTTACCGAACGCTAATGAACTGACCGAGACGGTAGCGGCAAGACTGCCTGCGCCCTTTAAAAACGTACGACGCCGAATTATCATGATTTTTATCTCCGACAATTAATTGCGATGTGTGTATGTGATTTCAGCTTATCCGAAGGCGCGCCACAAACTTTATACTGTTGCTAGATGGAGTCGATAATTTTATTTAGAGTCACGCTCGGGCGCATCGCATTGCTCGTAAGTTTTTTGTCAGGATTGTAGTAGCCACCGATATCCACAGCCTTGCCCTGGGCGGCAGCCAACTCCGCGATGATCTTGGTCTCATTCTCAGCCAAAGCCTTAGCAACAACTGAGAATCGCTCCGCGAATTCGAGGTCGCCGGTCTTCTCGGCAATTGCTTCCGCCCAATACAAGGCCAGGTAAAAATGACTGCCACGATTATCGATTTCCCCAACTTTTCGCGATGGCGACTTATGGTTTTCAAGGTATCTGCCATTCGCGTAATTCAGCGCGTCGGCGATAATCCGGGCTCTCGCGTTATCGGTTTTCTCAGCCAGGTCCTCGATCGAGATTGCTAGTGCCAGGAATTCACCCAGCGAATCCCATCGCAAGTGGCCTTCACGCAAGAATTGCTGCACGTGTTTCGGTGCGGAACCGCCGGCACCAGTCTCGTATAGTCCGCCGCCTGCGAGTAATGGCACAATCGACAACATTTTTGCACTGGTGCCAAGCTCGAGAATCGGAAACAGGTCCGTGAGGTAGTCACGCAGAACATTGCCGGTTATCGAGATAGTGTCCTGGCCGTCTCTGACTCGAGCGAGTGTTATGCGCATGGCATCGACTGGAGAGAGGATACGTATATCCAGTTCGCTCAAATCGTGGTCCTTGAGATAACGATTGGTTTTTTCAATCATCTTGTTATCGTGTGCGCGTTTTTCGTCGAGCCAGAATATGGCTGGAATTCCGGCTTGCCTGGTTCGGGTGACCGCGAGTTTGACCCAATCCCTGATTGCGAGATCCGTGGTCTGGCACATGCGCCAGATATCCCCCTGCGCGACGGCATGTACCAGCAATATCTTATCTTCTTCGTCAATGACCCTGACTCGCCCGCCTGCCGGAATCTCGAAGGTCTTGTCGTGCGAGCCGTATTCCTCGGCTTTTTGCGCCATCAGGCCGATGTTGGAGACGTTACCCATCGTCGTAACATCGAACGCGCCAAATTTCTTGCAGAAGCTGATAGCCTCCTGATAGATACCTGCGTAGCAACGATCGGGGATCATCGCCTTGGTGTCGTGCAACTCGCCATCAGGGCCCCACATTTTTCCAGATGAGCGAATGGCGGCTGGAATCGACGCATCGATAATCACATTGCTCGGCACATGCAGATTGGTAATTCCCTTGTCCGAATCGACCATCGCGAGGGGCGGGCGTTTGGCATAGACCGCTTCAATGTCTGCCTCGATCGCGATTCGTTGAGCTTCTGGCAGGCCTGCGATTTTCGCGTAAACGTCGCCGATGCCATTGTTGGGTTCCACGCCTAGTTTGTCGAACAAAGTGGCGTGCTTTTCGAACACATCGCTGAAATATACAGTTACGGCATGACCGAACATGATTGGATCGGAGACCTTCATCATGGTTGCCTTGAGATGCAGAGACAACAGCGTATCGTCGCTACCCATGGCATCGATCTGCCGGGCATAGAATTCGCGTAATAACTGACAGCTCATGACTGACGCATCGATAATATCGTCCGCCAACACCGGTACCTGTTCGCGCAATACGGTGATTTCGCCGTCATCGCCTTCGAATTCTATGCGCAGGTTGCCGGCCCGGCCGATGACTACAGATCTTTCGCTGGCGTAGAAATCACCTTTATCCATATGGGCGATGTGAGTTTTCGAATCGGAACTCCACGCACCCATCGAGTGCGGGTATAACTTTGCATGATTTTTTACCGCCAGCGCGACACGCCGATCGGAGTTGCCTTCTCGAAGTACGGGATTGACTGCGCTGCCCAATACCGCTGCGTAGCGTGCGTAGGTCTGCTGCTCTACATCGGTCTTCGGTTCCTCAGGATAGCCGGGAATGTCGAAGTCCTGCGATTGAAGTTCCTGGATTGCTGCACGTAACTGAGGGATCGATGCACTTATGTTCGGTAGTTTGACGATGTTTGCATCAGGTGTTTTCACGAGCTCACCCAGCTCTGCAAGAGTATCGCTGCGCCGCTGCTTGGTCGTCAGATGCTCAGGAAAGAGCGTCAGAATTCGTGCGGCCAGGGAGATATCGCGAGTCTCGATAACGATGTCGGCGGCATCTGTAAATGCCATGATGATCGGCAATAATGAGTGCGTGGCCAAAGCCGGTGCTTCGTCCGTTTGCGTATAGATTATTTTGGCGGTGCTCATGCTAATGTCGATTGGGCCGAGTACTGGTGACTGCCGGATAACCGGCGGCGCTATTATAGTGTGCCGGACATCAAAACTCTCGCTCAGAAACGAGAAGAGAGACTCCTGCAGGACAGGAGTCTCTCTGTATAAGCAAAGCAGGCAGCTTACGCCTTAAGTAGCACTGTTAACTTTCTGTGTTGCTGGGTCTCGCGCCGTCAGGATGATGTCCGCCTTTGCGATCGTGGCTACCACGGCGATCTCGCATCTGTTTGCGCATTGCCCGTCGTTCCTCGTCGGACATGTTTTTGTATCGCTCGCGAGCTGCCTGGCGTTCCTCATCAGACATGTTCGAATTGCGCCGGCGCATTGCCCGTCGATCTTCATCGGACATATTCTCAAACCGTTCGCGTGCGGCCTCGCGCTCTTCATCCGTCATGCTCTCGCGACGATCCCGCCTGGCCTGACGCTCTTCGTCCGTCATACGTGGTCGATGACGTTGGGCGCCGTCCCGGGCGTCCCTGTGCTCACCGACTACGTGTCCCTGACTATGAGTCGTCTCGTCGTCGCTGTAGGCGGCAGAAGTTGCCAACGCCAGCACTGACGCCATAATCAGCAACATCGGAGTTTTCTTGAAATGCATGATTCGTCCTCAATTGGCTCTATGCTGATAGCTTAACGCGGCACTGAGTGTTCGGTTGACATGACAACATAATACATAGATATAAGAATTATTTGGCATTACACCGGCCGCTATGCGCCGGTAAATGCCAGGAAAGGAGCTGGACAGAGGATTCAGGCGGCACGCTCGCACAAGGGCAATTCAAATTCGAATCGAGTGCCGGCATCGACCTTGCTGATTACAGTGATGCGGCTGTCGTGCAGATCGAGTATTCGCTTGACGATCGCAAGACCAAGGCCCGACGAATCGGCACGTGCCTCTTTCCCATTAAGTGCGCGATAGAAACGATCGAATATGCGCGGAATATCTTTGTCTGGAATGCCGGGTCCATTGTCCGACACTGCGACGGCAATGGTATCCGGACGCTCGGCGACTGAGATAGTGACTTCACCGCCGGCTGGCGTGAAGCGCACGGCGTTGCGCACGAGATTTTCCAGGACGCGCTGAATCAAACCGATATCCCCGATTGTAAACGCGGTTTCCGTTTTTATGTCGACGGCGAAATCGATGTTTTTCTTTTGCATCTCGAGCTCAAATTCCTGCGCGATGTCCTGTACCAGCTCGGGCAATGAAAACTCCTCTAAATTGAGAGTAACGCTGGCTGAATCGAGCTTGGACAACTCGAACAGGTCGCCGATCAAGGTCCCTAAACGCAGAGTGTGGCGGCGCGCAATGCGCAGAAACCGATCACGCTCTTCACTCGTCATCGAGTCACCCTTTATAAGCAAGGTCTCAAGATATCCTTGCATTGCTGACAGCGGTGTCCGCAGGTCATGCGAAATATTCGATACCAGCTCGCGTCGTAGTTGATCGTTTTCTTGCAGTTGCTCAATCTGTTCTCGGATACGGGAGGACATATCAACGAATGCGTCGGTCAGTGCGTCGATCTCATCACCACCGGAATTCCGGCGTTCAAATGCCGGGTCGAGTTCAAAACCTGATTCGCTGGCCTGGCGCACGGCATGACTTAGTGCCTTCAGTCGTCGTGTGAGCAATCCGAATACCAATAGACCAATGATCGCTGTTAAAACAATGATGGCGAGGATCATTGCGGCACTTGCCCTGCCGGTGTAAGAGTCACCAATATCGTCCGCGAGCGCTTCATATGCCTGGCCACCCAGGATGACGTACAAATAGCCTTCGACGCCGTCAGCAGAGATCACCTCCGAGGCCGAAAAAATCTTGCGGCTGGAAGTGCTGCGAGGGTCGTCGCCACGAATGGGCATGTGAGCGGAGCTCTCTATCAGCGCTCGAATCGGTGCAAGATCAACCGAATTTCGAAGTACGGTTTCGGCTGGCAGGCCGTGTCCGAGAATTTTCCCTTCTGTGTCCAGAAGGTAAATTTCTGCGGTTGGATTGATGATCATGGCATGGTTGGCGAGTTCGCGAAGGCTATCAAGGTCGGGAACGCCGCCGCTGATAAGTTGCCGTTGGCCGGTCACGTACATTGCGATAGGAGCATTCAGGGTCTGCGAAAGCTCCTCGTAATAAACACGCGTGTTGAATCGATCGACGGCGAACAATGCCGCTCCCATCAGGCCGACAATGATCAGCAGTGTCAGCGAAAGTTTGGCAAACAAGGTATTCATAGCGAATGCGGTCGCGAATCAGGTGCGCGGTTGCCAGAAAATTTGTAGCCGACACCCCAGACCGTAACGATCATTTCGGGCTTCGAAGGGTTTCGCTCGATCTTTGCGCGCAAACGGTTGATGTGAGAGTTGACAGTATGCTCATAGCCTTCATGGCCGTAGCCCCACACTTTGTCGAGCAGATCAGCTCTGCGAAAAACGTGGCCGGGGTGACGGGCGAAGTGTTCGAGTAAATCGAATTCTCGTGCCGTTAGCTCGACAAATTGACCGTTGAGTTTTACTTCCCGTCGCGCTGGATCGATCGTCATGTCTCCAGTGTCAATCGTAGTTGAAGCTTGTTGCTCGGCCTGGGGCGCGCGCTGCATGTTTTCAACTCGCCTGAAGATCGCTCGCACTCGCGCGACCAGTTCGAGCACGCTAAACGGCTTGGTCAGGTAATCATCGGCACCAGTTTCAAGCCCGAGTACTCGATCAAGCTCCGACGATTTCGATGTAAGCATGAGTATCGGCTGGTAAGCGCGCTCCCTGCGAACAGAGCGGCAGATTTCAAGACCATCGGGTCCCGGTAGCCGCAGGTCGAGGATGATCAGAGACCAGTCCTGAAATTTCGCCAGGCGCATCCCCTCGTAGCCGTCGCTCGCTATGACGACCTCATCGCAGAGGTCGTCCAAATGCAATGCGACGAGTTCCGCTATGTCCTGCTCGTCTTCCACGAGCAAAATGCGGCGCTTCATTATGTTGAACACCGATTAGTGTGCACCATCCTACCCCCGATTTTTTATCGTTATACAGACAATAGACTGGAAACCTCACGAAAATATCACAAGTATTTCAATCAATGCAGTCCGCGCTCAGACGGTGGCGAGCTTACCGGGCGGCGGTGACCCTGACGTCGTCAAACTCAATATCGCCGCTAAGCAATTTGAGCACGAAATCGGTCTTTCAGGTGCCATCTGGAGCCGCGAAAATCGCCGAGTAGTCGCGCCATTCAGCCGTTATGGTAAAAGCATGTTTTTGAGGATTTTCGCACTTGTACAGGGTCTGTTCTTCATAGTCTGCGCCAATCATGACCCGACCGGACCCTTCGCTGCTGCTTGGGCAGTGGGTTTCACGCGAGAGGAGTGGCCACCAGAAGGACACCAAAGACTATTTCCTGTCGGACAGGGCCCTGCCATGGTGGGCGATCGGTACGTCGCTAATCGCCGCCAACATATCGGCAGAGCAAATCATCGGCATGCCGGGTTCCGCGTTCGCGATGGGATTCGCGATTGCATCTTACGAATGGATGTCGGCAATAACGCTCATCATCGTTGGCAAGTATCTGTTGCCGGTATTTTTGAAGCACCAGATTTACACGATGCCGCAGTTTCTCGAGCAACGTCATGATCATCGCGTGCGCGCGGTGCTCGCAACTTTCTGGCTGGATGTTAAGGTCTTCGTCAATCTCACGCCGATACTCTGGCTCGGTGCTCTAGCAATCAATACGTTCACAGGCCTGGACATCACGTACGCAATGCCCTTTCTTGCTGCATTCGCAGCGTCATACTTGCTCTATGGCGGTCTGAAAGCGGCAGCGCTGACCGATATGTTGGTAATTGGCGGATTGATTTTTGCCTACATCTCAGTCCTTTTCGGTGGCATGTGGATCATGAATCTGTCGTACTGGGCGTCAACCAGTACATAATCCAGCGCGCTCTGGCGGCGAAGAGTAATCGCTACGCACAAAAGGGCATCGTGTTCGCGGCGTTGATTGCGGCAATCGTGTCATCGCTCGCATCTATGACTAATAGCATCGCCACGATTTTCCTGCTGGCGATATTCTGGAAGAAGACGACGGCCAATGGGGCACTGTCGACGGCCATCGGGTCAGCCGTATTTTCAATAACCTGTATACTGGTTTGGTCATCATGTGGTGGTAATTAACTGGCACTATCCCGGGTGCGAAGGAGCTTGTCCGTGAAAATACTATTGGCATTTGTCTTATTGGCTCTGGTTGGTGTTGTGCAGGCAGCCAACGAGATTGACTCAAAGGTCGAGGCCGCACTGGCCGCCGAATCACGCCCGGAAGCAGATCGCGAGCGAGACAGGAATCGTCGCCCGCTCGAGACGCTGAATTTCTTCGGCCTGAAGGACGACATGCGCGTGCTGGAACTGATTCCTGGCGGGGGTTGGTACACGCGAGTGCTGGCGCCCGTGCTGGCCGATAACGGCAAACTCTATGTGGCAATCGGCGCTGGCAGAGTCAGCAAAAATGTATTGAACCAGCCGGGATTTGAGCAAGTAGAACTGCTCGATACCTCGGATAATCTGCACCGCCCGGATGGAAGTCGGTTCTACGTTCTCGAGGACTTCGACTTTGACGTTTCCAACCTGGACATGGTGGTGACATTTCGTAACCTGCACAACTTAGATGTGAAATCCCGAGCCAGGCTGAACAGCCAGGTCTTCAAAGCGCTGAAATCCAGTGGGCTCTATGGCGTTATCGACCACACGGCTCGACACATGGAGCCGGCCAACCACGAGAATCGTCGCCGCGTCGATCCGGTGATGATCATTAAGGAGATGCTGGATCAGGGCTTCGAGCTCGTTGATTATTCCACGCTGCATTACCGCGCCGATGATGAACTCGTTTACGAGGTTGGGCGACGATCGGTTACCGGGAATACGGATCGGTTTACGTTGCTGTTTCGGAAGCCCTGAAGCCAGTCTCGTCCTGTAGGAGCCCGTCGACGGTCAGGACGACCTAATGTCGCGGAGCACATGGATGTGCGAGAGCGACGAAAGGGCGACATCTAACTTACGAGGCTTTCTTCATGTGATTTCGAGGATGTTTACCCCAAGGGCACGTAGTCCGCGGGAACGTCGAAGGTCAGGTATCACCACTAGCGGCCGTTCAAACTGCTGGAACGACGATGGCGCGAAGGGCAGGAGTCGGCCTATTCTGTTGAAAAACTCGTTACTGAAGCCGCCATTATAGTCGCGATTTCGTCGATACGAGTTTCTTGATCCGGCATCGCCGGATTTTGGTTTGCTAACGTCGATCTGGTTCGTTTATTGGCGTCATTTTGCTCATGTTGGTGCCGTTGCACAGAGTCCAGGCGGACCTCTGCCCAGGTATTTCGCCATGCGTCTGAGGTTTTGTGCGGTGGCGGTGAGTATGAACTCGTCTCTTGCGCCACTGATTCCCCGTAATCGCAAGCGATCCATCTTTAAGATGCGTTTCATGTGAGCAAACAGCATCTCGACCTTTTTGCGTTGTCGTCGCGTTCGACGATAGTCCGGTGTTTGTCTCACCGCCCGGGCAACATCGCGAGCCGCTTCGTGGATGCTTCTCGTGACTTTGCGCATTGCGGTGTTCGGACAACACTGTTTCTTGAAGGGGCATGCAGCACAATCAAGTTGGCTGGCACGGTAGTTAATCGTGTTGGCTTTGGTAACGCCGCTCCGCGGTGTCTTGAAGTTTCGCCGATGACGCATTAGCTGTTTGCCATTCGGGCAGGTGTAGCTGTCGGTCGCTGCGTCAAAGACGAAGTCCGATCGAGCGAACGTGCCATCGACTCGTTCGCCTTTGTCCCACACCGGCACATGTGGCTCGATGCCCTTGTCATTGACCATCCAGCCCAGGAACTCGGCCGTGCCGTAGGC
>JACZSM010000046.1 GCA_022574185.1 Pseudomonadota bacterium
TGTAGCTCAGTTGGTTAGAGCAGGGGACTCATAATCCCTTGGTCCCAGGTTCTAGTCCTGGCGGGCCCACCATTTTTTCTCTCGATGGCTAAATTACGGATGCAATATCGGGCAGCCACGCGCGCCAATAATCAATCTTCTCGTGCAGTTCTTCGATCGCCTGCGCAGCCGTGCGCTGTAGCAGTTGCAGATGGTCACCGGACCGCAGCTGACCGAGCATGTGGCGGTCTGCACGCGCAATTTGTGCCACTGATGGATAACCCCCTGTGGTCTGGGCATCCACGCACAATATGAACGGATTGCCGTCTTCCGGGCACTGAATACACCCTGGAAAAACCGGCGCACTCGGCAATCGGCCACCAGAGCTGACTTTTAACGTGGCACCGTCGAGTTGCAAACCCATCCGATCCGCACGGTTGCCGATCGTGAAATTGGTGTCAAACAGCAGCTCCTTGCTGTCATCATCGAGGAACTCCGCGTCTGCGCTATCACAAGTACGCAGCGCCCAATTGCCCATAATCGGTGGCCGATATTCGGGCGGTGTTACTCGTTCAGTCTGTAGTCCGTTTGTTGCGAGCACCGACAAGCGATCATCTTTTTCCAGCGCCCTGCCCTGGTAACCGCCAAATGCCGCCGGCAGATAGGTCGACATGGAACCCAGCAACTCGTCTGCGACGAATCCTCCGGCAACCGCAACATAGACACGGACACCTGTATCTGCCGACCCGATCTGGAGATTGTCGCCCGCGTTTGCATGACAGGTGCTGAAGAATTCGATAGCAGCACCGTTGAGTTCGGCGTTCGACGCGGCGCCCGTAATCGCAAACCAACTGTCAATCTCAAACTGCAGCTCAACTCCGGTCAATGTTGTTTCAAGCGCCGGCGCCAGCAGCGGGTTGCCCACGAGATGGTTCGCAAGCGCCATCGACAGCGGGTCCGCAGGACCAGATGCCGGCACGCCCAGATGCCGCAGACCCACTCGCGGCCTTGCCTGAATGCTGGTCTGCAAGCCGGGGCGAATGACAAGAATGCTCATTGGCCAACTGGCTGCCGAAACTCATCGGCATCGATGGCATGGAATCGAATGCGCGTTCCGGCATGCAGAACGAATGGCTGATCTGCAGCCGGATCGAATAATCGCATTGGTGTGCGACCGATCAGCGGCCATCCGCCCGGCCCCGGCATCGCATACAGACCACTGCGACCATCCGCGATGCCGATTGATCCGGCCGCAACACGCAGGCGCGGTTGGGCGAGCCGTGGCACGTTGAGCTCGTCGGGGAGTCCACCAACATAGGCGAACCCGGGTGTGAACCCGAGCATGTCGACACGGTACTCAGTTGCAACATGAAACTCGATCAGTTGCTCGGCCGACAGGCCAAGTGTCGTACACAGCGCATCGAGGTCTGGCCCAAACTCGCCACCGTAACAAACCGGGATTTCAATCAAAGACGTCTGCATGGCCGTCCGCGTGGATAACTTTTGCACACTCGCAGCCAGATCGGACCGAGCCGCATCCATACTGGTTGTTAGCGCGTCGAATTGAACAACAACGCGATCGATGCCCGCGACCGTTTCCAGCCATACTCCGGACTGCCTGAGTTGTGCCGCGACTGCCTGGCACATAACCGGATCATCAAACGCAACGCCCAGAGTGTCGTCACCACAGACCTGGATCGGACCATCCGCCCTGCCATCCTCACCTTGCGGCATGTATTGCAACTCCGTTTTCGCGCAAAACCGTAACCACGGCTCGCGCTATGTCGGCAGCGCCATCAGTATCGCCGTGAATGCACAGTGTGTCGGCAACGATTGCGATCAATTCACCACTTTGACAGACAAGCTGACCGCGCATCGCAAGACTGACGGCTTGCGCGGTAATATTCTTGATGTCGCCGTGCACCGCGCCCGGTTCCGATCGCGGTACTAACGCGCCGTCAACACTATAAGCTCGATCGACAAATGCCTCCGCAACGTACGGCACGTCACAGTCTGCCGCGGCTTTGGCAAGCTCACTACCGGGCGGCCCGACCAGCGCGATGTCGCTGTGCACACGGGCGACCACTTGCACTACGAGCTCAGCCAATGTTCGGTCGGTGGCTACATCGTTGTACAGCGCTCCATGAGGCTTCACGTGGGTTAGCTCTGTACCGTGCGCGTGGGCCACTGTACGAAGCGCCGTAATCTGTTCGTGCAAGGATTCGACCAGTGCATCGCCGCTTGCGTAGCCGCTTCTTCGCCCGAAGCCCTCGCGATCCGGGTAGGACGGATGCGCACCGATGGCAACACTGTTCGCTATTGCTGACCGTATCGTCTCGGCCATACTTGTCGCATCGCCGGCGTGGCCGCCGCAAGCGATATTGCAGCTACTGACGATGCTAAGCAGCTCAATATCGCAGGCACTGCCTTCGCCGACGTCCGCATTTAGATCGATCGCCGTCATGCGCTTGATCTTATAGGAGCAGAATCGAAAAGTAGTGGCAGGCACTACCCGCAATGACGAAAAGGTGCCAGATTCCATGGCACCAGGGATACCAGTTGTCGAGGACGAAAAAGACGATGCCCGAAGTGTAAAAAATACCGCCGGCAACCAGCCAGCCAAAGCTCGCTGGTGACAGGGCAGCAATAAATGTGTCCAGGGCGACGACGCAGAACCAGCCCATGAACAGATAAATAAGCAAAGACATTACGCGCGGTCCGCTGCGACGTACAGCATCAAGGATTATGCCGACGCCGGCCAGGCCCCATATCGTGCCGAGCATCCACCAACCAAGTTTGCCCTGAATCGCAACCATGACGAACGGCGTGTAAGTTCCTGCAATCAGAACGTAGATCGCCTGGTGATCCAGGACCCGGAACACTTTTTTGGCCGGACCGGGAATACTGTGATACAGGGTGGAGACGAGGTAAAGAAGGAACAGCGTTGTCGCGTAGACGCTGTAACTGACGATCTTGTTGGTGTCACCACCGATGGCAGCATAAGTCACCAGTACGGCACCGGCCACGAGCGCGAGCGACGCGCCAACCAGATGACTGATACTGTTGAATCGTTCGCCTTTGTACATGCCTTGTGTGCTGTCTATGCTGCTTCAGGTTGCCTGAATGGCCGGGCAATTGTAGGTGAATGGCCTGCCTAAAGCTCGGCTTCTTTGGCTCGCAATCGCGCGGCACGCCGACGTTCACCTTCGGTCAGGAGCTTCTTGCGCAAGCGGATATTTTGCGGCGTGATTTCGACCAACTCGTCATCATCGATGAACTCGAGCGCCTGCTCGAGTGAATACCGGATCGGTGTAGTGAGCTGAATGTTCTCGTCGGTTCCGGCAGCGCGGATGTTTGTGAGCTGCTTGGCTTTCGTCGGGTTCACCGGTAAATCATTACCGCGACTGTGAATGCCGATAACCATGCCTTCATAGACCTGAACGCCATGGCCGATAAACAGAGAACCGCGTTCCTGCAAATTGAACAGTGCATACGCCAGCGCCTTTCCCGCTACGGTCGATACCAGCACACCATTGCTGCGTTGACCGATCTCGCCGGCAACGCGCGGCGCATATTCATCAAAAACAGAGTGCAGCAGACCGGTTCCCGCCGTAATGGTCAGGTAGTTGGTGCGAAACCCGATCAGTCCGCGTGCCGGAATTCGATATTCAAGCCGTACGCGGCCACGGCCATCAGGTGTCATGCTCAGCAGCTCGCCTTTGCGATTTGCCAGCCGCGTCATGACCGCGCCCTGATACTGTTCCGCGAAATCGACGGTAACGAGCTCCCAGGGCTCATGAACGACGCCATCAATTTCGCGCTCGATGACAGTTGGTCGCGATACGGCCAACTCGAAACCCTCCCGACGCATCATTTCAATCAACACGGAAAGGTGTAACTCGCCGCGCCCGGAAACCCGAAACTTGTCGGGATCCCCCGTTTCCTCGACGCGCAACGCGACATTGTGTTTGAGCTCCTGGTCAAGCCGCTGCTGAATCTGCCGACTCGTCAGGAACTTGCCCTCTCGCCCGGCGAATGGTGACTTGTTGACCTGGAACACCATGCTGATCGTCGGTTCGTCAATTAAGAGCGGCGGCAAGCCGTCCAATTCGCCACGCGCACAAACCGTATCGGATATTTGCAGATCATCGATGCCGCTAAACACTACGATATCGCCCGCACCAGCCTCCTCGATCGGTATGCGCACCAGCCCATCGAATCCATACAAGTGCGTGAGTTGCGCATTTTTTGCCGATCCGTCGTGACTAATAATGCTGACCCGCGAATTCGCTTTGACGACACCGCGGCTGATGCGCCCGATGCCCAATACGCCGACGTAGGAGTTGTAATCAAGGCTCGAAACCTGCAGTTGCAAAGAACCGTCTAAAGCCACATCGGGAGCTGGTACGTGCTCAATGATAGCTTCGAGCAGCGGCAGCACGTCACCGTCACTAACATCGGGCTCCGTGCCCGCATATCCTTTGAGCGCCGATGCGTAGATCACCGGAAAATCCAGTTGTGTATCACTGGCGCCTAAGCGATCAAACAGGTCGAAAGTCTGGTTGAGCACCCAATCAGGTCGTGCGCCATCACGATCGATCTTGTTAATCACGACCAGCGGAATAAAGCCGTAGGTAAACGCTTTCTGCGTTACGAAACGCGTCTGCGGCATCGGACCTTCGACGGCATCGACAAGTAGCAATACACCGTCGACCATCGACAACACGCGCTCGACCTCACCGCCGAAGTCCGCATGTCCCGGTGTATCGACGATATTGATACGCCAACCCTGCCAGCTAATGGCCGTGTTCTTCGACAGGATCGTTATGCCGCGCTCGCGCTCGAGTTCGTTCGAATCCATGGCGCGCTCGGGCACAGCTTTGCGTTTATCGAACGTTCCGGACTGCTGCAACAGACGATCGACGAGCGTGGTCTTACCATGATCAACATGTGCGATGATCGCAATATTACGTATTCGGTCGGTGGGAAACATTTTCGGATGGGCCGCAAAAGGTGGCGCATTATATAGGCAATTTCCCGCGACCGTGAGCGGAATATTGATGCTCTGGCATATGCGGGCTGAGATACACTGCGAGACACGATGCCACCTGACCAGGACTATTCATGAGTGTTGCACTGATTACCGGGGCCAGTTCGGGAATCGGGGCCGCCATAGCGATCGAATTTGCCGATGCCGGATGGAGCGTCATGGCGGCTGGACGCAACGAGGACCGGCTCGAGGAAGTAGCGGACGTCTCCGACAACATCGCCACCTGGGCGGGAGCTCTCGCCGAGTCGGAAGACTGCGACGAGCTCGTCGCTGATACCATCGACGAATTCGGGACCCTCGATTGCCTCGTAAATTCCGCCGGAATTCTTCCACGCGGCAACGCCGAGGAGACCAGCGACGAGGATTGGCGCAACACGATGTCCATTAACCTCGATGTACCGTTTTACCTGTCACGAGCGGCGCTCCCCTACTTGCTCATTTCTAAAGGCACTATCATCAACATCGCGTCGTACTGGGCGAACAGAGCCGGAGAGCGAGCCCTTGCTTACTGCGTGAGTAAAGGCGGATTACTGCAATTGACGCGCGCCATGGCGCTCGACCATGCGGCAGATGGGCTGCGTGTCAATGCTGTCTGCCCGGGTGGCGTCGACACACCGATGCTTGCCGCGGGAGCACTAGATCAAGATCGTGACGTTGACACCTTCCTGGCCGCCATTGCAGATCACAGCCCGAACAAGCGTATCGCCGAACCAGGTGACATTGCGTCACTGGTGTTGTTTCTTGCCAGCGATGCGGCGCGCCATATCACGGGTACCGCCATCCCGATCGATGGCGGCCTCACCGCCTAGGCGTAAAAAATTGCCGAATACAGAATATGGGTCATTGCCAACAAGCTCGACGCGCCGATTTGATGCGATCACGCAGACATCCCAGGCCCCCGGACCTGCAGCGATTTCTACCGCCGCAACCGCCTGATCTTTTCATCTAGCCGGTTTTTTCGCCGCCTACCATTATGCTTGAGACAAGCACAGTCGGAATGCCTTGTGACACAGGTACTCGCTGGCCGTTTTTTCCACAAGTCCAGCCGCCCGAATCGAGGCGCGCATCATTTGCGACCATTGTAATTCGCTTGAGCAACTCGGGTCCGTTGCCATTGATGCTGACGTCTCTGATTGGCGCGGTAATTTTTCCACGCTCTACAAGCCAACCGTTCTTGACGATAAATTTGTAGTCACCGGCGCCGATTTGTACCTGACCATTGGTGTAGGTCTCGGCGATAATGCCGTGATCCACCGCCTCGATGATCTCTTCTCTTGTGTGCGGTCCATCTTCCATGAACGTGCAGCTCATGCGTGGCATCGGTGCAAATTTGTACGATTCGCGCCGACCCGATCCAGTCGGCGGCAAGCCATATTGCGTCGCACTGATGCCATCGTGCAGGTACGACTTCAGGATGCCATTTTCCACGAGCACGGTGCGACCCGCCTTGTTGCCTTCGTCGTCGTAATTCAATGCCCCGCGCTCGTGTGGAATTGAGGCCTGGTCGACAATGGTTATGAACGGTTCAGCGACCTTCTTGCCGATCATGTCCGAGTAAATGCTCGTGCCCTTGCGATTGAAGTCTGCCTCCATGCCGTGACCAATCGCCTCATGCAGCAGGATTCCGCTCGCACCCGAGGCGAGAATTACGGGCATCTCGCCATCCGGTGGCCGGCGCGCATCAAACAGAATCATCGTGCGATCGACAGCCTCTTCGACCATCCGCATCAGTCGCGCCTCGGTGTACCACGCAAACTCTTCTCGCGCCGCAATGTTCGAAAAGCCGGATTGTGTTCTCTCGCCTTTCCTGGCCGTTACCAGCACCGTGACGCGAGTCATCGGCCGATAATCCGTAACCAGACTGCCATCCAGCGTCGCGATCATTACACGCTCCTCACCATCGGCCCAGAATACGGCGACCTTCTCGACGGCAGGATCCAGCGACCTGGCCTGCTCTTCGATAAAATTGAGAAGCGGCAACTTTTGCTCGATGCCGACGTCAGCCCAGGGCACAATCGTTGTGTACATGTCGCCCATTTCTTGCGGACTGAACGCCTGCGGTGCAACGGCGCGACTGCCGGACGCTATTGCCGCCGCTGTGCGCGCCGCCGCCAGCATCGATGGCAGCGTGAGATCCTCGGTAAATGCGTAACCCGTTTGCTCGCCGATCACCACACGCAGACCGACACCTTGCTGAATGTCCGAGTTTGCATCTGCAACGATGCCGTCCTCAAGCGTCAGTGAATTCGTGCGGCTGTGCTGAAAATATAAGTCCGCCGCATCCGCACCGTTCGCCGTAACTTCGGACATGACCCGCGCGACCGTAGCCTGGTCCACGCCGAACCACTCCATGAACGGGTTTTCGGGTGTCGGACTGGCGATCAGTGTCGCCTTCTGCACTCCGCAGCCCGCAAGAAATCCGGGTACGGTCAGAATTGCACTGCCCGCGACGACGCGACCGAGAAAATCTCTTCGTTTGATGATCATGTAACTCCCATATCGCCCGCATGTCTCGATCCCGCTTGACGGGAGCGGGCTCCTGCAGTCGGACCCCTACTGCGTACGTCGTGACAGCGCCAGCCCAATTCCGGCCGCAACAAGAATTCCACCCGTTAATCGATTACGCATCGCCAGGTGTTTTTCGAACAATCGATGCGCAGTAGCTGCAAAAAAAGCCCAGAGCATGTCCCCGGCCAATAACACTGCCAGAAAAACGGTCGCCACGGCGGCAAGCTGCCCCGCCGCACCGTTCTCTATCGAAATAAACTGCGGCAGAAACGCCGCATTGAACAACAACGTCTTGGGATTAACGGCAGCCAGCATACAGCCTCGCCAAAACAGCGCTGGAGCCGCCTCGACCTTGTCCAGATTCTCGCCTGCCTCATTCCATTTGCGTATCCCAAGCCCAATGAGATACGCAACACCCGCCCAGCGAATCCAGATTAACGCATCGGCCGCTATCTCAATGATCGCCGCCAACCCCAGTACGACAAACGCCAGCTGTATTGCAACACCGAGCGTCGTACCAAGCACCGTCACGGCACCCATGCGCATGCCATAGCGGAGGCTGTTCGCGACGACCAGTGCCACATTTGGCCCGGGAATCATGACAAGGACCAACGTTGCGGCTGCCACAGCGAGCAAGTTAGCCACGACTTTTTGGCTTTTTCCAATACATGAGTAACAAGAAGCCGAAAAGCATGCCGCCGAGATGGGCGAAGTTGGCGACCCCCGGGGAACTGCCACTGACACCAAGATACAACTCCAGCAACCCGTAAAACAGTACAAAGTATTTTGCTTTCATGGGAATTGGCGGGATCATCAGCATGATCATTCGATTTGGATAGGTCATGCCATAGGCCAGCAAGATGCCGAACACGCCGCCCGATGCACCGACCGTCGGATACGGAAATCCGCCCTGTATGCCGGCAACGATGAGCTGTATGAGGCCGGCACCGACAACGCAAGTCAGATAGTAAATCAGGAACCGCTTCGCGCCCATCATGCGCTCGAGGTCACGTCCGAACATCCACAATCCGAATAAATTGAAGAATATGTGCCCAACACCACCGTGCAGGAATCCGTACGTCAATATTTGCCAAGGCGCAAATGGTGATATCGGATCGCCATACGGCCACAGCGCAAAATTGAGCATCATAAATTCATGGCTTACCTGTTGCAGAGCGAATACGAGTCCATTCACGATAAGTAACGCGAAAATTATCGTCGGTATGGAACTCGTGTCCTGGCGCTGCAATTTATAGACAGGTGCGTTCATATTTCACTCAGTGACTTGATAAACGGTTCGACCATCAAAGATCGTCATTGTTACGCTGGCTTCGCTGATGTCCTGTGGCGCGAGATCGAACAAGTTGTAATCGAGCACGACGAAGTCCGCACGTTTGCCAACTTCGATAGACCCTTGCTGGTCCTCCAGCGACATAGTGTAGGCGCCATTAATCGTGTACGCCTCGATCATTGTCTCGAGATCCATGCGTTGATCTGCATCGAGGGGCGGTCCGTCATTGCTGTACGGGTTCTGTCTCGTCATCGCAACCTCGATGGCCAGCAATGGGTTCATATCGGTAACCCAGTAGTCGCTGGCACCATTGATCCGACCGCCAGACCTGTGCACATCGCCTATCGGATACATCTGAGCGGTGCGTTCCTCACCGATCATGGGCACGTCGAGTTCGATGAAGGCGGGATCTGCGTACGCCCAGAGCGCCTGAAATGTCGCGCCTATATCGAGTTGCGCAAATCTCGGGACGTCTTCGTCAGCAATCAATTGCAGGTGCGTAATGTGGTGACGATTATCCGACATGCCGTTTGCATTTCGCATCACTTCAAACCCATCCAACGCCATACGCACGGCCGCATCGCCGATTGCATGCACATGCACCTGCAATCCCATCGCATCGAAGCGCGTGAAATACTCGTCAATCTTGTCCTGTGGATAGAAGCGCGGCCCAAGCCCAAGCGCGGCGTCCTCGTAAGGCTCAAGCAGCGCGCCCATACCGGATTCGATGATGCCGTCCAAAAAGATCTTTACTGAATCAACATCGATATTTGGTCGACGCCATTTTTCGCGACCTTGCAGGAATTCGTAGACACCGTCATCAAAGGCACCTGGTTGCATGTTAATCGGCGACAACGACACCAGCGCACGAAGATCAAAGTTACCGGCATCCGAGAGTTCGAGCAACGGCGCGATGTAACCCTCGTCGATGCCCGGCTCGATGACAGCTGTAACGCCCAGTGCGTGTGCCATTGCGATTGCGGCGCGCACGCTTTCGAGTCGATACTCCATCGTCATTTCGGGCATGACACTTCTTACGATCATTATTGCGGAATCGTGCAACGTGCCTGTGGCCTCGCCAGTTGCGGAATCACGCACGATGATGCCGTCGGATCCGACCGTGGTTGCATCGTTGATTCCTGCCAGCTCAAGGGCCCGGCTGTTCACCCATGCGGAATGGCCGAAACTCGAATCGAGGTAGACAGGACGATCTGGATACAACCGGTCAAGCAGTGCCTTGCCCGGGTCGCCATTGGGCCACAGCCATTCACCCCAGCCGCCACCGATGATCCAGTGATGATCGCCGAACCCCTCCAGTGCCGTGCATTCCGCGAGCCTGGCCTCAACCGCTTCTCTTGGCTCCAGTCGCAGCAGATCACAATTCTCTTCGGTGGGAACGCCAATCAGCAGATGTGTGTGCGAGTCATGAAACCCAGGCAGCAACATCTGGCCGTCGAGTTCTGTCACATCGGTGTTCTCACCGATCCAGGACTGCACATCGTCGGTACTGCCAACAAAGGTAATCAGGCCGCCATTGACGGCGACCGCTTCGGCCCAGGATCGCTTGGCATCGACCGTATAGACTGCGCCGTTGAGGAATACTCGATCTGCTGCCTGGCCGGCTACAGATCCGGGCGACCCGTCACAGCCTGCGACAACAAACCAAGCGATAAAACAAATCCCTGTTGACGAATTCAGCATCACCACCCGCCACCGCCACCCGAAAAGCCGCCGCCCCCACCGCCCGAGGACGAACCCGGTGGCGTAACCGAACTGCTGATGGCAATGTTCAGGCCGCTGGACAAACCGCTCGTACTCGACCTCAGATCAAAGCTGTTCCATGAACCGGCGTACCACGCAGGATGATACGAACTACCATCCGGGTTTCGAATCGAGCCAAGGATGCTTGCAAAGCGCTCACCCCAATGTTGTTCAAATCCGAGCGCCAGCGCATAGGGCAGGTAAGCCTCAAAGAGCTCCGGTGTTTTCTCAGGTGGATTTCTCAGGTTCATCTCGTCTTTATCGGCGCTTTCGAGGTAGTCCTTGAATCCCATCATTTGGTCAAGCAGCTGGCGGCCGCGCATTGTCGATCGTTTCATGATAATTGCGAAGAACACCAGTGTCACAAACATCGCGACGATCGTCGCAATGACGAACGGCGATGGCCCCATGCTTATCGCGACAACTGTCGTGCCGATAACGATGAATATCGCTGGAAGATTCAACAGGCCATTGGTACGAAAGTAGCGCTGCTTGTAGTCGGTCTTGAGAGACTCGCGATGCGACGCCTTAGCCTCGCCGAGCAACTCGTGATATTCGACGTCGAGTAATACGGTATCGCCATCGCGAAACAGCCCATCAAGGAGCTCTCGTTCGCCCGCGCCAAGCTCTGCTTCTGCCCGGCCACGTTGCTCTACATCGGTTACACGTTTGGCCTGCGCGCGAAGCTCTGTCACGGCGTCGCCCGTTCGTAACTCGAGTACTGATCAACAGCTTTAACGAGATTGGGTATCAGATCGTGGCGGCGTTGCAATTGTACGCCGTTGTCGCTCCAAGCCGTGTCGACTCGGTTACGACTGCGAATCAGGCGGTTATAAAGAACGACGCCGGCCAGCGCCAGGATAGCGATAATGAGAATGTACATGGTCCAGCAATCCTATCACCTGCGGGAACATCCCTCCCGCCGACCCGACGAAGATCGGCGGGTGGTCACGATACGGTGGCTCGTCGAGCGTCGTCGAAGCCGAGCGGAGCAAGGATAGCGAGAGCGAGGATTCGACAGGTGGTTGTGCCTAGTACCAGATCGAGAAAAAGATCTGGACGATGTCAGCGTCGAGCGCATAGAGGGGTTCACTGTCCAGTGCTGCGCCCGTGCTCAGGTCCGAAAAATCGTCATAGTCGACTTGCAGAAAGTCGATCGAGGCATTAACAGTGCCCTTCTTAATGAAGCCCCGGCCTTCCACACCGCCGATAAATTCGTAGCTCGCCGCCAAGCCGAACGTTTTGCTCGTCAATGCGCTGAGCTCTTTATCACGTCCGCGGAAATTGGTGGCCTCCGATCGTGAAAATACGTCCTGGAAAAATTCCGCTCCGGTCTGATCGTGGATTCGGTACTTTGCGGTAAACGTCCATGGTCCCAACGGATGTACATAGCTGATCGCAACCGTATGGCCCTTAATATCCCACGTGTCGGTGAAGTAACGGTATTCGGCTTCGATTGCCGCACGATATGGCAGGTAATACTTGCCTCGCAGTCCGAGGGCGTTACTCGTGCGGGTATTGGGATACAACTCGGGCTCGTAGCTGTAGCCGATCGGACTGCCGGCATCGAGGTAACGAACCGAACGATATGGATTATTCAAATATCCTTCGTCCGTAATGGTTTCAAAATTTAAAGCGACAATCATATTGCGCGTCAGAATTTGTGTGAGCCCGATGCCATAGTGCTGCCGGTCAATCTCGCGCTCGAAAGCCGGATCGTCCGAACGGCCTACGAGGTCGTCGCCCAAAGCATAACTCAGCCGCAGAGTTGTCAGATCACCGAACATATCCTGACTAACTGAGAAGCTGTAGGACTTCGCATCATAATCAGACTCGACGCTGGTTGTGTAGCCGATGCTCATCGTTGTGTTGCCACGCAGATAATCCATGCCGAGCGACCACTGCGTACGTTCTTCTGTGTAGGGGCTGGCTGTCGTGATTACGTCGATCGATGCAGAACTGACCATATCGACATAGTAGTTGGCGACAAACGAGGTGCTCTTGCCAATCCGTTTGCGAACCAGTAATGACGGCCCGTCGATTTCGACGCCACCACCATCGTAGAGGTGATACAAAACGTCTGCGCGATCTTCAGGAAGCACACCAGCCTCGGCGCTGCCATTAACCATTAGCAACCCCAGGATCGTGATTATAATGCCGCGTCGCACTATCATGATTTCCAAATCACCTTAGTTACAGCCGCAGCCACCGCCAGCGCTGCCTTCGGCGCCGCGTGCACCTTCGCGTGCTTCGTAGACGTGTTGCATGTAAGCAGACGACACCGGGTTCATGTCGAAAGACATAATCGGATCAGCAAGCCGATCGCGCTCGTAGGGTTTGACCCAGGGCTCGATATTGCTACAGCCCGACAGACCGACCAGTAGCAATAATGGCAGTAACAATCGACCCATTGATCTGATTTTCATGTCCATACCCTTAACTTTATCTCCAGTCGGCCGCTCGAACCGTGAACCTTGCCTCAGAAGAACACCGTGACACCAAGGTGGCTCTCAAGATTGTGGACAGTCTTTTCCTCTCCCAGGAGGTCGATGTCAAACAGGTGATCGCGGAAATCGATATGCAATGCCACCGAATCGGTCAGCAAGAAGCGAAATCCGGCGCCGAAGTTCACGGTAAAGCGATCGTCACCGGCGAATCGCGTCGATCCAAGCCCCGCGACCAGGTAAAGGCTGGTGTTGTACGCGCGCCCCTCACCGACGAAACCCTCCCCCGGCAGTATGTTGTAGCCGAGATTCAGGTTGTAGTAAGTGAAGGTGCGCTCGTTGTCGGCGATCAGCCGGGCACCTCCCGATAGCACCTCGAAACTGGTGAGGCCCGCTTCGGTTTGACCAACGGTGGCTTCGACGAAAAACCCTTCAGTCACATGGTAAGCGATGCGAGCGCCATAGACGAAATCGCTACCGAAGTCCTCGATGCTCATGAGGCCGACAAATCCTCCGACCTCGAAATTCTCGGTATCAATTTTCGGTTCCTTGACTTCGCGCCGTTCAACCTCGGGATCGATCACTTGCCCCGGCGACTCAGCCGTTGGCGGTGCAGCGTTCTCTTGCCCGAAGTCGAACAGATTTTTCGTGGCTGCACAGCCCGCAAGCATGACCACCAAAGTGCTCAGAAAAAGAACGCGAATCCGGCTTTCCATTCTTCTACTTCCTCGTTCTCGTCACGACTCGTGAAAACCACGTAGCTCTTGTATTCAAGGCGCAGCACGAAGCGCCGTGTTGCATATATTCGAAATCCTGCCCCGACATGACCGACTTGGTCAGTACGGTCCGCACCCTGAATAATCGTCGACTTAGGCTGCGTGTGAATCACACCAGCCCCCAGCGTAAAAAACGGTGAAAATCGCCAGTCGGGCCAGGTTTCATGAACGACGTTAACACTGCCCATCCAGCCGTTCGAAAAATTTCCCAAAATCTGTGAACCCCATACTTCAATCGAAACATGCGGGTTGAGCGAGTAGCCACCATAGACCGAAATGATGTTCGCACCGCCAAAATCTCCGGCCAGGATGCCTACTTCCCACGTCGCGTTCATGAAGTCATCCTGACCCGCTCGTTCAAAGCTGACTTTCTGCCCGTCCGGCTGCATCGTCAACTCCATCTGCGCGCGATCCACCCATCCCTCAGTTCCGTCATCCGTGCGCACGAGATACCAGTCGGTACGCCGCATCACGATGACAACAGATGCGCCGCGATCTACGATGTGAAAGACCGGATAACCGCGACCCGGACCCGTGTGCATTTCCAGATAGGGATCGGCTACCGCGACGGTGCGAAGATCGCCCGCCGCATCTGCTGGTCCGGGAGCAAATGCCTGTAACGCGACTGCGACGAAGCCGGCGAGCCAGACAGGCTTACTGCGGAACGTCGAAGGGATTGTTGTAATATTGTGCTCCGACATCCAACCATTCCGCAATTAAGCGTCTCTCCGCGCTAGACAAAATATTGAAGTGCATGAAGTCCATATTATCAGCAGGATCTTCGAAGCGATCAAAGAAGTCACCCGATGCGAGCGCACCTGCAATGGTTGCCGGTGAGGCCCTCGGAATTACATCGAATATCGGGTTCCCGTCGATATCGACACCAATCAGCTGCTGCGCGTCGACCAATGCGCCATTTATCACAACCTGAAGATTATCAGTAACTAACAGCTCGCGATAGGCATGATAATGATCTGGTTCGTCGGGCGATAGCCCGTCTTGCAATTCAAGTTGCCCGGCCGGTACACGAACCTGTCCAGTGTCCGGGTCGATCGGCGTATGACAGCCAAGGCAATTGTTGTCCAATTGGAATCCATTGCCGTCAAGAACCGGGGTTCCCAGATCGTCGAAGACAAGGCGTGGCTGGCTCCACAACGGGTGAATATGCATCTCGTAGTTGATGATGCTGCGACACGACGATTGCCAGTTTTCCTCGCAGGCAAGGCTGGTTGGAGACTGGGTGGTCAGGTCTGCGTACAAGTAATTAATATCGAGATTAACCGCTGCGATCAGGGGATCAGCCGTCCAAATATCCTTATAGATTACGTTCATCGACGGCTCGATCGACGAACAGCCGTCGATCGCACAGCCATTGGTAATGCGTGCGCGGACTTCGGCCATCGTTTCACCGATGTCACCGACGAACCAGATCGGATCCGTATTAGGAAATTCCGGCCCTGCAACCAGCGCACCGACATACGCGGAATCGAACGCGTCGCGTCGTCCATGTGACAGTCCGCTGTTGGCGACGTGGCAACCATTGCATGTCAATTCCTGCCCCGGCCGCAGCTGAATCCAGTTCTGGTGACGTTGCGTTATACGCTTGCCGTTTTCGTCGAGCACACTGATAGCCAACGCCGTATTGGCCGGCACCTTGACCATGACCGAGCCGTCTGGTTCGATCATCGCGTAGCCAACGATCTCGCGCATACCTTGTTGCGTGCTAATGCCGAAATCCGTGTTATTGAGATCGACCACATCGTCGTCGGGAATCGATACAGCCTTTTCGATTCTCAGAAAGCGCGCGAGTCGATCTTCCGCGAGCGTCTGCACCGGGTCCGCAGTTGCCGCAATATCGACAATCGCCAGACCATCAAAGTCGTACACGCTGCGAATATTCAATACAGCTTCGCCATCGGCTCCAATCGCCGGGTCCAGGGCAAACAGATTCCGACCGTCGGGGATTTCCGGCGGCGCCAGTTTCGGGTCGGCTGCCACCACCTCGGTGAACATGAAGCCTTCTTCACCCGGCACAACTGGCAGCTGCGTGTTATTGCGCGGATCGTACATCCAGATGCCGAACAGCGGTGGTGCCAATACAAGCAGCGGGTCGGCCAAGCGTGCATCAGTGCAGGCCACGATGTTCTGAGTCAGGTCAGGCATTATTTCGACAACTCGACACTGGGTCCAGCTGACCAATAATCGTCCGGTGCCGTCGAGAATCGGATAGACCGAGCTGTACCTTCCACCGCGAGACGGCACTCCTGGGACAGTAGATACTTCGTTGATCGTCGCATCTGTCTGCGCAGGGCCCGTCAGGATTCCAATATTGTCTTTGGTCGGCTGCGTATTCTCAAGATACAGAGGCGTGTCAATGACAATGATTTCACCACCGCCATCGGTACCGGTAAACGGCCGAATCAATGCCATGATGCGTCCGTCTTCAAGTTCGCGCGGTTGCATGAACTGCACGAGTTCGCCATTCGTCCCAGTTGCATGACTTTGCTGTCCATACAGCATTTCGAGATTAGAGCCATCGGGATTCATGCGGTACAGGTTGACGCTGTTGTTTGCGCCGGCATGGTCCCAGCGGCTGAATACGACCTGGCCATTAGATAACAACGACGGATCAAGGTCGTGGCTCTGGTTGTAGGAGACCTGTTCGACACCAGTGCCGTCAGCATTGATGACGTGCAAGTTGAACGCAAATTCGTTTCGATCCTCGTCGAGTGCGACGAAACCACCCTTGCCTTCATCAAGCAAAACCGCTTGAGAGCGTGTCTGGCGCGTCGACGAAAATATGATACGTCCGTCAGGCAGGTATTTCGGCATGATATCGTGGCCGATTTCAGCCGAAAGATCCGATGCGATTACTCTTTCGAGCGCGCCAGTTGCAAATGTATATTCCCAGAGATTCCATGTCGGCAAATCATCTTCATCGAGATCCGGATCGAACGGCGTACGCATTGCAAATAACAAGGTACTGCCGTCGTAGGAAATTTCCACATCGCGAACGGCACCAAGACCCTGTGTAATATCGCCCGTAATGTTGACGGCTTCGGCGCTTGGTGACGCTCGATCGCGATAGAACAGGTCCGCGCCGAATTCAAATGTGATCTGTTCGCGTAGATCCTGTTGTACAAAATCGCCGTTATCATCGACGGGTATGGGCGAGCGTATGTATGCAATCGGAAAATCGATGATGACGGGATCCGCGTCCTGACCGGAGCCAATACTGATACCGTCTTTCTGGCCACCGCAGGCAGAGAACAAAATGAACAAGGACAGCAGCATCGCCAACTTCGTGGCGCTTCGTTTGAATTTCTCCGATGCCTGTCTCGATATTTCGTGCATAACGCTCGCTTCAATGCAAAATCTGAGTTGCGAAGATCATTCGCCAGTCATGATTAAACGCACACCACCCCACAATCTGAGTAATGCGTAATTGTGGGCGCGTCCTCTCGTTCGTACCGTTAACACGATCACAATCCCACGTGCGTCTTTTTTATTTCGCTGAAATACTTGATCGGCATGTGACGCAAAGGAAACGCCATGTCTGCATTCAGCGACAGTGGCACATTCAAAGCAATCAGCAGCTTAGCTTGTCAGGCAAGAAAACCTGTACGCAATTGCCGACACTTGCTTGACATATGGTGGTAACGGTGGACCCCAAGACATTGATCTCAAGTTATTGTTCTTAAAGTATTTATTAAAGTATTTCTGTGTTGAACGACAGACTGGTACGGCAATTGCTCTTACCAGGTAGTGACCGAAATAGTGTGAAGCCAATTGCAAACATGTGCATGGACTGTGAATGTAATCACGGAGGATTTCGTCACACTCTGGCAGTATTTCTTGCAGCGACGGATCGCACGAATTTCAAAAATCGCTAATGCAAGGCAGGTTGTATCAAGAACGCTACGTAAGCAATTTGTTATGGATGACAGGATGGTGACCAGAATCAGGCCGATCAACAATCAAGGAAGATTTATGCGACTTTGGCGCGTGTTGCTCGTTGTAACTGTAACAGCAGGCCTTGCGATGCCCGCACAAGCCGGTTACCGGGAACAGGCCAAACGTATGCATGAACGGCTCGCCGGCGTGCCGCCATCCGACGCAGTATTGCAGCAGATGGAAGATGCGATTAATCCTGGTTTGCCCGGAAACGAAAATACGGCCGCCGATATCGCGATGAATAACGAGAACTTCTACAACGTCACGTTGAAGAATTTCGCGGCGCCGTGGACCAATCGCGACCGCTCGGTGTTCGTACCACTGAATGATTATACGACGACCGTCATCGGCATGATTCGTGACGATGTCGCATTCAATACGCTGCTGTCAGCAGATTTAACTTACGTTGGGCGTGCGGGAGTTGTCAGCGCCGCGCCATCCGCCACCAACAACGATCACTACGAACAGCTCGAGAACAACAACATAAACCTGCGCGACGACATCGAACCCGCATCGCAGTCGGCCATCTTGGGAATTCCGTCATCCGCCACGGCTGGTGTCATTACATCGCGCGCCGCGTCCGAAGCCTTTTTTGTCGCCGGTACCAACCGCGCCATGTTTCGCTTTACTCTGATCAATCATCTATGCAATGAAATGGAGCAGTTGCACGATACGAGACTGCCACCCGATCGAATTCGTCAGGATGTTCCGCGCAGCCCGGGTGGCGATAGCCGTCTGTTCCTGAACAACTGTATTGGCTGCCACAGTGGCATGGACCCGATGGCGCAGGCGTTCGCGTACTACAACTATGACGATGCCGCAGGTCGGCTTGTATACACGCCGGGCAGCGTCCAGGCGAAGTACTTCAATAACGATTTGAATTTCCCGCAGGGATTTCGGACGCCGAACGACGACTGGGAAAATCGCTGGCGTCAGGGGCAAAACGCCTACCTCGGATTTGATCAATCACTGCCGGGCTCAGGTGCGGGCGCCAAATCGCTGGGCGAGGAGCTTGGCAGTAGCGACGCGTTTGCGTCCTGCCAAGTCAAGAAGGTGTTTCGTACCGTATGCCTGCGAGACCCCGAGGACCTCGCGGATCGTACCAAGGTTGCCGAGATCACGAACACGTTCCGCTCTACGGGCTATCGCATGAAGCAGGTTTTTGCAGATGCCGCTGTTCACTGCCGAGGCCAGTAGGGAGACACAAGCAATGACGAATGCAACTGCACTTGCGATGGCCGTGGCGCCAATTGACAGGAATGACTTCCGCTTCTTCAGAACCGTTGTCATTGCCATTCTCGCAAGCATAGTAATTACCGGTTGCGGTGGCGGCGCGCCGACAACCGATAATCCAATTACTGGCGACCCCAATCCCGGCGATTCACCGTACATGGGTCCGGTAGCGCGTGATGGGGAGGTACTGAAATTTCAGCAGGAGTTCTGGTCCAAGACAAAAACCAGCGACCGTTGTGGATCGTGCCACAACGAAACAATAGGACAGCTGCCCATGTTCGTGCGCAACGATGACATCAACCTGGCCTACGACGCCGCGATAACCGTTGTTGATACGGACGATCCATCTTCGTCACGCGTCGTTGAGAGAATGTCGGAAGGACACAACTGCTGGGTTGCCTATACGGGCGTCTGCGCCACCATCATGACAACATGGATTGAGAAATGGCTTGAAGTTATCGCTGGCGGAGGACGCGAGATTGTCTTGACGCCGCCGCCGTCACAGGACCCAGGATCCAGTAAGAACTTCCCGGACGATCCGGGCGCATTCCAAACGCTGATTCACGAGCCGATTCTCGAAGTGTATTGCTCCGGCTGCCACAGCTCCGTATCCGCGCAGGCGCAGCAGCCATACCATTCGGACCCGGACATCGACACAGCCTACGATGCGGCAAAGCCGAAAATTAACCTGGACGCGCCGGCGAATTCGAGACTTGTCATCCGGTTGCGCAATGAATTCCATTTCTGCTGGGACAACTGCGCCGCAAACGCTCAGGAAATCGAGGATGCGATTACGGCGTTTGCCGACGGCATCATCCCCACGCAGGTTGACCCGGCCCTGGTCACGAGCAAGGCATTGCGCCTGACTGATGGCATTCTCGCATCGGGTGGCAACCGCTACGAGGACGCTCAGATCGCCCTGTGGGAATTCAAGACGGGTGTCGGCTCAATCGCCTATGACACCAGCGGTGTCGACCCGGCGGTCGACCTGAATTTGTCGCCAGAAGTCACCTGGTTCGGTGGCTGGGGAATAACGATCAACGGCGGCAAAGCCCAGGGTTCAACGACAGCCAGCAAAAAATTATTCGATGTGATCCAGGAATCCGGCGAGTTTTCCATCGAGGCCTGGGTCATACCTGCCAATGTCAGCCAGGAAATGGCACGTATTGTCAGCTACTCGGCTGGCGCCACGACTCGTAATTTTACGTTGCAACAGACGCTGTATGACTACGACTTCCAGCTACGCAGCACCGAAACAAGTCTGAATGGTGATCCGGCATTGTCGACACCGGCGGCTGACGAGGTTCTGCAAGCAACGTTGCAGCATGTCGTCGCAACCTACAATCCGATTGACGGCCGCAAGATTTACGTCAATGGTAATCTTGTCAGCAACGTAGATCCGATACCCGGCGGCACATTGATCGACTGGCAGGATACGTTTGCGCTCGTCCTGGGTAACGAAGCCTCAAGTGACGGTCCGTGGGAAGGCACGCTGCGCCTCGTCGCGATTCACCGCCGCGCCTTGACGCAGGAACAAGTCACGCAGAACTTCGATGTCGGTGTCGGTCAGAAATTCTTCCTGCTGTTCGAGATATCCGACGTCATCCAGGCGGCCGCACAATCGTCCTACATCCTGTTCGAAGTACAGCAATACGACAGCTACTCCTACCTGTTCGACAGACCACACTTCCTTACGCTCGACGGCTCAACGCCAGAGGGCATTCCGATCCAGGGCATTCGCATCGCGATGAACGGCCTTGAGGCGCCGGTCGGCCAGACCTACGCAACACTGAACAATGTCCTAAGCGCGTCGTTATTTGTCGAGCTCGGCCAACCCTTGTCAGTACTCGGCGCTGTTGTGCCACTGGAGAAGGGTCCTGAAGACGATGAGTTTTTCCTGACTTTCGACATGCTGGCGGGCGAGAGCTTCAATCGACCGGACGATCCGACTGCCGTCATTACACCGGTCGACCTGGATCCGGCATCGCAGATCGGCCTCAAGACTTTCGACGAGATCAACGCCACATACGCCAAGGTTACCGGTATCGATCGGGCCTTATTCCCGGACGTCGATACCACCTACCAGCAACTCAGGCAGTCGCTGCCGGCTGTCGAAGACATCAACACCTTTCTGTCTTCACACCAGATTGCGATCGCACAGCTGGCAATTGAGTACTGCAATGCATTAATCGGCGATAACGGCAGCCCGAATCCCGCTGCTGCGACTTACTTCCCGGGCTTCGACTTCGACGCCGCGGAAGACACTGCATTTGCCGTCGGCAATCGCGATCTTTTTGTCATCCCCTTGATCAACAACGTCATGGGTACGAATCTTGGCAGCCAACCGGCCTTCGCTGATGTGTATGCCGAGCTTGCCTCGTTCCAGGCGGCGGGAGGCAGGCCCGACAATCTCGTCCAGCGCCTGCTCGACGGTACCGGTGATACGCGAGCTATCGCCAAGGGCGTTTGTGCCGCGATGCTCGGCAACGCCGCCACATTAATTCAGTAGAGACGGGACCAGGAAAGGACCACCACCATGTCCAAGAAACGCAATGCACGGCACTGGGATGCGCCGCAGCTTCACGCAGATCATCCGCGTCCTGTCACGCGCCGCCAATTTGTTGCCCAGGGCCTCATGACGGGTGCCGCCTATACAACGGGTGCCAGTATCCTGAGCCTGTTTTCAAATCCGCGTGAAGCGCTGGCCGCTCTGTCACCCGATCTCGACAGCCTGTTGCAGACTCCTTGCCAGATCTCGACCAATGGCGCCGGAAAAATCCCGTTTATCTGTTTCGACCTGGCAGGCGGTGCCAACATCATTAGCTCAAACGTACTGGTTGGCCGGGCAGGTGGACAAAACGACTTCCTGTCGACAGCCGGCTACGAAAAGATGGGGCTGCCTGGCGACATGATTCCTGGCCTGATCGATCCGGCGCTACAACTACCGTATGAAAATTTCGATTTGGGATTGGGATTCCATCTCGATAGCGCGTTCCGACGCGGCATCATGGCCAGCCTGACGCCGGGAAACGAGGCATTCATCAACGGCGCGGTCATTCCGGCACGCTCGGACAATGACACGGGCAACAATCCGCACAATCCGATGTATGGCATCGCGCGTGCCGGTGCTGGCGGACTCGGCGCTAATGGTTCGATTCTGACGCTCGCCGGTACCGAGAATACCGACTCGGGCGGTAACTCGATGCTACCAGCCGCTCTTTATGATCCTGAATTGCGCCCAACCAAGGTCGACCGGCCGTTAGACGTCGCCAACCTTGTCGACACCGGTGATCTTGTCGGCATTCTCACCAAGGACGACGCAACAGCCGTAATGGAGTCCATTTATCGCCTCAGCGATCAGAAGATGGGCCAGGTTGATACGCAGATCACGCGAGATGCCGTCATCAAACAGATGATTCGCTGCGGTTATCTCAAGGCAGCCGACATTGCCGACCGCTTCGGCGGCGTGCCAATCGATCCGTCGCTGGACCCGTTGATCGTAGACCAGCCAGGTCAACCGGGCACAGGAATTTTTACTGAGGCCGAGTTCAATGCGGGTGATCGTGACGCCAGCGAGTTTCGGAAGACAGCCGCAATCATGAAGCTTGTCATCAACGGCTACGCTGGTGCCGGCTGTATCGAGATGGGCGGCTATGATTATCATGGCGGCCGTCGTGCCGAAGGCGAGGTCAAGGACGAACGCGCCGGACGTTGCATGGGCGCCTGCCTCGAATATGCCGCACGAATTGGTGTGCCATTGATGATGTACGTCTTCAGTGACGGCTCAGTCTCTTCGAATGGCACGCTCGACAATACAGAGCAAGGTCGCGGCAAAGGCGAGTGGACCAGTGACAACTCCTCAACGGCGGGGTCGTTCTTCCTCGTTTACAATCCAGGCCGAAGGGCGACGATTATCGGCGCGACGGCCGCGGAAATAGCGGCGCACCAACAAATTGGCTACATGGACGCGGGAGGCTCCGTGCAACGCGCAGCTACGCCTGCGGCCAACAACGTCAGCTTGCTAGTTAACACGGTCATTCTCAATTACATGGCACTGCACGGCGAACAAGGCCAGTTTGGCAACGTGTTCCCGAACCACGGACTTGGTAATGCAGCCTTGCAAGACAGCCTGACGGCATTCACACCGATCGTTAGCGGTATTATCGCCAACCCCGTTTAATTGTAATTCGGGACGGTTTACTAAATTCAAAGTAAACTGTAAAAATCGGCCTACTGTAAGAGCTCGCCATGCGGGCGATACAAATCAGATCTGCACCGCAGACGGCATATTCTTCTCCCTCATGGCTCGCTGCGCTGTGCTTTA